>NZ_JBNNSS010000010.1:0-179963 GCF_050277945.1 Lysinibacillus sp. NPDC097214
GTCACACCCGTTCCCATACCGAACACGGAAGTTAAGCTCTTTAGCGCCGATGGTAGTTGGGGGCTTCCCCCTGTGAGAGTAGGACGTCGCTAGGCACCTGAAAAAGTCGAGGATTTATTCCTCGGCTTTTTTTATTTGCAATTTTTTAGTAAATGTTAATCCACCCAATACTATTATGGTTCCTGCCAATTATCTAGTCGAAGCAAGAGAAATGAAGAATCTGATCATAAAAGCCATAGCTAAGAAATGTGGCATACGTTTCGACGACAGAGCAAAATATTGAGCCAACTAACGAAGATCCAGGACCAGCAGATTAAAGAACGCAACATTTCTTGTGACCAAGCGAAGGCAAGGATTTTCATCGTCCGCAGTATCAGGCGATGAAAAGTAGAGTCGTAGTGACATAAGAAGTAGAGGGATTTTTACTATACCCAAATTTTTAGAGGTAATAATCACAATTCACAAATTGTTCAATGAAAACGTTTAGAATTTGAACAGTTTGTGAAGACCTTCACATTAGGCTTTATTTTTTTAAAAAAAGGAGTAGAATAGGAATCAGTAAGAAGTTGTTATAAAACAGTTTATCAAAAGTATCACATTTTTAGTGGTTGTTATAATACAAAAACGTATATTTGAAGGGAGATTTTACAATGTGGGTTATTACAGTATTTGAGAAAAAGGACGTTCGTATTTTTGAATACACAAATAAAAATGAAGCAACGAAAGCTTTAGGCGGATTTAAGAAAAACGCAATTTTATCTTTCACAAAATAAGCTAACAAAAAACTCGTAACCATGACAAATTTGGTTACGGGTTTTTATTATGTTGAAAAAAATGGTTAAGAGATCTATGTAAACGTTGTGGCTCTTTAAATGAGGGGGATTTCCGTTCCAGGCTACTCGCTTTGTTGTTGCTGTCGCTACGCTTTCGCACAGATAAAACAATTGCTGCCGCTTCGCTTTCGCACAGAGCAAAGCTTCCTGTGGGCGAGCGTCGAGCCGCTTCCTCCGCTAAAGGAACGAAGGCTAAATGCGTCACGTCCTGTGACAATGCCTTCGTGACCAACGTCATGTTGGCCTCAGGGTCTCGCCTGTCTCGTTTTCCCACGGGAGTCGAGTAGCCTTCCACTCCAATCAGCAATAGTGTAGAATTTTTATAAATTTATCCCGCATAACAGTGCGGTAAGAAACCCACATTCCAATGAAGTCCAACACAGGCGTAATGAGGCCACTAAATAATTTTCAATGCCAAAACATAGCATTTACTTGCTCTTTATTTTAAAGCGTATTATAATAAAAATGTAAGTGGGACATAATTTTATGTAGTGGGACGGAATGTAACCCGCAACTATTAAAAAGGGAGTAGATAAATATGTTATCTGTACCTGAGGCACAGCAAAGGCTACTTCCAGAAATGTATCCGCTTCTACAATCGAGATATCGTATTTTGCAAACAGTTCAGCTTATGCAGCCAATTGGGCGTCGAACACTTGCAGATTCACTTAAAATGACCGAACGAGAAATTCGTAAAGAAACAGATATTTTACGTGAGCAAGGGTTATTAGATTCTCAAAAGTCGGGTATGGTATGTACAGACGAAGGTGAAGCAGTTATTGATCAGCTACGAGCACTAATTTATGAATGGTCTGGTCTTACACAGCTCGCTAAATTACTGGAAAACCATTTTGGCTTACAGCATGTAATTGTTGTTCCAGGTGATTACAATGAAGACGATACGATATTAACATTGCTCGGAAAAGAGGCAGCACAAAAATTTATGTCAACAAGTTTTGATGGTGAAATAGTAGCTGTTACTGGTGGAAAGTCCGTTGCATCACTCACGCAATTTTTACATCCAGCTGATACACACAACATCACATTTGTTGCTGCTCGTGGAGGTATTGGACATGAAATGCAAATGCAAGCCAATACACTTGTCTCAACATTTGCCATGCAGATGAATGCACAGTATCGCACGTTGTTTTTACCGGAGCATTTAAGTGAGCAGGCCTATCAAGCAATGTTATCAGAGCCAATGGTAACTGAAATGATGAATTACTATGATCATGCAGATTGTGTCATTCATGGTATTGGCTCGGCAGAGGAAATGGCTGTTCGTCGTAATTCATCGCCTGAAGATTTACGGATACTCGAAGAAAAGGGTGCAGTTAGTGAAGCATTTGGCTATTATTTCAATGCAGAAGGCGAAATTGTACATCGAATTCGAACAATCGGTATTCAGTTTGAGCAAGTTCAAAGAAGTAAGCAAGTCATTGCAGTTGCTGCTGGTAAACAAAAAGTGAAGGCAATGCTATCGTACTTTAAGGTAGCACCAAAGCAAACCATTTTTATAACGGATGAGGTAGCCGCAAAAGCTATCGCGGAAGGTTTACCTTCTTTATAAATGACTATGTAAATCGTATTTCAGCGGGTGCTACAAAACCCTTGAATGAGAATAAAGCCAATTGCGGATATTATAAATGTCCGAGGCAAAAATAAATTATTTAAACAATATTGGAGGAATTGACAATGGCATTAAAATTAGCGATTAACGGATTTGGACGTATTGGACGATTAGTATTTCGTGAAGCTATGAAGCACGATGAAATCGAAGTGGTTGCAGTAAATGACCTAACAGATGCAGGTCAGCTTGCACACTTATTAACTTATGATTCAGTACACGGTATCTACGATGCTGATGTTTATGCAGAAGGCGATTCTTTCGTAGTAAATGGGAAAAAAATTAACGTGTATGCAGAAAAAGATCCTGCTAATTTACCTTGGGGTGATCTAGGTGTTGATGTAGTACTTGAATGTACAGGTAGATTCCGTTCGATGGAAGAAGTAGGAAAACATGTTCAAGCAGGTGCTAAAAAAGCAATCCTTTCGGCTCCAGCGAAGGGCGATATGCCAACGTTTGTAATGGGTGTTAACCATGAAGATTACAACCCTGATACAGATGATGTTATTTCAAACGCTTCTTGTACAACGAACTGTCTAGCGCCAGTTGCCAAAATACTTGATGAAAAATTTGGTATTGCACGTGGTATGATGACGACAATTCACTCATATACAAATGATCAACGTATCCTTGACTTCCCGCACTCTGATCCACGTCGCGCACGTGCTGGTGCAGTGTCAATGATTCCAACAACAACAGGGGCAGCAGTAGCAGTTTCAAAAGTATTACCTCAATTAAAAGGTAAATTAGATGGTTTCTCTATGCGTGTACCAACACCAAACGTTTCATGTGTTGACTTAGTAGTGGAGCTAAAATCAGAAGTAACAAAAGAATCCATTAATGCTGCATTAAAAGAAGCTTCAGAAAAAGAGCTTAAAGGTATTTTAGGATACAACGAACTACCATTAGTGTCAATCGACTACAATGGTAACCATAACTCTTCAACTGTAGATGGTCTTTCTACAATGGTATTAGAAAATAGTATGGTAAAGGTTCTAGCGTGGTATGATAACGAAATTGGTTACTCTACTCGTTTAATGGACTTAGCTTTATATATCGCAGAAAAAGGATTAAACAATAAATAAGTGTCATAATTCGATAACTTAAGTAAAAAGTGTGACATAATACTGCTTTTTGCGCACAAAAAGTATAGCCTTTATAATATCTAACAGATATAATATACAAGGGTAATGGAGTAAGGGAAATTTACCCTTACTCCTTTTTTATACGTAATATAAGATCGACGGCAGGTTATGTAATTGCAAGACATAGAACGTGACTTTTGCTACTATAAAGGCAAGTAAAGGGTACATCTCCTTAAAGTGGGTTGATGTCCATTTCGACTGGGCGACTCCTTGGGGTACATGTTTTAACAAATGCTATCTCTAACTTTTGGTGAAAGAGTATTTCATTAAAGGTTTGGATGATACTAGCTTTGTTATAACTTTATGTGTTGATGGACCAAATAGTTCTAACTAAAACAGATATCGTGAATGATGTGAGGAGCCAAGATGGGTGAATCCAGGAATTTCACGACTAAAACTTTGAAGGGGGTTTCTTCATGTTAAATAAGAAGACGATGAAAGATATTGATGTAAAAGGGAAGCGCGTATTTGTACGTGTTGATTTTAATGTACCGATGGCAGATGGCTCGATTACTGACGAAACACGTATTCGTGCAGCAATCCCTACAATTGAATATTTAGTGGAGCAAGGTGCCAAAGTTATTTTAGCCTCTCACTTAGGACGTCCAAAGGGTGAAGTAAAAGAGGATATGCGCTTAACTGCAGTAGGTGTACGTTTAGCTGAATTAATGGGTAAACCTGTGACAAAATTAAATGAATCGATTGGTCAAGAGGTAGAAGAAGCTGTTGCAAACATGCAAGATGGTGACATTATGCTACTTGAAAATGTACGCTTCCACGCTGGTGAAGAGAAAAACGATGCTGCATTAGCAGAGCAATTTGCAAAATTAGCGGACGTTTATGTGAATGATGCGTTCGGCGCAGCTCACCGAGCACACGCGTCAACTGAAGGAATTGCCAAGCATGTACCGGCAGTATCTGGTTTCCTTATGCAAAAGGAATTAGATGTGTTAGGTAAAGCATTATCTAAGCCGGAGCATCCATTTACAGCCATTATCGGTGGCGCCAAAGTAAAAGATAAAATTGGTGTCATTGAAAGCTTATTAGAAAAAGTGGATCACCTTATTATCGGTGGTGGTTTATCATTCACATTCATCAAAGCGCAAGGCTATGATATCGGTAAATCTTTATTAGAAGAAGATAAAATCGATTTAGCAAAATCCTTTATTGAAAAAGCAAAGGCAAAAGGCGTGCAATTACATATGCCAATCGATGCCGTTGTCGCAAATGAATTTTCAAAAGATGCTGAAACAAAAATTGTCGATGTAGATGCTATTCCAGCAGATTGGATGGGCTTAGATATTGGCCCGAAAACAGCTGCTAAATATGCAGAGGTTATTAAAGATTCTAAATTAATCATTTGGAATGGACCAATGGGTGTTTTTGAAATGGATAAATTTGCGAATGGTACAAAAACTGTAGCTGAAGCTATGGCAACAACAACTGGTTATACAGTAATCGGTGGCGGGGATTCTGCAGCAGCAGTAGAAAAATTTGAAGTTGCTGATAAAATGGAACATATTTCTACAGGTGGCGGTGCATCACTTGAATTAATGGAAGGAAAAGAACTTCCGGGAATTGTGGCATTAAACGATAAGTAAAATGGAATAAAAAATATAGGAGGCAAAAACAATGCGTAAACCAATTATTGCAGGTAACTGGAAAATGTATAAAACATTTGAAGAGGCTATTCAGTTTGTCGATGCGGTACAGGACAAAATTCCTTCAAATGATAAAGTAGACGCTGTTGTTTGTGCACCAGCACTTTACCTACCTACGCTTGTGCAAGTTGCGAGTGAATCTGAGTTAGCTATTGGTGCACAAACGATGCACTATGAAAACGAAGGTGCATTTACTGGAGAAATTAGTCCAGCTCAGTTAGCAAGTGTGGAAGTAGACTATGTTATTTTAGGACATTCTGAACGACGTGAATATTATAACGAAACAGATGAAGCCATCAATAAAAAGGTTGCTGCAGCACTTACACATAATATCGTACCAATTATTTGCTGTGGAGAAACACTTGAGGAACGTGAAGCGGGAACTACTGAGCAAAAGGTTGCTCATCAAATTACAGCTGCACTTGCTGGATTTGGGGCAGAAGAAGTGGAGCATATGGTGATTGCTTACGAACCTATTTGGGCAATTGGTACAGGTAAAACAGCTACAGCAGAAGATGCTAACCAAGTATGCGGTGCAATTCGTGCAGTAATTAAGGAATTATATAATGCTGAAACAGCCGCTGCTATACGCATTCAATATGGTGGTAGCGTAAAACCTGAAAACATTCAGGAATTATTATCAAAAGAGCATATCGATGGGGCTTTAGTTGGCGGTGCAAGTTTACAACCAGATTCATATTTAAAATTATTGGAGGCGGCAGCAAATGCCTAAAAAGCCAGTAGCATTAATTATTTTAGATGGCTTTGCATTTCGTGATGAAACGTTCGGAAATGCAGTAGCTCAGGCAAACAAGCCTAATTTCGATCGTTTTTGGAATGAGTTCCCGCATTCAACATTAACGGCAGCGGGTGAAGCGGTGGGGTTACCCAATGGTCAAATGGGGAACTCTGAAGTTGGACACCTGAATATCGGAGCTGGACGTATTGTCTATCAAAGCTTAACACGCTTAAACAAATCTATTCGTGAAGGAGATTTCTTTACGAATCAAGCATTTTTGGATGCAATGGGACATGTGAAAGCACATCAATCTAAGCTTCATATTATGGGCTTACTGTCAGATGGTGGCGTACATAGTCACTATGAGCATATGTTTGCACTCTTAAAGCTTGCCAAACAACAAGGCTTAGACAAAGTCTTTGTACATGGTTTCTTAGATGGTCGTGATGTTGGACCAAAAACTGCTTTAGACTATATTGAAGAAACTGAAAAACAAATGAAGGAAATTGGCGTAGGTCAATTCGCTTCTATTCATGGTCGCTATTATGCAATGGATCGTGATAAACGATGGGATCGTGTAGCCCTTACGTACAATGCATTAGTAGATGGTGTTGGTCAAACAGCTGATAGTGCAGCAAGTGGTGTAGCTGAATCATATGAGCGTGATGTAACTGATGAGTTTGTTATCCCATTTAGCGTTCAAGAGCAAGGAGAAGCAGTGGCAACGATTGAAGATAATGACGCTGTTATTTTCTTCAATTTCCGACCTGACCGTGCAATTCAACTGTCTAAAGTGTTTACAAATAATGAATTTGATGGCTTTGCTTTATCAGCTAAACAGCCAAAAAATTTAAAATTTGTATCCTTCACACACTACAGTGATGAAGTAAATGCTCAAGTTGCGTATGCAAATGACAACTTGAAAAATACGATAGGTGAAGTGTTAGCTTCTAATGGCAAAACGCAGCTTCGGATTGCAGAAACAGAAAAGTATCCGCATGTTACATTCTTTATGAGTGGTGGTCGTGAGGAGAAATTTGATGGGGAAGAACGTATTTTAATTGCATCTCCAAAGGTTGCAACATACGATTTAAAACCTGAAATGAGTGCCTATGAGGTAACAGAAGCATTGCTTGCAGAGATTGCGGCCGATAAATTTGATGGCATTATTCTTAATTTCGCTAACCCTGATATGGTTGGGCATAGCGGAATGTTAGAGCCAACAATCAAGGCCATTGAAACAGTCGACGAATGTCTTGGTAAAGTAGTAGATGCACTCCTTGCAAAAGGTGGCGCAGCTATTATTACAGCTGACCATGGTAACTCTGATGAAGTACTTACTTTAGAAGGGGATCCAATGACAGCTCATACAACAAATCCTGTTCCAGTAATTGTGACAAAACCAAATTTAATGTTAAGAAATGGTGGCATTTTAGCCGATTTGGCGCCAACCATGTTAGAATTATTAGAGGTGTCACAACCTTCTGAAATGACAGGTCAATCATTAATTGAAAAAGAGGAGAATTAATTATGCCATTTATTACACAAATTTATGCGCGCGAAGTTTTAGACTCACGTGGGAACCCAACAGTAGAAGTTGAAGTATTTACAGAATCAGGCGCTTTTGGACGCTCAATCGTACCATCAGGTGCATCTACAGGTGAATATGAGGCAGTAGAATTACGCGACGGTGACAAATCTCGTTACCTAGGCAAAGGTGTATTAAAAGCAGTTGAAAATGTAAACACAATTATTGCTCAAGAGCTAGAAGGTAACTACTCAGTTCTTGATCAAGTAGTCATCGACAAAGCTTTAATCGAGCTAGATGGCACAGAAAACAAAGGTAAACTAGGTGCCAACGCTATTCTAGGTGTATCAATGGCAGTTGCACATGCTGCGGCAGATTATTTAGATGTACCTCTTTATCAATATCTTGGTGGATTTAACGCAAAACAACTACCAGTACCAATGATGAACATCATTAATGGTGGCGCTCACGCTGATAACAACGTAGACATTCAAGAATTCATGGTAATGCCTGTAGGAGCAGAATCATTCCGTCATGCATTACGTATGGGTGCTGAAATTTTCCACAACTTAAAAGCAGTACTTAAAGCGAAAGGCTATAATACAGCTGTAGGTGATGAAGGTGGTTTTGCACCAAACCTTGGTTCTAACGAAGAAGCAATTACAGTAATTTTAGAAGCAATCGAAAAAGCTGGCTATAAACCAGGTGAAGAAGTGAAACTTGCAATGGACGTTGCTTCATCTGAATTATTCAATAAAGAAGATGGCAAATATCACTTAGAGGGTGAAGGTGTTGTCAAAACTTCTGAAGAAATGGTTGACTGGTACGAGGAATTAACTGCAAAATACCCAATCATCTCAATTGAAGATGGCTTAGACGAAAACGACTGGGCAGGACACAAATTATTAACAGATCGCATTGGCGCTCGCGTACAATTAGTAGGCGACGATCTATTCGTAACAAATACGAAAAAATTAGCGGCTGGTATTGAGCAAGGTGTTGGTAATGCAATCCTTATCAAAGTAAACCAAATCGGTACGTTAACAGAAACATTTGAAGCGATCGAAATGGCAAAACGCGCTGGTTACACAGCAGTTATCTCACACCGTTCTGGTGAATCAGAGGATGCAACAATTGCTGATATCGCAGTTGCTACAAACGCTGGCCAAATTAAAACAGGTGCTCCATCACGTACAGACCGCGTAGCTAAATACAACCAACTTCTTCGCATTGAGGACCAACTTGGTTCAACAGCTGAGTATCTTGGTTTAAATTCATTCTATAACTTAAAATAAGCTATTACTTAGTAGCTTCAGTAATATCGCCTCAAAGGTATTTATATACTTTTGAGGCGATTTTTTTGTTGCTCGGGCGGGTTATTGAGGGGTAGCTTTTAGTTAAGTGCTCAGGTCCCCGAGAGAAATGATCAGGTAGGAAGACAAAGTGATCAGGTCCCCGAAAGAACAGAGGAATGCTATGGAAATGCAATAGTTAGTCCGTTATTATATATTTAATTTATTAGTAAAACATACATTAAAAATAGGGGAAAAGCTTAGAAAATGTAGAATACTATACTGAGAGGAGAGTGGAATGATGAAAATTATTGAAACAGAACGACTTACCCTTCGCTTACAAACAACAGATGATGCAGATTTTATCCTTGAGCTAGTGAATGATCCTTCATGGCTAGAGTTCATTGGTGATCGCGGTGTGAGAACAGTAGAGGATGCGCGTGAATATATAGTGAATGGACCAATTCGCATGTATGAGCAATCTGGCTTTTGTTTTTATCTAGTTGAAAGAAAAGAAGATCAAAGCCCGATAGGAATGTGTGGTTTTGTTAAAAGAGAGTCGCTAGAAGATGTGGATATTGGCTTCGCTTTTCTTCCTAAGTATTGGGGAAAAGGATACGCCTATGAAGCAGCATCAACGACATTAGCATATGGACTAGATACACTAGGACTAAATCGTATTGTAGCTATCACAACTCAAGATAATCATGCTTCAGCCAAGTTACTCGAAAAGATAGGCTTGAAGTTTGAAGGATTAGTTCAACTTTCCAATGATTCTGAAGAACTTAGACTTTTTTCATTTGATAGAAGCTAAAATTATTATGAAAGCAAAGGTGATCATGTGAATATTAGAGAAGCGAATGAATTAGATTACCCAGAATTAAGAATAATTTATCTGGAATCACGTCGTAAAAACTTCCATTGGGCGGTTTTAGAGGAAATGACCTTAGACGATTTTGATAAAGATACAGTAGGAGAGCATATAATTGTAGCGGAAGAGGATAATCATATACTTGGATTTGCTTCATTATACTTGCCAGATAACTTCATTCATAATTTATTTATTAACCCTAATTACTTTGGTAAAGGGATAGGTGGTCATTTACTAAATGCCTCCATTAAAAAAATGAATAAACCATTAAGATTAAAATGTGTATCCGAAAATCATATGGCGTTGAAATTTTATGAGAAGAATGGTTGGAAGAAGGTAAACGAAGAAGGGGAAAAGGAAAAATATTGGGTTATGATATTTGAATAAAAGAACTTAGTTTCTTGACCCCCTAATAGATTCTAAAGTGTCACTATTAGGGGGTTAGTTCAAATCAACCTCCGTATCCTTATTTATGTTGTACTATTTTGTTGAGAGGATCAAAACCTAAACCTTGATAGTATTTATTTTCATGGGAGGGAGTAGGAGCATGAATTTTAATATTAAGGAAGCTATTGAAATTCTGGAGCGTACACCACAAACTTGACCGGATTATCAGATGGGTGTCTACAATGTAATGAAGGGGAAAGAACATGAAATGCTCATGAAATGATAAACCATCTGATTGTGGTTGATTGGAGTGGAGGCTGGACGCCCCCAGGAAAGCGCCCAGCCGGAACGGAAATCAACCCCTCGTTTTGCCGAAGAGACATACTATAATTAATATATGACACCTTTATTTCGTTTTTCGAAAATGAGCTTTATACATTACATTTGCCTTCAAAGATAATCACATAAAAAAAAGAGAGACAGACTAAAGTGATTAACACTTTAGTCTGTCTCTATGTTCGTTAAACGATTTATTGCTCCGCCCAGTATTTGTCTAGCTCTTGATCTAGATATACCCAACCCTTCCATGCGATATGAATCGTATCCATAATGAAATAAGGATCATAGTCATGGCCTGAGAAATCAACATATGGAACACCATTATCAGTCAAGATCTGCCCCATTTTTTCGTAATATTTTTCTCGACGTTCCTCAGGGTATTCCGTGTAGTCATACCAATGACCATTTACTGGAATAGAAACAAATAGTGGCTTTGCACCAGCATCCTTTAAAACATCAATGACTAGCTGTAAATCCTCATATTCAGGTGAAGTTGTATAATCTTCGTTTTTTCGCATGCCTTTAAACTTGTTAATATTAGCGTTTTTAAGGCGTTTATAAAACTTGTTTTCAATCATTAAGTCATTGGATACACGTTTCTCGCCATATTTCTCGGCATTTTGCAATTGTTGCTCAAATGTTTGGTCGACAACTAGTTTGTCATTGTTTTTTAATTTACTGCCTTCTCGAGGGAAGAGCGAGTAATATAAATCTTTTTTCTCTAAAAGAGCCTTTTGGACATGGCCTGCCATCATTGCAAGTCGTCCTATAACTGGTTTTTCCTTACCACCAGATAATTTATATTCATAAATTGTTCTTAGTAGTTCATCGCGATTGACAGTATCGAATTCAAGAAGGCGTTTCATTCCTCGATTTCGAAGGTCTTCGTCAATGTCCTTATTGTATGCTAAATCATAAGCATGCAACATCGAATAGTTAGGAGAAAAATGTAATTCATTCATTCCCTTTTTCGTAAACCATTGAGGAGAAATAATGAAGACAATTTTCTTATCCTTTAAATTCTGTTCCTGTGCAGCAAAGTTTAAAAAGTGTGTAATAGACTGCATTCCACCACGCCCGACCATAAATGTCGTATACGGAGCATTTGTAGCTCGAGCATAATTATAAGGGTGGAAAGGATCAAAACGGTTTAATTCTGAGGAGCCATATAAAGGCATCGTATTAGGCTCCTGCAACATACGTTCCTGGAAATACATCCCTTGGAACACTAACGGAGACATACTAGTCTTTGCCTGTTCTACTTCTTCATCTGAAATCCAAGCTTTAATCCATGAATTTGGGAAGAATACAACAGCAGCAAAAAGTATAAAAGCAACTAATAATGATAGAAAGCCTTTCTTAATCATTGTCTTTCAGCTAATTCCGCTACAATACGATTTGGCGTGTTCCATTCCTCACGGTTAAAATCAGTAATTGGTACTGAGATATTAAAGCGGTTTTCAATTTCCACTAATAAATTAATTGTACCGAATGAATCAAGAAGTCCTTCTTCAAATAAATCGATATCTTGATTTTCTAAAATGATATCGTCCTCGCATAACTCTACTAGCATTTCTAAAACCTGTTGTTTATCCATATTATAAATCTCCTTTATTGTTTAGGCTGTGTTATTCATAAAAGCATGAACAGAGCCGTTTATTAAAATAATGTTCCTGAAAAAATATAGAAACCAAAGCAAATGGCATTAAAAGTGATAAATACACCTATTGCATGAGTCCATTTATTTTTTGGCCAAATCTTGCGCTTTTTATTCCAGCGTTCAAATTTATCGAAGCAGATAATTAGCAAGGCATGGTAGAGTCCATAGACAACAAAGTGCAATTCCAATCCGTGCCAAATACCCATTAAGAAGAACAGTAAAAAGAAGCCGATATAAGAAACTGTATATTTGTTTTTAATCCATTTTTTCTTTGTCATCCACAGCACAAAGCGCATATAGACATAATCCCTGAACCAGAAAGAAAGACTCATATGCCAACGGTTCCAAAAGTCTTTAATATTACGACTCGAGAATGGACGGTTAAAGTTAATGGGCGTTTGAACACCCATAATGCGACTGACACCAACGGCAAAAGCACTATAACCCGCAAAATCGAAAAATAAATAAAAACTATACATATACATATACGCTATTTGCCCTTGAAAAGGTGTCAAATAGTTATACGTTTGATTTGGTAAATAAATAAGTGTGTAATTATATATTAAATAAGCCAAAATAAACTTATATAAAAAGCCTACAAATATATAATTGATCCCGCTTAACAGCAGTTTTTGATAGTCTTGCCCAGACGGCACTGTGTGCATATCTTTATAAAAGCGTCTCCAACGATCAATAGGTCCCGATGATACTGTTGGGAAGAACAGTAAGAAATAGGCAAGCTCAACTACTGAAATTTTATCCTTAATTAAGCCATCTCGTGTTTCTAAAATCATCTGTACTGATTTAAAGGTAATATAGGATACCCCTAAAAATCCAAATAAATTATGAAGACCAAGAATTGGCAGAACCTTCACAAGAACAAGTGGCAAAATAGACAGTACTACAGCAATGACGAATACAGAGGTATTATTCTTCTGTAAGCGATATTTTTGGTAAACGATAATTAAAAATAACTGAAATACTGTAAACAGTATAAGAGAAATGGAGCCGTTAAGGGAGCTACCAAAAATAAGAGCTAACACGACAATCGAAATAACGATATTATAGCCTTTAGCTGATTTCCCTCGTAGTCCTAAAATAATTGTTGGCAGTAACAAAATACCAATGATGATGAAAAAAACTATATTTCCATAAGGCGTCATACTGTTTCCATAACCGCCAATCCTTTACGATCAACTTTGCCGTTTGTATTTAAAGGTAAAGTGTCAATGTATTTGAATGTTTTTGGAATCATATAAGATGGTAAATACTCCGATAACAATGCTTTAAGCTGCTTCGTCATTTTGAAGGCAGAGTCCGTCAATGGCTCTCGAAGAACAATATACGCACTTAATGATACAATCTCATCATTTTTTGAAACAGGAATTATAACACAGCTAGATACAGGTGGAAGATTACCCATTTGTTTTTCAATTTCCTCGATCTCTAAACGATAACCGTGTAGCTTCACCTGAAAATCTTTTCGTCCAGAAAAGAACAGATAGCCATCTTTTTCATAACCAACGTCTCCCGTTTTATAAATACGTTGATCCCCTATTGTAGGAAACGCTTTAAGTGTTAAATCAGGTGCACCAAGATAACCTGCACTTACAGTCGGTCCAGAAATAATAATCTCGCTATCTTCTAACAAGGATAGATTAGGCTCAGATAGAGGGGCGATTGGTAATTGGTCAAACTGCTCTAAAAGCTCCTTTGTTACTTCCACATAAGAGACGGCAACGGTTGTTTCTGTAGGACCGTACAAATTATAAATAGAAGCTTGAGGGAAGCGTTGCATTAATTCCGTAGCTACGGATACTGGTAAAACTTCTCCGCAGAATAAAAATGTATCTAGAGAAGGCATTAACGCCTGATCCCACTCCTTGTTCATTAAACACATCTTCGCGAAGGAAGGTGTGGAAGTCCAAACGCGAACATTAGATGAAGCTAATGACTCAAATAACGCTTTTGGATTAGCAATTTGCTCTTGCTTAATCGCGTAAAGTGTTTGCCCGCTAACTAGTGCAGGATATAAATCCATCACAGATAAATCAAAGGAATAAGGCGCTTGATTTAGAAACACTCCAGATTCCTGTAATGGGAAATGTTCATGCATCCAAGCAACAAAATGTGCTAAATTATCAGCTGTAATTTGAACACCTTTTGGCTTACCAGTAGAACCAGATGTGTAAATAATATAATAAATTTCTTGATCCTTAACCCATGTTGAAGGCTCAGTCGAAATGCTAGTAGTTTGAGCCACTAAATCACTTACTTCTACTACAGGGACATGTAAGTTGGAACTTAACGTTTCAGTTTTTAGTAGCAAGCAAGCCTGAGAAGCTTCTATTATAATCTGTAACCTTTCAGACGGTGTTGAAGAGTCCACAGGTACGTATGGATGACCTGCCTTTACTGCACCTAAAAAGGCAACGATTTGTAAAGGTGACATATGCCCGTAGACGACGATAGGTTGTTGTCTTTCTAAATCAAGAGCCATTAAATATTGTGCTACACAATCAGAAAGATGCCAAAGCTCACCAAACGTTAAAGAATCATTGTCGGTTTGATAGGCAGTTCGATGTGGATGCTGTTGTGCCACTTTTTGAATAGCCTCTAAAATACTTAACATAGTTTATATCTCCTTTTCTTAAAATTCCGTATATATAAATGGTCCTGCGTTCATATCATGGAAGCCATGAATAAGAAACAAGAGCACTAAAATGATGAAATAAAATAACGTAAAGCCTATAAAACGAAAAAGCTCATTATTTTTAATGGATTGCATAAGTCCACCTCCAATTAAAAATGAAAAAGATTATAACTTTGTAAATATACTAAATAAATTGATATTTTTTCAAGTTATTTCTAAATTATTTTTGACATTAAAAATTTTTTAATACTGTTTTGACGGATTGTAGAGAAAAACGTTGCTAAATTTCCGTTTATTCATGAAATCATAAGATAAATTTAAGGTAGAATTAAGGTTTTGAAAAACATGACTATTATAATGGTAAGAAAATAATTTTTGTTTCACCTCAACTTGAATTTTTCTAAACGTTAATCCTTATTTATTATCGCTGTTTTTCTGCTTTATGGGTACTTAAGAAATCCTTAAATTTCGTATAGGGCGTTCGAGACAATTGATCCCGCATTAACGGGCGGTAATACGCCCACCTCAATATTCGGCAAAAGCAAAGAAGTTAAGTGGGAGCAATCAGTGGGGGATGAAGAAAGAAAACCCACTGAATAATGTTTCATTTAATCCTGCTACCCATTTTTACCTCGTTACACTAAGCATAATCAATGAAAGTAAAATAAAAGTAAATTTGATGAAAAATATCGGTATAAAATAAGTTGAGATGCAAAGGGGTAACGAAAAAGGAAGCCGCAAACATATGAAGCAGATAATGAAATCGGAAATCTTTCGAGGACTGTTGCAAAGACAAATTTGAGCAAAAAGAAAAGCAGCGGGGAAGAAGAGAATCCCCACTGATTAAGTTTCACTTTATTTGAGAAGCTTTAAAACTTTTTTGGAAACGTAAAAATCAGTGCCGTTGTAGACATTGATTGTGTCTAACGTATGCGTTTTAGCGGTTGTCTTGTCTTGTTCGTATACTACTATGTTCTTATTAACTGGGATTGTAATGGTTACATCCTTCTTTTGTGCAATAAATTTAGGGTTTTCTTGATCGCTTAAGTCAATTTTAGAAGTGTAGCCTTTTTCTGTGAAAGCCTTTGTTGCTGGTATATATAAATCCTCTGTAAGCTTATTTAAATCGAAGCCCATAAACTTTGCCATCGCATGTGCTAAATCCGTATTTTCGACAAGGCCTGTAATTTTAGATGGTCCGAATGAATATAAGAATACATCCTCACCTGTGTGCCCACCAGTTGTATAACCAATATTGGCGCGAGTTGCAAGCATTTTTACCATTTCTTTGCCCAGATCATTAGTCGATTTTAATGTGGCAAGCTCTTTCTCAGATAGATCATTTAATCCATAAAGTGCAGCGACTTCTACAATATTTGATTTGTCTTCTTTTAATTGGCTTAACGCACCTTCAATAGTCATTTTAGCTTTCTTCAGAGGATCAATATAGGCAGATACAGGTGTGTAGGAATAAGTACTTGTCGTGTTAACATTACCCATTGTAATCCCACTATTACCGTGGTCTGTAACAGCAATGACCATTGTATTACCGTCTTTTTTTGCAAAATCTACGGCTTCTTTGACTGCAGCATCAAACGATAAAATATCGCTAATTATGCCGATCGTGTCATTTGCGTGAGCCGCCCAGTCCACCTTACTGCCTTCTACAAAAAGGAAGAAGCCATCTTCATCCTTTTTAAGCGTATTTATCGCTTTACTTGTCATCTCAGCGAGTGTAGGCTCGGATGCTCTTGTTGTAGCACGATCTAAATCGTAGGCGAGATCACTTGGAGCAAAGCTTCCCCAAATTTTTGACGACTTACTATTGAAGAGCTCATCACGGGTCTTAACAATGTCATAATTCTTTTCTTTTAGGACATCCAATAACTGCTCGCCATCTTTACGAGCAGTTTTAGTAGTACCCGGTGCCAGAGATTCTAAGCCACCGCCTAACACGACATCTATGTTTTGATAAACTTGCTGCTCAGCGATGTCATCGTATTGGCTTCTATTTTTCACATGTGCAGAAAAGCCAGCTGGTGTGGCATGCTGAATTTCCGAAGTAGAAATCAATCCAGTTGCTTTACCCTGTTGCTTAGCCCCTTCTAACACATTAGCTACAGGTCTATAAGCATCTTCTTTGGCAATTGGCTCTAGCCCTGGTGAATTAATAACGGCTGGTAGCACACCCACAAATTTATCATTCGATTTATGACCAGTTGCTAACGCGGTAGCAGCAGGGGCTGAGTCTGTAATGGCTGAATCTGCAGAGTATGTACGCACTGCCCCTGATAAAATTTCATCCATAGCCAAGCTTTCCCCTTTGTACCAGCGAGAAAGTGTAACAGCATTATTACTACTACCATCCATCACGAGCATAATTACATTTGTTGGCTTCTTCACTTGGGCTGCTTGTACTTGCGGCTGAGCGATACTAATCGACGATAAAGCAATAGCACTTGCGAATAACAATGAACTCCATTTTTTTGAGTATTTCATGACTTTCCTCCTCTGGGTTAATTCACAAGTAAGTGTAAAGGAAGGTTGTTAAGCTAGGATGAATTAATTGTTATGAATTGTGGGGGGATTGTTAACTATAGGATTAATATTAAAAGTTAGGTGATTGGAGTGGAGACAGGGCGACTCCTTGGGGATCAGTCACAGAGGATACACTGGAGCGAAGCAAAGCGGCTCATCGGTTGCTCCCAGGAAAGCGCCAAGTCAGAACGGAAATCACTCCCACATTTTGGTGATGAGCGACAAAAGGGGAAAATAGAATCTGCTTACTATCCATTGATGGAAGCTTGCAGATTCTAGAATTCGCTATAAAGTTTGTGAATGTTTTTCACCGTCAATGGTTTCGTAAAATAAAACCCCTTTGTCATCAACGAACAAGTTTAAAACCTCTTCCTCTAATAACACTTCTTCTGAACCATCGTTTATAAATATTTTCGTTAAAAAGCCGGCATTATCATAATCACTGCAATAAATAGCATCTTCAAAAGCCGCCAAGTAGTAGCAGGCTGTTTCTGTAACTTGCCTATTTTGTTTTGCTGCTAAGTCATAGGCGTATACCATATTATCGTTCATGTCATTATAATAAATAACATTTCCAACGGTATCTGCGTACCACATATCATGCATGAAATCGTACGCATTGTTTGTAGCAGCAAAATAGTTTTCATTTGCCCATATATGGTCTTCACTTAGTTTCTCGTCATTCACTAAAAAATATGCATAGGAAATAGCATAAGGTTCAATAGGAGTGATATCATTCCAAGTCGTATCAATATGATACCAATCACCATTAACACTTACTAAGTTCCATGCATGAAGCTGATTATCGCTATAACCATATACATATTTAGCATCAAGACCAGCCGCTAAAAATAAACGATAGGCTAATAGTGCATAAGCTTGACAAACACCAGTTTCATTACTAATTAATTCATAAACCGATTGCCCTTGTGAATCACCTTTATCAGTATAAGTGGCTAGTTGTACGACAAAGTCATTAACGGTTTTAGCACGATGAAAATCATCCATGTCATCTGTAATAAACTTCTTAGCAAATTCCTGAACATAAGCGTCAATTTTCTTTTCCTTCTTCGCATCTGTAATATATGTAAAGTCAAACTCTACTTCGTACCCATTATCTACTTCCCATGCTTCCCAGTTGTATTCTTGAATATAGCCTGTTGTATATGGATTAACAAAATTAAGTATGTTATAAAGATCATTTACTTGTTCTTCAAATGTATCCCAATCTAATTTTCCTCTATACATGACTGTAAAGTTTGGATCAAAAGTTGAAATATGTTTTTCAACTTTTTTTGAAAACTGCAGCATTGCAGGATCTTCCTTGAATAATGTCGTTGAAAAAAGGTCTTCCGCAGAAAACTCAGCTGATGGGGCTTTACTAGCAAGCTCCTTAGGGTCCATAGAGACCTCTTCTTCTGATTCAAGTTCGTCTTGTAATAGTACTTCGACGCCCTTCATAGCAGCTGAGCAAGCGCTAAGCATGCTTAAAATAATAAGTAAAAAAATCAGCAATATACTCTTTTTCATAATTCCTCCCATTATTTTTATATTTTTTGATCATCACTAAAACGTGGGTTGATTTCCGTTCTGACTTTATAAAAATGGATATGTTCCTATTTTTTAGTGAAGGACTCGCTTTTAACTATTATAGGGTAATATGGTAGGAGTGTGGTGTGCTATATTTTGGGAAAACTGACCGATATAGGGCGAATAAGGGCATTTATTAATCTCAGTTTGTCAAGAGAACCTTTTTTTGTTATAATATGATATGTTGTGATGTTCGAAGTTCGGGAGGTGCAGTGAATGCATACAGTAGTATTAGTTTCATTAGTTATCGTTTCAATAGCGTTGATCGTTGCAGTATTACTTCAATCTAGTAAAAGTGCAGGCTTGTCAGGTGCCATCTCGGGTGGAGCTGAACAACTATTCGGAAAGCAAAAAGCACGCGGTATGGATCTAATCCTTCACCGTACAACAATAGTGTTAGCAATATTATTCTTTGTTTTAGCACTTGCTATTACAAAAATCTAATAGTTGAAGATATATCGCCTAACCTTACTGGTTGGGCGTTTTCTTTTATAGTACTAATTATTTGGACGCCAATACATAGTTAGTTCAGTAAAGTGAATACTTGAGCAGAGTAGGGAAATATCCGCGGAAGTGTGGTGAATACCCGCGAAAGCAGGGCGAATACCCGCGGAAGCAAGGTGAATACCCGCAAAAGCAGAGGAAATACCCGCGAAGCAAAGCAATACCCGCGGAAGCAGGGCGAATACCCGCGGAAGCAGGGTAAATACACGCGAAAGCTAAGCAAATCCCCGCGAATCATCAAATCCTCCACGCGTTTTCAGAGGATTCTCCTATAGCAACAGAAGAAACCGACCCCAAAGCTTTTGAGGAAGCTTCGGTATGGCTATAATAGGTATAGTATGTATTTGGATGAAGGAGAGCTCGCAATGAAAAAATCGTTATCACAGCCTTTTTTCTTTCAAGCAGGACCTCGAGCAGTTTTATTATTGCATGGGTTTACGGGAAGCTCGGCGGATGTGCGCATGCTTGGTAGATTTTTAGAGAAAAAAGGGTATACTACATTAGCACCTCATTATAAAGGTCACGGTGTGGAACCTGAGGAACTCATTACAACAGGTCCTGCTGATTGGTGGCAGGATGTCATAGCCGCGTACAAACAGTTACAGGATGCGGGCTATCAGGAAATTGCGGTTGCTGGCTTGTCATTGGGTGGTGTCATGGCTCTAAACGTTGCGCTGAATAACCCAGTGAAAGGGTTAGTGACAATGTGTGCCCCGATGACGATGCGAACAACGGATATTATGTTTGAAGGTGTACTGAAATATGCGAGGGACTACAAAAAGTTCCAAGGTAAAGATGAGGCACAAATCGATGCTGAGGTTGCGTTAATTGCTGAAAAGGGCATGCCATCTCTACAAGAGTTGCGAGAGTTTATTGCTCGGACACGTCAGGAAATTGACATGATTTATGCACCAATTTTTGTCGTGCAAGCGACAAATGATGAGGTAATTGAGACAGAATCTGCCAACATTATATATAATCAAACTGAGTCACTTGAAAAACAGATCAAGTGGTATGAAAACTCAAAACATGTTATTACGTTAGATCAAGAAAAAGATCAGTTACATGAAGATATTTATTGCTTTTTAGAAAGCCTAAATTGGGCACAATAAAACATATAAGGATTTTCTCATGAAGGAGGGAAATTATGAAAGACCAGAAAGATACACTACAAAGTCGTTTACTCGATTTTTTCGGTGGAGAAGAGTATAAACCATTAACAGTTGGCGAAATCGAGGATTTATTTGGCTTTGAGGATGCTGACGAATTTAAAGAATTAGTAAAAACGTTAGTACGTATGGAGGGGCAAGGCTTAGTTGTACGTTCTCGCTCCAATCGTTATGGCCTGCCAGAGCGTATGAATTTACTTCGAGGTAAATTTATCGGACATGCGAAAGGCTTTGGCTTTGTGGCACCTGATGTTGAGGGAATGGACGATGTTTTCATTCCACCACATGAAGTAAATGGTGCGATTAATGGCGATACGGTGTTAATCCGTGTGTTAAAGGAATCATTCGGTGATCGCCGTGAAGGAACTATAACAAAGGTAGTGGAACGTGGGCAAACAAGTTTTGTTGGGACGTTCCAAGCAAATCGAGGCTTCGGCTTTGTTGTGTTAGATGATAAAAAACTACCAATGGACATTTTCATTGCTAAAGGAGATACGTTAGGAGCTGTCGACGGACATAAGGTTGTCGTGGAGATAGCTACTTGGCCAGAGGATTTAAAATCAGCAACAGGCTATATTACGAAAATTTTAGGGCACAAAAATGATCCAGGTGTGGATATTCTATCTATTTTATATAAGCACGACATTCCACCTGAATTCCCAGAAGAAGTGGTTGCTGCTGCGCAACGCGTGCCAGATGAAATTACTGAGGCAGATTTAGAAGGTCGCCGTGATTTACGCCACGAAACGATTGTGACAATCGATGGAGCTGATGCGAAGGATTTGGATGATGCTGTAACCGTAACGAAAAATGTAGACGGTACTTATAAACTTGGCGTACATATTGCAGACGTTAGTTATTATGTAACACAAGGCTCTGTAATAGATATTGAAGCTTATGATCGTGCGACAAGTGTATATTTAACAGACCGCGTTATCCCGATGATTCCGCACCGATTATCGAATGGGATCTGTTCGTTAAATCCACAGGTTGACCGTCTAGTACTATCCTGTGAAATGATTATTGATGCAAATGGTAATGTGGTTTCACATGAAATATTCCAAAGTGTCATTAAAACAACTGAGCGTATGACCTATAAGGACGTTTACAAAATTTTAGAGGAGCAAGACGAAACGCTAATTGCCCGCTACGAGCCACTAGTGCCAATGTTTAAACATATGGCTGAGCTTTCTAACATTTTACGTAATAAACGTCAAATGCGTGGTGCCATTGACTTTGACTTTAAAGAATCTAAAGTGATCGTGGACGAAGATGGCTGGCCAGTAGATATCGAATTACGTGAACGTACAGTAGCTGAGAAATTAATTGAAGATTTCATGCTAGCGGCCAATGAAACAGTAGCAGAGCATTTCCATTGGATGAATGTACCGTTCCTTTACCGTATTCACGAGGATCCAAAGCCAGAAAAGCTGCAACGCTTCTTTGAATTTGTCACGAACTTCGGTATTTTAATCAAAGGTACAGGAAACACAGTACATCCGAAAGCTTTACAAGATGTATTAAAAGCCATCGAAGGCATGCCAGAGGAGCCCGTTATTTCAACGATGCTTTTACGCTCAATGCAACAGGCAAAATATTATCCTGAAAGCTTAGGCCACTTTGGTTTATCAACTGATTTCTATACACACTTTACGTCACCAATTCGACGTTATCCGGACTTAATCGTCCATCGTTTAATTCGAACGTATTTAATTAATAAAGATACATCAAGAGAAACAGTTGCACAGTGGAGTATGGCGATGGATGAAATTGCGGATCATACGTCAGAACGCGAACGCCGTGCAGTTGATGCGGAACGTGATACAGACGCACTGAAAAAAGCACAATATATGTCCGATAAAATTGGTGAAGAGTTTGAAGGAATCGTTTCGTCGATTACAAACTTCGGGATTTTCATAGAGCTTCCGAACACCATTGAAGGACTTGTCCATATTAGCAATATGACAGATGACTACTATCGTTTTGACGACCGTCAAATGATTATGATCGGTGAGCGTACAAATCGTCAATTCCGTATTGGTGATGAAGTTACAGTCCGTGTAGCAAATGTTATTATTGAGGAGTCATCCGTTGACTTTGAAATCGTCGGAATGGTAACGTCTTATGGACGAACACGAAAAGCAGCACCTACTGTCATTCACGCACGTAAAAATTATAGCGACAACAAAGGTGGTCGTAATGGCCGCAAAGGTGGTCGCGAAGAAGAAAGAGGCGGACGTGGTAGCCGTAGTGGTCGCAACGAAGAAGAAAGAGGCCGAAGTGGCAGCCGCAGTGGTCGCAACGAAGAAGAAAGAGGCCGAAGTGGCAATCGCAGTGGTCGCAATGAAGAAGGACGTGGCGGACAAGGAGAACGACGTGAAAACGACCGTGATCCACGAGGACGCCGCAAAGAAGGCTCAAACTCAAGCCCAGGCCCTAAAAAAGGCGTGAAGCAAAAGCAAAAGTTTTACGAGGGCGTAGCCAAGAAAAACAAAAAGAAAAAATCAAAACGTAAATAAAGTAAAAGTATAGGTGAAGGCACCAATTAGCGCTTTAAAGCAATTTGAAGCGGGGTGCTTTCACTTTATCAATAAGAGCGGTTAACCCTGCTCTACCTTTAAGTAGAGGTGAATAATATGGCAAAAGGTACTGGGAAAGTATTAGCACAAAACAAAAAAGCCGGGCACGACTACTTCATTGAAGAGACAATTGAAGCGGGCATGGTGCTTACAGGCACAGAAATTAAATCCATCCGTGCAGGAAGGGTTCAACTAAAAGAATCTTATGTACAAATCCGCAGCGGTGAAGCTTGGATCAACAATATGCATGTCAGCTCATTCGAACAAGGCAACCGTTTTAACCATGACCCACTGCGCGCCCGCAAATTACTGCTTCATAAAAAGCAAATCGGCGAGCTAGTAGGTGCCGTAAAACGTGACGGCTACACAATTGTTCCGTTAAAAATGTACATTAAAGATGGCTATGCCAAACTATTAATAGGCGTCGGCAAAGGTAAAAAAGATTACGACAAACGTAACGACATGCGTAAAAAAGAAGCGAAACGCGATATGGAACGCGCCTTCAAATCTAAAAATCAATAGTCATAGATTGTTAGAAAGCTCACTATATTTAGATGGTGAGCTTTTTTATATTTGGATGGATAGGATGCTAAGGGCGAGTTCTAAAGGACTGTGACTTTATAAGGAACTTACCGCAGATGATAAAATAAGAAAATCATTGTGAGCTAGCCAATTTTTTCTACTATGCGGGACACTTGAACTATAGATAGATTTGCTTTATAATAAGTATTACTGAATGCCAGATTACATGGAAGCGTACTTTTAGCTCCCACCGTACTAGAAGAAATTCTAGCTCCTTTGCTTGAACGAAGCTTAAGTGCTTCGATTCATATTCAAGGGGACGTTACGGATTCGACAGGGATGGTTCAAGCTTTAGTCGCGCGTCGGAGGTCTCGGCTCCGTCATCAACGGAAGTTATATAATAACTGGCAAACAACAAAACTTAGCTTTCGCAGCGTAAGCTCGTAAGCGCTCTGCCTCTCTATCGCCCATGTAGAGAACGTGGGGCCCAACTTTAGTGGGATACGGTCGATGGTGCCACCTGAGTCACCGACAAGAGATTTCCAGGTTAGCGTACAGGACGCCTGTTTGTCGGCATAATGTTACGTGAATCGTAAATAGGCAAACTACACGCGTAGAAGCTGAAGTATTGGAGTTTCTGGACGCGGGTTCGACTCCCGCCGTCTCCATACATAGTATTTAGCAGTAGAAATGCTGTTAAATCAACGTTTATAAGAGTTAGGGTAACTTGATGAAGGTGTTAAACTTTCAAAAAGACTCCCTAACTTTTTTCGTTTTTAAGGGTACATTTAATTGAATACTTACGTTTATAAACCTTCTAATTCACACGATGAATAGGGGGTTTTTTGTTTGGATAAAAGCAGAAAGCATGGTGTGTTTTCGATGGAAAATGCACGTCATGTTAATCCTAAAGATAGTAATAACCATTGGATACCGATTGATTACGCATTAGAACTTGTATTTAAGCAAATGAATATTGCTGGCAATAGACCACGTACCATTGATAGCTATGACTATATTTTTAGGGGATTTTGTGAAGTAAATAAAATTCATTATGTAGAGGAAATTACGCTTGATACAATTTATAGTTACTTAGAAGGTCTAGATGTTTCACAGCAAACAAAGAAAATACGTTTAAAGACCATTAAAGCAATTTTAGGGAAGTTTTATTTCAATGATTGGATGAAAGATAAGTTTTGGCTAAAGATTCAAATTAAGGTTGATACAGAAGTGAAAGAAGCAGCTAAAGAAGGCGATATTCTCAAACTGGTTCACTTCATAGATAAATCGACATTTATCGGATATAGAGATGTTACCGCTATTTTGCTAATGTATCGTTCTGGGATACGTATTCACACACTTTGTGAATTAAAAGAACGGCATATTGACTTTGAACACCAGTGTCTAAATTTAGATGGTTCAACATTAAAAAATCACAAGCTTTTAAAGCTACCATTAGATGATGAACTAACAGAAATGTTGCAACTGCTAATAAAGCAAAATAAAAAGATACGTCAGCATTACAAGATAAACAATCAAAGCGTATTCATCACGCAGAATGGTTTATCAATGAGTACATCTAAATCATCGAACTGTGTGATTTCTAAATAGCTTAATAAGTATTCAAAGCGTTTCGGTTTAGAAAATATTAACCCACATGCGATTAGAAGGGGATATGCGAAAAATCTATTGAATAAAGGGGCTAGTGTGCCTTTAATCAGTAAGGCATTAGGTCATTCTGATTTAGCAGTAACAACGTAATATTTAGACCTCAATGTGGAGGAAGTGGCACGTAGCTTAAAGGATTATTTATAGACAAATAAAAAAGAGAGTGCTGGAAACACCCTCTTAACAGAAATGCACTATATGTTTGGCGACATAGTAGTGCTAACCCATAAAATTACATTGCCTTCATTTTACTTCAAAAAAAGCTAAAGTGCAAAGGTCTACTTTCTTATTGTCTTTTTTAGGAAAAACTCTTTCGAGGTTGCCCACTAACTCGAATCAAAACAAAACTGGAAAGGTTATGACTTAGCCGACGCATTAACTAAGTCTAGGATACAATAACGCACTTCCTTGTTAGTGCTAGTGTCTGAATGGTGTTAGCTACCATAAAGGCTAGGAGTGGAAGATCTGATTAGTTAAGGCTAAGCAGTATTCACCGTTGAATGTAATTGTTGCCGAGTTCCTCATATAACTATAGGATAAGCATTTACGCTACGTGTAAGGCACGTATAACGGATTATAAGCACTATCGGGGGCAGAAGTAGATAGTAGGTGAATTGTTCGAAAGGACACATTTAACAAGGGCATACATATACGGATACCTCAAATGACGGATTCATGTACATACATAAGCAAATGACTGTCTATGTTTTAGATTCTATTAAGTTAGTTTCTAAAATGTAGGCATTCATTATTAGCACCAAGCCGTTGTCCTCAATTCTGGCTTCATGGGGAATTTTACCCATAAATATCATTCTGTTATAATATATGGAATTGAATTGGAGGGTTATATGTATGATTGCTAAAAATTTGAAGTTGTTAAGGTTCAGTTTCTTTATTCCTATACTTATATTATCGTTATTATTGTTTTTTGAATATGACTGGGAAATCTCTTTAATGGGATCTGTAGTATTATCTATTTTTTTAAATATAGGGTTAAAAGCCAAGATATATTATAGGAAAATAAATTTAACATTTAATTGGATATTCTTATTGGGTGCTATAGCAGGGGTGATATATTTTGTCATTACACATAAAACAAATTTTTTAGCGTATATAGTTATTTTCTTTTGTTATATTTTAATCTCTAATCTACTTATCGAAAAGAGTATGTTAAGTCATATCGATTATCATATAAAACACAAATTGAATAATAGTTATGTGGATGAAAGATATAAAGACACAGAACCTTTTAAACAAAAAGTTTATCTTAGAAATATACGTACTATAAATGCATATGTAATTGTTTTGGGTACAGGAGTTGGTATTTTTTTAGTTATATCAATAGTTTATGGTATTGACCTGCTAACAAAAGAAGAAATGGGAGATGGACTAGGGTTATTAGGAGTAGGTTTGGGTATTATTGGATTTTTAGGAATTCTTATTGCAATGGAAAACAGTAGAGAAAAAACAAAGTTCTTAATTAAAAGTTTCTATTTTATCTTAGAAGAAAAACATAATATAGACTATGTAAACAAATTAGAGAAGATCGATCCAAAGATAATTGAATTCAGAGATATTCCTTATTTATTAGATTTAGTAGAGAGAGAAAAGCAAAGAGAGAAATTAAAAGGTGATCTTGAGGAAATAATATCAAAGATTACTGATAAAGAATTAGATGCTGATGACAACTCTAAAAATTCAATCAATCAAGAAAATCGATTTATACGAATATTAAAGGTCTTGATGAACTGGGATTAGTTAAGTTATATGTTGATAGAATAATTGTTTTGTTATGCATATTTGTGCAAACATATATTTAAAAAGTCATACAAACGCTTATACTTACTATAAAGGAAAGGTTTTTAATATTTTTTTGCACAATAAAAGAGGGGGGATTATGCCTCCTCTTTTTGTTGTCTGTATTCCTTTATACGGCGTTTAAAAGTGGCGATACTACATTTAGCATATTCCGCGGCTTCTGGCTGCGACATTTCTCCACGTTCCACCATTTCGATAGCATGTAATAATGCACCTTCAATTTTATATGTTTTAGTTTTACGACCGAACTTTACCCCTTTTTCTTTAGCGTCTTTAATCCCTTCTTGCGTTCTTTCGATAATCATGGATCTTTCAAACTCTGCAAACGCACTGAAATTTGCTGATATTGAAGGGAATATTAATTCTGTTTTAAATAATTGGTTTAAATTTCATAATGACTATAAGATAGTATTAGAACTATACTCGGACGAATTTTATAAACCTATGTATATAAATTCTAGCTTTTTAAGTTATATTCAATCATTAGAGATTTATCATAGACGGAAATTTGACTCAAAACTATTTTTGGAAAGTGATTACAATACGTACATGGAAAAACTCAAGGTATTTGTTGAGAAAGAAATTCCTGAATTTACAGCCAAAATCGATTCAATGAAGCAACATGGTAATGAAGTTAATCTTGGTAAACGTTTAAAGGAAATTATTAGTTCATTATCAGGAGATTCGAAATCATACCTTTTTGGAAATAGTAAAAAACGCGATAAATTTATTATGCAATTAGTGGAAACTCGAAACTATTTAACTCATTTTGATAAAACGAGGAAGAAAAATATTTTAGAAGATACTAATTCCTTATTGAATGCGGTTATGAGAATGCAAGCATTAATTACATTAACCATTTTAATTGACTTGGGTATTGATGAAGAAATTGCATTAAATAGAATAAAAGAAAGTAATAAGTAGTTACGGTATATTAAAGGTTTAGCACCGAATATTATCGAAAAGGTTTTGAAAGTTAAATGGTTCTAAATCATGTAAGGATTTATCAGGATAAGCCGAACGTATGTGAAATATTTTTATTCATGTTGTTATTTTTATTACATGAATATATTATTTAATTTGCAAACTTTTTTATTTATAAGGTGTTAAGGTGAGGTATAATAATGCAAAAGCAAATAGTTTTTACTGAAGAAGAATATGAAGAAATTGTTATGAAACTAAAAGAATACGATGAATTAAAGAAACTGCAAATGGAACACGACAATTTAAAAGAAGAATATGATAATTTTATAAAAATTGTTAAAGGTATTTTTAGTAGAAGTGACGGGAAATTATCTTATTATAAAACTACGAAATATCACCCAAATCATTTACATATTAATGATGAAACGTTAGCCTTACTATTTAATTATTTTTACCGTGATGAATTTTATCAACAAACGGGATTAGAAGTGGATAGGTATTGGACATTTAAATAGTAATAAATTGAGGGAACTGAAATTTTTAGTTCCTTTTTTATGTTTGCAGCTAGTGAATTAGTGAAAGTGGCATAAACAAGTAATTGCAAAGTATCTGGATTAATCTATATAGCATATTGTTTAGAACTGTTTATAATCTTGAATATTAATAATCCAGTGAACTAAATATTAAGTACTGGATATAGTTGATTGGTATTGTTATGTATAAAAATTATTAACCAGTCTGTATAATTTCTTTTCTTTAACAGACTTGTATAAAATTCTATAATAATGAGTAACGCCGTTATTAACGGTAGGGAAGGTTAGGAAGGGAAGCGACCTAAAATATTTAAACAAGTAATTATGTAGGAAGAACGGGGGGGATATATGAAGCTGACTTACTGGTTATCAAGTGTTGGTTTATCTCTCATCATCTCCATACATGGGATTTAGCTTTTGTAATTAAAATCCCTCTTATCAATTATTACTTGGTAAGAGGGGGGCTTCTAATTTATATTAAATTTTTTAAGGAGTTAGAATACTGTTTTTTGAAAGTAGTCCAACATTCTTCATTTTTAGCCCATTGAGTAACGTTTCGTTCTCCGGCAGAAATACGTAAATGATCCAATGCTGCTTTAGCGATTGTTTGGACACAACGTTCCCACTCTGAAGATATTTCTTGATTTTTCCAAATATCCTCTAAATCAATTTGATTTTTATATAAATGATTTAACATTGAGACAGTATAATAAATAACATTAGCTTTATAGCCCTTTAAATTCATTTTTTCTACGATACCTTTAACGTAGTTGTTGATAATGCAGAAAGCAATTAAATTTGTATAGAAGGATTCATCAATACTTTTAATTCTGTCACCTTCTGACAAATCATACTTCCAATATTCACTATTTAAGGACATGAACTTTGTGAAGGCCTCTTCGCCACCTTTACTAGAAACCTGAGGATATCCATTCCAGGACATAAAGTATTTTGCTATGTCTACTTTTCCTAAGACAAATTCTTTTGGATAGAGTTTTTTGAAATCATTTTGTTCTTTACCTTTTTTACGGCGCCCTATGTCAACCATATATTGACCACGCGCACGTTCAAAGTACCATTTAGATTCTTCTTTTCGCCCATCTTGGCTAGGAATCCATGTATTACGTGAGTACTTTTCGATATCTGATAGAAATCGGGTATTTGCTAATAAATCAGATTTGTTAATTTTATTCTGTGTATTGGCATACTCGGATATTTTAGAGATCATCTCATCTTCTAATAGATAGTTATCTTCTTCACTATTAGAATCTATATGGATAATTGTTAACTTTGCTTGAATAAACACTTCATCCAACGGTACATCATTTTTAAAAGCTTGATGAATCGAAGCAGTAGTTTGACCACCATTTACAATTTGCCAGCTCTTTAAGCTTTTAATACGATATAAATTTGTATCCTTAACTTGTTCAATGTCTCCAGACTTCGCTACTGTAGAAATCCCGTTATTATAAGCTACAAATAAATCTCGTTGTTTGGGATTTTTTAATGTATCTCTTATTCCCTTGTTAGTACCGCCACGAGCTTGTAAAAATGATCGCACATTTCGTTCAACTAGTTTTGGTCCGAATTCATCATATAATTGTGCCAATAAATGTGCTGGAACATAACCAATATAGCAATCAATCCCATTATGAATAACGTCCGTGGATAATTTAGGGACTTTCATCATCTCAAAATCAGTATCGTATTTGCTAAAATTAATTTCGAAGTCCCTTATACCTTGCTCTGCCTCTGTTAGTTTATAGATACGATCCATATCCCATACATATACATTTACATTTGGTATACCAGGAATAGCTAAATCAACAGGTTTATTGGATGTGTAGAATCGATTTGTCACAACATAGATATTTACTTCTTCAAGTTCGTTTTGAATGTCTAAAATATGTTTGGCTAAGTTAGCAACTTCCAAAGTTCTCTCTGCATAAGTATGAAAGGATTTTGCATTTGTGAAAAAACGTTTTGCTCGTGTAGCAACTTCTGTAACAGCTGTTTTTGTTATTTCAGGTAGAGAATCATCTTCATATTCAATATCATAATCCACTACATATAGATTTAAAGAATTACTTGCTTCAGAATAAAGATAACCATTTAGTTGGACCTTTGCATTTGAATTTCCAAAGTAAAAAACAGTTGGCTCATCTTCTTCCGAAATAAAGGGTAGAATCGCTTCTAAAAATGGAGTTTGGCGACTGCCAAGTGCAGCACCACGTCTTTCAACAGCTTCCATAAATTCGTTGAAAAACTCTAATTTTTGCTGAAATTCATTCATTTCCCACACTCATCTTCCATTGTTTAAATAGTATACATCTTGAGAATTTGCTTTGAACTCTTCACAATGAGATAAATCTACAGAATAGGATACATATGAAACACCTTTTGGTAACATATTTGGTGTTAATTTAGGGAAATTATCATTTACTTTATATGCCATATCCTCCAATACAGAAAATTTATTTTCTGTGTAATCTTCTTTAATAATACGAAGTTCTAACAATAAATTTTCCAACGATACAATAGTTGAAGGTGCTCGAGTACTTAAAATATTGATGATATCCGTTAATATGTCGAATAAATTTTCCCCTTCTGTATCAGAAATCTCAACACGTAAAACATATAAATATAAATTTTTAATAATAGGTGTTAACTCTAACTGACGCTCACTAGAAATTCGAATATCTTCACGAATTTTAGGACAGATTGTTTTAATTTCTATGCCCGTTTTAGCAGCGACATAATCAATCCGATTCATTAATGGGCCTTTCCAATAATCCATAATTGTTGGTGGTGCATCCGGAAACTTATTGAGCCATGCTCTAAAGAAATATAATTCTCCATAAAGTCCCATCTGTTCTTCAATCGTTAATTTACCATCTCGTTTACGCATGAAAAAGTTTTTCCATTGATCCAATACTGTGTAAAGAGTAGAGAATAAATCTTCCTCCAAATTATGAATAATATTGTCATAGACACTTTGCATAACATTATCAAAAATTTCAATGCTTTGATCTGGTTCCTGATATAATACCAACATTTTTTTCTCTTTTAATGGTCCTATTTTTTTATGGAATTCCTCTTTAACCGTTAGACCACGCCATTTAGGGAAGGTTTTCATTTTATCTTTAGGCCAATTTTCTTTAGTTATATCGATATAAAGTCTGCGTTCTTTTGTTAAAGAATCCACGCCGATCATGATACAAGGTTTTTTAAAATGGATAGTTTTTAATTTATAAATTGCCTCACTTTCAGAGGGATTAATCTGAGTAAGTAATTCATTAAAAGCTACTGTTACCTTTGTCATTCTTTATTCTCCTTTTCATCAAAAACTGTTTTATTTTTTACATATTTTTGACGTGCTTCAACGATTTCTCCTTTTAAATTTTCTTTATATACTCTTGGGAAATCAAAAGCAATACCAATTGGTACAAAGTTCTCATTGAAATCATATTCCAGCTCATCGAATGCAGGTATCTGTGGATGTAATGGATAAATTATTAATAATGGATTAGCATTATCACGGATTTGTTGATTCTCTAAATCAATTAAAAAGTGTTTTCCGGAAGTGATTGCACCTAAATCAATAGAATAATCGTTAGTATGGTTTTCTTCTGGATTTATTCTACGTAAAACGGCATTTTCTATTTGTATATCGCCTAAGTTTACGGAAAATTCTTTTATATTTTTACCAGACGCATTTGCTTTTCTAACTTCACTTCTGTTCAATGATTTTTTTGTAGCGTCTACAACAACAATATTAAAGTTTAAATATTCTCCACGAGAAATTTGTTTTTGTATATAATCAAATATTTTGTTTGAAACTACTTTAGTTGCATTAGGATCAGTTTTATATGTTTTTAGGAACTGAAGAATGTTCTGAACAGAAACATTTTTGGCTACATAATATTTAGTATCTCCTACAGTACATGGAGTAAAATTCTTAATGGATTCTATTAACTTGATAGTAATATCCATATTTGTTTTATAAAAATCTAGATCCTTACTAAATAATCGTGTTTGAGGTTTTTTACCTCCTAGATAATGTAAGAATTCAGCTGTTTTCATTTTGGCGGGGCTTGTTATATCCATATAATCATGTCCGAGTACGGAGACAGCATAGTCATAAGGAGTAAGAATCTCGTGTTTTGCTAACCAATCGAATTCTTTACGTACTTCTACCATTACTTCTGCTAAATGTTCAAAGTTTGATGCAATTTGTTGTGAAGTATAGATACGACAAAGATCCATATAGCCATTACGGAAACCAAACCAACGCCCCATTTGTAAAAGAGAATCGTACATACTTGTTCCACGATAGTAGTAGGAAACAGTTAAACCATCCAGTGTCAAACCTCGAGATAATTTATTTCCACCGATAGCAATTACGTTCCATCCGTTTTCCTTGCGTGAATCATAATCTAATATATCTTTACTATCGCCGTTAATAGCCAGAATGTCTATTTTCCCTAATACTTTTCTAATTTCTTTATAAACTTCTACCCATTCAAGTACTGGATAGCAATGTTCGGTATTTTTGTCATTGAACGTTTTTTGAACTTGAACGAAATCTTTTATATATAAGTTTTGTAATTGATTGATTGTTTCATCAGTCGACGCATAAAGGATAGTATTTGAAAATTCCTCAAAGTAGGCTTCTACTACTTTTTTTAGTTCTAATTGAATATCTGTTAAATGAGATGCATGGATTAGCATGGAGTTATGCTCTTTTTCTTGATTGCGTAAATTTCTCACTGCTGTAGCAATAATAAAGCTCTGAATAGCTTGTTTCATTGAATACGGTACATAATTGATTAATTCTGCATGCTCTTTATTTTTAATATTATTGAATAAATCCAAATCATCCTGATTTAGATGTCGAATATATTGTGGTTTGTCATCATCTTCTTCATATCCAGTAACATTAAAGTATTCCTCTGGACCACAATATCCATCTGGTTTGGGTAATGCAACAATAAAATCTTTTGGATATAAGTCTTCTTGTACTTCCTCATCAGTTGTTCGAGAGTCAATGAGTAAGTTAGCAAACGGAGTTGCAGTATAACCTACGTATGATTTACGGTTAAATTGATTTAAAAGGCGACGGATTAAACTATTAATTGTTTTTGGTTTCTCATTAGAATCTGCTGTGTCAACAGATGCTTGGTCGGCCTCATCATCAATTACTAAGACGGGAACGTTACGATAATCAGCTGATAAGTTGCAACAAGCTTCAATCACAGTATTTAATGTTTCAAGAACATCTTTATTTTTTTTAACAACCATTAAATTTGGTACATTCAAATTATGGCGTTGATCTTTGGCTTTAATAGAAATATCATTTTCTACATCAGTCCATGTTTGTACTAGTTCCCCCTTATTAGATATTGAAGCAACTCCCGTAGCAACTTTAGTAACTTTATCAATCACACCAACGACCTCTTTTTCAAGCCGTAATTGTGTTTGAGAACGTAAATCATTATGCATACCGGCTAGTACAATGACTAATTTGTAACCAACATCATAAGCTTTGTTGATTAAACCAGTGAAGTTTGCTGTTTTACCAGATTGTACATATCCCAACACCAATCCTCTATAATCAAATTCAGTTTGTTTATTAGGATTTCCAATACTTTTTAGAATTTCATTAGTTGTGGTATCGATGGATCTAATAGTATCGATTGGCCAATGTTTGATCTCTTCTAAATACTTAGAATAGCGATACCAATAGTAACTAAATTCTAATTCACCATCTTCCCATGCACTATCTTTAGAAGCACGAATTACACTTGTTGGTTTTATAATAATTTCTTGCACATGCGTATCATATATCTCTAATAGCCACTCCTCTAACTTGTCCGCTGTTAAGTCGAGATGTTTCTTTTTAATCTTCATTTTTGCAGCATTCATTGCTATATCAGCTGCATCTTCAGTATTTAAAATAAGAAGCTTTTTGTATGTTTCAACAAATGCTTTTTCTAATTCATTTTTAATAGTATCTTGTGTGTCAATCATTGATAACATCCTTTAATATAATTTTTTCTAATGCAATTCTACCAATAGATTCGAATTGTGGGAAAAGCATAAGAGATTCGACTAATTCATCTAGTGGCATATCTGGATTCTTTTTCAATAATTCTCCTGATATTAATACCAATAAATTTTTCAATTTCAAATCAAGAGATTCTTCTTCACGTTGAATTAAATGTTCCATCTCAAATAAATTCATTGGTGAGCCAAGTTCAATTAAGTTAAGATATAAATTTAACTGTTTTTTAGTTTCATCGTCTATACTAGACAAAATTTCATTTAGGATAGGATGGAGTCTATTTAAAATATACTTACCGTGGTTGTTATCATTATCTAGCTCCCAGGTATTTAATGTGCCGATAGTTCTTTTTATCCTAGAGCCGGATGTTCGTTTAGTACGGTATAACATTATATCTTGAGACAATTGGCGATAGTATCTACCAATGGATTCTAAATTTTCTTTTGCTTCTTCAGGTATTGAAATGCTAGATTTTTTAATGTCTATTTTCCAATCATCATCAGACGCATTTAAAAAATCTACTCGTATTCTTACGAGATCATAGATACTTTCTTTTTTGAATAAACCAAGCCAATCACCAAATGTAACAAGGCGATTTTCACGATAAATATAAAACCCTTGATGTTCACGCCAACCCTTAAGACCACCAGCTTGAGTAAATTCTGTACTATTATAATTTGATGGATGTGGTAATACATACGGTCGTACGATTACCCGTTTCCCATTAACGCGAAAAGCCTGTTTTTCTCCCTCTAAAATTTTTTCTTGTATAGTTTCTGACATATTTAATAAAAATGGATCCCAGCCATTTAATTGATTATTATTAATTGTGATGGTTAGTTTATCATTTAATAGTAGATGATAAACTAATTCTAAGTAGTCACGAATTCTTTTTATTTTCGTGAAGTAACTTTTCTTTTTTAAAGGAGACGATAATCCAGCTTTTGAAAAACGATCTAATTTATCTATGTATACAATAGTTCCACTTTCACCTTCAATATCAGGTAAATCGTGGAGTATAGAATCTGGTGCTTTTTTATATAAATACCATTCATTGTGTTTACTAACTAGATCTAAGTCCCAGCAACGTTCTGATATGATGCCATTTTTTTTAGAAATAACACTTACTCGTTTTCCTAGAGAAAAACTTGCTGTTTTAAGTCCCATTCCAAAACGTCCTAATTCATTTTTATCTCGTTCATCTCGAGGATCCTTAGAGCCAATTGTCATTGCTATTTGTAATTCATCTTCGTCCATTCCACTTCCATTATCCTTGATTAATATGAATCCATCACCATTGCCATATTCAAATTGTAAATCGATAGCCGTAGAATGAGCATCAATACTATTATCAACAATATCTGCAATAGCTGTTTGAGCTTTATAACCTATATTTCGTAAAGCATGAATAACAGGAGTAGCAGCTGGTTGGGTGTGGATTGTACCATCCATATATTTCAACTCCTCATGTGAAGATTAACCTATTACTATGATACCATATAATGGTTTTATGGAAATATCTAATATGTTTTTATAAGAGTAGCTATATCTGATGATTACTCTGTTTATAATCTATAACTAGATTATAAATAGTCCAATCTAATTACAGAAGAAAGGTTAGATGAAATATAATTTTGTCGTTTTTTATAATAAGAATAGATAAAAACAATTGATAAATTTATCAGAATCCTATATGCTGCAATAAGAGTAGTTTTTAATAGGAGCGAGATTTAATGAGTAACAAAGTAAGTAAATTCAAACTTATCGATTTGTTTGCTGGAGCCGGTGGATTAAGTAATGGTTTTGAACAAACTGGTAGATTTGAAGTAATAGGTGCTGTAGAAATAAACAAAGAAGCAATTGAAACATATGTTTATAATCATAATAAAAATGAAAATATTATTATTAAGCCTGAAGGTAGTAAAATTAGTGATATAACTAAAATTGATTTTAAACAGTTTTTAGACTCAAAAAATATTTTGGGTGAAGAGATAGTCGTAACCGGGGGTCCGCCTTGTCAAGGGTTTTCGAATGCGAATCGTCAAAAAAATCATTTGATTTCTGGAAATAATCAGTTGGTGAAAGAATTTGCTAGGGCAATTGATGAAATTCGTCCAATAGCATTTTTAATGGAAAATGTTAAAACAATGAACTCCGTAAAGCATAAGTTTTTTGTGACTGAAAATTGCGGGGGTATTTATGGATACAGTTCTGAAGAACATCTAAATAAAATTATTGAAGGGTCAAACCAGAAAAAATTTTGGGAAATAGAAGAGCTAACTTTAATAGAATCTAAAAACCCTGATTTAGGGCCATTAATAAAAGAGCTTGTTACATCAGAATTTAATCCTGTTCTTTATAATGAAAAGCATTTATCAAAGTTGCGAACAATAGTTCGAAATTTAAAAAAGAAGAAGCTCTATATTATTGAAAAGAAAAATGAGATTGAAGAAATAAATGAACTCATTACTGCAATAAATAAATATGATAAGTCAAATTTAAAAGAAATTGGATTATTTAATGGTGTAATTCTAAACACGACTGAAGTTTTACAAGCATTAATTGATCATAAACATGATAATAACGAAACTTCGTTATCAAAACTTATAGATTTTATTAACATCAACCAATTATTAAGATATTTAATAGAGTTGAAAAATGAAAAAATAATTTGCTTCGGTGAAACTAAAGTTAAATCAATATCTGAAGAAATACGAGTTAGTGTTCAAGTGAAATCTTATAATATTGTTCAATATTTAGATGCATTTTTTAAACATCTTGGCTATGATATAGCTTCTAAAGTAATGTTAGCGAGTGATTTTTTTGCACCTCAAAATCGTGAGAGGTTTATGATTTTAGGTGTGAAAAAGGATAAAGTAAATAATGGACCTGTACAAATGCCTGCAAAATTTGATTCAGATCAATTACCATTTACGGTGTTTGATGCGATAAAAGATTTAGAAGAAATAACTCCAAAGAAAGACATTAAAGATTATGAACTTCCTTATTATGTAACTTCTCATATAACTAGAATGCAAAAGTATTATCGTTTAGGTATGAATGAGAACCTAATTTATAATCATATCAATACTAATAGTGAACCATTAAGTAAACAAAGATTTGAGGCTTTAAAACAGAGCGGAGGGAAGAATTTCCATAGTCTGTCAGATGAACTAAAAGAGATTTCTTATACAGATAGTTCACGTACACAAAACACAGTTTATTTAAGGCTGAACTATAATGAACCTTCTCCGACAGTAATAAATGTTAGAAAATCAATGTGGCAACATCCAGCGAAACCGGAAGCATTAAGTATTCGGGAAGCGGCAAGACTTCAGTCCTTTAAAGATAACTATGTATTTATTGGAACAAAGGACAAGCAATATCAACAAATAGGTAATGCAGTGCCTCCTTTACTAGCACGAGCAGTAGCTGATCAAATGTTAAAAATAATAGGAGAAAATCCAGTCAAAAAATTATCAGATGAATTTAGTTGATACCAGAGTACACAAATTGGTGTGCTCTTTTTCATTTTGTTTATCTAAAATAGCACAAGTGTGCATTAAAAGTATTAAAAGGATCCTTTATTGTGTACATTAATTTTGTTCCTGATATTTAAAATATGTATAAAAAATCGAAATAATGGTAATGGTTCATTTTTCGAAATTGTTAATGGATTATTTGAGTAGAGACGTATAAATGAATAAACTTTAAAAATTTAACTGCTATTAAAGCATTCTATGGGGTTGCTGGTTCGACTTCCGCCGCCTCCATACAGTTGATAGCCGTGAAATCACTGGTATATCAATGTTTATAGAAGTTAGGGTAACTAGATGAAGGTGTTAAACTTTCAATTAGGCCCCCTAACTTTTTTCGTTTTAAGGGTATTACATTTATATAATGAATTTCGTTTATAAACCTTCTAATTCAGATAATGAATAGGAGGTTTTTTTATTTGGATAAAAGTAGAAAATATGGTGTATTTTCAATGGGAAATGCCCGTTTAGTAAAACCAAAGGAGAATGAACATTGGATTCCTATTGACTATGCCTTTGGAAGTTGTATTTAGACAAATGAATATTGCTGGAAATAGACCTCGTACTATCGACAGCTTATAATTATTTTCCGAATCTTTCGATTCATAAACTTTAATGGCTAATAAAAGCAGACATTTCCCCATTCTGGTTATATTAACTTCCAAAGTACGTCTATTAAACTATTAAAAAATGTGCCTCGTAAAAATTAAGGTACTTCTCAAGCAGACATGTATCAAATATATGCGTATGCGTAGAAGTACAATACGAATGAAATTGTCCTAATCTATCCGAAAACAGAGGTGTTTTCTGGTGATGAAGAAATTCATTTCGTGAGTGATGATGGAGTAATAGTTAAGGTGTTTTTTGTGGATTGTCATTGGATAGAAAATAGATTAATGGAATTAGTTGAGTACTATAGAGTGTAAGTTGGAAGCTGCTTGATATGATTCAAGCAGCTTTTTTGTACTAAAATTATCTATTAAATAATTTTATAGTCAAATACAAAAAATTAAGTTCAGTTCGAAAAACCTTTAATATTACCAAATTGGTGGTAAAATAATATTAATTTATACACCGAGGTGATTGTATGCTTAATAGTTCTTTAAAAAAAGAAGCAGTTGAAAAATTAAAAGAAGAAGTTACTAATTATGAAAATGCACAAAAAAATGTTCAAAAAGCGGCGTTGAATTTACATAATTCACGTACATCGGCATTAGAAGTAATTGATAATGTAGAACGCTATATCAATTCAATCGCTAATACACCGAAAGAATTTGAAAAGGAATTCGATGCGATTCGTATTAATACTGCAAGCTTTAAAGCATTAAGTGAAATTACGTATGATGAAAAATTAATGATTAAAATTGCAGGTGGAGGTACTGCAGCAGGTGTAGCTGCTGGCGTAGCAACAGCCGCATTTGCACCAACTGCTGCTATGGCAATAGCTACAACATTTGGAACAGCTTCAACCGGTGCGGCAATTTCAGGATTATCGGGTGCAGCTGCAACAAATGCTGCTTTAGCTTGGCTTGGTGGCGGTGCATTAGCTGCAGGTGGTGGCGGTATGGCTGCGGGTAACACATTATTAGCATTAGCTGGTCCAATTGGTTGGGGAATTGGAGCAGCAAGTCTAGTAGCGGGTGGCGTATTTGCAAGTAAAAAAAATAAAGATGCTGCGATAAAAGCGGATAAAGAAAGATTAGAAATTTTAAAAGAGCGTCGTAAAATTGATGCTATTCAATATGAAATTGTTGAATTAACTTCTACGACAAAAAAATTAATGAATGAATTATATAAAATGATCACGAATTTTACGAACGCTGCACAAAATATTACTTCATTCGAACAATATTCTTCAAATCAAAGACAAGAGTTAATTGCGATAATTAACAACACATCTTCATTATCGAAATTATTTATGAAGGAAATAGGAAAATAATATGACGGTGTGGAAGGATCAAGTTATTGCAGCTGGTGTCGATGGATTTAATGTTTGGAAAAGTGAATCGGTTGCCAAACATTTAGAATCAATTGTTAGCGATTCATTAAAAGAAAAACAAATTCAAAATGAAAATTTTGAAAAGGCATTGCAGCAATTAGTGAAAATGCGTCAGTTTTTAAATTCACCAGAAAATATTTTAGGTTCTCAAAAAACAAAGCATGGAGAAATCGCTGAAAACTTCGAAGTGCATATTCGGAATGCTAAAGCAGCTTTAAATGGTCAAGCAGATGTTGCAACTTTCGAAGGGGTAGGAAGAACAGCAGCAGAAGATTTTATTTGGAACGGTGTAAAAACGCAGTCGAAATTTATAAACGGAGCGAATAATTCATTGTCTAGTGTGTTAGAGCATTTCAATAAATATCAAGATACGGCAATGGATTATGTAATTCCAAAAGATCAATACGATATTATACAAGCTTTACGCAATGGTCAAAACCCTACAACTTTAAGTGAAAAGTCGATTAGATCAATTTTACAAAAAGTAGATGAGATTGAACGTCAAACAGGGCGTTCATTTAATGATGTTGTAAAACAATCGATTTCGAAATATGACGAAGTACAAACAGGAAAAGCACACGAAACGCTTCAAAAAAACCAAGAACAAATGGTCGAAGAAAATCAACAAAAAATAAATGAAATCGATAAAGAGGCTGAGCAAAAAAGGGAAGCAGTACAAGCAAATGCTGGCCCTTCATTAAAAGAAGGAATGAAGGTTGCGGGTACTGCCGCAGCAATTAGTACAGCTGTGAGCGCATGTACAAATATTTATTCAAAAGTGAAATCTGGTACGAAGTTGTCCGATTTTACAGCTGATGACTGGAAAGAGGTTGGACTACAGTCAGGAAAAGCAGGTACAAAAGCAGGTGTTACAGCTGGTTCAATTTATGCTTTGACAAATTTAACGTCGTTGTCGGCTCCGTTTGCAGGGGCAGTTACGAGTGCAGCGATGGGAGTTACTTCGCTTTTAGTAGATCATCAAAAAGGTCAAATTGATTTAGTTGAAGTCGTAACGCAAGGTCAAATTTTATGTTTAGAAGCCGGTATTGCAGCAATTGGTGGCGCAATTGGTCAAACACTTATCCCAATACCAGTACTCGGAGCGATTATCGGTACAGTAACGACTAATTTCGTTTGGGGTATCGCAAAAGGGAAACTAGGTCAAAAAGAAGCTGCATTAAAGCGTCACATGGATGAGTATATGGTGGGATTACTAGCAAAAGTAGATAATGCATATCATGAAATCATTAAAAAAATTGATACGATGTATGCGCGGTTTAACACATTAATTGATGCTGCATTTGACTTTAATGCTAATAAAGCAACATTAGCTGCGGCTTCGATTCAATTAGCACGAGAAGTCGGTGTTGAAGAGCATAAAATTTTAAAAAACGAAGCTGATTTAGAGGCATTTTTCTTAAACTAGATTTTATGTGACATCAAAATATTTTCACGTAAGGAAGATGAAATACTAGGTGAAAACATTAGGCCGTTGCAGTTTTATTTAACAAGGAATTTAGTTCCGTTAGGTTCAACATCGGATGTAGTAAATGAGCGTGATAACGCAATAGAAACACATTTATAAGTAAGTGAAGAAGAGTAAAATGAGCAACTTACAACAAAGAAACCCTTTCGTCCTTCTATGTGGACGCGTGAGAAATTGGGGAAAGGTGTTACGTTGTAGGAGGAAGAGTTTGAAGCGTTAAAGGCGCCTTATTAAATCAAGTATAACAATTAGAAAGCGTATCATGTTTTTATACTGGTACGCTTTTATTTTAAATATAAGGAGGGTTTTTTATGCACTTAGAATTAATCAACAATACATTAACAACTATGCTACTTGACTGCATTAGCCATTATCCAAAGCGCGGTCAGCAAAAGGAATGCTTTGGTTTACTTTTTGGTGAGCAAGATAGAAATGTAGTTGGTGAGTATACATTTCCAGTTGCGAATGTACTGAATAAAACAGCTTCAAGTGTAAAGGCAGATGAGCAAGTGAATGATATTGTGAAGGAAGCGAGAAAGCTTGTGACAACAAGTGACTTTGTTGCTTATTATCATAGCCATCCATATGATGAAATATTTGATGAATGGGCAGATCCGAGTACTGGGGATCTTCGAGTAGCTAAGGATATTAACTCTAATATAGAAGTAATATTTGCAATTGTGAAAAGTAAAGATGTGGATACAAATGAAGCGTTAAAGTATGAATATTTATCAGATATGCAGTATCGTTTTTTTGAAGAAAAAAGTGCGAAAAATAATGAACCACTTAGGGCAGAATTAATTGGAAAAGACGGTCATGTTATTCAAGGTCACTACAGAGACTATGATTTTATAGTACGTGCCTACAAATGGACAGGAAGTTCTTTTGAAGAAATCAAATTATATTCGTCTGAAGTAGAGATGAGTCTACTACTATATGAACATGACCTCATTATAGAAGAACTGCCCAAAGAAGCGATGTATCATTTGAAAAAATTAGAGTACTCTTTACGCTTAGCAAACAAAGATAAATATAAAGAAAAAATTCCATATTTGATAGAAAAAATTAAGCAGGTAGGTGTGAAATAGTGTCGCAAAAGTTACAAGAAATTTTATACAGAATTAATCCAAATTTAGCTGAGTTAACGCAAGAAATAGAAAAGCTTCTTTTTATTTCACCACGTGCAGCGATGCAAACAACGCGAACGATGGCGGAAACGTTAGTTCGTCAAGTTGCGCAATTGGAAGGGCTTGAGCACAGTGACTTAAATTTCGGCGAATTACAAATGAAGTTAAAAAATGAAGGTATTATTACGCCAACAACGGATAATGCGATTCACTTCGTTCGTCGCCAAGGAAACACAGCAAGTCATGATGGTACGCGCAAAATATTAATTCGAGAAGCATTAACTTGTTGGGAGTATCAGCATTTAATTTTGACATGGTTTATCGAAACATATGCATCACCAGATATTGAGGTACCAGAGTATATTGAACCGGTTCCTGAAAAAAGCGCGGTAGATAGTGAATATTTAATCGAACATATTGAAGCATTAATGCAGACGTTTGCGCAAAAACAGCCGACGCCAGAAAATGTTGTAACCGAGCAAAAGGTTAGTCGTAGAATTTACTATAAAGATCAATTTGTTGAGATACCGGATTTTTTACGTGATGCATTTTTATTGCCACAGCGTTTCCCAAAATCCACAACATTTTTAATTCGTTTGAATGGCGAACAGCAAGCACGTATTATGAGTGAACTGCCATATCAATTAGACGGTATTTACCAGTTTGTGAAGCGATTTAAAGAAGCTAATGATGAATGTTTCTTTGAAGAATTACGATTATTCGTTGAAGAAGAACAAAAACGCAAAATATTAATGGAGCAATATCGCGGGGAAGTCTTGTTATTTTATAAATCAGATTTTGTTATTTTAACTGAAGCATTAGGAAATGTTGCGTTAACGAAGGACAACTTTCCCGGACAAACAAGCTTGCTTAACTCGTTACAAGAGCAAGGTTTCTTCCATGTTAAGGATTTCCCTAAAGAGCTAGTGCTATTAGGTAAGTACCGCAATGTCGGAGAGACGGCATTAGCGAATTTATTTAATCAGTTGAAGGTACAGGGGATGGAGTTTACAAAGGTTGAAATTTAACGTAAGTGAAGAATGATAGAGATGGCTTAAAGAGCATTTTTAGCATATGAAATTAGAAGAAGTTGTCAAAGAGAGTTATCTAAGAAATATTGAGAAGGCCGTCTTCATTTTTTAAAATCAAACGATTTCACAGAGTGTCAAAATCCTTAATAAATAAGGGTTTTGGCACTTTTTTAAAAGCTCCATACGGAAAAGCATACAAATGAGGAAATATCCAAAATGGATACTAGCGCATCTCAAAAAGCTTCCTATTAAAAAGAACCCTCAGCAATTCCTAAAAGGAAAGCCAAGGGTTAAAAAGTCTACAAGTTCGTTCCCAAACTTCGCGTAATTCAACTTAATTGGACAGCCATATACGGAACCGAAATGTCTATGTTTTAGAGCATCTCAGAAGTCGTTTTTGCTTGCATGTGTAATTGTAAGTAGTCTGGACCGCCTGCTTTTGAGTCTGTACCTGACATGTTGAAGCCACCGAATGGTTGGTAACCTACGATTGCACCTGTACAGCCACGGTTGAAGTATAAGTTACCTACATGGAAATCTTCACGAGCTTTTTCTAAATTCATACGATTATTTGTAATAACCGCACCAGTTAAACCGTATTCAGTATCGTTTGCAATGGCAATTGCTTCGTCGAAGTCTTTTGCTTTGGCGATTGCCACAACTGGACCAAAGATCTCTTCTTTCATAATGCGTGCAGATGGGTCTACGTCTGCAAATACTGTTGGGTTGACGAAGTAACCTACTGAATCATCTGCTGTTCCACCTGCAACAAGACGACCTTCGCCTTTTCCGATTTCGATGTACTCTGTAATTTTGTTGAATGCAGCTGCATCGATTACCGTTGCCATGAAGTTTGTTGGGTCTGTTGGGTCACCAACTGTTAACGTGTTAGTAAGTTCAATTACACGATTAACAACTGTGTCATAGACATCTTCAACGATAATGGCACGAGAACATGCAGAACATTTTTGCCCAGAGAAGCCGAATGCTGATTTCACGATTGATTGAGCAGCTAATTCAAGGTCAGCTTCTTTATCGACTACGATTGTATCTTTACCGCCCATTTCAGCGATAACACGTTTGATCCAAATTTGGCCATCGTTTAATACAGAAGCACGTTGGTTAATACGTAAACCAACATCACGTGAACCTGTGAAGCTGATGAAGCGTGTACGTGGGTGGTCTACTAAGTAGTCCCCAATTTCTGAACCGCTACCTGGTACATAATTGACTGCACCTGCTGGTAATCCTGCTTCTTCTAATACTTCGATAAATTTATATGCTACAACTGGTGTTGTAGAAGCTGGTTTTAATAAAACTGTGTTCCCTGTAACTAGAGCTGCTACTGTTGTACCCGCCATAATTGCGAATGGGAAGTTCCAAGGAGAGATAACGATACCAACACCTAATGGAATATAGTCATAACGGTTGTATTCACCAGGACGGCTCTCTACAGGTTGACCTTCTTTAACACGTAGCATTTGACGACCGTAGTATTCTAAGAAATCAATAGCTTCTGCAGTATCTGCATCTGCCTCGTTCCATGGTTTACCCGCTTCTTTTGTTAATAAAGCTGAGAATTCGAATTTTCGGCGACGGATAATCGCTGCTGCTTTGAATAAAACGTCTGCGCGAATCGCTGGGTCTACTTTTTTCCATGTTTTGAATGTTTCATCTGCCACTTGCATTGCTTTTTCAGCTAAGTCACGTGTAGCTTTTGACACGCGGCCAATCACTTCTGTTTTCTTCGCTGGGTTGTACGAAACGATTTTATCTTCTGTCATAATACGTTCGCCACCGATAATAAGTGGGTAGTCTTGACCTAAATAGCCTTCAACAGTTTGTAAGCCTGCTACGTATGCATCTTTGTTTTCTTGTTTCGAGAAATCTGTGAATGGTTCGTGTTTATATGTAATCAAATTAATTTCCTCCTGTGAACAAGTGCCAAATGATTATGCACTATTTAGAATTTTATTAATTCTATAATGCAATATAATTTGGCATTAATCAACAATAATTTTCGGAATTTTTCAATTTGCATGTCTACCTTTCATGCATAGTGTTAAAATATTGGGAGGGATAGGCGTATACAGGAGGACAAGATGGACAATCATATTTTATTAAATATTTATAAATACGTTATTGAAAAAGGGGATATGGGCATTTGTGTTGTAGATACAGAGGGTAAATTGCTCATCTATAATAAAAAAATGCGAGAATTAGAAGGCGTGAATGAAGATGAATTCGAGCAGAGACGAGCACTCGAAATTATTGATTTTGAATCGGAGAAAAGTGATATTTATAAAGTTTTAAGCTCCGAATCGCCAATACCCAATGTGAAAAAAACGTATTGGAATAAAAAAAATCAAGAAGTCACGTACATTAGTAATATTTATCCGTTGCACTATGAGGGAGCTTTAGTAGGTGCTGTGGAATTTGCACGAGATATTACACAGCTTGAACATATGATGTACCAGCCATTAAGAAGATACGGTGCTCCGCTGACCTTTGAAATTATTACCGCAGTATCAGAAGTGATGCGAGACGTTATAGAAAAAGCAAAAATTGTGGCATTGAGTAGAATGCCCGTTGTGTTAGTAGGGGAATCGGGTACAGGAATTGATATGATTGCTGAGGGAATTCATCATGATTTAAAGGTGCAAAACGATCTGTTTATTGCATTGATTTGCCGTAGAGATGAAAACACTATTTTAAAGCAATTTGAAAAAAGCATTGCTGGAGAAGAGAGTATTACGTTCTTCGCTGAACGGATTGAGTATTTATCCATAGCGGCGCAAAAAAAAATTGTAGAATTGTTTAACAATCATTCGCATCATCAGCATATGCTCATTGCTAGTGTGGGAAAAGACCCGATTGATTTAATTCAAGAACAAATGTTATCTAAGGAGTTATATCGACTGTTTTCAGGGATTACGATTTATGTACCTCCATTACGAGAGAGAAAAGAAGATATTATGCCGTTTATTGATGATTACTTCCAGCGCCATCGTGTTAGCTTTGGCTCATCCATTCAGGGGTTATCGGAAGAAGTCAAAGAGATCTTTTTGAAATATGATTGGCCTGGAAATTTAAAGGAGTTAGAAGTATTACTTGATGAAATTTCCTCCCTTTTGACGAATGAAACTGTCATAGATTTACATATGCTACCAGCTTATTTTAGATGGAAAATCCAGCAGATTTATGATGATGGGATGGAAGAGAATGCGGATTTATTTATTATTAAAGATCCAAATGATATTCGACCACTTGATGTCTACATGAAAGAGGTGGAAGAGTATTATATTTCCAAAGCATTAGATTTTCATCAAGGGAATATCTCGAAAACTGCGGCTACATTAGGCATACGACGACAAAGTTTACAGTATCGTGTGAAAAATTATAAACTCAATAAAAAGAGCGAAAACATTGATTCATGATGTTTTCGCTCTTTTATTTATGTGTTGAATTATTTGACCTTTTTAGATAGACGACCAAGAGCAAAGGCTGTAACACCTAGACCAATGGCTGTATTTGTTTTTTTAGTAAACACTTGTTTTGTGACAAGTGTTAGATTTTGAGGGCGCTCTGCTAGACGTCGCATGAAATAACCGTACCAATCACTACCGAATGGTAAATATGTACAGAAGTTATAGCCTTCTTTCGCTAAATCATACTGCATATCTTTGCGGAAGCCATATAACATTTGGAATTCAAATTTATCATTCGAAATATTATGTTTCTTAACAAATTGCTTCACATGATTAATGACATTGTGGTCATGTGTTGCAATCGATGTGAACTTACCGTTTAGCAAATGTTGCTCGATTAGTTTTAAATAGTTGCGATCAATATCACCTTTTGATTGATAAGCCACATTATCATCTTCCTTGTAGGCACCTTTTACGATACGAAGGCGGAAGTTTTTGTATTTCTCAATATTTTCCTCTGACTCAAAGAAGTAAGCTTGAATAACCGTACCCACATTATCGTACTCTTGGTGTAGCTTTTCTAGTAAGTCAAATGAGCTATGAAGGCGTGCGTAGTTTTCCATATCGAAATTCACAAAAATATCGTACTGATGTGCAAGTGCCACGATTTCTTTTAAATTTTCATAGCAAAAGTCGATATCGATATCTTGACCTATCTGTGATGGCTTAAGTGAAATGTGTGCATCCAATTGCTCATCATGAATAGCTTGTATAACGGCTAAAATATTTTGTTTCGCTGCTGTTGCCGCTGATTTCTCAAAGACGAATTCGCCAAGGTTGTCTACTGTACAAGAAATGTTTGCTTTGTTTAATTCTTTAATCGTTTGTACAACCTCTGGAATTGTTGTGCCTGCTACAACGCTTTGAGCGCCCATTCGTAAGCCGTATCTTTGAGCTGCACCATTAAGCATTTGGTTCTCCGATAAGTAAATAAAAAAGTCACGTAATGCCATAAAATAGCCTCCTAAAAATAATGAAATTTAAATTCTTGGCGATTATAACACTAAAAAAAGAAAACTGTAAAATTTCAAAAAATTATTTTGCAAACGTTTTCAGGTCATGGGGTATTGTGGTTATTGAATTTCTACTGACTTGAAAATAAGTAAAAATATTTTTTGTCGAAAAAAAAACTTTTCAAACGAATGATTATGCTTTATGTTGTGTTGTATAGATTTATTCGAAAATTCCAAAAGGGGTGAATAATAGTTTAATTAGATTTTTTATGCAAAATTACTATTTTTAGATCTTTGGGGGAGAGAACTATATGACTAGTTATGAGTATGAAATAAAAACAATTGATACACATACTGTAGGGGAAGCAACACGAATTGTTGTGGATGGATTTCCAAAAATCGTTGGAGAAACAATGATGGAAAAGAAAAATTTCGTAAAGGAAAATTATGACCATTTACGAAAGTTGCTAATGAATGAACCTCGTGGGCACAAAGATATGTTTGGTTCTATTCTAGTTGAGCCTATTCATCCACAGTGTGATCTTGGCGTTATTTTCATGGATAGCGGCGATTACTTAAACATGTGTGGACATGGAACCATTGGCACAGTCACTATGTGTATCAATAAAGGACTTATTGAAAAGAAAGATAAAGTATTAGTTGATACACCATCAGGTATTGTGGAGTGCTCTATTTATTATAACGGGGATGAAGTGGAAGCAGTTGAATTCAAAAATGTACCAGCCTTTGTACTACATAAGGATTTAAAAATTGAACTGGATGAGCTAGGTACAGTTCAGCTTGATATTGCTTTCGGGGGAAGCTTTTTCGCTATAGTAAATGCAAGTGAGTTAAAGATAGACGTTGATTTGCAAAATAAACAAGAAATATTAAAATACTCCAAAGATATAAGAGATTATGTCAATGCGAATATTGACATTCAACATCCGTTAATTGACGGCATCAAGTCCGTTGACTTAGTAGAGATTTCAGAAAAAATTACGAATAGCCACTATAAAAACGTAGTTGTCTTTGGGAATGAACAAATTGACCGCTCTCCTTGTGGAACAGGCACCTGTGCTAAAATGGCAACGCTTACATTGGATGAAGGAGATGCAATTATTCAAGAAAGTATTATTGGTTCACAGTTTACAGGCAGAATTTTAGGCAAAACGAATGTGGGAGATTATGAGGCAATCATTCCAGCCATTCGCGGTGCAGCTTGGATTACTGGGGAGCACAAATTCATACTTCAAAGTAAAGATATTTATCCAGTAGGATTTGTTGTTTAAATAACAGGAAAAGGGGCGGTTATATGGGTAATAAAATATCCTTTGTTCAAATTCTAGTCATTGGATTCATGTTGTTTGCCATGTTTTTAGGTGCAGGAAATGTGATCTTCGCACCGATTGTAGGACAGCAGGCAGGAAACAATACACCAATCGCAATGGCGGGCTTTTTAATTACAGGAGTAGGCTTAGTTCTTTTAGCAATCGTTGCATTAAATAAAGGTGGCGGGACAGTAGAAAGTTTAGCGAATCGCGTTTCACCAAAGTTTGCAGTCGTTTTTTCCATTTTACTATTCCTTGCATTAGGGCCGTTCTATGTCATTCCACGTACAACATCGGTTGTGTATGAAATTGGATTAAGACAATTGTTCCCAAGTGATGCGAACCATACACTATTTTTACTCCTTTTCTCAGTTGCATTTATCGCGATGACAATCTATTTATCTTGGGAAACATCTAAGCTTGTTGAACGTTTAGGGAAAATTGCGACACCTATCTTTACAGTGCTTTTAATTATTATTGTTGCAAAATCAATTATTACTCCAATGGGTTCTGTACAAGCACCTGTAGAATCGGCTGGTTATGAAACAACGATGGCTGCTTTTCTAAAGGGCTTTACACAAGGTTATTACACAATGGATGTACTGGCAGCCTTTGTTTTTGGTGGAATTTTTATTAAATCAATTGAATCGTTGAATTTGAAGACACAAAAAGACGTTTCCAAAGTATTTTTTAAAGCAGGGATTATTACGGTTGTTGGTTTAGTTGCGTTACAGGTATCTATGGCTTGGATCGGTGTATCGAGTGTGGATTCGGTTGGTTATGTATCAAATGGCGGAGAACTTATTGCCTTAGCAGCGAAAACTTTATTTGGTCAAATCGGAATTTATTTAATTGGAATCGTCATTTTCTTAACAGGAATTACAACAAACGTTGCTTGTTTAGCTGCAACTGCTGAATATTTTAGCCGCATTATGCCAAGTATTTCATATAAAAAGTGGTTAATTGTTTTCTCATTACTAGGTGTTGTATTTACAAACTTTGGTTTAACAAAGATTTTATCGATGGCTTCACCAGTATTAATGCTTTTATACCCAATTGCTATCGCTTTAATCATCCTTATTTTTACAGAAAAATGGTTTGGTGGTGCACAAAGTGTATATGTAGGCACGATGATTGGTACTGCATTTATAGCAATATTAGATGCATTGAAGGATGCTAATATTATGGTAGACCAAATTAACGCTACATTTGCCTTTATTCCATTATTTACATCAGGTGCAGGTTGGCTAATTACAGGTCTGTTAGGTGCGATTATTGGCTATCTTTTCAGCAATAAAAATGTTGTACAGAGTGGTAGTAGTGTATCAAATTAAGTGAAACGATAGTATGATAACACCCGCATTTGAAATGTTCTTGGATGTGCCTTTTTACTTAAAGAGGCACATTTTTAATCGAGACTTTTAACTAGTATTTAGTTCTGGGAAATTCAATCAATAGTAATTTTTTGTTATTAATAAAAGTAAGAGTTGCTTGCAAGGTGGCAAATGTGCAATACGTGACGACTTGACTTTTGAAACATTGAATAAGCCTCAAATAAAAAATCCAATCGTTTTGATTTTTTGCCAAAACGATTGGATTATTTCAATGTGAAATTTTAAAGTTACACTTGTCACTTTAAAGTGATGAGGTCAGGCTTTTTTTGGTTTCGGATATCCGATTAGGATAGCGATGATTCCGCAAATTCCTATCAAAATTGGATAGAAAGAATATTGCAACATGCTCACTGGCGAAATTCCAGCTACGCTTGCGGCTGCCAGGAATTGAGCACCATATGGAAGAAGACCTTGGGCCGTACAGGAGAAAATATCTAATATACTTGCGGACTTTCTCGGCTCAATTCCATACTGGTCAGCAATATTTTTTGCAAGTGGACCAGCAATTAAAATAGCAATCGTATTATTGGCCGTAGATAAATTAGTTAGACCAACAAGGCCAGCAATCCCAAATTCAGCACCTTTTTTCGATTTAATTCTTCGTGTCGCAAGGTGAAGTAGGAAGTCAATGCCTCCGTTCAGCTTAATAATCTCCACCATTCCAGCTATTAAGATCGCAAGAAATGCCATTTCATACATGCCTGCCATTCCATCACCAATCTTTTGGAAAAGGTCCATTAACTGATAGCTACCATCCGCTAAGCCGACAGCCCCGGCCAGAACAATTCCAAATGCAAGAACAAGAAATACATTCATTCCAACTAGCGCAAAAATAATAACCAATACATAGGGAACAATTTTCACCCAACTATAGCTTAAATGCTCTACTTGTGCAGTCGTTTCACCCATTGTGATAATGCCTAGAATAATGCTCGTTACAATCGCTGCAGGCAACACAATCCAAAAATTCACCTTAAATTTATCCTTCATTTGTGCGCCTTGTGAACGAACGGCAGTAATGGTTGTATCTGAAATAAAGGATAGGTTATCGCCAAACATCGAACCTCCAACAATCGCTGCCATTACTAAAGCTATAGAAAAGTCGGTATGCTCACTGATCCCAACTCCAATTGGCGCCAGTGCAACAATTGTTCCTACCGATGTACCCATTGATAGGGAGATAAAGCAGGCAATGATGAACAAGCCTACGACAAGCAGGTTTTGCGGAATGACCGACAAAGCAAAGTTAACAGTGGAGTCCACTGCACCCATGCCTTTGGCTACCTCTGAAAAGGCTCCAGCCAAGAGAAAAATAACAACCATCAGCATGACATTTACATTTCCTGCGCCTTTACAAAAAATATCAACCTTATGCGAAAACGATTCTTTTCGATTCATCGCCAGAGCCACAGCGCCCGAAATAGCAATAGCTGCAATGACAGGGAAGGCATAAAAATCACCTGTAATAACCCCTGAACCAATAAATAAAACTAAAAAAACAACAAATGGGATTAACGCCCATGGATTCTCTTTCTTCAATTATTCAACCTCCAAAAATTAAAAATGGATACGTCTTTGTCCATTTTTCTCTAAAAAAAGACCACTTCTTGAAATAACAAGAAGAGGTCTTATATCTATAAAACACTCCTCTTATCTATCAAGCCATTGCTTGCTGGATTTGGCACAGTAACTTACTCACAAAGTTCCGCTGCCGAGATTTCATAGGGCCAGTCCCTCCATCTCTCTTGATAAGAAGAAAAACATATTATTTTTTGCACAATAATGAAATATTATAATAAAACATCTATATTTGCAACATTTTTTAATCAAACCTTATTTCAAAGTAACATAAAAGCTTTTTCTCAGGAAAAAAAGAGATCAGTAATGCTATTATCTAAAGATCTGCTACTTCAATTTCAAAGGTCTTTTAAAATTTTTCACATTAGGTCTTATTATATCTCGTTTCATAATATTAAATTTCCAAAATATAAAAAAATTAACTTATAATAATATTGTAGAATACTAATTGGAATTTAATGAGGTATATCGGATGGATAAAAGAGAAAAATTATTAATTACAGCATTTTATTTAGCAAAGTTTGATAGGGTCGCCTACGCGAATCTTGGATATTTTAAAATTAATCAGGCACATGAAGAAATAGGTAAAAAACTAGGTTATAAGAGAAACAGTGTAAAGAATCGGCGGGATGATTTTGATCCGTTATTTGGACATCGGGCGGGTTGGCATCAAGTAGAGTTAAGTAAAAGTAACTTAAAAATTGTTGATGCATTTGATCATTTGAGTGAAGAAGCACTAAGAGCTGTTGTATTGGATTTATTAGATGAAGCGTCATCAAGGGCAGTGCTTTTATTATCTGAAAATGTACATAAACAAACATCTACTTATACAACACGTGGTATAACGGGAAAAAAAGCTGAAGCAATTTTTGTAGATTGGTTTGCTAAATATTATCCCCATGATGTTTTAGTAGATACTCGTGATTTAGGTTGTGGGTATGATTTTGAGGTTGAAAATTCTGACCGTGTATTTGAAGTAAAAGGTTTATCGGGAGATAATGGTGGCGTATTGTTTACAGATAAAGAATGGGTTATTGCAGCTGAAAAACAAGAAGATTATCACCTTGTATTAGTAAAAGATTGTTTTAGTAATGAGCCCATAGTGGAGGTTTATTCCAACCCGCATAGGAAATTTAATCCTAAGAAGCAGATTACCACTGTAATCAATGTTAATTGGGGTATTAGCAGTAGTGATTTAAATTATACAGAGATTGATTAGTAAGCAAAAGTGTAGCTATATTAATATGCTAAAATAAGTTTATCTATATCGTAAGTAAGGTGGCATTAAGGTGAATACAGTTGAAATTAATACATGGCCATTTAATGAAAAAAGTTTAAAAAGTATCAATAACAAAGAAAGCTATTTAAATTATCCAGTCATCTACCTTTTAAAGGATCAAAAAGAGGCTTATATTGGAGAAACGGTAGCTTTCAAAAATCGAATGCGTGCACATTTAAATACAAAGGAACGTCAGAAATTAGATGAGATGCATTTAATCCATCATGAGGAGTTTAATCGTTCTGCTACGTTTCATTTAGAGACGAAGCTTATTAATTATTTTCTAGGAGACCAAAAATATAAGCTACAAAATAAGAGCCAAACGGTAAATAATATTTCACATAATTACTTCAATAAAAAGTTTTATGACCGTGATATTTTTAAGGAAATTTGGCAACGTCTAGTAGATCAAGGGATAGTTAATAATGAACAGCATGTAATTGAAAACCGTGATGTTTTTAAGCTTTCACCTTTTAAGGAATTGTCAGTTGAACAATTAGAGTTAAAGGAAAAAGTTATTGAAATTTGCGAGCAAAATATTTCTCGTTCAGAAGAAGATAAATCATTTTTATTCTTGATTCAAGGTGAAGCGGGGACAGGTAAAAGTGTGGTGTTAAGTTCTATATTTAATTCTATACAGGAACTGTCTTCAGATGTTACATCACATTTATGTGGTTCAGAAAATTATTTAGTTGTTAATCATGATGAAATGCTCAAAACATATAAAAGTATAGCTTCTAAATTAAAGTTTTTAAAAGCTAAAAATTTTGATAGACCTACACCTTTAATTAATCGTCTAAAAAAATCAGGCGAAAAGGCTGACATTATTTTAGTGGATGAAGGACATTTATTGTTAACTAGGCCAGACACATATAATAATTTTACAGACAATAATCAGCTTGAAGAGCTTATGAAGTTGGCGAAAATCGTTGTAGTTGTTTATGATGAAAGCCAAGTATTGAAACTTAAAAGCTTTTGGAAGGAAGCTACTTTAGAAGCCTTATTGCATCAAAGTGATTATGAAAAATATGAACTAAAAAATCAATTCCGTATGAGAGCAAACGAAGAGGTAATTGAATGGATTGATCATTTTAAAAATAAAAAGATTTCTCCTATTCCTAACGATAAAGAATATGAGTTGACGATATTTGAATCTTTACAAAAAATGCATAAAGCGATTATTGAAAAGAATAATGATGGTGGTTTAAGTCGAGTTGTTTCAACATTTGATTATTTACATAAGAAAGACGGCGGTATTTATTATATAACGGAAGATAAGGGCAATTACAAAATTCCATGGAACATAACAGATGGGAAATACACTTGGGCAGAAAAGGACTCCACTATAGAAGAAGCAGGCTCCATCTATACAATTCAGGGCTTCGATTTAAACTATGTGGGTATAATCCTAGGACCATCTATAACATACGATAAGCAATCCGATTGTTTAGTTATAAAACCTGAGAATTACAAAGATGTAGGTGCATTTGCAGGAATTGAAGGTATAGAAAATGTTAAACAAGCAAAAGAAAAGATTATTCTAAATTCCATGAATGTGCTGATGAAGCGGGGAATTAAAGGATTATATATTTATGCTAGTGATGAAGTACTTAGAGAAAAATTATTAGAACTTCAATCTGAAAGCTTGTAAAAGTAATCATATATTTTAATAGGACAAATTTAAGAAGCTCAATAGGTATGGTAGAGAGACCATACGCTATTGGGCTTTATATAATCAATTACTATTTTCTAAGATGTATTTCATTTTCTTTTTATATTGAATAAAGACATCAAGCCAAATCCAACTACAGCTATACTTAAGCAAATAGTAGAAAATAGATTTTCGCCTATTTTGATAATTAGTAAGTAGAGACTAGTTATGAACATCAAAGGTACACCGTATTTCATTCTAAATTTATTCAACATAATAAATCTCCTTAATCATATAAAGTTGAAAAGAAATAAGTTATTGCTAAAGTCCATAATGTAATTTTCCCATAACCAAAATCCAGATCCTAGACTAACAATGAGTCTACCATGTTGCAAAGTTCATATTTAATTTCATGGCATATTCAACAGGTTCCACGACCTTTAGTGTAAAATAACCGTCATACCTATCGCAGTAAGGGCAGCGATAACAAATCCCCCCACTATAATCCATTGAGGAATATCTTTTTTTTCGCCTCTCGTCACAATATAATTTGTAGTCATAGTCGATATTTAATCCCCCTCTACCTATTTTTTTGCTAGGCCGAAAGCGAAAAAAGAAAGAACATTTAGTGAGGTTCTCGTTCGCTCATGCTTACATTTTCTATCCCCGAAAATGTGCTGCAGCTTAATGATTAGTTTAATCAAAATCGGTATTTTTTTAAGTAAAGATACTAATGCTACAATTAAAAATGCTGTAGCTATTGTTTTTGTCCATTCCTTATAATCATTAGGTATATATTTACTGGTGATAAACGCTATTACTGCCATTACTATATAAGTTAAAATGCTTTTTAATTTTGTATTTTTTATTGTAATTAAATACATTAATGATTCAGCAAATAAAATGATAAGTAATAAAATAAATATATTTATTAATATATAACTCAAAGTTTTCACCTTCTTTTAAACGATTAAAAAAGGATATCAAAGAATTGATACTTTTTATTGATAGAGAAAGGAGAAACGTTGTTTTGATATGCTCCCATTTATTTATATAAGAGTACCCTATAAGATAGATACTTAAAAAAGTCTATCTTATAGGGTACTTTTATGTTTTCAGCCGCCGTACCATGTTGGGGGACATGGGGGAATTAAATTGAAAGAGGTGCTTTTTTCAATTCCAAAAATTTAGACAAGATGAATTGAAAGACCATAAATGTAGTAACCAAAATACTACTCAATGTTTATTATTTTTCAATTTGTATACTCCATTTTCTTCTAATATATTCCATCAGCCAAATATAGCCTAACAAAAGAAGAAATGAAATAATGATTAAATGAAATCCCAACTCTATATTCTGTCCTACATTTGCACGAAATGTTGAAGCATTGGTGTTAAATATACTTGGGTAAATGGTTAATAAAATATTTTTTAGGTCATATTTACCCAACGGAGGTAGTATCAAATTGTATATGCCTAGAAGAAATAAGCTAATAAAAGTGTTCCTAGTTACGGCTGTCAGATAGAAATAAAATATAAAATTCATAAAAGCAGCAATAATAATTACTAGCAACTGTACGGGTGCTTTGTTTAGATAAGAGATTTGATTGAGAAGTGTTCCATCTATGTTTAATGAAGGTTCAGGTTTAATGAAAAAAATAGAAAAATATTGAAGTAAAAAGAAAGTGATTATTGATGCAAACAGAAAGAAAAAAATACTCAAAAGACTAGCTAATATCTTATTCAAACTCAATTTCCATTGTGTATCTAAGCTCAATCTAATTTTAGTAGTATGATATTTTATATCGGAGTTAGCCACTATTATGCCATAGATACCTGCGATAAATGGAAATATGATAAAATACGAGGAAGATAATAATTGATTAATTCCATTTTTAACATTCATAGCTACTAGACTTGATTGATAAGCCATATAATAATATTTTAGTGGATTATCGATTTGTTCCACATTATTATTGAAAGTTACACTGAAATCTCCATTTAATAGTTGATGAATATTTTCCCCGTTTTTAGTAGCTTCTTCAAGGTACATCTCGAAGTTAGTCAAATTGCTTTGAATTAAAATAACTTGAGAAAAAAACATCGATGCAGACAAAAGAATGGAGATTGCTATAAAAAGATAGAATATCTTTGCACGTCTTTGATAGTAAAATTCAAACAGCATTTTTATCTCCTAACTACTTTTTTAATACTGTATAGTTACCATCCCCATGAACACCATAGTACTGGGGTGGTAATTATATATATTTTGCGAGGCCGAAAGCGAAAAAAGAAAGAACATTTGAGTAAGTTTCCCCGTTCTCTAGTTCTTTCTTTTTCTATCACCGAAAACGTGCTACAACTTAATGATTAGTGAACTTAGACTTCTTATTTTTAAAGAATTTCACAATCAAACTGATGAGAATTGTCCAGAAGGTAAAAAAACTTATTGTAAAAAAACATCAAGGTAATTCACACCCATCGCTATTACCTCCTTTAAATATGAACATTTCAAAAAAGTCAGATACTTTTACAATTTATTTCTAAAAAAGAGGTTGTTGCTCAATCAATTTCCTCAATCACTACGGTTTAGGTTTACTACTTGATTAGCAATATAAAATTTACTCTCTCGTTTATACACTACAGATTTTGGAAACTCATCTCCATTTTTTCTTTCATATATAGGAGTACCCTTATTTAAAGAATTAGACTCAAAATTATTATCCGGAATTTGATATCGATTTATTTTTTGCTTAATCTCCCCCAATTCCCTTACTACTTGGGATTTTTCAACTGGTTCCCAGGTTACGACATAGACTGTATCTTGAATTTTCAGCATCTCCACAAGATTGTGTTTGCTCTCGTAAACCTTATCAAAAGTTATAAGCAAGGCAATTATAAGTATTGTTGTACCAATAATCCAAAATATTTTTTTGTTTTTCATATTGCACACTACTCTCTATTTATTTCTACTCATAACATACTTACTTCATGCATTACATATTTTATCGTGGAACTAGTGTATATGCCTGCTCCATTATATTTCTTCGCATTGTATCCTGCTTTATTTTTCCCGGGTATATTATTAGCATATCAGTATCTATAACTATTACAAAATCAACTTTTGTTATAAATCGAACAAAGATTGATAAAAATCAAAAATGGCTGTTAGGATGGACTTTGTAGAAAGAAAACTCCCTAGTATTTGAGAAGTGAAAGAGTTTATGAAAACTATACAAATGGATTTATTTAAAAGAATAGCGTATATTACTCCACTCATTCTCGTGACTTTAGCAGTTACTATACATTCAATATAAAATCTTAAAGGTAATAAAAATTATCTAGTGATTTAAATCATTTCGTTAACCAAAAAAAAATCCCACGGAAAGTGTAGACTTTTCCATGGGATTTCTTTTTTTTAGATGAAAAAAGTGTTAAGGGTATTACCAAAAACACAAATGATTGCTACCTATCCTTGATACACACTTTCACATGTATCAGGTGCTGGTTCATAGAAGCAATGATTTTTAAATTGACCAGTAAAAGGTTGACCGTACCATGTTGGTGGACATGGTGCGTATGGATTGAAGTACCAAAGTGCGAATTTCGCTGGATGTTCTCTCCAATAATCCAGCGTCAGTTTGGCTAATCTTTTTTCAGAAGATCGCGCTCTTTGGTAAAACAAATTCCCTTTTTGAACCGCTTCAAAAGAATAATTTCCTCCTTGTACCTGATAAATGACATCATTAATTGTTCTTAAATCTTTAAAGTCTGGACATTCTGCTACAAGACGATTCACAATGACATTGCCAACATAAAGCATTCCTTGGTTGCCTTCACCTTCCGCTTCTGCTCTCATCATCCTTGCCACCAAGCCAATGTCAGAATCTATATATTTTACTCTTGGCATTTTTTCACCTCCACCATATAGTATGAAAAAAAGCTTACATAATTGAAAAATTATTTATTTGGAAAAAGTGATGATCTATAAGAAAAGGTTGAAACGTCATTTCGAATGACTTTTGTGAAAGCGGGGTACCAGTACACAATGATGTACAAGAGTTATGCGAAAGAAAAAAATCATGTGCTTTATACACATGATTTCTTTAAATCTTTCGTTTATTTTTAACGAACGTATAAATATTTAAAATAACGCCTATAACGAACATAATGATGGCATTGAATGCAAGGATCAACACCATAAATCCTCCTGCAAAAGCAACTCCTTCTCCTGTATCACCTGGTTCGAGTCCATAATTAATCCCTAAATACATAAAGCTACCGACTATTACCGGAATTAAAAGCGCCATGCCAATGGCAGAAGCCCATATAGGGATCTTCTTATGCTTATATAAATAGGATGCTAAATAATCACAAATTACAATAGACAGTAATAAAACGATCCAAACGATAGCATCTCCATCCATTTTCAACCACCCCTTTGATTATAGGTTATTATCAATTTAGGTTATTTGCGCCTTGGTGTTTTTCTTCTTATTATATAGTATGGAAAAAATCCTGCATTCTTGCCACTTGAAATGGTAAACGTAACTACAACCAAAAAACACGCCATCTATGCTGCCGGCGTGTTTAGGTGTATTAAAAATTCTTTTTAAAGTACGGTGTTTTTTTCATCATGATACATACTGGAATTGCGATGATTAACCCGACAACGTTTTGGATCAAGTCTCCTGGAATGGATGCCATCGGGGCAACCCAGCTTTTGAACATAATCGCTTGCCCGATATAGTAAACCCCCATCATTACGGGCATAGCAACAACTGCTGCTAAAATGTTTAATCGGATGTCGTCGCCTCTGTGTCCTTTAGACCAAGCGATTTTCCCGACGATGGCACCTTGTAATGCGCGAGAGATAATTGTAGTTGGCGCCCAAATTAACCAACCCCCTACAATATCGAATAAGCCCATTCCGATCGCTCCAGCAAGTGCTCCTTTTTTAGGCCCGAATAAAATCGACGTGATTAAAAGCATAGATGTCCCTAAGTGAATAAGTCCACCTTGCCCAAATGGTAGCCTAATATTAATAAACATTGTGGCGACGAAAACAAGTGCTGCTAAAATGGACGTAATCACTAAATCAAATGTTTTCGTGCGTGATTTTGTATAGGATTGACCTTGTATATTTTGCATCTGCATGTCCTCACTATGATGAATTTTTCGATAATTTTAACTTTAGCAAAGGACTGACTATCGTAAAAGTGCCAATTTGATAAAAATATTAAGGGTCAGTTTGTTTTTTTATAAATATGCACGTTTTCGCATCTTTCTAAATATGATACGATGAAGAGAATACAAGCAGTGTTAGGTGGAGAGTATGATGAAAAAAGTTGCTGTAATTCAAGATATGTCATCCTTTGGGAAGTGCTCGTTAACGGCTGCGATGCCTGTGCTGTCAGTGATGGGTGTTCAGGCGGTGCCACTACCAACTGCAATTTTAACGGCACAAACAGGGTATCCGAGTTTTTATTGTGAGGATTTAACGTCAAAGATGGATTACTTTGTGGATGAGTGGAGCAAGCTTGGTGCGACCTTTGATGGCATACACACAGGCTTTGTGACAGGGAAGGAGCAAATTGATAACATCTTTCGATTTTTAAACGTGTTTCACTCGAGTGAAACAAAGCTACTTGTCGATCCGGTAATGGGCGATTTGGGCGAGGTGTATAAAATGTATACAGGCGAGTTGCTTGATCGTATGAAAGCGCTAGTGAAGTGTGCAGATATTATTACACCTAATATTACAGAATGCTGCTTGCTTACGGGTTTGTCATACGAGAAGCTACAAAGCTATCAAGAGGATTCAGATTATCTTCAGGCGTTAGAGGAAGCGGGCCATCAGTTACAGCAGACAACAGGGGCGAACGTCATTATTACCGGTTTGAATCCGCCGCCAGCAGATGTGAACAAGCGCTATGTAGGTAATATGTATGTCGATGCAGAGCGTGCATTTTCTAGCATCCGAGAATATAACGGCGAGAGCTATTCAGGCACAGGTGATTTGTTCGCATCAGTCATTATGGGTGGCATGATGCGCGGGCAGGATTTAGTTGAATCGATGAAGCTTGCCGAGACGTTTTTAGCCGCTTCAATTGAAGCTACGTCAAAAGAGCAAATTCCGCGCGAAGCAGGCGTGAATTTTGAAAAGTTTTTACGAATGCTACTTTAGAAATCTTAGTGTTTTTAACATGTTAATGCATAGTAACGGCTATACAGCACGTCTTCTACTTAACGGGGGATGGAACTTTTGTAAAAAGGACATAATGAAAATCATGAATTGGGGAGGTGTATAATGGATTCAATTAGATATTACGTAGTGCAAGTAAATGATCGCTATTACCAAGGGGAAGTAGATCTTCAACCATTCACAGATGATCAAGAACAGGCCTTTGCGTTTACGAATATTGTGGCAGCAAACCAATTGGCTCATGAAATCAATGGAATCGTCCTGACTAGAGACGTCAGTTATCAGGAGCTAGAAGATCTTTCAGCACAATATCTGATTGAGTACGAGGCATTGCCAAAAGAAGAGCGTGACACTATAGAATCATTTTGTAGGGAGCTCAGTATAGGAATGTTTGAATAAAAGTCGAATCGAATCTTTTCGGTTCTTTTTTTTATGCATTTTCTTTAAACTGAACTTAAGTATTCTTTGCCTCTAATTCTAACTCATGTTCACAATTTGAATCTTTAAATTGCTAGTGTAAAGCATAAATATAATGTATAAATGGGGGATATATTATGAAAGTTTATAACCTTTACAGTGATAACAAGCATAAAGTAAATAAGTTAGTTGAAAGTATGAATAAAAATATAAGAATTATTGAATTTAATTTATTGAAGGAAAGTAATGAGATCCCACCACATTTTCATCCTTATGGTGAGGATTGTGCATATGTTTTAAATGGTGAACTAACATATTATATCGATACACATTCAACTGTTAATTTAGATAGAGGGAATTTGGCTGTTGGCTGGACTAATCTCATTCATGGATATAAAAATATAGCGGATTCTAGTGTATATTTTCTAGTTTTTGCAACACCTGAAGATAATTTAACCGTTTATCCTGAAGAAAACAGTCTTGATATAAAATATATTCCTTTAAACGAAAGAGTTTATAATTGTTTGGATGATGATATTAGTATAGCGTCCCCGTTCTCCAGTTTTAAGACTCTTGTAGTTGACGGTATATATCAAGAGTCTGAAGAAAAAGATGTTTTTAAGTCTTTTTTAGATTTAGAAGAGAGTATATTGTATACTTTTGAAACTGAAAAAGTTGAGTTGAAAACGGATAAGCCAAAAAAATTCCTGAAATTTTCTTGTAAGGATGCTTTACTTTAATTTTATTCTAGAGACATATACAAAATCCCACAGAAAAACTGACTTATCAGCTTTTCTATGGGATTTCTAAGCCTTGAAGAAACTAACTCTACAAAGGCTGTGTTAAACGCTTTATTTAGACATGTTGAATACATATATATTTAAAAAGTACATGTAGAATTATGATCCGTCTCAAAGTATATATGAAAATGCTTACTGCAATTTTGATTAAAAAGAGTATGACAATGCTTACAATTTGTGCTATTCATATATTCATGAATCGTTAAATCCTTCTTACAGACACCACAAAATATTGCCTTCTCATCAAAATCCGCTTGCTTCCATGGCTGAATTTTATGATTTGAATTTTCCTCGTGACATTTATAGCAAGGATAATACGCGCCACAACATTTGAATTTTATTGAAATCGTATCTTGCTTATTAGAGTAGTGTGTACATCTTCCTTGATCATCAATAACATTTCCTAGAATAATCATATTTCTAACCTCTTTTCATAATGGTCAAGTACCAAAAATTCTTTCACTTACATCAATTACTAACAGGTCCACTAAATGGCTCAGCATCAGGAGTTACAGCATATTGCCACACTTTACCGTCATCACCTTTGTAAAAATAGGAATACATAAAGGCTTTTTTATCGATAAAGTTTATGTATAGCTGATAATCAAGTTTGCCACTCTTAATTTCACCTGCTATAACTTCTAAGCTTGGGTTATACTCTAATTCATTGTGTTTAGCTGAATCGTACAGCCATATTTCTGTGTGATCAACGACATCTGAAAGAGTTTCTTTACCAAATATTTCTCTAACTTTATCGTACGATAAACCAACCTTCGCAGTTTCCTCTACAAATTCTTTTGTGATGAAGGGTTCTTTATTCGAATTAGTAGTTTCTTCATTTGAACAAGCGACAAGAAAAAGTAAGAGACTAAGACATATTAATAGTTTTTTCATTTCAAAACCTCCAATTTACTAGACGAAACTAGCCTTCTATACTGCCCCTCGATCATTCTAAAATGATGCTTTTCGTGGATGGCAAGTAGTTGGATCGATTGAATAAGATTAGGGTAGTGGGCGATGGGATCAGGAAAGACAATATGCCCAGCAATATCCTCCTCAGTATTTTTTACTAATTCTTGCATTGCGCTCGTTTCGTTTACTAGTAATTGTTCTATTTCATCACTGTTCAGCGTAAAACGTATTTTAGAGGGGGGCACTAATATTCCTGGAGCCCTCATGCCTCTTCCTTTTTTGTTTTTATATTCCTCGTAAATATCATGTATTTCAGTGGCGAATGGTTTGTTTCTTCGCATTTTTGCGTAAGGGGTGAGCAGTAGTGAAAATTTTGTTGCTGTTTTCAGCATTTTTAGGATTAGATAAAGGTGATAGAAATGTTCACCGATAGACCATTTTTCTTCTTTCTCACGATGCCAGAGTTGCTCCTGTGAGAGTGACTGAATACATGGTAGGTAGTGAGTTCGCTGCTCCTGCAATGTATGAAAATGTTGTGCCATATTGTTCGATTTCATCATTTAGAATCTCCTTTATATACTCCTATTTCAGTGTGTATAGATTAAATGCTTAATTTCTTTAGATTCCAGCCTATAAATAGACATCCTACATGGTTATTTGCTTTCCTTTGATTTTAAAATATAGTAGTAAATTAAAAGTATTCCTGCTATAAAAAGGCAAAAGAGGCTTGCTAATTTTTCATGTTGGATGTCAAAAGGGAAAGTTAATCCTGTCCACATCGTTCCAATACCTGTAACGCAAAACACTATAAATAATACAAATACAAAAGATTTCATTAAGGCCCCACCCCTTCTTTGTAAACTGTAACTATGAAGCACGATAAATCCCTAAATTACTTTTTGATTTCTTGAGTCTTTATTTCAATCAAAGTTTAGATTTCAGATTTTAGATTCACCCTTATGCTGTTATTCCCATTTTAGGGAACTTTGTGGTGAAAGTACATGAAACATTGTTTATAATTGTCAATAAAAATGAAAAGGATCGTAGGAGGGGAACGAATGAATAGTAGACGTTTAACAGCTACAGATGCTAAGGCCTATCGGGATTTACGATTAGAGGGATTGCAAAATAATCCCGAGGCATTTGGTTCTAGCTTTGAGGAGGAAAAGGATTCTCCGATTGAGCTGATTGCCGGCAGATTAGAATCACAGAGTTCTTATACGATAGGGGTATTTGATCAAGAAGAATTAGTGGGCGTTGCGACGTTAGTTCAGGAAAGTATGCTTAAGTTAAAGCATAAAGCAGGCATCTTTGCCGTTTATGTTTCTCCAGAAAAGCGTGGACTTGGCATTGGCAAGCATTTAATGGTTGAAGTAATTAACAAGGCTAAGGAGTTAGAGGGTGTTGAGCAGCTTAATCTAACGGTTGTGTCAACGAACGCTTCTGCGAAGAGACTGTATTCCTCTTTAGGGTTTGAGGTTTTTGGGACGGAGAAGAAGGCATTAAAAATAGGTCAGCAGTATTTTGATGAGGATTATATGGTTTTGTTTCTTTAATGAAAAAACTCCAATAGCTTTGTTACCAAGAGCTATTTGGAGTTTTATATTCTTTACGATGAGCCCCAATGAAATGGTGAAAATAAGGCAATGATTAAAATAATCACAGTAATCATAAAAGTGACGTAGCTGCTAGTGTTTGCCTGTTTTATTTTTCAGTAGCTTTAGACTCAGTACTATATTAATTATCGTTAAAAGGAATGCAAGCCATAACCCTAAATGACCTAAGCGTTCAATTTGAATGGGTGATTGATTGTAAAAATAATGATAGGTAATACCTAGAAGAAGTAAAATTGACAGCACGATATTGGTCGATGCAATTTTATTGTTGCTAATCATAATTGCCTCCAATCGATCCTCTTATTGATGTATAGTATGCATGAAATAAAAATCTGATAAAGAATTTATTTATAAATGTCTTTGTAAATGGCAGGACTACCTTTATCATCATCTGTTAAATGATAGCCATCGATAATAGTTTCATCTAGCAAAAAAATACCCCGAAAATGTTAGGAAAGGTTTAACATTTTCGGGGGAGTACAGGATACGTATTATTAGTTATAATATTCAGTAAACTCGATAGATAAATCTCTTCAGTTTTTAGGGCCTATTCTTTCACCTCTTGTTAACCAACTCCAACATATCTCGAAAAATTTCACCTTTTTTTGTAATAAATAAGGAAGGCCAATAAGCAACCAATACAATAAAGCAAGAACCAACACACCAGTTAATATACTGTTCATCTGTGTAGCAATAAAAATGCTAAGGAACATAATAAGAAAATATAGTACAGCAATTCTCTTGTAGGCTATCATAGATTTCCCTCCTGTTCATACAATCATACAATAAATGGATGAAAGATGGAAATGGGTAATGGAATATTCCTTATCCGTTAAAATCTTATGACCATCCATACATATAATGTTTCTACTAGCATTTTTAATGGGAACGTTTGGATTTAAGGATGCTTAAATTACTTACTAGTATTCATACATCCATCATATAAAATTAAGTCGTCTATAACCTAAAATATTGGATGGGTGTTCACTTGTGTTAATTATTTCGCTAGCTTGAATCATTTGCGCGAAAAGTGATTGAATTTCGCTCGCATTACAGAATTTAAACCATGAATTATTCTATTTCTAGATGGATCATCTTCCTTTTTTGTTAGGAAAAGATTTTACAACTTCAGATAACCCCATGATGACAGCTTCTAATTTATCTATTTTCTTTTCAAAGCGAATGAACAGATAGACTGTTATGGCAATTGGGAACCCGAAATTTCCTATTAAGCTTATCCACATTGAAACATTTTCTGGTGTCATAATGTAAATCCCCCTCCTTAGATGATGCCCTGTTTCGAACCGTGGTTCAATTCCGTTGGCCATCTCATCAAAATTTAAATTGTAAGATATAAAGAGAATTCTTCCTAAATAAAAAACAACCTTATGGTTAAAAAATATTATTTTGTGATGCACTTTTTTTGTATGAAAAGGTGTTCTTTTTTTATATAAACAAGAACATTTGTTCTTGTTTTGGTTTATAATATAGATACAACATTCACTTTATATAGAAAGAAGGCGGATATATTGGAGGGATAAATAAATGGAGAATCAAAAAATAGAGGAATTCTTCTATAGAAATAATGAGCAGGTTAACAATCCAATCATAAAAAGCTTTTTGTCGGATTTCAACAATCTTTATTTGGTGCAAAAGGCGATCTTATATCCAACTGAACGTAATAAGAAACTTGTCGATGAATCTTTCCAATCTCACTATATAAATGTTAGGAAGATCAAATACGTCAGTAATTTAATTTATTTCTTTAGTTTAGATTTTGATAAAAAAAGGAGAAGGCTGCAAGATCGTACTTTATTAATATTAGATAAGGGCTTATCAGAAGAAGGGAGCACGACCGCGAAAGAGCTAATAGAAGATGCAAGCATTGGAAAGGAACTTGATCATTTAGTTGGTGAAGGATTATTGGACAATATTGAAGATGAACAGCTATTAAAGTCTTTGCGAAAACTAACGGTTAAACAGCTTCAAATATTAGAGATGATTTATGTCAAAGAGCTTTCCATAAAAGAAATAGCTCAAACATTACAAACTACTCCACAAAATATATCAAATCTTCATAGGAAGGCTTTAAATAAACTCAAACATACACTCAGCAAAAAGGAGGAATAATTTATGGCGATTTTAGTAAATCGATACAACGAAGAGGCTCTAACGATTATAGAGGATTTCATACCGAAAATTAATCAATGCTTACACAATACAGACTATCAGGAAAGGGAAGATTTGGAACAAGAAATTAAATTAAAAATTATAGAAAAGCTTGCAACAGTAGAGTTTCAGGATGCACCTAGTTTTTGGGATTTTTTCTCGTGAGCTTTATACTCTGGTGTCTAGAGTATCCACCAGAGTACTTTTTCAGCTAAGCCGATCAGGTCGAAGGGCAAGCTGATCACATTCACGGCCAAGCCGATCAGATCGAGTAGCCCCCGATCACATTCACAGTCAACCCAATCACTTCGAATGGCAACTTAAATTCCAACACCTTGAAATAAAAAACGATGCACATAGCAAAGATACTATGTACATCGTTATATTAATGGATTAGCCTTTTAGGAAATCAGGCTTTGCGAAGTTTGGGTTTGGATATTTATAAAAGCCTTCGCCTGTTGCGCGGCCTAGTTTACCTTTTTCGATATACTCTGTTTTTAAGAGGTTGGCTAATTTATTCAAGTTTTCATCACTAGTAGCAGCGGCTTTCGCTTCTACAATGTTGAAAGCAGTATTAATACCGACAATGTCAAGAATGGCGAATGGACCTAGTGGTGCACCTGTTGCGATCATCCATGTTTTGTCGATTGTTTCTGGGTCTGCTACTTCTTTTACTAATAGTGATTCAGCAGCATCTAAAAATGGAACTAGTAATGAGTTCAAAATATAGCCTGGTTGTTCTTTATATAATGGTAGTGGAACCATGCCGATTGCACGTGCAAATTCTACGACTTCATCGAATACGTTCATATCAGTGCCTGGGTGTTTCATAATTTCGGCTGTGTTGTTTTTCCAAATCGTATTTGCAAAGTGAAGCGCTAAAAATTTCTCTGGGCGACCAGTTGCTTCTGCAAATTGGCTTGGTAATAAAGTCGATGAGTTTGTTGCAAAAATTGTTTTAGCAGGGGCAGCTTTACCAAGATTTGTGTAAAATTCTGTTTTAATTTTAACAACTTCAGGAATCGCCTCAATGACAAGATCAGCATTTGCAACTGCTTCCGATAAATCACTTTTAAACGATAAACGAGCATAGGCAGCATCCACTTCTTCTTGAGTCGCGCCTAAATCTTGTTGGTATAACGGTTTTAATTTTGTGATACGATCTTGTGCATTTTTTAATGCCTCGTCATTAATATCGTATACCGTTACATTAAATCCTTTAAAAGCTGATTGATAAGCAATTTGACTACCTAGAACACCGCTACCTGCAACCGTAATATTTTGATAATCCATCTTAAATTCCTCCTTTGAAATTGTTACACTAATATAATTATATGGATATGTGATACATCCCTTGTTACAACTACATACTACTTCTTTCGGTATTGGTAAATCAAATGATAGCCTCATTTATTATAGAGATATAAAAAATTGTTTATTTTCCCGAAAGCATAACAATAAAAAAAGCCACCTGAGTGTGACATTTTTATTCATATATACTTTTGATATTTCAACTAAATGAATGAATTTGTAGTAAGCATTTCGAACAGTGCCATCTGATGTCCGCTAATCGACTTTATACCTACTAAAAAAAGAATAGAGTTGCTATTTTTTTCACATAAAAAAATAAAGATATAAACCATATGGATAATAGAATACTTATTCAAAATGAGAGATAATGATACACTTCGTTGGATTTATTGAAAAAACTACCTAATTTATTTTTTGAATTCACATACAGTTTTAGTAAATTTTTATGGTCTGAAACATAGGGCTTTCTTATAATTTTGAATAACTTACATAATTTTATAGATTTACTAATGGTTGTTTTAGTACACTGAATTTATGAATTGAAAGGGGCAAGAATAATGAAAAAGACAGTTTTAGCTGGCGCACTTAGTATTGCATGTTTTACAGGAGGTTTTGGGTTACAAGCAAATGCACAAGAAATTGTACGAGATAATGTAGAGGTTGCTAGCATTATCCACCCAAAACAGGTAGTTGCTGTGGTTATTCCATGGCAATCATTGACTTACCAGGACCTTTATAAACAACTGTTAATTTCCGAATTAGCTATTGATCATCGTGGTATTGTAACAACAAAAAATAGTATTACAGCAAAGTGGGCAATAGATCCTGAAATGACTCCACAAGAACAAAAAGAATTTAAAGAGTTGTACGGTAACGCTATGCAAGTAAAATTTACTCCATCTGGGAATTCATTTAAAGGAGAAGTTTTGGTTAAAGGAAAATGGATACCTTTAGATAAGGAAGAATTAAATGAGTTTATTAAAGAAATATTCCGAGATGAAACTATTGATTTAAAACCAGGGGGTTACTTCACAGATTCTATAGGACACTGGGCTGAGAGCTATATCCAAGTACTTTATCAATTTGACATTATTAATGGTACATCTGCTACAACATTTAATCCAAACGGAAAAGTAACACGCGGACAATTAGCTGCTATGATTTTCCGTGCTTCTGGATTAGATGTGAAGGAAGATTATGAAGGTCCTGCTTCATATAAGGATTTGGCAAACTTCGCAGGTGCAAAAGAAGTAGCGATTTTAGAAGAGTATGGCTTACTTGATATTTTTGATGGTGCTAATTTTGAGCCAAATAAACCTGCTACACGTGAGGAAATGGCATTTGTAACAGCAAGATATCTAGTAGGAATGGATTATGATGTAAGTAAGGTTAGCAAAAATAATCCATTTACAGACAAAAATAAAATGCGTCAAGAAACTGTTGAAGCTATCGGATTATTAAAGCAATTAGGTGTGGTTGACGGAGTGAACGGTCAATTTAATCCAAAAGGTAATCTTACACGTGCCGAGTTCTCTAAAATTTTAACACTAACATTAGTGTTACTTGATGACGAAGAGTAATAAAAAAGAAGCAATCCACACTATCTGGTGGATTGCTTTTTTATTCGACTAGCATATGAAATACGTAACTTAATAAATATCCTAATAAAATATATGCTATAAAGGATTTTCGTGATACTGATCGAATATGATGCAAAATAAATTCTGAAATACTGGCAGTTGCAATTAAACCAATCGATATGCCCATTAGTACCCCTTGTGCCTTATCAGATAATTGCCAATATTGGCCGATCTGTATAAAAATACTGAAGAAAATCGAAAATACTACAAAATAAATAAAGAGCCTCCATAGCCTTTCTCCTTGTGATAGTAATGCTGTTGAAAGTGCAAAGCCCTCTGGTAGATGATGTAGAATAATGGAAGCTGTAATTGCAATACTTAATGCGGAGTTCCCTAGTAACTGTCCGATAGTAAGGCTCATCGGAATAGTGTGGATAATGATAGCGATTGCCAGTAGTGATACAGAGGGATTTTGTGTATGGGAAGTGTGAAATAAACTATTAAGTATTTCAAACATTAAATAGCCCATCAAAATTCCGAGTAAAAGACCGATTGATTTGTACATTTGAAAAGAAGAAGGAATGACGTCTACTACAAGTAAGCCAACTAAAAATCCACCACATAATAATGATAATCCATGAGTTGTATGTTGAAATAGCCTAGAGAATACCCAAGCTATAGCTCCTCCAATGCTAGCGCTAAAAAATAGAAATCCACCAAGTATCATGGCACTCAACTGCAAAATTCCTCCGCCCTATATATACTTAAAGCCGTTTTAAAAATATATGCTAAGTAGCAAAGAATATGATAGTCGTAATCTTTTAGCTAGAGGTTACTTTATCGATAAATCTATTTTTAGGGGGATTACTATCGAAATCTGCGGTATGGTTAGATTAAATTGACTGAATATTATTTAAATTCTATACTTTTTAATAGTTATACCAGATTCATTGATTTAGTAACTACTAATGAAGGTGAGGAATGGAAGTATGAAATGGGATGCGAGTTATGATGTGGTAGTAGTAGGTTCAGGCGCAGCGGGTTTAACAGCAGGTTTGACAGCAAAACTACAGGGCATGAAATCATTAGTCATTGAAAAGACAGAGCGTTATGGTGGGGCATCTGCCTTGTCTGGTGGGGCACTATGGATTCCAAATAATCATGTGATTAAGGGTGAGGGTGTTCCTGATACACATAAACTAGCGCGTTTATACTTAGATTCGACTATTGGTGATCGTGTACCAGAGGCTTTAAAGGAAGCTTATATTAAACGAGGACCAGAAATGTTAAGGTTTTTAAATAATCATACTCGGCATATACGTTTCCAATATGCGAAAGGTTATTCAGATTATTATCCTGAAAAACCAGGTGGCTTCCCTCAAGGACGGTCGATTGAGCCACTTATTTTTGATTTGAAGAAAATGGGGTCATTGGCAGATACGATGCGTCGTTCTACATTGTCCACTAAAGGCTTTACGATGAATAGCTCTGAATTTCATAAGGTAAATATGATTAGACGCACGACAAAAGGGAAAACAACTGCATTAAAATTAGGCATGCGATTAGTGAAATCGAAAGTTACAGGAAGTCTGCCTGTTGCATTAGGGGAAGCGCTAATTGCTCGTTTACGAATATCACTTGCAGAAGCGAATGGAGAACTGTGGATTTCGACTGCATTTAAAGATTTTATCGTTGAAAACAATCGAGTGACTGGTCTCGTAGTTGAACGAGATGGGCAGGAAATGCGTATCGAGGCGAAGCGTGGGGTAGTCCTTTCTTCAGGTGGTTTTTCTCATAATCAAGCATATCGTGAAAAATATTTGCCGGCACCAACAAACGTAAAATGGACTTCTACACCAGAGGGACAAACGGGGGATATTATCGAGCCAAGCGTGAAAGTAGGAGCGACACTAGATTTAATGGATAAAGTATGGGGAGCCCCTTCCGTTATTGATCCGCAAGGACAACCTTTCTTCCTTGTTGCGGACCGCGGTGTTCCTAATATGATGGTTGTGGATGGTGTTGGGAAACGATATTTGAATGAAGCGGCACCGTATCATGAATTTGTAGACAATATGCATAGTCACCATCAAAAAACAAACCATGCTATACCTTCTTGGATCGTCATCGATGCAACAGCAAAGAGCCGTTATATTTTCACAGGATTATTCCCAGGACAAGCTTTCCCAAAAAGTTGGTTTGATAACGGCATAGTGAAAAGTGCACAAACAATCGAAGAGCTTGCAGGGCAAATGAATGTTCCAGTGGAGAATTTAGTGGAAACTGTAGAGCGCTTCAATACCTTTGCTCGTCATGGTAGAGATGAAGATTTCCATCGAGGAGATAGTGCTTATGATAATTATTATGGAGATCCTACTTTGAAGAATCCGAACCTAGCAGAGCTTACTACTGCCCCATATTATGCACTCGCTTTATATCCAGGAGATATTGGGACTAAGGGTGGCTTAGTGGTGGATGAGCATGCACGCGTTGTAAAGGCAGACGGTACGGCAATTGAAGGGTTATATGCATCGGGGAATTGCTCAGCCTCTATAATGGGAGAGACATATCCAGGACCGGGTGCAACATTAGGACCAGGTATGACATTTAGCTATATTGCAACAACGCATATGGCAAATGCAGCTAATAAGGAAGAGTTAACCTTGCTAAAGGTATAAAGAGTCATAAAATCGATACTTTCAATCAAAAGGTGAAGATGATTGAACATCTAAGCAAGGATCACTCTTACCTAAAAAAATCCCCAGCGTCAATGCAACGACGCTAGGGGTTTATGATGATTAAAAGTGTATTCCTGGTTTATCAGATAGCTTGCAGCCTGTACCATATTTTGCTTTTAGAGCACCTTTAAAATTAGTTTGTTCAAGTTCAGGATAGGCCTGTTTCCAAAGTTCAAATACATTGTGACTTGAAGCAGTACCTTCTTTTGTTAATCGAACAATATGGAAACCATATTCATCGTTGCATCGAGCTAATGGACGATTTACGCGCACATTAATGATTCGACCGCTCGCTGTAACTTCATATAAGCCCTCGTAACCTGAAATGGCACGTCTTTCTTCATTAATCTCAGCAGTTTTTTCTACTTGTTCTTTCTTTTCTTTTTTTGCTTCTTTGACTTCATTTTTCTCTACAGGCTTAGTAGCTTCTTTAACTTCTTCTTTTTCTACAGGCGTAGCTACTTCTTTAACTTCCTCTTTCTCCACAGTCGTAGCCTCTTCTTTATTTTGAGGTGCAAGCTGTTCCATAATGACAAAATCCTTGTTAGAAGCTTTGTCGCTCATTGTAGCCATTATGTTCATAATAGAGCCTACATAACGCAATGGTTTATCTTTTCCTTCTTCAAATACGAAAATATTATAATCGGTTTTATTCATTTTTTTCATAATAATATTTCCTGTTTTAGTAGTAAAACCGATAAATTTGTTCTTTTTAAGTGCTTGTATTGCTTGTTGCTTTGTTAAAATCATTTTTTAAATCTCCTAAAAGAATCGTTTTTTCTATTCTACCATAAAATCAGCTTTCCTGTTTTTCTTAAATATTTGATGTTTCATTCATGCATTGATAATTTTTATAACTGAGGGAAGAAAAGCGTTTATACCATAATGTGGGGTTGATTTCCGTTTCGGATGGGCGCTTTGTCGCTGCCGCTTCGCTTTCGCACAGAGCAAAGCTTCCTGGGGGCGTCCGATGAGCCGCTTGGGCCAAAAGGATGTTGGTCACGAAGGCGTTATCAAAGTCGTTCCTCTATTGCTGTTCCCCGAGGAGTCGCCCAGCCTCCGCTCCAATCAACTTACTATAGATATCATAAATATTATCCGATCTTTGGTGATGAGACTGGAAAATATAAAAGCTTTCATAGAGAGTAATTGAGATGTACGTTGAATCGCTCAGGTAACCTTGCAAACTGATTCGGTAGGTAATAGAATTGGTCGGGTAATCAAGAAAACTAATTCGAGAGTGTGGAACTGCTCGGGTACCCCCGAAAAGTGATCGGTTGGAGCGAAGAACTGCTCAGGTCCCCAGAGTAACCGCTCTAATCCGTACTACATAACCAAAAGGAGGGTTTTATTATGGTTCAACATTTATTTAATATGAATTTAAAATGGTCGGAGGGGAGAAATGGGACAGGTACTATTATTGCGGACAATCTCAATACGGAAATTTCTATTCCTCGAGAAATGAATGGACCAGGGATTGGGACAAATCCTGATGAAATGCTACTTGGAGCGGCAGCGACGTGCTATTTAATTACACTGGCTACGTTACTTGAAAATTCGAAGATTGCTGTATTGGATTTGTCTATGCAAGCTGAAGGTTTTGTGGATGTTACGAATGGTGTTTTTACTTATGAGAGAATCGTTCATAAGCCAAAAATTGTTGTACAAAATGTAACTGAGCGGGAACAAAAGAGAATTAATCGATTAGCTGAAAAGGCAGAACAAACATGTATGATTAGTAAGGCATTAAAAGGAAATGTTCAAATTGCATGTGATGTGCAAATTATACAAGGGTAACATTTGAACACCTCCATTCATGGCTGAATATATAATTATGGTTAGGAGTTTTTTTAAAATAATTTTGAAAAAACTCCTTTTTTGACGCACTCCCAAAAGTTAGGGACGAAATTTGTTGAAATGTATGCACATATAGTAAGTTGATTGGAGTGGAGACTGGGTGACTCCTCGGGGATTAGCGTCACAGATGAGACCCTGCAGCGAAGCGAAGCGGCTCATCGGACGCCCCCAGGAAAGCGCCCAGTCGGAACGGAAATCAACCCACGTTATGACAATAAGCCTCTTTTTTATTTTATTGTGAAAATGCTTTTTCAAAAATAGTTCTATAAATGTCCCAAATGAATATATAAAGTTAAGTACTAAAAAAATGTAAAGGATGATATATTGCACGAGCAGTTAGCTCAGACTAAAACACTTTATAGTCAGTTCGGAAAAAGGATTTTTGATATTACGGGGGCACTCCTATTACTTTTCATAACCATTCCTCTTATGTTAGTAGTTTTCCTCATTCTACTCATTAGTACAGGTCGCCCTGTTTTTTTTAAACAAATCCGTACTGGACAGGAACATCAGCGTTTTGTTATTTGGAAGCTGCGGACAATGACCTTACAGGCAGTTCCTGTAAAAATGCCAAGATTGTGTGCAGACGGGATTCCAGATGATTTTTATTTTAAAACTGAACAGGATGCACGCATCACGAAGGTTGGGGCTGTTCTCCGGAAGTTAAGTATTGATGAAATTCCACAGCTCATTAATGTCTTAAAAGGAGATATGAGTATTGTTGGACCACGGCCAGAAGTTCCAACCATCACAAATGCTTATAACACTTTACAGGCCCGACGTTTAGAAGTAAAGCCTGGTTTAACAGGGCTTGCTCAAATTAACGGCCGTTCTAATATTTCTCACGGACAAAAAATTTCATATGACCTAGAATACGTTGGTAAATATTCATTTTGGATGGATATAAAAATTATCATCAAAACACTTTACGTAGTTTTAGCGAGAACAGGTGCTTATTAAAAGTGTTAGGAAAGCCCATTCATCAAAGGCAGGCGCGATTGGACGTGTAATTGGTAGGTTTTTACGCATTCCAACTGTTTTTACAGCCCATAGCTAGAATTTTACAGAAGGTGTACCACATAAAAAAAGATGATATATCGTCGAACGGAAACATCAGTTCAGCCGTTAACAGCGAAAATTTTTACGGCATCTGAATACGATCGCAAGTTAGCATTAACGAAAAAAATTGCTCCTGCTCATAAAATGTTAACGATTCATAATGGCATTGACCAAAAAGAGAAGCAAGTAGCACCTTTTAGAGAGAAGCAGGAGCATCCATTATTTGTGATGGTTGCTCGTTTTGAAGTGCCAAAAAGACTTTTTACCAATGTATCAGAAAACGCTATTTGTTAACGAACAAGCTGTATCAAAGTCCGCTAAGAAAGGTGATTAAGTTGCAATTAATTCGCATTCGAACAGATGATGAGCTTATGTGGTACAAGGATATTTGGGATGGAATTTTAGAAGCGGAGTGCAATGATAATCCATTTATAGAATTTGCTTGGTTTTATAACTGGTGGCAAATTGTTGGGCGTAGAGAGCGTGTTGAGCTCTATGCTGTTGAAGAAAATGGTGGAATCATTGCTTTTTTCCCCTTCACAGTTCGACTTCAATGGGGGGTACGAATTTATGCTCTTACGGGAGAAAATATTGCAAATTACTCCGGTGTTGTAGCGAAAAAAGAATGGCTGCTGCCTGCTACGACCTTTGTATTCGATCAGCTCATTGAAAAGTATAAACATCTACTATTTTCGTTTCATGGATTATTGGAAAGCAAAGACTCTACAAAGGTAATTGAGCAATATTTTGTTGAAAGGCAGTTACGCCCGAGTATTTTTCGTGTAGTGACACCATATCTTGCCCTTCACGATATAGATTTTCATAACTATTTCAATCAACGTAGAAAAAAGCATGGTATGGATAGAAGAGAACGGAAGCTACGGGAATTAGGCTCACTAACGAGGAAAATACCTTCACAGGACGAGCTTTGGCAAATGTTTAGATTATTTGATCGACGATCGGCAAAAAAAACAGACATACGTGATTTTACGAAAGGCAAGAAAAAGGATTTTTTCGAACAGTTGACGCTTCTTAAGGGGGAGGCATTGCAAGTCAAGGTAGACGCACTTGTTTTTGAAGACCAATTGATTGCTTTTACCTTTGGAATTTGCTGTCGGGGACGTTATGTAACATACGCACTTAAGCATGAGCCGACATTTAATATATTTGCGCCGGGCAAATTAGTGAATCAGGAAACCATCAAGCGAATCTATTCTGAAAACTATCGCTTGTTCGATATGAGCATTGGCTATGAGCCGTATAAGTTCGATTGGCGCTCTAATATTGATTTTACAAGGCGTATGCTCGTAAGCAGTGGAACGAAGCGAGCAAAGCTAATGGCGAGTCGTTTTACGTTGAAGGAACGACTAAAGGAATTATTAAAAGGCAATCATCGTGTTGTTGAATGGAAACGCAATACTCTAGGTCAATTACGTTACTTAGTAAAGTATGGAAAAGTGAAAGATTGGCTAGAATATGGACAACTATTCGTAGAAAAATTTATTCGTTTTAAGCAAGTGGATTTGTATGAATTATCCCCATCAGATAGTGTGACACCGCATCGACCTGTAGGAGATTTGTTTGAGGAGTTGTCGATTCAGGAGGCGATGCAACTCGATGAGGAAGAGATTATTTCTTTATTTTATAAGGGATACACTATTTATAAAGATTCTTTTGCAAAAACGAATAAGCCTGCGTTTGCGTTACATGCGATGAACTGGCGTGTAGATGAATTGCAAATTGTTGAAGCATTGCCAAAGCAGACATATTTTTTAACCTATGATGTTTATAAAAATATCGATATTATCACAGCCTTTTTCCAAAAAATGAAACCTGCACAAACACTTTGGGTTACTGCAAGCTTTTGGCACTGGCGAAAACGTAAACGATTATTGCAGCTAGGCTATAAACGTATTTCTCGAATGAAACATTTTAAATGTGCTCGTTATGAGCGAAATCATGCAGAAAAATACACAGAGAGTGGGGGCGATGTTCATTCTGTCCATTAAAAGTAAGCGATGGAATATCGCAATGCAGCATTTTTATTTTGTAGAAAAGCCAGCCAATGTTAGAAAATCAATGAAGGTCGTTGGCTATACAAATTCACTTGTACCGAGCCGTAAGCTTGTTAAAAGTGAAACGGTTCATATTCACCTGACAGATAGTGAGTTATCATTATATCTTGCTCTTTCCGAAAGTAATCGAAAAATACTTCGTCGTGCACAAAAAGAGTCCTATCAAGTTTTTATTTATAAAGAACCATCAGATGAAAATTTACGAGCCTTTCAACAGTTTTATAATAATTTTGCGAAAAGGAAAAAACTCGAGCTCATTAGTAAGTCTCAAATGGAAGCTATTACGCTCTTGAAAGATAAAGGCGCGCTATGGTTGTCTGAGATTCGAAGTATTTGTGGACAAACACTTTGCTATAGACTCGATATTGTATACGCTAAAAAAGCGATGTCCTATTATGTAGCGACATGTCATTTGCAATCGGTGCCAGATCATTTAAAAAGGCCAGTTCGTTATGCAAATCGTTTCTTACTATGGCACAATTTATTGCATTTAAAGGAGCAGGGCTTTGTTTTATATGATATGGGGAAGCTAACGGATGACCAAAATGTTCGTGCATTTAAGCAAGGCTTCGGTGGACAAGTCATCGATGTATACTCCGGCTACATTACCCAATCCAAAATACGTGCACTGTTATTGGGCGTGCAAAAATGGAGGAAGTAGTAATTGAAGTGAATCGTGGAGGACTTGTCATTTCATTGGATTTTGAGCTGATTTGGGGTGTCCACGATGCATTTAAGTACGGGCAATACAATAAAAATTTATATGGTGTACGCGAGGCATTGCCTAAAATACTAGAGTTGTTTGAACAGTATGGTATTCATGCGACTTGGGCCACAGTTGGTCTATTGTTTGCAGAAACAAAAGCAGAAATGGCTCACTACTTAAGAGGTATCCCTGTAAAATATAAAGACAGGCATTATGCAGCACATACACAATTTGCAAAAGTAGGAGAAAATGAGCAGGATGACCTCTTACATTTCGGTAAATCCTTAATTGAGAAGATTAAACGTACACCACATCAAGAAATAGGAAGTCATACATTTTCACATTTTTACTGTTTAGAAAATGGACAAACTGAAGCAGATTTTCGTGCAGATTTACACGCAACTGCAATGATTTGTGAAGAATATATCGCACCGATGAAATCGATTGTTTTTCCGCGTAATCAGGTGAACGAAGCCTATTTCCCAGCATGTCAGGAAGTAGGATTTATATGCTATCGAGGAAATGAAAAACATCCGTTATACGATCCTCAAAATTTTACGAAAAAAGGTCGACTATTAGGTGCGAAAAAATGGCTGGATAGCTATGTGAATGTAACAGGCAATCATCTAGTAACAATTGAAGAAATGCAAAAGGATTCCTTTATTAACATTCGTTCAAGTGCGTTTTTAAGACCTTATTGTAGCCCATTACGATTTTTTGAAGGCTTGAAGGTTAAACGGATTAAAGAGGGGATGCATACAGCTGCAATGTCTCAAGCTTTTTATCATTTATGGTGGCACCCTCATAATTTTGGCAAGAACATAGAAAAAAATTTAGCAATGCTTGAGGAGCTTTTACAGTACTATCAGGAATTGCGTCATCAATATAACTTTCAAAGCTATACGATGCACGAGGTCGCAGAGCTTTGCCAATCTTTAGCACGCAAAAGCCCGATTGGCGAAGACTAATAATCAGTGGGGTAAAAAACACTGAATCAAGTTTCACTCTATCCAAACAGAAAAAGTAGCAAACTAAGAAATTTTCTAGTTTGCTACTTTTTCTGTTATAGGGGTAGGATAGAGAATTTTTAAAAATTAAGAGGGAAAATCCCGAACTTTGACGAAATGGTATGTACTAATGGATTAACACAGGGAAATTGACTTTAATTTGGCTCATCATCAAAATTTGGGATGACATTTTGTTAAAACATATGTCATGTGGATAAGTTGATTGGAGTGGAGGCTGGGCGACTCCTCGGGGATCAGCGTCACAGATGAGACCCTGGAGCGAGCATAGCGAGTGAAGCGGCTCATCGGACGCCCCCAGGAAAGCGCCCAGCCGGAACGGAAACAACCCCACGTTATGATAGTTATTGAAAAAATGCATGAAGGTGGTCGGTTAACATGTTTATTCAACCAGAATGGCAGTATAAGCAAGAAAATGGTTCAGCTATGCATCAATGGATTAAACAAAAAGAAAATCCACTTCCAAGTGACGTAGATATTATATTGTATGGTGCTTTATTATCGTATGCTAGTAAACCCTCCGAAAAAGCACTATATCCAACAGCGTTTCGAAAGGCTTGGCCAAGCTTTCAATCTTACAATTTAGATGAGCAAGTAGATTTGCGCGCGTTGGCAGTCTTTGATGTTGGTGATGTGGCCATCCATGAGACGGATAGAATGCTTTCAGAGTCAGCTATAGAAGCTGCAGCAGAAAGCTTAAGTACCGCATATTCTAAAAGTTTCACCTGTCTTATAGGTGGAGATCATGCAATTACAGCTTGTTCTCTAAGAGGAATAAAGAATGCTTTTCCAAAGGATCGCATAGGGATTATTCAAATTGATACGCATTTGGATGCCCGAAATCAGGAGGAAATTGGTTTAGCTATGGATTCTCCAATGCAGAAGCTCATTGCAGCAGGGATTGTAGAGGGAAAACATGTTTATAATGTCGGGCTACACGGCTTTTTTAATTCCCCAGAAATGATTCATTATGCGAAAGAACAAGGAATTCATATGATTACGTTAAAGCAAATGCGTCGTGATGGCATTCAATTAACCATTCGCGAAATGCTCCGTCAGCTTATGTATGAGGTGGATCGTATTTATGTATCTGTCGATTTGGATGCACTCGATATTACATTCGCCCCAGATGTACCTGCAGCAACACCCGGTGGATTAACGGCCTATGAATTATTCGATATCCTAAAGCTCATAGGAGAAAATGAAGGAGTCCGCCATATTGACTTTGTCTATGCGGATCCAAAAGAGGGGGATCTACGCCCGGAAACCGTAAAGATGGGCGTAACAGCATTTTTACAATGGTTAACAGGTATTCGACTGGATTACCGCAATCGTATTTCAAAAAGAGGCAACGAAATAATTAGATCGTTATAAAATGGGACGTAGAATGATGGCTTGTATATATTTACAATGAAGTTTGATGATAGTTTGCTATAATAGAACAATGCTTAATATATTATATAATTAATGGTTCATCACTCAAAGTTGTGGATGACTTTTGTTAAAACGTCCACTATGTAAATAAGTTGATTGTAGTGGAGGCGGGGCGACTCCTTGGGATTAGCAATAGAGGAACGAAGGCTAAAACCATCACATCCTGTGATAACGCCTTCGTGACCAACATCGTGTTGGCCCGAGACCCTGCAGCGAAGCGAAGCGGCTCATCGGACGCCCCCAGGAAAGCGCCCAGCCGGAACGAAAATCAACCACACGTTTTGGTGATGATCCAAATTAATACATCATTGTATTGTTATAGAGAGGATTATTTATCATGACAACAAAACCAAAATTATTAATTATTGATGGCATGGCGCTATTATTCCGTTCATTTTTTGCGTCTGCAGCGATGGGGCATTATATTCGCCTTGCGGATGGGACACCTTCGAATGGCGCTCAAGGATTTGTGCGTCATGTATTAACGGCACAATCTATTATGAAGCCTACCCATCTAGCTGTTTGTTGGGATATGGGTTCACATACATTCCGCAACGAATTATTTGATGGCTATAAGGCTAATCGTCCATCACCACCAGAGGAAATGCTACCGCAATTTGATATGGCAAAAAATTTATCCGGGCAAATCGGCTGGCAAAACTTCGGTGTTAAAGGGATGGAGGCAGATGATTTAATTGGCTCAATGATTACAAAATTTCAGGATGAGGCTGACATTACGGTAATTAGTGGAGACAAGGATTTACTACAGCTTTTAAGACCATCAACGGAAATTGCTTTTACGAAAAAAGGCTACACAGAGTATGACGTTTATACACATACACGCTTTACAGAGGAATATGGCATCGAGCCTATTCAATTTGCACAGGTCAAAGCTTTTATGGGAGATTCGAGTGACGGTTATCCTGGCGTAAAGGGAATTGGACCAAAGCAGGCGCTTACGTTAATTCAAACGTATGGTTCTATCGAAAATGTTCTTACATCACTAGATGAATTAAAGCCTGGACAACGTACGAAAATTAAAGAGAATCTAGATATGCTTAATTTGTCACACGAGCTTGCAACCATTCAAACAAACGTATCAATCGAGGCAGATTTAGCGAGTTTAGTATTACCTAATTACGAGCCTCAAACGTTCAAAGAAATAGAACAACTTGGCTACACATTAATCGCCAAGCAGGCACGCTCGTTATATTCACTTATTTAATAACAAACATCATGGTCTTCAACGCAGAGTATAGAAATATGCTCTGTTTTTTTATTGCTCATCATGATAAGTTGGGGATGACATTTTGCTAATTCGTATGTCATGTATAAGTTGATTGGAGTGGAGACTAGGCGACTCCTTGGGGATTAGCGATAGGGGAACGAAGGCTAAGAGCATCACATCCTGTGATAATGCCTTCGTGACCAACGTCGTGTTGGCCCGAGACCCTGGAGCGAGCATCGCGAGTGAAGCGGCTCATCGGACGCCCCCAGGAAAGCGCCCAGTCGGAACGGAAATCAACCACACGTTATGGTGAAGAACCTTTATAAAATTTTTTGTAACCTTTTCCTAACCTCAAACGAATTATAAGCAAATAAGTAAAAGGAGGGGAAAGATTGATTGATTCAAATAACTTGGAATCAAGAATCGTTGAAATTTACAATTTGTATTACTTAGACGTTTATAGATTTCTTGTTTGTTTTACAGGAAATCAAAATGATGCTGAGGATTTGACCCAGGAAGTATTCATTCGGGTATTAAAAGGTTTATCGAATTTTAACGGTAACTATCAGTTAAAAACATGGATTTTTTCAATCGCAAAACATGTGGCAATCGATCATTACAGAAAGAAAAGAGTTTCCTCACTATTTAAGGACGGTTTTTTTAATCAGTTATTATCGAATGAAAAGAAGCCTGATGAGGAATTTGAGGTAACAGAATTAAAACGATTTATTCATGAAGCGATTGCTAAATTAAAACCAAAATACAGAGCAGTAGTCATACTGCGAGGTATTAATGAATTTTCCATTAACGAGACTTCAGAAATTCTTCAATGTAGTGCATCGAAAGTGAAAGTTGATTATCATAGAGCCCTAAAAGAGCTTAAAAGAAAACTGAATATTGAAATAGAGGGGGTATTGACGAATGCAAAATGAACGAGATTTATTTGATATGCTGAAAGAAATGTACCCTCAACATCCTAGAAAGGAGTTTGTTTCTGCAACTGAGAATACACTTAGACACCGAGCACGAAGCATGAGTAAAAAAAGAATCTTAACAAAATTCTCCGCGGTTACAAGTGGTGTTTTAGTTTGTGCATTTATTTTTTCATGGTTACTCTTTTTTAATGAAAATGGCAAAATTTCAGAGGTAATCCAAAGTGTTGGTGGGACTTCATCGTCTTATGCAATGGACGAAAAAGAACCTTTAGTCTATATTTATCATTCACATAATATGGAATCATTTATTCCGGAGCTTCCTGAACAAAAAACTGATTGGATGGTTAATAGTCAAACTAAAAATGTAACATTGGTTGGTAAAGAGTTAAGTAGAGCATTAAAGGAAATGCAGGTTCCATCAATTCATGATGAGACAGATATAGCTGGGATCTTAAAACAGAGAGGTTTATATTTTCCGGATTCATATAAAGTATCACGGGAAAATTTACAGAAAGTCTTAGCTGAAAATGACAGTGTTCGCATGGTTTTTGATATACATCGAGATTCTACAAAAAGACGGGAATCCACAATTGAAATTAAAGGGAAAGAGTACGCAAGAATTAAATTTGTCGTATCAAAAACGAGTGGAAACTATGAAACGAATAAAAGATTTGCAACTCAGCTTCATAAACAACTAGAAGAATTATATCCGGGATTATCAATAGGTGTAATAGAAAAAGGGATCAATCCTCAAAATACCTATAATCAAGAACTCCATGATAATTCAGTATTATTAGAAATGGGAGGTATAGAAAATACTCTGGAAGAAATGTATAGAACAACAGATATTTTTGCACAGGTTCTAAAGGATATTCTTGAGAAAAGCAAATAAGCGTTGAATTATAAGAAGAGCGTGTCTAAACATTGCAGGCACGCTTTCACTTAGTTCGGTGTAATTTTCACGAAGCTCAATACTTTTTCATTATTTTTAAAAGGAGCCGTTCGAATTTTACTTTCACGATGAAGACCACCATTATCATGGAACATTAACAACAGCTCATCATTTCGTATTTCATAGCCGATGAGAGGTACCCAATGATACGCGAAGGCAGCTTTTTTATCGCACCAATTCAGGCTAAAATAGCGGTCAAAGCGTATGGCGACAGGCCGGCCTGCATCGATCTCCTGCATAGCCTCCTTTAAAGTACAATCACGAATATCCCATGTCGGACGGAGCCGCCGAAGATTGCGAATAAGACGCCACTTAAATAACCCAATTCTCGTGCCACCGAGAAGTTTATAAAGCTCATTTACAGAAGGAGCTTGATCTTCAAAGTAGTTTAAGATTACGTGTACAGTTGTAGGTCCACATGCGGAATTACGATAGTTTGGTGAAATGGCTGCATCATATTGTGATTTCCCAAGTAGTGACAATTGTTGGCGCATCATAATCTCCTTTCTAAAAAGAGCCGCATTTCCAAAAGAAATGCAGCTCTTTTTTTGCAGAAGAATTCTGTAACTTGCGGCTGACGCTTCGCTTTCGCCACAACTCAGTAGACCTTCTACATTAACTTTGCTATTTTAGCCTAGTTAATTATTTTTGTTCAGATAAGAAATCTGTTACTTGCTGAGGTGATTTAGCATTAGCACTATGTAAATGTGCTAATTTTTCACCGTTTTGGAAAATTAGTAGGCTTGGAATACCCATTACATCATATTTGTCCGCAATTTCTGGAAGCTCATCACGGTTAAGTTCATACCAGTCAAATTGGTTGTACTCTTCGATAATTGGATCGATGAACATGTTCATGCGTGTGCAATCTGGGCACCATCCAGCGTAAAATTTTACTAGAACTTTTTGATCACCAGAGATCAGTTCGTTAAATTGGTCAGCAGTTGTAATTGTTTTCATTAGTATTTCACTCTCCTCGCTTTCCATTTTACACATTTTTAACGCAACCTGAAAGTTTTCTGTTTGGAATAATCGCTATCTGCTTATTGTCTTGTTTTCGCTCGTAAAAAACGAAAAAAGTTGTATATTGCAAAAATAATTGGTGGAAAAAGATTGCTAAATGAAACAAAATATTCTACACTAAAAACAGAAAAAGTAGTTTTATCTTCATTCAGCGGAAAATAGTACCTCAAAAACTAAAATGGTAGTTGAACGGAGATAAGCCTTAGTTGTATGTCACAGAAAACAACTAAATTTGAATCGAGCTAGACCCATTCAAATTCTGGACAAAAATACACTAAGGTAAACTTGATATTTTTTTGGTCAAAAAATGAATGACTATTCATTCAATGGGAGAATAAGGGGGAATTGCTTGTGACTTACAACATTAAAAAAGCAGCTGTTCTAGGTTCTGGGGTAATGGGTTCTGGAATTGCAGCACATTTAGCAAACATCGGTATTCCAACATTATTATTAGACATTGCACCGAAGGAACTAACAAAAGAGGAAGAAGCGAAGGGGCTTTCCTTAGAGCATCCTGCTGTAAGAAATCGTATCGCAGGCGGAGCTCTTCAAAAGTTATTAAAGCAAAAGCCAGCACCACTTACTTCTAAGAAAAATTTATCACTACTATCGGTTGGTAACTTTGAGGACGATTTAGAGAAATTAAAAGATGTAGATTGGATTATTGAAGTTGTTGTTGAAAATTTAGCGATTAAACAAAACTTATATGAAAAAGTTGATGCTGTACGTAAGCCAGGTACAATTATTAGTTCAAACACATCGGGCATAAGTATCGATGCAATGGCAGAAGGGCGTTCAGAAGATTTTAAAAAGCATTTCCTAGGAACTCACTTTTTCAATCCGCCACGCTATTTAAAATTACTTGAAGTCATCCCAGCAAACACAACAGCGCCAGAAGTTGTCAGCTTTATGAAAACATTTGGCGAAGATGTACTTGGGAAAGGTGTCGTACTTGCAAAGGATACACCGAACTTCATTGCCAACCGTATCGGAACGTACGGTTTACTAATTACTTTACAAGAAATGATGAAGGGTAGCTATTCAGTTGGTGAGGTGGATTCTGTAACCGGTCCACTAATTGGACGTCCCAAATCTGCAACCTTCCGAACGTTGGATGTTGTTGGTTTAGATACATTTATCCATGTAGCGAAAAACGTTTATGATCAAACAACTGGTGAAGAGCAGCAAGTATTTGCAGTACCCGAATTCTTACAGAAAATGGTCACAAACGGCTGGCTCGGAGCAAAATCAGGTCAAGGATTCTTCTTAAAGCAAGGTAAAGAGATCCTTGAAATTGATCCAAACACTTTAGAATATAGCCCTGCTAAAAAGTTAAAAACACCTTCTATCGAAATGGCAAAACAAACACGTGGATTAGCAAATAAAGTGAAAGCATTAACATATGCTAAGGATCGTACCGGAGAGTTATTATGGGGTATCTTTGCTCCAACGCTCATTTACTCTGCACAGCTACACGGTGAAATTGCTGATGATATTGTTGCCATTGACAATGCTATGAAATGGGGCTTCGGTTGGCAGCAAGGGCCATTTGAAATATGGGACGCAATTGGCGTCAAAGAGTCCGTAGCTAAAATGGAGGCAGAAGGTCGTGAGGTGCCGGCATTCGTCAAAGATATGTTAGCAAGTGGCTTTGAAACTTTCTATTCGGACATGAACGGCGACCTTGCCTATTATAATGGCTCTGAATACGTAAAAGTGCCAGTCAATGAAAAGGAAATTAACTTAAAACGCTATAAGAAAAAGCACGGTGTTATTAAATCAAATACAGGTGCTAGTTTAATAGATATAGGTGATGGAATTGCATTACTTGAATTCCATTCCCAATCAAATGCAATTGGCTTAGACATTATCCAAATGATTAACTTTGCAATCGATGAAGTAGAAGCGAATTATAAAGGCTTAGTCATCGGTAACCAAGGGAAAAACTTCTGTGTTGGTGCAAATCTAGGAATGATTTTAGTAGAAGCACAGGATGATAATATTTTTGAGTTAGATTTCGTTATTAAAGCATTCCAAGATGCGATGCAAAAGATTAAATACTCTCGCAAGCCTGTTGTGGCAGCGCCTTTTGCTATGACACTTGGTGGCGGAGCAGAAGTTTGCTTACCAGCCGCACATATTCAAGCAACAATGGAAACGTATATGGGCTTAGTCGAAGTCGGCGTAGGATTAGTTCCTGGCGGTGGCGGTAATAAAGCGCTTTACCAAAAATTCCTCAAAGGCTTACCAAATGGCGTCGAGGTAGACTATCAACATATTGCTAATAAAGTATTTGAATCGATTGCGATGGCGAAAGTTTCGACATCTGGTGAAGAAGCACGTGAAAATAACTTCTTAAACTTTGCTGACGGGATTTCTGTTAACCCAGATCACCAACTATATGATGCAAAACAAGCTGCACTAGCGCTTTTTGAATCAGGCTATTTACCGCCTGTACCTACCAAAGTTCCTGTAGTCGGTGCATCAGGATACGGTACGCTATTAATCGGTGCGCAAGGAATGTTTGAATCAGGCTATATTAGTGAACATGATTTAAAAATCGCTAAAAAATTAGCGTATGTCATTGCTGGTGGTAAAGTTCCATATGGCACATTAGTAGATGAACAATACCTATTAAACCTTGAACGTGAGGCGTTCCTTAGCTTAGTGGCAGATCCGTTATCTCAACAAAGAATGCAGCACATGCTTTTAAAGGGAAAACCACTGCGTAACTAACTTTAAGACTGAATTAACCATACTTGCACATGAAACAAAGGGGGATTAATACGATGCGTGAAGCCGTTATTGTAGCAGGAGCACGAACTCCGATTGGGAAAGCGAAGAAAGGTTCTTTAGCAACCGTTAGACCAGATGATTTTGGAGCGGTGGTTGTCAAAGAAACATTAAAAAGAGCGGGCTATGAAGGTCCGATTGACGATTTAATTTTAGGATGTGCAATGCCAGAAGCTGAGCAGGGCATGAACGTAGCACGTAATATTGGAGCGCTTGCTGGATTACCAGATACAACGCCAGCGCAGACAATTAATAGATTCTGTTCATCAGGTTTACAGGCAATTGCTTTTGCAGCAGAGCGTATTATGCTAGGACATTCTAAGGCAATTCTTGCTGGTGGCGTCGAGTCTATGAGTATGGTGCCAATGGTTGGCAATACGCCTCGCTTAAATCCAACGTTAGCAGAAACTGCTCCTCAATATTATATGGGGATGGGGCACACAGCTGAGGAAGTGGCGCGTCAATACAATGTAAGTAGAGAAGATCAGGATGCATTTGCTGTTCGTTCACATGAGCTTGCAGAAAAGGCGATTAAAGAAGGCAAATTCAATGATGAAATCGTACCAATCGAAGTGGAGCAACATTATGTAGATGACAACAACAAACCACAGGTGAAAAAATTCACGTTTAGCATGGATGAAGGTGTACGTCCAGGTACATCTGTAGAAGGTTTAGCAAAGCTTCGTCCAGCCTTCCATATTAAGGGGAGTGTTACAGCTGGTAATTCTTCTCAAACTTCGGACGGTGCAGCAGCGGTACTTGTGATGGATCGTGAGGAAGCTGAAAAGCAAGGGCTTAAACCGATGGCGAAGTTTTTAGGCTTTGCGGTGGGTGGAGTACCTCCTGAGGTGATGGGTATTGGCCCAATCGTGGCAGTACCGAAAGCACTTGAAATTGCGGGTTTATCAATAGATGACATTGATCTTTGGGAAATTAACGAAGCATTTGCATCACAATCCTTACAGGTCGTACGTCATTTAGGCATCGATCAAAATAAAGTAAATGTCAATGGTGGAGCCATTGCCGTAGGTCACCCACTTGGTGCAACGGGAGCTATTTTAACATTAAAGCTTATTCATGAATTGAAGCGTCAAGGTAAGAAATATGGTGTCGTGACAATGTGTATCGGCGGCGGTATGGGTGCTGCGGGAGTATTTGAACTTCTATAATTTTTGCTAGATCAGCTTGGAGTGCTACGTTTCTGGTTGCCTCCGAACACAGTGCTTCAAGCTTTTCTATATATTGGGGATAAAAACTATTACTAATAGATGCATAGGGAGGAATTTTGAATGACAGAAAAAACAACGGATTTCATTAAAGGCGGCGGATTTATTATTGAAGATGTGGAGTTAGATCGTGTATTTACACCAGAAGATTTCACAGATGAGCATAAGATGATTGCTAAAACTACTGAAGAGTATGTAGCAAATGAAGTGTTACCAGTCGTTGAAAATTTAGAAAATCATGAATTTGAGCATTCGGTTCGCCTACTAAAAAGTGCAGGTGAACTCGGCTTACTAAGCGCAGATGTACCTGAAGAATATGAAGGTCTAGGATTAGACAAAGTTTCTTCTGCATTAATTGCAGAAAAAATGTCAGTTGCTGGCGGCTTCTCTATTACACATGGTGCACATGTAGGTATTGGTTCTTTACCAATCGTCCTATTCGGAAATGAAGATCAAAAGAAGACGTATTTACCAAAGCTTTCGTCAGGTGAATTAATCGCTGCTTACGCCTTAACAGAGCCAGGTTCAGGTTCTGATGCATTAGGTGCAAAAACGACTGCCAAGTTAAACGATGCAGGGACACATTATATTTTAAACGGTGAAAAGCAATGGATTACAAATGCAGGCTTTGCAGATGTATTTGTTGTTTATGCAAAAATCGATGGCGATAAATTTACAGCATTTATCGTAGAACGTGCCTTCAATGGCGTTTCAGTTGGAGCAGAAGAGAAAAAAATGGGGATTAAATCTTCATCGACACGTACATTAATACTTGAAGATGCAGAAGTACCTGTAGAAAACCTTTTAGGTGAAGTAGGTCGCGGACACGTTATTGCCTTTAATATTTTAAATATCGGTCGCTATAAATTAGGGGTTGGAACAATCGGTGGCTCGAAGCGTGCATTAGAGCTAGCTATTCAATATACAAACCAACGTCAGCAGTTTAAAACGAAGCTGTCTGATTTCAATCTAACAAAAGAAAAACTATCGACTATGGCTTCACAATTATATGCGTCTGAGTCATTAAATTATCGTACAGTAGGTTTATTTGAGGACCGCTTAAGTCAACTAAGCCCAGATGAGCAAAAGCAAGGGAAAGTAATTGCTGGTGCAATTGCTGAGTATGCGATTGAATGTTCTATTGCTAAAGTATTTGGTTCTGAGACTTTAGATTATATTGCAGATGAAGCGCTTCAATTACATGGTGGTTACGGCTTTATGGCTGAATACGAAGTAGAACGTATTTACCGTGATTCTCGTATTAATCGTATTTTTGAAGGTACAAATGAAATTAACCGCATGATTGTACCAGGTACATTTATGAAAAAGGCATTAAAAGGCGAATTGCCATTACTAAAAGTCGCTCAAAATTTACAGCAAGAACTTCTTATGTTAATGCCTGAAGATGTAGGCACAGAGCCTTTAGCACAGGAAAAATATCTTGTGAAAAATGCGAAGAAAATTGCTGTATTGGCAGCAGGTTTAGCAGCACAACGCTTCGGCGCGAAGCTTGATCAAGAGCAAGAAGTATTAGTGAAGATTGCAAATATCGCAAACCAACTATTCGCTATGGAATCTGCTGTATTGCGTACAGAAAAAGCGATTGCTCGTGACGGTGCTGAAAAAGCTCATCAAAAGTTATTGTACACTCAAATCTTCTGCCAAGAAGCATTTGCAGAAATTGAAAAAGAAGCAAAAGATACGATTCTTGCTTCAGCAGATGGCGACGCTGCACGCATGACATTGTCTGCACTACGTAAATTAACTCGCAACAACCCATACAACTTAATCGAGAAGAAACGCGAAGCTTCTGTTAAATTAATTGAAGCAGAAAAATTTGTAGTTTAATATCGCAGGTTAAACCTAGCTATCCACTGAGGTGTGATAGCTAGGTTTTTTTGTTGGAAATAATAGTATGGCTCTTGCAAAATGAGGAGGTGATTTCCGTTCCAGGCTACTCGCTTTGTCGCTGACGCTTCGGAAAGCGCCCAGCCGGAACGGAAATCAATCCCACGCTTTGGAAGTATTGAGCTATTAATTGTTTCATTTTGGTTCGTACCGGTTATGATGGTATACTACAGAAAATGAGGGGGACGCTGAAAATATAGTGTCCTAAAAAGATAGTAGAGGAGCCTTATAAATGACGATTCAATTTATTCAATATCCTAAATGTACTACTTGTAAAAAAGCTCAAAAATGGCTAAATGACAATGGAATTTCATACGAAGAGGTACACATTGTCGAACAAACGCCTACAAAGGACGAATTATCAAACTTATGGCAGGCAAGTGGACAACCTTTAAAGAAATTTTTTAATACTTCTGGTATGAAATATCGCGAGCTCGGCTTGAAAGATAAGCTTGCTGAAATGACTGAAGAGGAGCAGCTTGAACTGCTTGCGTCCGATGGTATGTTAATTAAGCGTCCGATTGTAACTGATGGAAATAAAGTTACTTTAGGGTTTAAAGAATCAGATTTTGAGCAAGCTTGGAAATAACGCTTTTAATCTTGTTTTTATGGTAGAAGTATGGCACACTGAAAGTGAATATATTACATATTTATGGAGGGGTTTTTTGCATGAGCACACCTAAAGACTTACGATACTCTGAAGAGCACGAATGGGTAAAAGTAGAAGATGGTAAAGTACGTATCGGTATTTCTCACTTCGCACAATCTGAACTTGGAGATATCGTTTTCGTTGAACTTCCACAAGTTGGCGACGAAATCAAAACAGATGATCCATTCGGTAGCGTAGAATCTGTAAAAACAGTTTCTGAATTATATGCACCAATCTCAGGTACAGTAGTTGAAGTAAATGCAGATTTAGAAGATAGCCCAGAATTCGTTAATGAATCACCATATGAAAAAGCATGGATGGTCGTTGTAGAGCCTGCTGATGCATCAGAAGTTGAAAAACTTATGACAGCTGAGCAATACGATGAAATGATTGCAGAATAATACAAGCCTGTAAGACAAGCCTGTAATAGAAAAACGTCGGAAATTACCGACGTTTTTTATTATCTTCATTCATCCTACCAACATAGTGGAGGAGGGTGAATGCAAGTATATTCCCATATCAATAGGTGTCTAACAGTATCAAAGACAAGATTTATTGATATAATGAAAGATAAGGGATATGTCTAAACGGGGGTGGCGTTATGTTCGAGGGGAAATGCTTAATTGTAGAAGGCCGTTCGGATAAGCTTCAAATTGAACCTATTTTAAATGAACATGTTAAAATACTTTGCACGAATGGTACAATTGGTGTGCATCAATTAGAAGAGTTACTCGATCCATATGAAGGCTGTGAGCTTTATACATTTTTTGATGCAGATACATCGGGTGATAAGCTACGAGCATTAATGGACAGACATTATCCAGAGGCTGAGCATTTACGTACAATGCCAACATATAAGGAAGTTGAGACAACTCCGAGGAAGGTGCTAGCTGCGATTTTGCTTCGTGCACATTTCTCAATCCATAATGAATATATTTTGTAAGGTTGCGTGAAAAAAGATGGAAGAATGGTCAAAAGAGCAGTGGGACGCGGCTATCCAGTCTGGTGAAAAAGCTGCTTTTTATTTATATACGCCAATGTGTGGAACGTGTGTAGTTGCATCGAAAATGATGTCGGTTGTAGAGCAATTGCTGCCACAGCTACAGGTTGGTAAAGCGAATATTAATTTTATCGAGCAAATCGCTTATGAGAATAAAATTGAAAGTGTACCGTGTTTACTTGTATGTGAAGGCGGAAAAGTGACGGAAAAGGTTTATGCCTTTCAATCCGTACCATATTTATACGAATTGTTAAAAAAATCAATTGACTGAACTTTACTCACGTGGTAAAGTACGAATATACTAAAAAATATAAATATATCGAACTCTTATAAAGAGCGGCGGAGGGAAGTGCCCTATGAAGCCCGGCAACCAACACTAAGTGAAAAGGTGCCAAATCACCCAAAGATTTTATCTTTGACAGATGAGAGAACGGTTTAGCGTATAAGTTACGTGACCCCTTCTACTTGTCTATAAGTGAAGGGGTTTTTTTATATGAGAAAAGGAGAATTCGCTATGATCAATCTTCAAAATATTACGAAGAAATACAAAACCTCGAATGGCGAATTAACAGCAGTTAAAGACGTCAACCTTTCTATTAATAAAGGTGAAATTTTTGGCATTATCGGTTACAGTGGCGCTGGTAAAAGTACAATGATTCGCTTGTTAAACGGTTTAGAAAAGCCTACATCTGGTACGGTAACGGTTAACAATCAAGAATTTTCATCCATAAAGGGGCAAAAGCTCAGAGATGCTAGACAAAAGGTCAGTATGATTTTCCAACATTTCAATTTACTTTGGTCTAGAACTGTTGCGGAAAACATCGCTTTTCCACTAGAAATCGCTGGTGTTCCAAAGGCAAAACGTGAGGTCCGTGTGAAAGAATTAATCACACTAGTTGGCTTAGATGGACGCGCTAATGCGTATCCATCACAACTATCAGGGGGGCAAAAGCAACGTGTAGGCATCGCTCGTGCACTTGCTAATAATCCAGAAGTATTGTTATGTGATGAGGCAACATCCGCACTGGATCCGGAGACAACAGATGCTATCCTAGATTTACTTGTCGATATTAATGAACGATTAGGTTTAACGATTGTGCTAATCACACATGAAATGCACGTTATTCGCAAAATTTGCCATCGTGTAGCGGTTATGGAAGCTGGAGAAATTGTAGAACGTGGTGAAGTATTACAAGTATTCCAAGCTCCACAAGCGGCCATTACAAAAAAATTCGTTTCTCAAATTACGGATACGAAGGAAACACAGGAAACTGTGGTACAAATTAAAGCAAATTACCCTGATGGACAACTTGTTAAGTTAATATTTGTAGGAGAAAAAACAGAGCAGCCTGTTATTTCACATCTTGTAAAACAATTTGATGTAGAAGTAAGTATAGTACATGGTAATATTTCGCAAACGAAAAATGGCGCGTACGGTACACTTATTGTGCAAATTGAAGGCACAGAGGCGAATGTTGCAGCTGCACTTAGCTACTTGCATACAGTCGAAGTACAAACGGAGGTGATTGCCAATGCTAACTAGTCTCTTTCCGAATGTCGACTGGGAAAAAATGTGGGAAGCTACGTATGAAACATTGTACATGACCACAATTTCTACGGTGATTACATTTATACTTGGATTAGTAATTGGGATCTTACTATTCTTATCAAGTCCAAACCAACTATGGGCCAATAAACTGGTGAACTTTTTAACAGGCTCAATCGTTAACATTTTCCGTTCGATTCCATTTATCGTATTAATTATTTTATTAATTCCGTTTACGAAATTTTTACTCGGCACAATTCGTGGCGCAGATGCGGCTTTACCGGCACTAATTATCGGAGCTGCGCCATTTTATGCACGGATGGTATTAATTGCCTTACGTGAAATTGATAGAGGTGTTATTGAAGCAGCTCGTTCAATGGGTGCCAAAACGTCAACGATTATTTGGAAAGTATTAATTCCAGAATCGTTACCAGCGCTTATTTCTGGTATTACTGTAACGGCTGTAGCACTTGTTGGCTATACTGCGATGGCAGGTATTATCGGTGCAGGTGGTCTAGGAAACTTAGCATTCTTAGATGGTTTCCAACGTAATCGCCAAGATGTAACTTTAATGGCGACTATATTAATCTTAATAGTAGTATTTATTATTCAATGGATTGGCGACATGATAACAGCCAAAACAGATAAACGCTAAAAAGGCAAAGCTCGACATCAAAGAGGTTATTTCGGTTTTATACCGCTAACATACTTTAATAAGGGAAAAGGAAGTGCAATAAAATGAAAAAATTATTAGCAGGATTATTTTTATCGGTATTAGTGCTAGCTTTAGCTGCTTGTGGTGCTGGTAAAAAAGAAGATACAAACTCAAACGCATCATCTGGTGATAAATCAGACAATAAAGAAAATGTAACATTAACAATAGGTGCTTCTAATACGCCTCATGCGGTTATTTTGGAAAAAGCAAAACCAATTTTAGCTAAAGAAGGTATCGATCTTGAAATTGAAACGTATCAAGACTATGTATTACCAAACAAACATTTAGAATCAGGTGAACTTGATGCAAACTATTTCCAACACCTACCTTTCTTAGAGCTTAGCATGAAAGAAAACGGCTATGACTTTGTAAATGCGGGTGCCATTCACATTGAACCAATCGGAATATACTCTAAAAAATATAAATCTCTTGAGGATCTACCAAAAGGTGCAACAATTTTACTTTCTAGCTCCGTTTCAGACCACGGTCGTATGCTTTCATTGTTAGAAGCTAAGGGCTTAATTAAATTAAAAGATGGTGTTGATAAAACAGCAGCAGAAATAAAAGATATCGCAGAAAACCCTAAAAACTTCAAATTCGATGCAAATACAGCGCCTGAAATGCTTGTACAAATGTATGAAAATAATGAAGGAGATGCGGTTCTGATCAACTCGAACTTTGCAATCGATAACGGCATAAATCCATTGAAAGATGCAATTTCTCTTGAAGATAAAGAATCTCCTTATGTAAATATTGTCGCTGTACGTGCTGGTGATGAAACAAAACCAGAAATTAAAAAATTAATAGAAGTATTAAAATCTAAAGAAATCCAAGACTTCATTATTGAAGAATGGAAAGGCTCAGTTGTACCAGTTAAATAATTTAAAATTTATTGAAAAGGGTATGTAAGAATAAAACTTACATACTCTTTCTTCTTGTTATAAAAAGGATAGCTGTTGTCAGAAAAATACAACTTTTCATCAAAAGAGGTATTACTCTGTAGTTTATAGCAAAAATATAATAATATTTTAAAAGTGACCGATTTACCAAAAATTTTGTATAGAAATTGTTTAGTCATCTTTATTACTATAGTTGTTGTGTTTAAAATCAATAGAATGATAGAAAAATAATGAAGAAGAATAAAATGCTTCTTCCATCAACTGGAGTGAACATTAATGAATAAATTAATCATTGCAGAAGACCTTATGCAGGAACATGAGGTAAAGGGTTATTTTGAAATTTTGCGTGAGAGTGTTATTCGCTCACGTTTAACAATGACCGCAGTCTTTTTTAAAGTTGCGAATTCCTCCCAAGGAACTGATATAGATCATCAAGTAAATCATCAAATTTCAGCTTTTCTAAAATCAAAAATACGAAAAACAGATTTACTTTTCCAACTAGCAGATGGCATGCATTGGGGAATATTTTTTCTGCAAAGTAGTGAGGTAGAGGTAAAGGCGTTTTTAAAACGGATATTCGCAATTCTAACGCAAGAAAGGGAATTTCAACAAATAGCGTTAAAAGCTTCCGTTACTGAAATAAGAAATAATAATGTTGACTTTGAAACATTGTTAGATAAAAATAAGCACAAACTAGCAGATGACGAACAGCCGATTTGGTCAGTCGAACAGGTTACAGATTATCGTGTACAACCAATGGAGCAAGTAAAGGTTAGCATTATTGAACAAAATGAAATCTTTAGAAAAGTACTAGAAACGACACTCGAAAATTTAGACATTCCTCATTATACTTTAGACGTGTCAACCTATGAAGATGGTTATACTTTCTTACAGTCCGATAACTATAAAACCGGTCATATGCATTTAGTTGTGATGAACGATATTTTGCCACGTAAAAATGGCTTAGAAATTTTGCACATTTTGCGAGAAATGCCGAATGAGAAAAAGTTCATCATTTATATGATGTCAGAACGAAATTCAGAGGGTGCGACTCTTAATGCTTATGAAGGTGGCGTCGATGAATATATCGTAAAACCATTTAATTTGCGTTTGTTAGAAGCAAAAATTAAGCATACTTTCGCGAGGTTCTGGCTATGATCCAGCTGTCAATTCCTTTTCTTTTAACGGTCAGCGGTATTTTATTAGTAGTTCTATTTTTATTTACGATCTATATACTTGTTCAGCGCAAGCGGGAGATGCGTTTTGCAGAAGTGCGTGATGCTTTTTTACAGAAATCTTCACAGCATTGGTACAACTATTTAATCAATGATGAAATTTTCTCTTTAGCGCTTGTACCCCAAGGAAAAGCTCAAGTAGCGGCTATAGAAATAATCTTTTCATCTTATTTGAAAAATATAATCAATGAAAAAGTTGAACATAAAATAAAAGAGTTTTCTAATCTCTATTTAAAAGAGTTTTATGAAAAGGATTTGTCCAGTAAACGATGGAGCATTAGGATGAATGCTTTATATCATATTGCTGATTTACAGATAGAGGATTTATTAGAGACATGTCTACAATTTGAAAAGACCAAAATTTCGGAGGAAGAATATTTTCAACTGTTAAAAATATACTCTCTCTTCCAACCAGAATTATTTATCGAAAAAATTAAAGAATCAAGCGTTCATTATTCTGAAAGCGAATATAGAAGAGTATTTGTATTGTTAGAGGATGACGTATTTATTCGATTATTCGAAGACTTTGATAGCTGGACAACCAATATCCAATTTGCTGCAATTGATACGGCAGCTGTCAAAAGAAATATGCAATATATTGATCAGTTAAAACAGCTATTAACACATGAGGTTCCAGAAATACAAATAAGAGCATTAAAGGGTCTTTATGAAATTGGTATAATTGATGAAATTGATCCTTATGTTCCATTTGTGACATCAGATATGTGGGAAATAAGATTAATGGTTACGAAAATCTTTAAGCATGTACCACTAAACTATACCTATGCTTATTTAGAACAGCTTCTTCAAGATGAAAATTGGTGGGTTCGCTCACAGGCTGCTAAAACAATTGTAGAAAATAAAGAAGGAATTGATAAATTACAGCAATTTATGGAATCTTCAAATGACCCATATGCAATTGAAATGGCACAGGAAACAATAGTTAGAAAGCGAGGGAACACATGAAAGTATTTTTAGATTTTTGTATGTGGTTCTTTGGTGGATTTATTCTGTTTTATATGCTATTTGTTATTGTTTCATATTGCGCAATGTTTGTTATTGCTATGCTAGCTATGCGAAAACGCTATAAATTAGATCCCTCAGAGTATGATGATGCACATGCAGATGCCTTTTACTCAAAACCAGTATCCTTATTAGTCCCTGCTTACAATGAAGAGATTGGGGTTGTAGACACAGTCTATTCATTGTTGAATTTACGATATCCACAAACGGAAATTATCATTATTAACGACGGGTCGACTGACTCTACACTACAAACCGTAATCAAGCATTTCCGAATGAAGCCCGTTGATAAGATTGTTCGTGCAAATATCCCTACAAAACAAGTTAAACAAATTTATGAATCAGAAATCTATAAGAATTGTATTTTAGTAGACAAAGAAAATGGTGGTAAGGCAGATGCATTGAATGTTGGTATTAATGTATCTCAATATCCATACTTCTGCTCTATTGATGGTGATTCAATCTTAGATGAAAAATCATTGCTTCGTGTGATGAAGCCGATTATTTTATCAGACGGTGAAGTGATTGCGGCAGGAGGAAATATCCGAATAGCCAATGGAGCGAAAATGCAGCTTGGTTCCGTTACTGAAACACACTTACCAAATAATTACTTAGTCATCATGCAAATAATAGAATATGCGCGAGCCTTTTTAATGGGGCGAATCGCTTTAAGTAAATACAATCTTGTGCTTATTATTTCGGGAGCATTTAGTGTATTTTCGAAGGAATGGGCTGTAGAAGCGGGTGGTTATTCAACGAATATTATTGGAGAAGACATGGAGCTTGTCGTGAATATTCACCGTTTAATAAGAAAGAAAAAAGAAAAGAAACGTATAGAATTTGTTCCAGACCCTGTGTGCTGGACTGAAGCGCCTCAGACATTAGGCGTTTTACGAAACCAACGTAGACGTTGGCATCAAGGATTATTTGAAAGCCTTTGGAAGCATAAGACGATGACGTTGAATCCTAAGTATGGCTTAATAGGTTTGCTTTCATTTCCATATTTTTGGCTAGTAGAATGCCTAGGGCCACTTGTTGAGCTAGGTGGTTATATTTATATCGTAGTGGCATTTTTCTTAGGGAAAATCTATTATGAAGTAGCTATAATCCTGTTACTGCTTTTCGTCATTTATGGCGTAATTTTTTCAATAGCCGCGATATTATTCGAAGCATGGATCTTGAATACTTATCCGAAACCGAGAGAGCTACTACGTATGATACTTTTAGCATTTACTGAAATTTTCTGGTATCGACCACTCACTCTTTTTTGGCGCTGTGAGGGATTAATTCGATTCGTCTTAAGAAGAAGCGATTGGGGTAATATGAAACGTGTCGGCATAGGTGAAAAGGAGAAGAATGTATGAAACGTATATATATGGGGATTATAGTCTTTCTAATTCTCATCATCACACCTATAGCATGGTGGTATTTAAGCGATGAAAAACCGCTGAACGTTGCGATTCTAGATAAGACAGTTCCGAATGAATCCTATCGAGAGCATTTAGGTGTGAACTGGTTTTTAAACCATTATAAATACACAATCGATGATCATCCGTATGATGTACAAAAAAATTACTATGGTACGCTTCCGAATGATAAAACGAAGAAAGTGTCAGAAAAAAAGTTTCCGACTGACTATAGTAATTACGATGTTATTTATTTAGCAGATACGTATGGGGTTTATAAGGATGATTTAAATGAAAAAAAGCGCTTAGGTAAACGCTCAGAAAAAATTGTTGGCGGCTTGGAAATGGATGAATGGCAGTCTATAGTAAATCGTTTAGCAAGCAACAAGAAAAGTATGTTGATTGCTGAATACAATACATTTGCGTCACCAACGTCAGTGGAAGTTAGAAAAGAGCTACAAGATTATTTAGGAATTTCATGGTCTGGATGGATTGGACGATATTTTGACGAGCTTGATTATCATAAAAATACAGAAATTCCACAATGGGTCATAGATGAACATGGTGATAAGTGGCCATACAAGGGCGGAGGCTTTCTTCTATTTAATGAAATAACAGAAAAACTCATTGTGCTAGAATTGGACAAGCATGTAAACACAGAAGGCATTCAGGTGCAATTTACTGAAGAAGGGGAAAAATTCTTTAATACCTCCGCTCGTGCAGAGTATGGTTATTGGTTTGATATAATAACACCTAAATATGCAGAGGATGCTCTCGCTAATTATGAATGGGACCTAACAAAAGAAGGGGAAAAATTATTAGAGGCTAACGATATTCCACAGCAATTTGCGGCAATCGTTTCACAGGATAAACGCAACACAACGAGCTATTATTTTGCTGGAGACTTTAATGATATGTCACGGGTACCGAACCTTTACAAAATAAAAGGATTGCCGACCATTTATAAATATGCTGAGAAGTACGCAGATAGTTCATTTTATTGGTCGATCTATGTACCGGCCATGCATAAAATTTTTGAAACGTTTGAGCAAAAAGAAGTTCAAGAAAACGTTAATCATGACAAATTAAATTATAACGCACGTATTAAGGGCGAGTCATTTGAAGTCTTACGTGATGGGAAATGGGAGCCACTAGTCTTTAAAGGCGTTAATATCGGTATGGGTAAACCAGGAGCATTCCCTGGCGAGGCTGCTATTACGGAAGAAGAGTACTATCGATGGTTCCGTCAAATTGCTGAGATGAATTCCAATACGATTCGTGTCTATACATTACACCCGCCAGGTTTTTATAGGGCACTGGCAAAATACAATGAAGAAAATCCAGATAAACCACTGTATGTATTGCATGGTGTATGGATTAATGAGGAAGGCTTGGTTGATTCACTAGATGCCTATGATGAAGCTACCTTAAAGGATTTTCAACTTGAAATGAAGCGAATGGTGGACGTTATCCACGGTAATACTTATGTGAAGCCAGTAACAGGACATGCCTCAGGTTTATATGATGTGGACGTTTCAAAATATATAATAGGCTGGGTGCTTGGAATCGAATGGTATCCGCATATGGTTGTTGGTACGAACGAAAAACATGCAAATATAGGCGAATATAATGGGAAGTATTTTGAAACGAAAAATGCTGCACCATTTGAGCATTGGTTAGCGGAGCAAATGGATCTTATTACTGTTTATGAGAAGGACAAATATAATTGGATCCGTCCTATGAGTTTCACAAACTGGGTAACAACTGACTTATTAGACCATCCATCTGAGCCTTCTGAGGATGAGGATTTAGTAGGCGTAAATCCAAATGTCATCTATACGAAGGGTGAGATGCAGACACCGGGTCAGTTTGCTTCCTATCATGTTTATCCATATTACCCTGACTTCTTTAACTTCGACCAAAAATATTTGAATTATAAAGATTTCCGGGGCAATAAAAATAGTTATGCAGGATATTTAAAAGAATTACATGAAGCTCATAATATGCCTGTTCTTATTGCGGAATTTGGAATACCTGCAGCTCGTGGTATGACACATGAAAATGTTTATGGCTGGAATCAGGGCCATATGTCCGAACAGCAGCAAGGTGAAACGCTTCAACATTTATATGAAGATATTATGCATGAAGGCTTGCTCGGAGGTCTTGTCTTTACATGGCAAGATGAGTGGTTTAAGCGGACTTGGAATACGATGGATTATGATGATCCAAATCGTCGACCATTTTGGTCTAATGCACAAACGAATGAACAGCAATTTGGCGTACTTAGCTTTGATAAATTAAAAGTAAAAGTAGACGGCGATACAAAGGAGTGGAAAGGTACACAGCTGTACAATACCTCACCTTCTGACTCAACAGATTTTGCTGTCGATTATGATGAAAGATATTTGTATCTCAAATTAAAAAGTGATGTTTTAGAAAAAGCCTCACCTCGTATTTTACTAGATGTAGTACCAAATCAAGGGAATACTTCAGCAACATCAATAAAAGATATGACGTTTTCAAATGGCGTAGATTTTATTGTGGAATTAAATAAAAGTGGAGACTCGCGAGTAGTCATTGATGAATACTATGATTTTTATGATTATTTTTACGGTCATAGTTTAAATATGATTCCACCTCGTATGGCAGTTCCTACAAAAAATAGTGGTAAGTTTTCACCGATTTATTATGTGTTAAATAAACAGCTGTACTTACCAGAGCAAAATAGGACTACCGATTTTAGTTCTTATGAAACAGGGAAGCTACTTCAAGGGAATGCCAATCCAAAAGCAAAAGATTATAATTCGTTAGTAGACTACACGTGGACGGATGATAATGTCATTGAGCTACGAATTCCTTGGCTACTGATTCAAGCAAAAGATCCAAGCCAGCGTGAGTTTATGGGCGATTTATATAAAGATGGAGGGACAGCTTCGACGAAAGTCGATAATATTTATATTGGTGCTGTCTTTGTAGATAAAGAGGGCAAGGTTGTGAAATCTTTACCAGAGACAAAAGACCAAGTCTTACCGGCACTCTCAGCTTATTCTTGGGAACCATGGCAAACGCCTAAGTCTGAAGAGCGTTTAAAACAATCATATTATATTTTGCAAAAATTATTTAAAGCGTATTAAAAGGAAGAAGCTTAGGATAGGTGTGGTATAACCTATTCTAAGCTTTTTTATTATCCGACAGAAAATAAAGAAAAGTTTTGCAATTCCGCCTATTCTCCGAACTGTATATTCTCTCGATTGTTTATGTTAAATTACTAATAATACATTCGAGAAAGACAGTTGTTTTTTTAAGGAGGACAATGAAGTGAAGTTTAAATTTGGTCTATTGGCAAAAATTATTGTCGCTATTTTGTTAGCGGTAATACTTGGAGGTTTTATGCCGGAGCCATTTGTACGTATATTTGCAACATTTAATGGTTTATTCGGTAATTTTTTAAATTTCGTAGTACCACTTATTATTATTGCATTTATTGCTCCGGGCATTGCTCAGCTTGGGAAAGGCTCAGGAAAATTATTAGGGTTGGCAACATTCTTTGCTTATTTCTCAACAATCATTGCAGGCATATTCGCCTTTTTTGTAGCGGGAAATGTGTTGCCCAACTTCATATCAAATGGTGCTATGGAAAGCATGAAAAACCCAGAGGAATTTTTAGCACAGGCATTCTTTAAAGTTGAAATGCCTCCATTAATGGGTGTTATGTCAGCATTAATTTTTGCATTTATAGTAGGGATTGGTATGACTGCCATCAAAGGCGATGTGATGAAACGTGGTTTTGAAGAGTTTAATGTCATCATTGAAAAAGTGATTTCATTTGTGATTATCCCACTTTTACCATTTCATATTTTCGGGATCTTCTTGAACATGACATATGGAGGTCAAGTAGCAAAAATATTATCTGTCTTCGCAATTGTCTTCGCACTTATCATTGTGATGCATTGGGTAATATTGCTAGTGCAATACATTGCTGCGGGAACTTTAAATAAGAAAAATCCACTTATGTTACTTCGAACAATGCTACCTGCGTATTTCACAGCATTAGGCACACAATCTTCAGCTGCAGCTATTCCGGTTACATTGCGACAATCACAAAAAACAGGGGCTTCAGAAAAAGTAACGAATTTTACAATCCCACTGTTTGCAACTATTCATTTATCAGGTAGTACGATTACAATCGTAACTTGTTCTTTAGGTGTTATGTTGATGAACGGTATGGATATAAGTTTTGCACAATATATCGGCTTTATATTTATGCTAGGTATTACAATGGTTGCTGCACCAGGTGTCCCAGGCGGAGGAGTCATGGCAGCGCTAGGTTTACTACAAACAATGCTCGGCTTCGATGAAACAATGGTTGCACTAATGATCGCACTGTACTTAGCACAAGATAGCTTTGGTACAGCTACAAATGTAACGGGAGATGGTGCATTAGCCATGATTGTCGACCGTTTCAACAAAGAGACTAATTCATAAAAGCTTAGTGACGGATAGAACCGCTGCAGCGACGGATAGAATAGTCGAAGTCCTGGATAGAATCATCAAAGCGGCGGAACGAACCGCCAGTGACGGATAAAATTATTTAATAATAAGCAATATGATTCATTTGGGGTCATATTGCTTTTTTGATGCGCCCGGCATGCGTCTATAGAAAAATACTGATAGATTGATCAGTCTTTAAGAACAAATTCCTATTCTATGAGGAGTAAAAATAAGAAGACATATATCCTTCTTTTTGTTTATTTCTATTTGTAGAGATTTTCGATATGGTATAACTAATTGAACGAATGGGGCTGTGTGAAATTATTAATAGTCGAAAGTTTAAGTTTTTAATCATATGTATATTAGTTATGTCACTAAATAGTGCAACTATAAAGGCAGATAGTATTACAGAAGATGAACGTTCTACATGGATTTGGAATACGTGGATGCTTGTAGATAACGAAACCAACGTATTACAATTTTTGCAAAGTAAACGAATAAACAAAGTGTATTTACAAATTGATTATGATATATCAAGAAGTGTTTATCAAAGCTTTATAGAAAAAGCCTCAGCAAAAAACATCCAAATATACGCACTTGCTGGGGAATCCAAATGGATTACAGAGAATGGCATTGAGTATCAAAATCAACTTATGAATTGGCTAGAGCTTTTTCAACGTGAAGCAACAGAGACACAACGTTTTTTAGGAATACATTTAGATATTGAGCCATATGATACAAATATTTGGTCTACAAAACGAACAGCCGCGATTCAAACCTATCAACAGTTAGTTATTCATGCGAAAAAGAAATCACAGTCATTAAAATTACCACTAGAATTAGATATACCTTTTTGGTATGACGAAATCTCATATGAGACTAAATATGGTAAAGGTATTTTATCTGAGTGGGTAATTAACTATTCAGATGGTGTGACTATAATGGCTTATCGAGATAATTCAAAGGACATTATACAAATCGTAAAAAATGAAATTGAATATGCTAAACGAATGGATAAAAAAGTCGTTGTAGGTGTTGAAACTTTGAAGTCAGAAGAGGGCAACTTTGTTAGCTTCTCAGAAGAAGGGGAAGCATATATGGATCAACAATTGAACAAAGTTCAAAAACATTTTTCAAAAAAACAGAGCTTTAATGGTATTGCAATCCACCATCTTGAAAGTTGGATGGAAATGCGACCATAATATCTTATTTACTATTAAATTAATAGAGATCAGTAATAAAAAGGCATGTTCGCTTCATTTGTTCGTTGTCATACAAGAAAAAAATCTACAACTTTCCTCAGCTTATTTGAGGAAAGTTGTAGATTTTTTTTATCAAATGTTATTTGGCGAAATTTTTAGATTGTTTAGAATTTGTTAAGTTTGTACTGTTATATTCTTTTAAAACGATTCTAATATGATATACTGTAAAATGTTAAAGAGCTCCTAACTATTTTCTAAAAAGAAAAATCCTACCATTATATTATCTCCAAAAGCACATGCACTAAAGAAAAAAATATTATGTTTTCATCTAATAGTTAACTATTTTTTAATCTTCTTACGGTAGATGTTTTGTTGCAAAAGCAATGCAGTTACAAAATACTTGTACCTCAATACAAAAAGTTCTAGAAGTAGTTATACTCATTTGATTTACTAAGTATAGTCATTGTTTTTAATGGGAAAAAATGCTTTATTTACACATATTTGGTAAGGTGTGAAATGTATTAAAAATACCTATTGACCATGATAGTTGGCTGATCACCAAAAGTAGTGGATGACAATGTGAAACGAATGCCATATGTAAATTGATAGGAGTGAGGGCTGAGCGACTCATCGGACGCTACCGGTCGAAACATAAATCAACCACACATTATGGTGATGAGCCTGATAGTTCTACAGTACAAACAAATATCATATTGAAAAATTGTAAGAGGAGCATATGATGAACACTTTAACTAAAACGATACAAAATGTAAATATTTTGAAGATGATTGATATTATACCACTTTTTGATGTGTTAAAGGCAAATATTATTCGGTCGCATATGGAATTGACAGTAATATTTTTAAAGGCAACTGTATCTGATCCCCATCAAAATAACTTGATTGAAGCTGTAGAAGAACAAATTGCTCATTTTCTTGTATCAAAGGTTCGGAATACAGATATGCTTTTTAGGTTAGAGGGAAGTTTACGATGGGGACTTTTGTTGCCACAAAATGGTGAAGAAGAAGGGAAAGCATTTTTAAATCGAATTTTTCAACTTGTAAAAAATGAGAACTTCCCTTCTGATTCAGCTTTTACATTGCAGGGAATTATTGTAGAGGTTAAAAATGATCAAGTAATGTTTGACGATTTAATAGCTAAACAGTTTGAAGTTTTTAGTCAACTATCAGAACCTTGGAAAATCGAAGTAGTGACGGACTATAATTCGCAGCCAATTAAAAGAGTGAAAGTTAGCATTTTAGAGGAAAATGTTGTTTTTGGTGAATTATTAGAATTAACACTTCAGAAAATGATAGTTGATCACTTTCAATTAGAAACAAAAGTTTTTTCAGATGGACATGAATTTTTACAGTCTGATTGGTATTTATCTGGAGATACACATATCGTCATTATGAATGATATATTGCCACGTGAAAATGGTCTCAATGTCTTGCATACATTAAGGCAAATGGCTAATCAAAAGAAATTTATTATTTATATGATGACAAATAGAAAGTCTCTGGGAGATATGATCTACGCATATGAAAGTGGCGTTGATGAGTATTTAATTAAGCCATTTGATTTAAATTTATTTCAAGCACAATTAAAGCGAACATTTGCGAGGTTATGATTATGATTGAATTATCTAATCAATTATTACTATATATTATTGTTATTCTCTTACTATTTTGTGGTATAGCTATGATTTATTTAATCTATCAGAGAAAGTATGAAGAGAGAAAAAAGCATGAGATGGAAAAGTATATTCAAAAAACAAAAATACTTTGGCAGGAGTACATTCTAGAGGACGGCCAATTTACTGATACGCTAATTCCGAAAAGTAAAATTCAAATATTAGCGGTAGAACATATATTTTTATCGTATTTAAGAAATATATCCAATCCGATTATCCAACAAAAAATCTATACTTTTGCACAGATGAATTTAAAGGAATATTACCAAAATGAGCTGAAATCCAGAAATTGGAGTAAGAAAATGAATGCAATGTACCGCATTGCTGATTTCCATATAAAAGAGCTTATCAGTACTTGCGAAGTATCAATTAATTACAACCGTTCTATAGAAGTATTTCAGCTATTAAAAATATATTCTATTCTTGAAAAAGAAAAATTTATACAAGAAATATTGCTATGTAATTATTCTTTTTCAGAAAGTGAATATAAAAAGTTATTTTCATATTTAGAAGTAGAAATGCTCCAACGATTTATGGGAAAGATAGAAGTTTTACAACAAGCAGCACAATATGCATTGATTGATACAATTTCAGCAAAAGGCAGTATGGATGTTATAGAAGGGCTTGAAGAATTATTAGCAAATGAGGATACTGAAATTCGAATTCGTACTCTTAGAGGACTTGAAAGAATTGGGGTTATCCGAGATTTAGAGACGTATATTCCATTTGTCAATTCGAAAATATGGGAAGAAAGATTAATGGTCGCAAAATTATTTAAGTATGCGCCTTTTACATATACTGTCGAGCATTTAGAAAAATTGTTACAGGATAGTAATTGGTGGGTACGATCACAAGCAGCAAGCACGATCATTGAAGATCCACGAGGTTATCAGAGATTAAAAGAATTCATTACAACAACAAATGATCAATATGCAATTGATATGGCTAATGAAGTATTAGAAAAAAGGATGCGTGCAGTATGATTATACTTGACTATTTAATGTGGTTTTTTGGTGGGGTAATCATAATTTATATGCTACTAGTTATAGTAACGTATGGGCTTATGTTTGTGTTTGCCCTTTTAAAGCTACGAAAAGAATATAGGCTTGATCAAACTGAAATGGATGATACGTATATTGATGCGTTCTATTCTAAGCCAGTGTCTGTGATCATACCCGCCTATAATGAAGAAGTAGGTATTGTGGATAGTATTCATTCTCTACTTAGTCTACACTATCCTGAATTTGAAATAATCATTGTCAATGATGGTTCTACTGATTGTACTCAAGAAATAGTTATTAAGCATTTTCAAATGAAAAAAATTGAAAAAATAATAAAGATGGAAATCCCAACAGATCCCATTATTCAAATCTATCAATCACAAATTCACCCAAATTGTTTTTTAGTAGAGAAAGAGAATGGTGGAAAGGCAGATGCTTTGAATGTAGGGATTAATGTTGCAAGATATCCATATTTTTGCTCTGTTGATGGAGATTCAATTCTGGAGAGTACATCTTTATTACGTTTAATGAAACCCATTGCCTTATCTGATGGTGCGGTAATTGCGGCAGGTGGGAATGTTCAAATTGCTAATGGAATGAATATGCACCTTGGTTCTATATTAGAAACAAACTTGTCTAAAAATTATTTAGTTACTATGCAAATTATTGAATACTTTAGAGCTTTTTTAATAGGACGAATTGCGCTAAGTAAATTTAACTTAGTTTTAATTATTTCGGGTGCATTTAGTGTATTTTCGAAAAAATGGGTAGTAGAAGCAGGTGGCTATACTAAAAGTATGATTGGTGAAGATATGGAGCTCGTTGTAAAACTACATCGATATATCCGTAAAAAGAAAGAAAATAAACGTATTGAATTTGTAGAGAACCCTGTTTGTTGGACAGAGGCACCAGAAACCATGGCCGTTTTAAGGCGACAAAGAAGAAGATGGCACCAAGGATTATTAGAAAGTTTATGGAATCATAAAACAATGACTTTAAATCCGAGATATGGTGGTATTGGGTTATTATCCTTCCCTTATTTTTGGCTCATTGAAGGCTTTGGGCCAATTATCGAACTTGGTGGATATATTTATATTATTTTTGCTTTTTTCTTAGGTGATATCTATTATGAGATAGCTATTTTACTACTTTTATCATTTGTACTTTATGGTGTTGTATTTTCAATTATGGCTGTGTTATTTGAAGCATGGAGCAAAAATAAAACGTTTAAGGTTGCTGACTTAGTACGTATGATGTTATTAAGTTTTACAGAAATTTTTTGGTATCGTCCCATTACACTCATTTGGCGCTGTGAAGGTCTTTTGAACTTTTTAGTAAGAAGACGAGAGTGGGGCAAAATGGACCGTAAAGGTATTTCAAGCAAGGAGCAAGAGTCGATATGAAGCGTATTTATTTGGGAATTATAGTAGTGATATTACTTATAGTGATACCAATAACTCTTTGGTTTGTGTCACCTAATAAACAACTGAATGTTGCAATCATTGATAAAACAGTGAAGGATGAATCATATCGAGAGCATTTAGGGGTAACTTGGCTTTTAAATTATTTGAAGTACGAACATAAAGAAGGTCGATATGATGAGTCTGGGGATTATTTTGGCACAATTCCAGATGAACAAAATAACAGTGTTTCTACTTCTAAAATGCCAAAGGATTACAAAGATTATGATGCAATCTATTTAGCAGATACGTACGGCGTCTATGAAGATGATCTTAACCCAAAGCAAGAAAGGCTTGGGGCACGTACAAAGAAAATTGTTGGTGGATTAGAATCGCAAGAATGGGATGCTATGATGAAACGTCTCACTAGTGCAGACAATAGTTTATTTATAGCAGAATTTAACTCTATTGCATCACCGACGTCTCCTGAAGTGCGAAATCAAGTGCTAGATTATTTGGAAATAGATTGGTCTGGTTGGATTGGTCGCTATTTCGAAGAATTAGACTATAAAAAAAATAATGAAATTCCACAATGGGTTGTTGATAAATTTAAGGATGACTGGAAATATGAAGGTGGCGGCTTCATATTAGTGAATGACTTTACAGATGAGGTTTTTGTTTTAGAATTAAATAAACATATTGATAAAGAAGGCATTTATCTTAACTTCACTGAAGCAGGACAAAAGTTCTTGAATGTTTCATCAAACCCACGATATGATTACTGGTTTGATATTGTTTCCGCGAAAAATGAGCAAGATGTTTTAGCGAATTATGAGTGGAGTTTAACTGATGAAGGTGAAAAATTATTAAAAGAGCATGATGTTCCTCTTTCATTCGCAGCAGTTGTTTCAGGTGAACAGAAAAATACTACAAAATATTATTTTGCAGGCGATTTTAATGATATTAATAAAGTACCATCTTTCTATAAAATGAAGGGGCTGGCATCAGTCTATAAAGTTTTACAAAAATTTTCTGATGATGATTTTTATTGGTCAGCATATGTACCGATGATGAAGTCTATTTTGGAAGAGTTCGAGAAAAAAGAAGTTAAGAAGAAATCTGTCAGTTCAGCAACAAATAATTTAAGTTATAATGCACGTATTAATGATCAAAAATTTGAGATTTTAAAAGATGGAAAATGGGAAGCTATCACCCTCAAAGGTGTTAATATGGGGATGGGAAAACCAGGTTATTTCCCTGGAGAGGCGGCCATTACGGAGGATGAATATTATCGTTGGTTCCAGCAGATTGGTAAAATGAATGCCAATACAATCCGAGTCTATACGTTACATCCACCTGGCTTTTACAGAGCTTTAAAAAGATATAATGAAGAAGCAGAAAACCCTTTATATGTACTACATGGAGTGTGGATTGAAGAAGAAGGTTTAGAGAAAACTTTAGATGCTTATGATCCTGCAACGCTTGAGAATTTCCGAGCAGAAATGAAAACCCTTGTAGATGTTATTCACGGTAATAAATATGTAGAGCACGTAGTAGGTCATGCATCTGGTTATTATGATACGGATGTTTCACAGTATATAATCGGTTGGGTTATTGGAATCGAATGGTACCCTCATATGGTGAACGGAACAAATAAAAAGCATGCTACTATTGGACAGTATAATGGTGTTTATTTCGAAACAAAAGATGCTTCCCCATTTGAATATTGGGTTGCAGAACAAATGGATTATATTACACAATATGAACAAAATAATTATGGCTGGATGCACCCTATGAGCTTTTCAAACTGGGTTACAACAGATCTATTAGATCATCCATCTGAGCCGAATACAGATGAAGATATTGCAAGTGTTAATCCGAATGTCATTTATACAAAAGGGTTAGCGAAACAAACAGGCCAATTTGCATCGTACCATGTGTATCCATACTATCCAGATTTCTTTAACTATGATCAAAAATACTTGTCGTATGTGGATCATCGTGGAGAAAAAAATAGTTATGCAGCTTATTTAGCAGACTTACACGCTGCACATCGTATGCCGATATTAATCGCTGAGTTTGGAATCCCTGGTTCACGTGGTTTAACCCATGATAATCCGTATGGCTGGACTCAGGGGTTTGTATCAGAGCAAGAACAAGGTGAAATATTAACCCATCTGTTTGAGGATATTATGGCAGAGGATTTACTTGGTGGATTAGTATTTACCTGGCAAGATGAGTGGTTTAAACGTACATGGAATACGATGGATTATGATAATCCAAACCAACGCCCTTATTGGTCTAATGCGCAAACAAATGAACAACAATTTGGTTTGCTAAGCTTTGATCGGCATAAGGTACAGGTTGACGGAGATATATCAGAATGGAAAGCTCCACTCTTATATGAACAACAAAAAAACAAGCCTTCAATGAGCGTTGATTATGATGAAAGATACTTGTACCTCCAATTAAATGGAGATTTACTCAAGAAAACATCTTCTACTCAAATTCTTTTAGATGTTATTCCGAATCAAGGAAAAACAGTAAAATCAGATTTGAAAGAAGTAACGTTCAAAAATGGCATTGAGTTTGTTGTCGAGCTTAATAAGAATAAGGAGTCACGTATGGTCATCGATCCTTATTATGATTTCTATTCTTATTTATATGGACATGAATTAAAGCTTATCGACATTCCACCTTCAAATGTTATGAAAAAGAACACTACGTTCAGTCCGATTTACTATGCTTTAAATAAAGAGCTATACTTGCCGGAACAGGATATAGCTGTACCTTTTTCAGAATATGAAACTGGAAAATTAATAGAGGGAAATGGTAATCCGAAGGCAAAGGATTATAATTCTCTTGTTGATTATAATTGGAGCGATAAAGGAACTATAGAATTACGTATTCCTTGGTTACTTCTTCAATCAAAGGATCCTAGTCATAAAGAATTTATAGGGGATTTTTATAAAGAAAACGGAGAAACATCAGTTTTTGTAGATAAAATAAATATAGGTGCATTATTTCTTAATGATATGCATGAGGTTGTGTCTTCATTGCCAGAGATTGAAAAAGGTGTACTTAATCAATTGCATAGTTTTACATGGGATAATTGGACAATACCTAAAACTGAAGAACGGTTAAAAAAATCCTATGGAATTATGAAAGAAACATTTAAGAAATATGAATAATGTTTTAAAGGAGAGAGAAAGATTGATTCAATGGAGAAAGCTTATTGTTATAATAGCGATACCATTTGTGCTTTTATGCATAAATGGTATTACAATAACACAAGCGAAATCTTTGATAGAACACAAAGAAATAACAGATTTAAATAAGGAATGGACGATCACATTTAACCATCCAATTAATAAAGAATCAATTACTAGCTCTTCAATTACAATAAAAGATGAGGCAGGAAATGATTTTCCATGTACATTTGAAATTGATAAAAATAAAGTCAAAGTGAAGCCTGAAAAATCATACGAAAACTATACGACATATACTTTAAGTGTCCGAACTGATATTGAAAATGATAAATCAAAACTTTTGAAAAATAGTTTCAAGTTGATTTTTACTACCAATTTCGCAATCGAAAATCTTAAAAAAATCAAGCCGTTAAATAATTCTAATTATCATGGACAGGCACTTGTAACCCTATCCTATGACGATGGTTATCGAAATTGGTATGATAAAGCACTACCACTTCATTCGAAATATAATATGCCGGGAACCTTTAATATTATCGGTGATAAATTGTACTCAGATGATAAGAATTATATGTCACCATCTCAAGTATGGGTTGCACATGATTTAGGTTTAGAAATTGCATCTCATACACAAAGTCACTCATTTCTAACCAAAAAATCGGTGGATGAAATTCATTATGAATTTGATGAAAGCATAAATACAATCGAGTCTTTACTAGGTAAAGGTATCGTTTCAACAGTTGCGATTCCTTATTCAGATTATAATGAAGAAGTAAGAAAAATTGCTATGCAATATTTCGACGGTATACGTGTATTAGGTAGAGAAACAAATGTACCTAATAATTATGATCCGTACTGGTTAAAATCATATGCTATTACAAATGCAACAGAATTTTCAGATGTGAAAAAATGGATTGATAAAGCGGTTGCCGAGAAGTCTTGGGTTATTATTATGTTGCACGGTATTACAGAAGATCGATTGGAAGAGTATGAAACAACGCCAGAAATTTTAGAACAGATTATGAAATATATTAATGGACTAGGTAAAGATTCTATATTACCAGTGAATACAAAGGAAGGATTACAGCTTACTAAATAAGAATGTGGAATCCAAAAAAGAACCGCCGGAGTGAAGGATAGAAATATCAAAGCGACGGAAGGGATCGTCAAAGCGACGGATAGAACCGTCGAAATGATGGATAGAACCGCCAATCTGACGGATAGAATCACCTAAGCCAATAAAAAAAATCGCCAGCTACGGCGATTTTTTTTATTGGAATTGAGAAAGACGTGAAAAGAAATTGGTAACGAAGTCTAAAAATATTTTTTCTGATGGAGCAATTTCGCGGTTTACAGGTGAAATAATACCGACTGTTCTTGGAATTGTAGGTGATTCAATCGGTACCTTTACTGTAAAGCGGGCAGCTGAATCATATAGGGAACTTTCTGGTAATAAGCTAACTCCAATGCCTGCAGCGACAAGACCTTTTAGTGCATCTAAGTCTTCACCCTCAGAGATGACGTTTGGCAAGAAGCCGGCAGCCCGGCAGGCATCCATAGCTACTTTATGTAAAATATAGCCATCTGGGAATAATACAAATAAATCATTACGTAAATCAGCGAGTTGAATACTTTCCCTTTTAGCTAATGGATGTTTTGCTGGCAGTAATGCAGCGATATTTTCAGTAAATAATATTGTTGAACGAATTGTTTCGTCCTTCGGTGGAAGAGGGCCTAAAAAAGCTAAATTTAACTCGCGATTTTTGACTGCATCAATTAAAAAACGATAGGAGCCTTGACGGAGCTGGAATTGCAAATCTGGATATTCACGCTTAAAGGCAGAAATAACAGTTGGCAATACATAGCTAGCTAAGCTTGTTGGAAAACCGATTTTTATCGTACCTTTAGCAGGATCTAAATATTCTTCAACTTGCTTTGCGGCAAAATCTATGGCTTTTAAAGCAGTAATGGTATGCTCAAGAAATGTTTTTCCAATCGGTGTTAATTTAACATTGCGTCCTACACGTTCAAAAAGTGGTGTGCCTAATTCATCTTCTAAATTAGCAATTTGTCGGCTTATTGCAGATTGAGCAACATGAAGATGTTCGGCAGCTTCTGAAATGTGTTCCCGCTCAGCAACTTCAACAAAATAGCGTAATTGACGTAACTCCACTAGATAATCACCTCTATTAATCGAAAAATACGATTGATTATAGCTTAATTATATACTATTGAAGATGAAAATGATTGTAAATAAAACAGGTGTCTAAATCAATTAAGGCTAATCATCATAACGTGGGGTTGATTTCCGTTCCGGCTGGGCGCTTTCCTGGGGGCGTCCGATGAGCCGCTTCACTCGCGTTGCTCGCTGCAGGGTCTCATCTGTGACGCTGATCCCCGAGGAGTCGCCCAGCCTCCACTCCAATCCAATCAACTTATTTGCATGGCATACTTTTTAATTAACTAATGTCATCCTGAATTTTGGTAATAAGCAAAATACAATTCAAATAAAATCTTACCTACTCAATTTCTTTCCCTTATTTGATTCTATTCTAATAAAAAAGGTTATAGTATTGGTATTGTTATTTATACATTTCTGTCACAAAACCGCTACAATTAACGCTTTCTGCGGGGTTTTCACTATGTAGGTAGATGAAATTCATTCTCAATTAGATTTATTTCATTGAAAATGAGGAAAGTTGATTCTCATTGTCAATAACGATTAGTAATAATCTGAAAATGCTTACAAACTCTTTATATTTAAGGATTGTTTTAGAGAAAAATGAAAGTGATTGAAATGGTTTGCATAGAGAACGATTTTCAGTTAAGATTAGAATGATGATAATTAAGGAATGGTTCACCATTCACTGAACACATAATGGAGGTATTTTCATGTCAATTTTAGTTATTAAAGATCTTCACGTTGAAATCGACGGTAAAGAGATTTTAAAAGGCGTAAACCTTACGATCAATACAAATGAAATTCATGCAATCATGGGACCAAACGGAACTGGTAAATCAACATTAGCTTCTGCAATCATGGGTCATCCTAAATATGAAGTAACTTCTGGTACAGTAGAGCTTGATGGCGAAAATGTACTTGAAATGGAAGTGGACGAGCGTGCTCAAGCAGGTCTATTCCTAGCTATGCAATACCCTTCTGAAATCGCAGGTGTAACAAATGCTGATTTCTTACGCTCAGCTATCAACGCACGCCGTGAAGAGGGCGATGAAATTTCTCTAATGAAATTTATCCGTGAATTAGATAAAAACATGGAATTTCTTGAAATGAATGAAGACATGGCACAACGTTATTTAAATGAAGGTTTCTCTGGCGGTGAGAAAAAACGTAACGAAATTCTTCAATTAATGATGATTAAACCAACTTTCGCGATTTTAGATGAAATTGACTCTGGTCTTGATATTGACGCGCTTAAAGTTGTTTCAAAAGGAATCAATGCAATGCGTGGAGAAGGCTTCGGTTGCTTAATGATCACTCACTACCAACGCCTACTTAACTACATTACACCGGACCATGTACACGTAATGATGCAAGGCCGCGTTGTTAAATCAGGTGGCGAAGAGTTAGCACAACGTTTAGAAGCGGAAGGCTATGACTGGATTAAAAAAGAATTAGGTATCGAAGAAGAAACTGAAGAACAAGAAGCATAAGAAGGAGGACGAACTAGCATGACAGTGGAACTTAACTTGCCTGTAACAGTACAGGACGTGCGCTCGTTCTCAGAAGCAAAGGGAGAACCAGCTTGGTTTACAGAGCTTCGCGCGGCAGCACTAGACAAAGTAACTGGTTTAGATATGCCAAAACCAGACAGAACAAATATTACAAAATGGGATTTCTTGAATTTCCCAACTCATACAGTTGACAGTGAAGGATTCGCTTCACTTGATGCATTACCAGAAGAAGCAAAAGGTTTAATTGACCTTGAAGCACAAGAAAACCTATATGTTCAACGCAATAACACACCAGCTTTCATTAAAACATCACAAGAACTAGCTGATAAAGGTGTTATTTTTACAGATATTTTAACGGCAATTCGTGAACACGGTGACCTTGTTAAAAAGTACTTTATGACAGAAGCTGTAAAAGTTGATGAGCATAAATTAACAGCGCTTCATGCGGCACTTGTTAATGGTGGGGTATTCGTATACGTACCAAAAAATGTAATTATTGAACAGCCACTTCAAGTAGTATTCTTAAACGATAACGCAGAAGCTTCATTATATAACCACGTGTTAGTTGTAGCTGAAGCAAATTCAGCTGTAACGTATGTTGAAACATATATTTCAACTGTTGAAGAAGCAAAAGGTCAAGCGAATATTATTGCAGAAGTAGTAGTTCAAGACAATGCACAAGTTACTTACGGTGCGGTTGATGTGCTTGCGAAAGGATATACTACTTATGTAAATCGTCGTGCACGCCTAGCTCGTGATGCGAAAGTAGATTGGGCTCTTGGCTTAATGAATGACTCAGATACTATTTCTGAAAACATTACACATTTAATCGGTGACGGTTCTCATGCTGATACAAAAACAGTCGTTGTTGGTCGCGGTGAACAAAAACTTAACTTCACTACTGAAGTTCGTCACTGGGGTAAGAACTCAAATGGTCATATCTTAAAGCATGGTGTAATGAAAGAAGCAGCACAATCAATCTTTAACGGTATTGGCTACATCGAAAAAGGTGCGACAAAAGCGGATGCACAACAAGAATCACGTGTGTTAATGCTTTCTGAAAAAGCTCGTGGCGATGCAAACCCAATTCTATTAATCGATGAAGACGATGTAACAGCAGGACACGCAGCATCTGTTGGCCGAGTTGATCCACTACAACTTTACTACTTAATGAGTCGTGGTATCTCGAAAGCAGAAGCAGAGCGTCTTGTTATCCACGGATTCCTTGCGCCAGTTGTTACGCAATTACCAATTGAAGGCGTTCAAAAGCAACTGACGGAGGTTATTGAAAGGAAAGTTCGCTAATGATGAATAAAGACATTAAAAGCTATTTCCCAATTTTAAATCAGGAAGTAAACGGTCATAAGCTTGTTTACCTTGATAGCGCAGCAACTTCTCAAAAACCTATTCAAGTAATTGAAGCGATGAAGCATTATTATGAATTCGATAATTCCAATGTTCACCGTGGTGTGCATACATTAGGTAATCGTGCTACTGACAAGTATGAAGGTGCGCGTGAAAAGGTTCGTAATTTTATCAATGCTACTTCAACACAAGAAATTATTTTTACTCGCGGTACTACAACTGCTTTAAATACAGTAGCAGCAAGTTATGGTCGTGCTAATGTGGCTGACGGAGATGAAATTGTCATTACTCACATGGAGCACCACTCTAATATTATTCCTTGGCAACAGCTAGCAAAGGAAAAAAATGCAACACTAAAATATATTGAGCTTGAAGCAGATGGCACACTTAACCTAGAAAAGGTTCGTGCGACAATTACACCTAAAACAAAGATTGTGTCGGTGTCAATGGCGTCGAACGTCCTTGGAACGATTAACCCAATTAAAGAAATCGCTCAAATCGCGCATGCTAACGGTGCGGTAATGGTAGCGGATGCTGCACAAGCAGCTCCACATATGAAGATCGATGTGCAGGATTTGGATGTAGATTTCTTAGGGTTCTCAGGTCATAAAATGTGCGGACCAACTGGAATAGGTGTACTATATGGTAAAAAAGAACACCTTGAAAAGATGGAGCCAATTGAATTTGGTGGCGAAATGATTGACTTTGTTGGACTTCATGATTCGACATGGAAAGAATTGCCGTGGAAGTTTGAAGGTGGAACTCCTATTATTGCAGGTGCAATAGGTTTAGGGGCTGCTATTGATTTCTTAACGGAAATTGGGCTAGATAAAATTGCGGAGCACGAGCATAAGCTTGCAGGCTACGCGATGGATCAGCTTGAAACAATTGACGGACTTAAAATTTTCGGCCCACGTGACCCGATGAAGCGTTGTGGCCTTGTAACGTTTAACCTAGACGATGTACATCCACATGATGTGGCAACAGTTCTTGATATGAGCGGTATTGCTGTTCGTGCAGGACACCATTGCGCACAGCCATTAATGAAATGTCTTCAACAAGTAGCGACAGCGCGTGCAAGCTTCTATCTGTATAACACAGAAGAAGATATTGACCGCCTAGTGGCAGGGTTACGTTCTGCGAAGGAGTATTTTGGCGATGTCTTTTAATAATTTAGATCAACTATATCGTTCAGTCATTATGGATCACTATAAAAATCCTCGTAATAAAGGATCTATAGAAAACGATGCTGTAACAATTGATATGAACAATCCGACTTGTGGAGACCGTATTCACTTAACGCTAAAAGTGACTGACGGTATTGTCGAGGATGCGAAGTTTGACGGTGAAGGCTGTTCAATTTCGATGTCTTCTGCTTCCATGATGACGCAGCTCATCAAAGGTAAAAAAATTGAGGAAGCATTAGAGCTTGCTGATGTTTTTTCTAAAATGATGATGGGTGAAGACTATAGCGATAAATATGACCTTGAGGATGTTGAGGCACTACAAGGTGTTTCTCAATTCCCTGCACGTATTAAATGTGCGACATTAGCTTGGAAAGCGATGGAAAAAGGTGTAAAGGAATAAATAAATCTTAATTTCAAGTGAAAGCATTATTTGTGTTTTCACTTGAAGTAAGGTTATTGAGCATTAAACAAAATAACAATTATTTATGAACGGAGGAGAAAAGATGGCTAAAAAAATGCCTGATATTGGCGATTACAAATACGGATTCCATGACAAGGACGTATCAATTTTCCGTTCAAAACGTGGTTTAACTGAAGAAATCGTCCGTGAAATTTCTAATATGAAACAAGAGCCAGAGTGGATGCTTGAATACCGCTTAAAAGCACTTGAAACTTTCTATACAAAACCAATGCCGCAATGGGGTGGCGACCTAGGAGATTTAGATTTTGATGAAATTACGTATTACGTAAAACCATCAGAAGCTACACAAAAATCTTGGGATGAAGTACCTGATGAAATTAAAGCTACTTTTGATAAATTAGGTATTCCAGAAGCAGAGCAAAAATACCTTGCTGGTGTATCTGCTCAGTACGAATCTGAGGTTGTTTATCACAACATGAAACAAGACCTTGAAGACCTTGGTATTGTGTTCAAAGATACGGACTCAGCTTTACGTGAAAACGAAGATATTTTCAAACAATACTGGGGCAAAGTAATCCCTTACACTGACAACAAATTCGCTGCACTAAACTCAGCTGTTTGGTCAGGTGGATCATTTATCTATGTACCACCAGGTGTAAAGGTGGAAACGCCATTACAAGCATACTTCCGTATTAACTCTGAAAACATGGGTCAATTCGAACGTACGTTAATTATTGTAGATGAAGGCGCTCACGTACACTACGTTGAAGGATGTACAGCTCCTGTTTACACAACAAACTCTTTACACTCAGCGGTAGTAGAAATTGTTGTACGTAAAGATGCATACTGCCGTTACACAACGATTCAAAACTGGGCAAACAACGTTTACAACCTAGTAACAAAACGTACAGTTGTTGAAGAAAACGGTACGATGGAATGGATCGACGGTAACATCGGTTCTAAGTTAACAATGAAATACCCAGCTTGTATCCTTAAAGGTGAAGGCGCTCGTGGTATGACATTATCAATCGCATTAGCTGGTAAAGGGCAACACCAACACGCAGGTGCGAAAATGATTCATATGGCACCAAACACATCTTCAACAATCGTTTCTAAATCGATTGCTAAACAAGGTGGTAAGGTAACGTATATGGGTCAAGTTCGTTTCGGCCCTAAAGCAAGTGGTGCACGTGCTAACATCGAATGTGATACGTTAATCATGGACAACCAATCTACTTCAGATACAATTCCATACAACGAAATCTTAAATGATAATGTTTCTTTAGAGCATGAAGCGAAAGTTTCAAAAGTATCAGAAGAGCAATTATTCTACTTAATGTCTCGTGGTATTTCTGAAGAAGAAGCGACAGAAATGATCGTAATGGGCTTCATCGAGCCATTCACAAAAGAATTACCAATGGAATACGCAGTAGAAATGAACCGCCTTATCAAATTTGAGATGGAAGGTTCAATCGGATAATAAAGACTACCGATTTGATTCTATGTTAGAGTGAAGGAGACGAACTTTCTAAGTTCGTCTCCTTTTTTGCTTAAGGTAAGTACTTCATGTTGTTTTGGTGGTTCGAAGGGTCCTGATAAAGTTGAGAAAAAACGGTAGGAAAATCATTAGGAACATTATAAGCTAGAAACGTTTCGTACATAGAAATATTGTCTAGCTCTTTCTGCCTCCTAGCCACATATGCTATTTTATTGTCTTCTAAGTTTGTTACGATTAACTGCGATTCATCATTAGATAACGGTAACCAATTACGTTCAAAAAGAGGTGATAAAGCATTTATATGCCCTAATGGATTAGTAAAAAAGTTTCCGAGAAAATTATTGAAAATTGATTGGGTTACGTTTTCACCGAACATTTGAGGGGATGTAGATGTAGACGGATGTAATGTATGTTGATGATTGTAATTTTGCGTTTGCTTCTTTGTAGGTGTTATATTAGGGCTTTTTTGAAAAAAAACAAAAACCATACAGCGTGAGTTTGCTCGTCTGCTGCTGCACGTCGGAATCTTTCTTTAATCATCGGATCATTTGCTTTATCTGCTATATCTAAATAAGAATCAACCGTTTCTTGTTCGTCTTTAAAAGCAAATTCAATGCCTGCCCTATAGTCATCTGGGCATTCCTCCGTTATTTGATAAGATGGCTTGCTTCCTGTTAAAGTTGTATATATTTTGCTAAATTCCTCGAGATGACGTTTTTCGTCCTTTTGTATCTCAAGTATTCTATTCTTTTCATCCTCAGTAGGTGCCATTTTGGCTAACTTTTCATAACAAACAATAGCACTATACTCACCATTAATTGCCTTCTGAATATCATTTACAAGTTGAGCATTGTTTAGCATATGATAATTATCATTATACTGTGGAGCATAATGATAATAGTATTGATTTGGATACATGATTGCCCTCCTTTTGTTAACCATCAACTTATCTTATGCTTTGTGTATAGGTAATTGTGCAAAGTCATTTCTTGTGTTGCCTAGGTTGGGTGTTTATTCAACAAGACATACGTATCTAAATAAAAGGAGCATCGTTAACTAAGAGACAAATGAAACAAATTTCATTGAAAAATGTATATGACTGGATTTTTTTGTAATTCGTTTGTGACTGTAGAAATAAATTACTCGCTCGGTGTTTTAACTATTTATTTTTTAGTATTTATATTGAAAAGTATTTTTTAACTAACTTTCTCTCCAAATCGATTGAAATAATACCTTTAAGGAGATAGGAAAGGGTGAGCACTCTTTCCTATCTCTCATACAATGTGAGAAGGTTGAAAAGTCATTTACAGAACAATAACAGTACCTCATTGCCTTTTTCTATATTTGATATTTAAGCTTAAACTGTTGAGGCTTCTTTTTATTATATAGTATCGTCACCCATTGACCCTTCTCAAAAAAAGAGCGATTTTTTGTATATGTCCACACTTTGCTCGTGACAGTGATTGATTTATTTTGGAATGACGTAAATTGTACTGTCAACTTCACCCTACGCTGTGATTCTCCTTTTGCATATGTAACCTCATTGCCGACTGTTCGGTGTGAAAAATCACTTTCGATAATCTGTGCGTTCGTTTCAATCCATTCAATTTTTTGATATTTCAACGGTAATAGCCATAGCGTGACGAGAATGATTAGAAAGAAGATACCCAAACCAATAAAAATGAACATTTGCATCCCCACTTATTTTCTTTTTTTATTAAAATGTTAGAATATTAAGCTTCCAGAACTTAAAAACAGTGAAATAAGGAAACCTGCTAGAGAACGGTCCTTTACTTATTAAGTAATTATAACGCTATATAGGTAATATTTTGTAGTCTTGAAGCTTCGATTATTACCTAGTACTCTTATATCTTCATGAGAAGTGCGAATGTGGCGGCTTCAAAAATGATTAAGTGTTTGTAAACGTGGTGAACCCTCTAATGGAAGTGCCCAACAGCATCTTACAAAATAGTTTTGTCGTATATAATTATTTTTTTCAAAAACAGTTGACTTATTTTTATGCTGTAACTATAATGGTTACAGCTGGAGGTGGTGAAGATTAAAATTAGCAGTCGCTTTACAATCGCTGTTCATATTTTATCAATCATCAAACAAAATCCATCGACCATTTGCACATCGGAATTTATGGCGGAAAGCGTAAATACAAATCCGGTAGTAATTAGGAAAATAGTGTCCTATCTTAAAAAGGCAGGTATAGTGCAAGTGCGCCGGGGAACAGGTGGAGCTTCTTTGGTCAAAGATTTGGAAGCAATCACTTTGCTAGAGGTTTTTCGTTCAGTAGAAGTTGTAGAAGAAGATCGGTTATTTCATCTACATGAAAATCCAAATCCTGATTGTCCTATAGGTGCCAATATACAAGCTGTGTTAGAGCTAATTTTAGTGCAAGCACAAGAAGCTATGGAGCAAGTACTAGCCAATATTACTATGGAACAAGTAATTACATCTTTAATCCGTGAGATTCAACAATCACAATAAATGCATTCCATTAACTTATTTCAGCGGATGTTACGGAAATCGGAAATGAGTTCATAAAGGATGTTAGCCTAAAATCATCGCATCCATGCGATAACGGTTAACTGACCTGCATCGGTAAAAACGCCTCGTCCTGTGGCATTACCGAAATGACCGACATCGTGTCGGCCCTCAGCAGGCCTAAGCACAAAGCCGATTCCGGACGCAATTATGCCGAGGCATAATTGATCTGAATGCATTATTTATTTGACTTAGTTGTAACTGAGATGGTTACAACGAAAAGAAAAGGGAGGTTTTAGTGGGTGACTCTTAAAATAAAAGCATATTCGGATTTTATTTGTCCTTTCTGTTTTTTAGGGAAAGGGCCATTAGATGAGATTGCTAAAGAAAAGGATATTGAAATAGAGTGGATGCCATTTGAATTAAGACCTGAACCATATCCGAAAATTGATCCTTGGAAAGAGCCTGCTAAATTAGGATCTTGGGATTCCTATATTCTCCCTACAGCTAAGAAGCTAGGGATTGATATGCGATTACCGCGTGTATCTCCACATCCTTATACAAATTTAGCTTTTGAAGGATATCAATTTGCTAAGGTGCATGGCAAGGGAAATGAATTTCATCATAGAATTTTCACAGCGTTTTTCCAGGAAGAACAAAATATTGAGGATGTAGAAGTATTAACTCAATTAGCGAATGAGGTAGGTCTGCCTAAAGAAGAATTCAAAGAAGCTTTACTTTCAGGTAAGTATCGTGAAGCTCATCAAAAAGCTTTAAAGCATGCTTATGAAGAGGCGAATATTACTGCCGTTCCTACATTAATTATTGGTGATGAAATGATCCAAGGATTAGTTAGTAAAGAACGACTAGCACAAGTTATCGATCAGCAATTAAAAAAATAGGTAATGTAAATAGATTTAAACAGTAGTGTATAAAATAAAGCTACTTGTAAAAATCTATGTAGATAAATCTAATTAAAATTTGGAGGAATTACAAATGTCAGTATCAACAACTAATTTAAAAGAAGCGATTATTAATCGTCGTTCAATCCGTAAAGTGAAAAAGAACACAGCAATTACAAAAGAAAAAATTGAAGAGCTATTAAAAATTAGTGTACATGCACCATCTTCATTTAATATGCAAAGTGGGCGTGTAGTAGTTTTAATGGATAATGAACACGAAAAGTTTTGGGATATTGTCAAAGAAACATTGCGTGCACGTGTGCCAGCAGAAAATTTTGCTGCAACCGAAGAGCGTTTACTAGGCTTTAAAGATGGCGTAGGAACAATCTTGTTCTTTGAAGACCAAGCTACAATCAAACAAATGCAAGAAAACGCTCCTTCTTATAAAGAGCAATTCCCATTCTGGTCACATCAAGGAAGTGCAATGTTACAATACGCAACATGGATGTCTTTAACTACTGAAGGAATTGGCGCATCGCTTCAGCACTATAATCCAATTATTGACGAGGAAGTTAAACAAACTTGGAGTATTCCTGCAGAATGGAGCCTAGTAGCTCAAATGCCATTTGGTGAACCAGATGAACAACCAGGAGAAAAAACTTCTTTACCTTTTGAAGATGTAGTGAAGTTTTATTAATTAAATCAATAAATACAAATAAACCCCGTTAAGTGGACACGATTCACGTAACGGGGTTTCTAACATATTAGTTAAATGAAAACTCGTATCCTACATAGTTAAAAACATTGGTAAACCCTATATTTTCTGCTACAGCGATGGATGGTTTGTTTGAGTCCATACAATCCCAATATGGAATCGAATCTTGCGCTAAACAATCTTTTACAAAATGGTGAGCTAGCTTTTGGGCTAGTTTATTTCCTTGGTGAGCTTCTAAAGTTTCAATGTCAATACAGTGGATATTCTCAACGACAAAGCCTGAAAAACAAAGACTAACAATGTGATGATTGTAAACGACACAGTACCCATTCCCTTTATTCAAGAAACACTCAGGTGAAGACCAAAACGATAATATTTTAGATTGTAAAAATTCGGGATTTTTAATTGTGTTATCTTCCAAAAGAGCTTTATCGACTTGTAAAACAGTATAGCCTTCTTTACTATCTGGCTCATTATTTGCTTTATAACTTTCTTTATGAAGCTTATATACTCTTTGCTTCCAACTACCAAGTTCACGATGTTTAAATAATTTTTCAATCGTTTGATTCCACTTCGGATGGTTACCAATGCCTTCGAAGTAATGCAATCCCACTTTTTTCGCTTCTAGTACAATTACCTGATCAATAAAATCATTGATTTGATTATTAAACTGTTCATTTTTTTCATTTCCTACAAAGAGAAATCCATCATTGTTCCCTAACCAAATAAGTGCTGATTGAGGTGTATCGAGATTATCCACAAATATTCGTCCAGGATTCACTCCCTCTACGACAGCTTGCACTTCTAATTGGCCTTGCTCATTCAGTAGCTCTTTACACTTGTGAAATTCATTTTTCTGTAGTTCAGTAATCATTTACATCATTATCCTTTCACGTTCAATTTTCTATATTTTGACTCATCCCCAAAACGTGGGGTTGATTTCCGTTCCGGCTGGGCGCTTTCCTGGGTCCCCCTGCCTCCACTCCAATCAACTTATTTACAGGACATACATTTTAAATAAATACATCACTTAACTTTTGATGATAATCCTCTAATTTATCATATAGGTAAATGATGGAAATATCCATCTTGCTATCCTTATTTATGAGCTATGTTTTTTTACGATACGTTCATTTTTATTTAGAAGGTGTATGCTATGATAAATGTACATGAAGGAGGGGGTCACATGATTATAGTTGGATTAACTGGTTGGGGTGATCATCCTTCACTTTATAGTGGAGTGACTGCCTCGAAGGACAAATTATTTGATTATACAGGTCATTTTTTAACGGTGGAGGTTGATACCTCTTTTTATGCCATACCTTCTAAAGAAAATGTTCGGAAATGGTGTGAGGCTACACCCGAAAATTTCCGTTTTGTTGTGAAGGCTTATCAAGGAATGACTGGTCATCTACGTGGCGACATACCGTTTGAATCGAAGAATGACATGTTTAATGCCTTTATCGAATGTGCCAATGAATTTAAACGTCATGGGAAGCTAGCGATGGTACTAGCACAATTCCCACCGTGGTTTGATTGTCAGACTAAAAATGTACAATATTTATTGTATATTAGGCAGCAGCTTAAAAGCTTTGATGTAGCTATCGAGTTTCGCAATCGAACATGGTATGCAGATAATGTAGTGCAGCAAACAATGGATTTTTTACGAGAGCATCAATTCATTCATACAATTTGTGATGAACCACAGGCTGGCGTAGGCTCGGTACCATTTTATCCTACGGTTACTGCGACGAAGGCACTTGTACGTATTCATGGACGTAACATTCATGGGTGGCGCAATACTGGTAATGCCGAAAACTGGCGGAAGGTTCGCTTTTTATATGATTATAATAGTGAAGAATTGCAGCAGATTGGACAGCATATAAAACATCTCCAATCAGAAGTGCAGGACCTATATGTATTATTTAATAATAACTCAGGGCTTCATGCTGCTAAAAATGCAAAAGAGTTACAAGGAATTTTAGCGATTAGTGATGTAGGATTAGCGCCTAAACAATTAAATATGTTTGAAGGGGAACTATAATGGAATTTTTTCTTTTAGTTATTATTGCATTATTATCGGGATTAATAGGCTCTTTAGTAGGTCTTGGCGGAGGAGTTATCTTAGTCCCAGCAACATTATTCGTTGGAGTAAATCTAGGAATGATTCCAGATATCACTCCTCAAAAAGTGGTTGGATTATCTGTTGTCATGATGATTTTCACTGGACTCGCCTCTACGCTAAGCTATATGAAATCTAAAACAGTAGATTATAAAAGCGGTTTGATATTTTTTATAGGGAGTATTCCGGGCACAATGCTGGGCGCATGGGTAAATAAGGGGCTAGATTTACCATCGTTTAATTTATATTTTGGTATTTTACTTATTATTTTAGCGACGATATTACTTGTACGTGATAAATTGAAACCAGTAGAATGGTTTGTAAAAAACGGTATGCAACGAGAGTTCGAAGATAAAGAAGGAAATACCTATGTATATGGGTATCCAATTTGGTTTGCCATTGTATTAACATTTGGCATTGGCTTTGCTTCTGGATTATTTGGTATCGGTGGAGGCTCGATGATCGTGCCTGCCATGATAATTTTATTTTTATTCCCACCACATGTTGCAGTGGCAACGTCGATGTTCTTGGTATTTTTATCGTCGCTTGTAAATTCAGCGAGTCATATTTATTTAGGAAATGTGCCTTGGCTCTATACGATTCCTGTTATTCCAGGAGCTTATATTGGAGCAAAGCTAGGGGCAGCATTAAATAAAAGAATTAAATCAGATACGCTTGTAGTAGCGCTTCGAGTTATTTTATTATTATTAGGAATTCGTTCTATTATTGATGGTTTATTGTAATATTGAGGCACCTCACCAAAACGAGAGGTTGATTTCCGTTCCGACTGGGCGCTTTGTTGCTGTCGCTACGTTAGCACTACGCTTTCGCACAGAGCAAAGCTTCCTGGGGGCGTCGGGGCAACAGGATGTTGGTCACGAAGGCGTTATCACAGGACGTGATGCTTTTAGCCTTCGTTCCCCTCCCGCTTCGCTTCGCTGCAGGGTCTCGGGCCAACAGATGTCTTTTGCGCGAAAGCGTGAGTGCAACGTAGCGGCAGCAGCATGATGTTGGTCACGAAGGCGTTATCACAGGATGTGATGGTTTTAGCCTTCGTTCCTCTTGCGCTGATCCCCAAGGAGTCGCCCAGTCTCCACTCCAATCAACTTATATACAAGATTTAACAAATATCATCGATAACTTTTGGTGATGAGCCAATATTGATTGGAAGTATCTATAAATCGACTTTATACTGACATTAATGTCTGATAGCAATTCTTATACAGATATAGAAGCTATTTTAAAGAAGAGGTGGCTTAATTGCTGGAAAAAATTCATATTTTTCATACGAATGATTTGCATAGCCATTTTAAATATTGGTCACGAATGCAAAGTCATGTGAAAGAAATGCGTACTAAGCTTACAATCATGGGAGAGACAAGCTTTTTATTTGATGTCGGCGATCATTTAGATCGTTCAAATATTTATACAGACGCAACAGTTGGCAAGGGCAATGTGAAGTTATTAAATGAAGCTGGCTACGACGTAGTGACAATTGGAAATAATGAAGGTATAACATTGTCACATGAGGAGCTGTATCATTTATATGATGAAGCAGCTTTTGACGTAGTAGTTGCCAATGTAAATGCTTCACATGGAACAAATCCAGCGTGGATGAAGCCATATGTTGTATTAACAACTGCTTATGGTACGAAGGTTGCAGTTATTGCAGCAACTGCTATGTTTGAAATTTATTATAAAGAATTAAACTGGGAGATAGATGAGGCACGAAACACACTCATTCACTTAGCCTATCAGCTTCGTAAAGAAGTAGATATTATTGTTTGCTTGTCGCATTTAGGGATAACAGAGGATGAGCTTTTAGCTGAGGAATGCCCAGAAATAGATGTTATATTCGGCTCACATACACATCATATTCTCCCAAATGGAAAGCTGATTAATGGGGTTTTATTAACAGGTGGAGGGAAATTTGGTCAATATACTGGCCATCTTGTGTTAGAATATGATAAAAAAATGAGGAAAATTGTTGAAAAAAAGGATTTCTTAATTCATAATAAGGATTTGCCTACGGTTAAAAATGAACATGAAATCGTTCAGTTTTTAGAAAATGAGGGCAAACGATTACTCGATATACCAGTATTCACTACGAAAAAATCGTACAACAAAGAATGGTTCCATTATTCGCAATTATCCGATTTGTTCGCGCGGGCTATTTTAGAGAAAAGTGGAGCGGATTGTGCGTTATTTAACGCGGGCATTTTTTTAGATAGTTTACCTAAGGGAACAGTCACTGCACTAGATTTGCATAGAATTTTCCCACATCCTATAAATTTATGTACGATTGAATTATCGGTTGCTGAAATGAAAGAAATTTTCCAGCAATCTAAAAATGAAGAATGGCCTTATATTGAGCTAAAAGGGTTAGGGTTTAGAGGCGTTATCTTTGGGAAAATGTTAACTTATGGCTTTTCAATGAATGAAGATCGCCAATTACTGATCAATGGGAAGCTAGCAGATAACGATCGAATTTATAAATTAGTCACGCTTGATTTGTTTACGTTTGGTTATTTTTATCCGAGCTTTAAATATGCTAAGAAAAAATATATTCTACCAGAATTTTTACGAAATATTATGATAGATTATGGGCAAAGATTCTTTAAGCAATAGTAGATAAAACGCTTTTAGAATGGATTGGGGAAAAGGTCATGCGGTTAATTTCAATCGATGTATTAAAGGAAGGAATGGTCTTAGCAAGAACCATTTGGAACGAGGCGGGACACCCTCTTTTAAAAAAAGATGTTGTCATTAATGAGCGTATCATACAAAGACTTCAACAATTAAATACGCATTATTTATATATTGACGATAAAATTTCTGAGGGTATTGAGGTAGAGGAAACAGTCCCAACTGTTGTTCGAAATAAAACGATTTCAACCATTAAAAATTCCTTCCAATCAATCAATGGTTTAAATCCAGTCAATGCCTCTTATGTGCTTGACCAACAATCAAAGGCAATTCTCTCAATTGTAGATGAGTTACTATCGGTAGTTAGCGGCAATGATGAAATTCTAACGATACTAACAGATGCGTATTTATTTGATGAATATTTATATCAACACTCCTTTCAAGTCACTCTTTATTCGATAGCGATTGCTAAAGAGCTTGGATACTCAGCCGAGGATTTACGTTTAATTGGAATTGGCGCTTTGTTACATGACATAGGGAAGCTTATGGTACCAAAAGAGATTTTGACAAAACCTGGGCGCCTAACGTGTGAGGAATTTGAAACGATGAAACAACATACACGATATGGTTTTGATTTGTTACGTAATTTACATTCCATATCATTGATTGTTGCACATTGTGCCTTCCAACATCACGAACGGATTGATGGGAGTGGCTATCCACGGGGCTTAGTTGATTTTGAAATCCATCCGTTTGCAAAAATTATTGGTGTAGCAGACGTCTTTGATGCAGTGACTACAAGCCGTGTATATCGTGAAAAAATGCTCCCTTCTCAAGGCCTAGCAATTGTAGAAGCAGGCTCTGGAACTATATACGATGCACGTGTTGTAAATGCATTGAAAAGGTCTGTGGTTCATTATCCTAACGGTGTTATTTTAAAATTAACGGACGGCCGTCGAGGTATTGTTTCAAGACAAAATACATTGGATCCAGCATTTCCATGGATTCGTATTTTTGAGGAGCAAAATAAAATATTAGCAGCTACATATGAAATTAATTTAGTGGACTACCCAACCGTAATCATTGAAAGTGTTGAAGCAGATTATGTTGTACCACCGAAAATCGAATAAAAATCTTCTCCTGTTCATACGTTATGGAACAGGAGGAGATTTTTTGTTTTTCCCTCGAAAAAGGATGAAATTACGATCATATAGTCAGCATGGAAGCTATAGAAAAAAAGGAAAACGCTTGAATCGTTTACCCCTATTAATTGTAAGCATTATTGTTGGTATATTTTTATTTATTTATTTTCTGAATGAGCGACTTATGCCAACCTACTTAGAATATGCTGAAATACAAACGAATAAGATTGCATCCTATGTTGTTAGTAATGCCACATCAAATGTTTTAGATATTAATGATATTCTTGTAGAAGTATCCCCTGGCAGCAACTCTGATTTAAAAATTGATACAGAAATGATTAATCGAGTTCGTGCCGAAACGGTAAAGCAAGTAAAAATGAATTTAGAGCAGGCAGAGCAAGGGGAGTTGTCTAACTTACCAAATCTTGATAATGTTGAATATGATTTTAACAAAATAAAAGAAGGCAATGGGGTCGTTTTTTATGTACCTATTAGCCAGGCGGCCAATATCCCTTTACTAGGGAATTTAGGACCTAAAATTCCGGTACGGTTTCACGTAGTTGGAAATGTGCATAGTGATGTTACTTCTTCAATAACGGAATATGGTATTAATAGTGCATTTGTGGAGGTAGGAATTCATTTAGAGGTAAATGTACAAATTATTGTTCCTTTTGCTAGTAAAACCGCTACAGTTTCTCAGGATATCCCGGTGGCAATGGGCTTAGCGAAAGGTCAAGTACCAAATGTTTATTCTAATGGTGAGAAAGCAGTACAGCCGTCACTTGAAGTCCCTATTACAAATGATAAATAGAAAAGTTGCTGTGATAGTTGTTGGAGTTCATATATTATGTTACATTGACAACAGTGAAGATAGTTAATAGAAAAAATGCACATTTTTGATAGGGGCGATATTCGTATGACATCTTGTAAACCTACAAGTAAAGAGAAAGAAGAATATTTAAGAAAACCAGATTGGCTAAAAATTAAACTAAACACGAATGATGAATATAAAGGGCTAAAGAAGCTCATGCGAGAAAAAAATCTGCATACTGTATGTGAGGAAGCACGCTGTCCTAATATTCATGAATGCTGGGGTGAACGACGTACAGCAACAATGATGATTCTTGGATCTGTTTGTACACGTGCTTGCCGATTCTGTGCTGTTAAAACAGGCCTACCAAATGAATTAGACTTAGCTGAGCCAGAACGCGTAGCAGATTCTGTCGCTATTATGAACTTGAAACACGTTGTTATTACAATGGTAGCGCGTGATGATTTAAAGGATGGCGGTGCGCAAGTATTAGCTGAAACCGTGCGTGCGATTCGTCGTAAAAGTCCGTCTACATCTGTTGAAGTTTTACCGTCCGATTTAAGTGGTGTGAAAGAGAACCTTCAAATGTTAATGGATGCGAAGCCAGATATTTTAAATCATAATATTGAAACTGTGCGTCGCTTAACGCCAAGAGTACGTGCTCGTGCAAAATATGAGCGCTCATTAGAGTTTCTACGTTTGGCCAAAGAAATGCAACCAGACATCCCTACGAAGTCATCTTTAATGATAGGCTTAGGTGAAACAGAAGAGGAAATTTTAGAAGTTATGGATGATTTACGAGCAATCAACGTAGATATTATGACAATTGGTCAATACTTACAGCCAACGAAAAAGCATTTATCGGTTAAAAAGTATTATTCACCAATAGAGTTTGGTAAACTTCGTAAAATCGCAATGGAAAAAGGATTTAAGCATTGTGAAGCAGGCCCACTTGTACGTAGTAGCTATCATGCTGATGAACAAGTTAACGAAGCAACAAAAGAACGTCAATTACAAACAGAACTGTAAAAGCAAATGTTGAAATGGAAGGTGGTGTCACTTTGATCAATATTGAAGGATATGAATACGAGCTTATTAAAGATTACCGAGAAGCTTTCGAAGAGGAAGTGTTCAAGGAACGATACTCGGATATTTTAGCCAGATATGATTATATCGTGGGCGACTGGGGCTATAATCAATTGCGCTTAAAAGGCTTTTTTGACGATAAAAATCAAAAAGCTTCTTTCGATACAAAGATTAGTACACTACAAGATTACTTATACGAGTATTGTAATTTTGGCTGTGCCTATTTCGTCTTGCGCAAATCCGGTAAATCCACTCAGCAGCCAGTAGCTGTAGTAAGTGAAGATAGTCAAGTGACAAAGCTTGTTGAGAATGAACAAATAGCCGAATAAACGTTTAAAACCTGATGCAATTTGCATCAGGTTTTTATTTTGTAGTGATAGGTTTTTAAAAAATGGTAATAATAAAAAATATAGCTCATTAACATAGCGTGAGGTTGATTTCCGTTCCGGCTGGGCGCTTTGCCGCTGCCGCTTCGCTTTCGCGCAGATAAAACATTTGTTGTTGCTGACGCTTCGCTTTCGCGCAGAGCAGAGCTTCCTGGGGGCGTCCGATGAGCCACTTCACTCTGCAGGGTCTCGGGCCAACAGATGTTTTCTGCGCGAAAGCGTAGTGCTAACGTAGCGGCAGCAGCACCGATGTTGGTCACGAAGGCGTTATCACAGGATGTGATGCTTTTAGCCTTCGTTCCTCTATTGCTGATCCCCGAGGAGTCGCCCAGTCGGAACGAAGATCAACTTATTTATATGGTAAACGTTTTAACAAATAACATTCCCAACTTTCGGTGATGAATCAAAAGGTACGAATTTTAAAATTAATCCTAGTTTAATATTAAAGGTGTGTGTTGTTTAGATGAAAAAAGCTGTATTTTTGGACCGTGACGGGGTCATCAATGAGGTATTAACGAACCGCGTTAAATTTGTAAATAAACCTAAGGACCTCTATTTCCTGCCACATGTTCCAAAGGCTATAAAAAAATTGAATAAATACTTTGACTATATATTTGTAGTAACTAATCAAGGTGGCGTTGGATTGGGGTATATGAAAGAAACGATGCTTCAAAAAATACATGAGCATATGGTAAAAGAATTGAAGAAGGAAGGAGCTACTATTCACGAAGTCGTCTATTGTCCCCATAAACCAAAATCGGGCTGTGCCTGCCGTAAACCCAGTAGTAAATTAATCGTGGATCTTGGTGAAAAATATAATATAGACTTGGCAAAATCCTATATGGTGGGAGATACGGATACAGATATAATAGCAGGCAAACGAGCAGGAACTAAAGGCGTATTTTTAGGTGAAAAAGATCCACTGGCAGATGCGGTTTTTCCAGATTTAATTAGTGCTGCTGATTGGATTATTAAGGATACAACAGCATAAAGCAAGTATTAGTGAGATCAAAAGACAAGCGTATAAATCATTTGAAAAAGGATAATTTATTTATTGGAGGTGATTAATTTGACGAAAGAAAATAAAAAAAAGTTAGATCGAGAAGAATATGGATTTGGCTTTGACATTAGTGTTGATGATTTAGCAGTAATTGGGCAAAATCAACAAGCCAAAAAGCAAAACGACAATGAAAACAAAGACAAGCCTCACAATAAGGATACTCCTGCTAAGATAAATAATGAAAAGTAGGGGCACGATACAATGCTCCTCAATAAGATTCTTACAAAAGAAATTCCGCCTTTTTGTACAGTGCGTAAAGTATATCCTTATGTCTGCAGAAAAGCGGAATTTTTTTGTATTTAATTCTTAATTACTTGCATGATACACCCAATTGAAGGATGCGCCACTAGCATTTTGTGAGGAGCCTCGAAACTCTCGCGTTTTCTATAAACACTATCTAGGTTTCAGCTTGTCTCCTCACTTTAAATATAATTTCCTTTTATTAGAAGGTGGAACACCAATTTGAATGGTGTTAATTTAATAATTCACGTAAATATTCTCGTAGCTCGACTGTTTCTTCCTCTGTGCGATTATAAACGTGTTCAAGATAGCCAGGCTCTTCTACATCATCTGGACCGATTATTGCAAAGCGGCCAAATTGGATGTCCATAACAAGCACTTTCCCAAAGAAACGACCCGATTGCAAAATGGCTAAATCATAACGTAACTTATCCCCAGCAAAACTAACAAAGCGTGTTTTTGTATCTTCTACATCATCATATAAAAAATAACGTTCCATCTTTTAATCTCCTTCCAGTCCTATAGATATGGTACTATAGAAGAGAAATGACTATCAACTTTTAAAGATTTGAATGGGGGCTTTCCTTGTGTATTTTGTAGATCGTAATAAAATCACAAAAAATTTACAGTACTTAGATGGGCTATTAGCTATTTTAGAGTCAGAAGATAGCTGGCTAGAAAACGATATTAAGAAATTAGCAATCGAGCGAATTGGTCATAATGTGATGGAGTCAATGATGGATGTTGGAAACTTAATGATTGACGGCTTCATTATGCGTGACCCAGGAAGCTATGAGGATATTATTGATATTTTAATCGATGAAAAAGTCGTATCTACTGAAATGGAAGCACCATTAAAAGCAGTAGTTGGCTTACGTAAAATGCTTGTTCGTGAATTTACAGATGTAGATGTTCAGGAAGTTGTGAATGTATTAACAGCGACTTTACCAGCATTAAAACAATTCTCACCAGCTGTGAATAGTTACTTAACAAATGAACTTGGCCCTGTTTCAGCATTTTTACCAGAGGATCATCAATGAAAACCTACAAGGCATATTGCTTTGATTTAGATGGGACAGTGTACCGTGGGAAGGATGGCATTCCTTCTGCGATTACTTTTATACATCGGCTACAACAAGCAGGAATCGAGCCATTTTATGTAACAAACAATTCTTCTAAGACAAGAGAGCAACTGCAGGAAGCTTTAAGTGCTATAGGTGTGAATGCGCCGTTAGAACATATTTACTCTAGTGCATTAGTTACAGCGAAATATGTAGCCTTGAATTTCTCTGGCAAAAAAGTAGCCATGTTAGGTTCTGACGGTATTCGTAAAGCGTTATTTAATGAAGGCATTGAACCTACCGAGGATGAGCCAGATGTATTTGTTATGGGGATTGATCGAAATCTAGATTATATGGCACTTGCGAAGGCGACGATTGCTGTGCAAAATGGGGCAACGTTTATAGCTACGAATCAAGATATTAAATTCCCAACAGAACATGGATTTCTCCCAGGTAATGGGTCATTTGCCCGATTAATAGGTGAGGTTGCAGACGTTGAGCCGCTCTATATCGGTAAACCATCTCCTGCAATGCTTGAAGTCATTGCGACAGAGCATGGCTTTATGAAAGATGAAATGGTGATGATTGGCGATAATTACGACACAGATATTATGTGTGGGATTCGTTTTGGCTGTGATACAATCCATGTAAATACAGGTGTTACACCAACAAAGGTTGTACTTGAGAAGGAACAGCAACCTACCTATGTGGTAGAAGCTTTAATGTAACTTCTAAGCCTAAATATAAAAAAAGGATGCTTATGTCGATTTTTTTGGCATAACATCCTTTTTATATGTTCAAATTTAGTAGTAAGCATTTCTTCATTATATAAATGAGGTATTACGCCTACACTACCATAACGGATTTTCTTCGATAAATTGATAAATGGCTTTCGTCAATTCTTCAGGAGAATCAGCTTCAACTAACTCACCATTAACGATTGCATAAAATGATTCTGAACATTTTGTGCAGTAACTAAGGCAGCCATATTCCAAAACGTCAATGTTCGGATCGCGCTCTAGTATTTCATACGTTTTTTGAGAGCCATTTGCTAAATTACTTATACAAAATTCAACCATTGGATTCATACATGTCACCTCACCCAAAGTAATGCTACTCGCTTTTAAAACATTCGTCAATGATTTGAGTTGGCCTTGGGATAGAAGAAATTCAGTGGTAAAGCTGGCTGCATACAAAATGATGGCATGCTACAGTTTAAACTATCTTTGCCAAAGTGATGAAAGGGAACAATATTTAAGGGGAATTTGGGCAATAACGACACTTTGTCAAAGTATTAATCATTTCAAAACCGTTCGAAAAGGCAAGTTGTCATTTATTTTGTGAAATCTTTCACAAAATTGCATTATGATATTGTGAAACTTCTCACAATCGGTTATACTCATTTGTGGATACTTTGTGAACAATTAATATAAGAGATATAAAAGGAGACTATTATGGGAAAATTAGTACTTTTAGGTGGCGGCTACGGCAATATGCGTGTCATGCTTCGACTATTACCAAACCTTCCATTAGACACAGAAGTTGTGATAGTAGACAGAGCCCCTTTCCATAGTTTAAAAACAGAATTTTACGCTTTAGCAGCAGGGACTGCAACAGATAAAGAAATTCGAGTATGCTTCCCGGAGCATGAACGTTTGTCTGCTGTATATGGAGAAGTTGTTGAAATTAATCGTGCGGAAAAAGTAGTCATTCTAGAAGATGGACAACGTATTGAATATGATGATTTAGTAGTTGGTCTTGGCTGTGAGGATAAATATCATGGTGTGCCAGGTGCAGAGGAGCACACATATAGCATTCAGACAATGGCAAAATCACGTTCAACATTCCAAGCACTTTGTGGTTTACCAGCAGGCTCTACAGTTGGGATTGTAGGAGCGGGCTTAAGTGGTATTGAGCTTGCAAGTGAGCTACGTGAAAGCCGATCAGATTTAAAAATAAAGCTATTCGACCGTGGTCCACGTATTCTGAAGGACTTCCCAGAAAAGCTAAGTAAATATGTAAAAGACTGGTTTGTAAAACATAATGTTGAAGTTATTGCCAATTCAAATATTACAAAAATCGATCAAGGTAAAATTTACAATCACGATGAAGAAATTGTACTCGATACTGTAGTATGGACTGCTGGTGTACAGCCAGTCAAAATTGTTCGTGATTTGGAAGTTGAGAAAGATAAACAAGGTCGTCCGATTGTAACACAATATTTCAATCTACTTGATGACGAGCATGTATATATTGTAGGTGACTGTGCTGCTTCAGAATTACCTCCAACTGCGCAGTTAGCAGAGGAACAAGCAGAACAAATCGTAAAAGTACTTCGCATGCGTTGGAAAGGCGAAAACTTACCTGAGAAAATGCCTGATATCAAGTTAAAAGGTTTCATGGGAGCTCTTGGTAAAAAACAAGGCTTTGTTTATTTAGCAGATACAACAGTAACAGGACGTATCGCACGCTTAATGAAATCAGGATTATTATGGTACTACAAACGTCAAAATGATTAAATAGATGATGTTAGTTAAAAAAAGGGATTGCTTCAAAATTTAATTTTGAAGCAGTCCCTTTTATTTCTATCAATAATGCCTCGCTACCAAAACATTTGTAGCTGACGCTTTGCTTTCGCTACCAAAACATATGTAGCTGACGCTCTGCTTTCGCTACCAAAACATATGCTGAAAGAAGTTAAACAGTTTCGTCTGGCGTAAAGCCTAGCTTTTCAAGTGCGGTAAATATAGGCTTTAATTGCACATAGCCTTCGCCCACCACTTCATCATTTATAAGGACAAGCGGATAAAAAAATTCATCATCTTGAATGCGTGCAACATAATCTTGATCGCGTTCATTCTCAATTGGTCCTTCAATATCGACATAGCGAATATCATATCCTTGATTTGGATATTTTCGATCTATGGCCGCTTGTAGCCATTCATATGTATCCTTGGAAGATGGTGCATTGACACAGCTCGCGCAGATTACCGCTGTTCCGTAAATTTCAATCTTTGGTTTCGTTTGACTCATAGCATTTCCACTCCTCGTGATTCTATATTGGATTTTTTCTGTTGCTAACATTATAATCATTATAAGGAAAGGAGTCGAGACAAATGGCAGAAGCAACAATTAACGATCAAGTTCAAGAGGTATTAGATAAATTACGCCCATTCTTACTACGTGACGGTGGAGACTGTGAATTAGTAGATGTAGAAGACGGCATTGTAAAATTACGTTTATTAGGTGCATGTGGTAGTTGCCCAAGTTCAACAATTACACTTAAGGCTGGTATTGAACGCGCATTATTAGAAGAAGTACCAGGTATTATTGAAGTAGAGCAAGTATTCTAAAACGACTAAAAAAGTTCTAGCTGATTCATTCAGGCTAGAACTTTTTTTCTTACACTTGGCGAGCTTGTTCTTTTTCTTCTCGAATAATAGCCCATTGTTCCTTAGCCATATCAATGATCTTTGCCTCGCCACCTATACTTTGCTTTTCAATGACCTTTGAAAAGAAGCGAGTAGCATTCTCTAAATCACCGATACGTCGTGATAGTTCAGCAATCATATACATAATTCGTACATCTGACATTTGAGTGGAGCTGTAATCCTCATTTGAATAAGAATCCATATAGTAATCTCGGGCCATTGTCATAAAACGTTGCTCTTGGCCTTCGTTTTTTAGTGAACGATATAGCCATGCAAGACGTAATGTAAGACCAGCTATAGCGACAAATTTTTCTTTTTTTATCGTACCGCAAAGGAACGTTAATTTATAAGCTTGTATTGCTTGGAATACAGTACGTTCTCCCTTGAAATCATGGTGTACCCACTTTTCTGTAATTTGCGTACGAATTTCATCTTGCGTGCCTGGGGCAAAATACTTTGAAAAGTCTTCTGTAAATGAAAATCCGCAATGCTCACAAACAAATACATTATAATAAAGGGCGTTTACACCATCTGCATAAATAGGATGAAAATCTGTTTCTGTATGATCTACTTTAATGAATTTAGAGCGTACTTTTAATGTTGGAAATTCTTTTTTACAATGAAGACAGTGAATTTTTTTTTCGTAATAAGGTGAAATCTCCATATTTGATACCTCTTTCATTGACTTATTATAACTATTATACCAATGTACATTTTATAAACGTGAATAAAAAATACTATTAATGTGAAAAATATTAGAATTTTTGCTAATAATCCTCTTGGAGCTGAATGTTTGTCATACAATAGTCAAAATTGATATGATAATAAATAAGAAGGAAGGTGATTGGGATGACAAGTAAGCAAGTAATTGAAGTTACTGAAGCGGCTGTCTTTCATATCAATGAAATGATGGAGAACAATGAAGAGCGAGGTTCGTTTTTACGTGTAGTTGTTAATGGTGGCGGATGCAGTGGCCTATCATACGGTATGCATTTTGATCAAGAGAAAAAAGAAGATGATTTTGAAGATGTACAACATGGTTTAACAGTTCTTGTTTCCCGTGAAGATGCGCCGATTATAATGGGGACAAAAATTGACTATAAACAATCGCTAATGGGCGGTGGGTTCACGATCGATAATCCAAATGCTATCGCATCATGCGGCTGTGGCACGTCTTTCAAAACAGCAAAACGTGAAGGTACGCCTGAGATTTGTGACTAAAAACTAAACAAAAAGCTCATTAATGGGCTCCAAATAATAAGCTTCTTTGATTTATGATGTTGTAAAACATGGTGAATGAAGGAGGCTTTTTTATAGCAAACACGAATTATCATATTGCTTAAACAATGGAGCAGAACCTTTTTATATTTCTTTTTAAAAAATAGGCCACGATTATTTCTAATCGTGGCCTTATTAATGTACCCATATTTCACTGCTAGTGAAGCTGTGTTAATACATATTCATAAATTTCATCGGATGATTTATTAAGAGCTATGGAGAACTCTGAAAAAATGTTCTCTTGTAAAGATTGCAGTAATTTCTCTTCTTGGTTAGGGAATTTTTTTTCAACCGCACTATATTCGAGCTTTTTTCGTAACAATGTGTTTAAAAGGTTTGCTTGTTTTTGGCGATTACCGGATTTAATTATTTCTAGATGAAATCTTGATCGATGAGTGTTTTGTTCAATCCATTCCACACCAGGTGTTGTAAATGAATGTAAAATATTGAGTGCTTCTTCTTTTTTAATAATGTCTCTAAGATGTTTTTTTGAATTGTCAATAGGGGTACGAATGACTAATTGTGGTTCATTTAGTGGTTGTAAAACGTAATATGTTTTTGTAATGTCGTTAAAGGTTTGTTCACAAATATCTTTAATAGAACAAAGTCCATGTGATGAATAAATGACTACATCGCCAACATTGTACATGTATATTCCCTCCAACAAACTATATTGTCAACTTAGTTGACTAAATTAATTATAAGCAATTAAAAGAATTTTGTCAACTTGATTGACGATTGCTGTTGTTTTTTTGTATATTAATAACGAAAAATATAGAATGAAGGTGAACCAGTTGAAGGACGAATTGCAGAATCGAGATGTAATTGACTTGTTGAGCGAACGTCACGAACTACTTCGACGACTTGCTGAAGAGAAGTGGAATAAACATCATACTATTTATATTTCAAACTCAGAATGGTGTATTTTGGGGATAATTTATAAAAAACAACTTATGATTTCAGACGTTGCTAAGGGTGTTGAATTTACAAGACAAGCAACCCATAAAATTATAAAAAGTTTGGAAGCAAAAGGATTAGTGAAGGTTACTGATGTCGAACATAGTAAAAAACATAAAGCAATTCGTATGACTGAATTTGGTCAAGAATGTTTTGAAAAGAACGAATGTTATAAAGCTGAAATTGAACAGCAACTAATTAATACTATAGGAGAAGATCAAGTAAACAATTTAAAAAATATATTAAAGCTTAATTGGAATATGGAGCAATTGGAAGCATAATATTTGATGATCCCGTGATGCTAAAGGAAATTCAAAATAGCGTATGAAATAAAAAAGATACTATTTTTTTAGCGAATAGACTAATTGCTACCTTAGGAAAAGTTTGCAAGCCTCTCCATTACGGAAGAGGCTTTTTAACTTCTTTCAGTAAAAGATTCCCACTCTAGATGATAATTCGTTTAACATAATCCTCCTTCTGTAAAACAATTGAATACTCTGTCGTTTTATGGTCACCAAAAGTTGTGGATGATATTTGTTAAAACGCATGCCATATATTGAAGTTGATCTTCGTTCCGATTGGGCGACTCCTCGGACGCCCCCAGGAAGCTTTGCTCTGTGCGAAAGCGTAGCGACAGCAATTGTTTTATCAGTGCGAAAGCGTAGCGACAGCAACAACAATTGTTTTATCTGTGCGAAAGCGAAGCGGCAGCGACAAAGCGCCCAGTCGGAACGGAAATCAACCACACGTTATGGTGATGGTCCTGTCATTTGTATCAGTGTTATATCTATATAAAATTGGCGTACATGTGTATTTTATGACCGAGAGTGTGGAGTAACCATAAAATTCTGAATTAATACTTCTATATATGGAAAATAGGCCGTTATAATAGTGATATAGAGGTGAAGAATATGAAAAAAGATAGAGGAAAAGTTTGGTTGGGTGTTGCGGGGGTAACTGTAAATGAGTTAGGCCAATGGCTAGTTGTTAAAAAGGCATATAGCGGATTAAAGGGAAGATGGTCATTGCCGGCTGGTTTTGTCAATGCGGGTGAAACAGTTGATGAGGCTGTTGTTCGTGAATTAAAAGAAGAAACGGGAATTGATTGCTATGTATCAGGCTTAATTGGCTTTCGAACGGGTGTGATTCGTGGTGACATTAGTGATAATATGGCGATATTTTATTGTCGGATGAAAGATGAGCAACAGAAGATTTGTCTTCAGGAAAAAGAATTATTAGAAGCGAAATGGATGTATCCAAAGGAGCTAGCTCAAGATGAGATGACATCAGTGATGTTAAAGGAAATGGCATCTAACCAATTTGAAAAGCACCAATTAGAGGGGATAGAAGGTATTAATCCAGGAGATGTCTTTGGCTATTCTTCTTATAAATTGTTCTTTAAAAAATAAAGTGACAGAGGAGGGGACCTATGATGGAGCTATTTTTGTTTATGTTAGAGCGTGTAGGGCTAATCATTGTGTTTGCCTTTTTAATGTCAAGATGGCGGCTCTTTCGGGGAGTGTTATTCCAGGATCAAGGGGTTAAGGAAAAGGTTTGGCTTATTATTATTTTTAGTGCTTTAAGTATAGTTAGCAGTTATACAGGGATAAAAATCGAAAGTGGTGCCATTAATCCTTTAAATCAAATGATACATAGCACTATAAATGCAGAGGAAGCCATTGCAAATACGAGGCTAATTGGCGTAGCTATTGCTGGTATTTTTGGTGGGCCACTTGTTGGCGTTAGCGTGGGGGTTATTGCAGGGATTCATCGTGTTACCCTTGGCGGTTTTACAGCGGTTGCCTGTGGTATTTCGACAATACTAGCAGGATTCATAACAGGTGGTTTAAGTAAGCAATTAAAAATACGTCAAACCTTCTCCTATAAAAAAGCTGTTATCATCGGAATTTGTGCAGAGACTTTACAAATGATTGTTATTTTAATAGTCGCAAAACCATTTGAACAAGCTTTGCAATTAGTTTCTTTAATAGCGCTACCGATGATTTTTATGAATGCCTTTGGGATTTTGATATTTTTCATTATTATTAAAACTTTTATTGATGAGGAAGAGCGCACAAAAGCATTACAAACACACCAAGCCTTTTCTATTGCTCAACAAACAATTGAACATTTTCGGAAAGGGTTAAATGAAGAATCGTGCCGAACGGTTGCGGAGATTATTAAAAGAGAGATTAAAGTTGATGCAGTCGCGATTACAGATACAAATGGAATTTTAGCACATGTAGGAGTAGGCGAGGATCATCACGTCATTCATCAAGAAATAATAACAGCTTTAACGAAGCGAGTGTTAGTAGAAGGACGCATTACTACAGCGGCATCCGCAAAAGAAATCAATTGTCCACATGAAGATTGTCCGTTAAGTGCTGCGATTGTTTTACCATTAAAAGTACAGCATAAAACGGTAGGTACTTTAAAGCTATATTTTATCAGTGTTTCTTCATTAACAGGTGCGAAAAAGGAGCTTGCTGAGGGCCTCAGTCGACTATTTTCCTCGCAGCTTGAATATGCTGAAATTGAGCAGCAAAGAAAGTTATTAAAGGATGCCGAAATTAAAGCGCTACAAGCGCAGGTTCATCCTCATTTCTTTTTTAATAGTCTCAATACTATTTCAAGTCTGATCCGAACGGATGCTGATGAGGCTAGAGCATTATTGATAAAGCTTAGTACGTTTTTCAGAAGTAATTTGCAGGGAGCTCGTCAAATGCTGATTCCATTAAAAAATGAAATTGATCATGTGGAGGCTTATTTGTCGATTGAACAAAAAAGATTTCCAAACCGCTACGATGTGAATTTTCACTTGGATGAATCATTGTTTGACGTACAAATCCCTCCATTTACCTTACAGCCACTTGTTGAAAATGCCATTTATCATGCCTTTAAAAATCGTAAAGAAGGCAAAATCGACGTAAAGGTGCAACGAATCAATAATAAGTTATTACTGTTAACAGAGGACAATGGCTGTGGGATGAGAAAAGAGCAGATTAAACAGCTTGGCAAAACGATCATGCAATCCGAACAAGGAACCGGGACAGCCTTATGGAATATTTATCAGCGTATTCATGAAATTTATGGAACTGAGGCAGATTTTCATATTTCAAGTAGGCTGGATGTTGGCACGAAAATTATGATACAGCTGCCATTAAAAGCCACAAGATGGGAGTAGAGTAATGTTAAATGTCTATATTGTAGATGATGAACCGTTAGCAAGGGCTGAATTGCGATATTTATTGGAGCAAACAAAGTTAGTTCAGATCATTGGTGAATCGGAGGATCTGGAGGAAATACTGTTGGATCCACAGTTTGAGCAGATTGATTGTGTGTTTTTAGATATACAGCTAGGCGTAAACAATGGCCTTGAATTGGCAAAACAACTGCAACAAAGCATACGTAAACCTGAAATTATTTTTGCTACTGCTTATGATGAGTATGCATTGCAGGCATTCGAAGTGAACGCCTTTGATTATATTTTGAAACCATTTGAGCCAGAGCGTGTCCAAAGTGCCGTTGAAAAGCTAGTGGCTAAAAGAAGAGCAACGCAGGCTAATACGATGGAAAAATTAAAGGATTTACAATTGGACAAGCTTGATAAATTAACAGTTTATGTGAATGATCGGATTTTACTTATTAAAATTCAAGAAATTTTATATTGTACATCTGAAGATAGTAAGACGATTGTGGTCACTGAGAATGGGAGATATTTTGCTTCAGAGTCATTAGCTGCTTTGGAGAATAAACTTACTTTAAAAGGTTTTGTGCGTGTCCATCGGGCATTTATCGTTAATCTAGAGCATATTGAAGAGCTCGAGCCTTGGAGTAGCTCAAAGTACAATTTGATTTTGCATAATAGGCATTCGATACCTGTCAGCAGACTTTATATGAAGGATGTGCGAAAGATATTTCAGCTATCAAAATAACTGCATTTCAACAGTAGAAAACTCCCTTTCAACTTGGAATTCTGACATTTCGGTGAATTTTATGAATAATTGTTCAATTCATTTGCTATGATGTGGAAAACGTAAAAGGAGTGATAACATGAATGCTATTACAATTGTAATAGGTTCCATTTGTGTACTGATGATTAGCTATCGTTTATATGGCATATTTTTCACAAAGAAGGTACTTAAGATAAAAGATGATACGCCCACCCCAGCACACGCTATGGAGGATGGTAAAGACTATGTTCCGACGAATAAATGGGTAACATTTGGGCATCATTTTGCTGCGATTGCAGCAGCTGGACCGTTAGTCGGACCTATTTTAGCTGCACAATTTGGCTATTTGCCTGGGCTCCTTTGGCTGTTAATTGGCGCGGTAATCGGTGGTGCAGTACATGATGCAGTAGTGTTATTCGCTTCTATGCGCCATGGTGGAAAGTCGTTATCAGAGGTCATGAAGAAGGAATTAGGACCTGTTGCAGGATTCTGTACAGGCCTTGCCATGCTATTTATTATTACAATTACAATGGCCGGGCTATCGATGGTTGTCCTTGGTGCGTTAGAGCGAAATCCATGGGGAACTTTTGCGGTAGGGATTACTATTCCAATAGCGATGCTTGTTGGTATTGCTTATCGTAAAACAGGAAATTTAATTGTTACCTCGACAGTTGGCTTTATTTTATTGATGATCGGTGTATTTATTGGACCGATGATTCAAGGAACGGCATTTGGTGATTTTTTAACGTTTGACCGTGATACTTTAGCTATTATTCTACCTATCTATGCATTCTTTGCGGCGGCATTACCTGTGTGGCTCTTATTAGCGCCGCGTGATTATTTAAGTAGTTTCATGAAAATTGGCGTGTTTATTGCATTAATCATCGGGGTCTTTTTCGTTAACCCAGTTATTCAATTCCCACCGATTACAGAGTTTATTCATGGTGGTGGTCCAGTAATTGCTGGTCCGGTATGGCCATTCGTTTCTATCACAATTGCCTGTGGGGCTATTTCTGGTTTCCATGCTTTCGTAGGCTCTGGGACAACGCCGAAAATGATTGATCGCTGGGAAGATATTCGTATCGTTGGTTTTGGTGCGATGCTCGTAGAATCTTTAGTAGGTGTAATGGCTTTAATTGCAGCAACAGCCCTTCATCCTGCAGATTACTTTGCGATTAATTCAGCCCCAGCAGTCTTTGCTACATTAGGAATGGAGCCGGTTCATTTACATGCATTAGCTGAACGTATTGGGATGGATTTAGAAGGACGTACAGGAGGAGCGGTTACGCTTGCAGTTGGGATGACGGATATTTTCACAGGGATTCCTTGGTTTGCTGAACTGTCTTCTTATTTCTATCAATTCGTGATCATGTTTGAAGCGGTCTTTATTTTAACGGCTATTGATGCTGGGACACGTGTAGCGCGCTATTTAATCCAAGATTTTGGCGGCAATGTATACAAGCCGCTGAAGCGTACAAATTGGCTTCCAGGTACAATCTTTGCAAGTGCACTTGCATGCTTCATGTGGGGATACTTATTGTATTCAGGAGATATTAGTTCGATTTGGGTATTATTCGGCGTTTCAAATCAGTTGATGGCGACAATCGGTTTAGTATGTGGTGTAACAATAGTATTAAAAGTTGCTGATAAGCGAATCTACGCCTTAACATGCTTTATCCCATTAGCCTATTTATATGTTACTGTAAACGTAGCAGGCTATTGGATGATTAAAAATGTGTATTGGAATACAGCATCTGCTGGTTACAATATGTTAAATGGTGTATTGTCTGTCATTATGTTAGTTTTAGGCTTTATCATTGTTATTGCTGCCATTAAAAAATGGGCAGAGCTTTGGAAGTCACCAAAGTTTTTATTATCACAAACAGCTTCATAATGAACAGCAAGAAACTATTGAAAATTAGTTGTATACTAGTTTTCAATAGTTTTTTATATGGTTCATCATCAAAAGTTGTGGATGGCATTTGTTAAAATATATGCCATAAATAGTTGATTTTCGTTCCGACTGGGCGACTCCTCGGGGATTAGCGATAGAGGAACGAAGGCTAAAATCATCACGTCCTGTGATAACGCCTTCGTGACCAACATCGTGTTGGCCCGAGACCCTGGAGCGAGCAACGCGAGTGAAGCGGCTCATCGGACGCCCCCAGGAAGCTCTGCTCTGCGCGAAAGCGAAGCGTCAGCGGCAAAGCGCCCAGTCGGAACGGAGATCAACCACACGCTATGGTGATGATTCCTAAATATGACGAACAAGCGAAATCAAGGATATGTTCATTGAAAGCGTTGTAGTAATCATGTAAACTAATGAGAGGAAAACGGAGGTTATACATACATGGATGGTCCAGTTTCATTAGTACAGTTAATCATTTCAATTTTGTTATTTTTCGTTATGTTCTTTGGTATTGGATTTTTATTGAATATGCTTCTGCGAATGACATGGTTAATGGCAATCGTGTATCCAATTGTTGTTATCTTTATTGTCGATGATGTAAGCTTTTTAGATTATATTTTCAAGCCAGGTTCTGCATTTCCAGCACTTTTAGATAAGTTACAGGCACTGCACCTTGTAGATGTGTCCATCTTATCTGGTGGCTTTGCCGGTTCAATTGTTGCGGGAATTGTCATGATTTATTTACGTAAAAGTGGTTATCGAATGTTTTAACTTCTTTCAGCGGGTATCAAGCATCCGTGAAATAGAGGAACTCAGTCTAATAACGCCACGTCCTGTGGCAACGACTGAGTGACCAACGTCGTGTTGGCCCAAAGCCTCCGGCGGATGTCACGGAATCGGAAAGGAGTTCTTTGTGCGTGCACAAAGCCGATTCCGGACGCAATTATGCCGAGGCATAATTGATCTTCTTTCAGCGGGTGTCCAGCATCCGCTGATTTTTTTATTGAATGTTTCCGATAAATCTTGAAAAGTTTCCGATAAACAAAAAAACACAGCCTCGACATGAGGATGTGTCTATTGTTACAAAAGAAACTGGTATGTGATGATGGCGATAAAAATTCCTGTTAATGCTCCAAAAAATACCTCACTCCGTTTATGGCCTAGTAATGTTTTAAGCTCCTCCATTTTCTCTTGCCCATCCATTTGCGGCCATTTTTTTAAATCATGAAGCAATGTTTCAAAGTCCTTCCGTAGTTGATTTAATACTGCTGCATGCTGACCTGCCTGAAAACGTACCCCACTCGCATCATACATGACGATAAATGAAAACATAGCGGCTACAGCAAATATTGGGGAATCTAATCCTGTTTCATAGGCTATAGAGGTTGTTAGTCCTGTTACGGAAGCGGAGTGTGAACTAGGCATACCCCCGGTGGAAGTAAATAATCCCCAGTCAATCTTTCGAGTCATTAAAAAATGAATAGGGATTTTTACAAACTGTGCAAAGAGAACAGCAAAAAGGGCAACGAGTAAAGGGGTATTTTGAAGTAAACTCATGATCATCACAACCTTCACTTATAATGCTTTTATTATAACATTCATTATTTTCTAAAAGCCAAATATTACGCGTTTTCTGAAACTTAGGTATAATAAAATATTGAATGGAGGAATGTACATGCATATTGTAAAAGAAGCAAAAACATTTGAAACGATTTCTACTGAAGTGTTAGTAGTAGGAGTCCCTAAGCATCGTGAACAAATGCAGGAATGGGCAAGCTTTTCATCATTTTATGGAGAATCCATTGATGCGTGGATTGGTGCAGGGGATGTATCTACTGCGTTAAAGAAAATGACGAAATTGCCATTCTTGAAGGGCCACGCAAATCTTAAACGCATTTTATTTGTTGGTTTAGATGATCGTAAGGACCTAACAGAAGACGATGTTCGTGCAGCATTTGGGTTGCTTGGCAAGGAACTAAGAGCCTTAAAGATTAAAGAATATTCGATTTGGCTTGAGTCGTTTACGACAGAGTCGATTACTGTAACAGATGTTGCATTTTTAGCTGGTGAAGGAACTGGTCTTGGTTATTATTCAATTCCTCATTACAAAACAACATCAAATGAAGTAGATAAACGTATTGACGCGGTTCATCTTGTAACTGCTGCTAATGATTTAGATGAAGTGGTGGCAAGCTTTGAGGTTGGCGCTATTTATGCAGATGCTGTAAATGAAGCACGTAGCTTAATTAATTTACCACCAAATTTACTGACAGCGACAGACTTAGCCAATTACGCAGAGTCCCTTGCAGTCGAGTACGATTTTGAAGTGGAAATTTTAGATAAAGCACAATTAGAGGAGCTTGGAATGGGCGGTATTTTATGTGTCAATCAAGGCTCCCATGAAGAACCTCGTTTAATAACTATAAAATATAAAGCGACTGAAGACTTTGACGATCCAATTGGCCTTGTAGGCAAAGGAGTTACATATGATACAGGTGGTTATTCCTTAAAGCCAAAAGATTCAATGGTAGGCATGAAGGGCGATATGGGCGGTGCGGCAGCCGTGCTAGGCGCCATGAAAATTATTGGTGAATTACGTCCTAACAAAAATGTCGTAGCCGTTATTGGCTCTACCGATAATATGGTATCTGGCACAGCCTTTAAGCCAGATGATGTTATTACGACATATAGTGGTAAGACGGTCGAAGTTTTAAATACCGATGCGGAAGGACGCTTAGTATTAGCAGACGCTACTACATATGCTAAACAACAAGGAGCCACTTGCCTGATCGATGTTGCAACGTTAACAGGTGGAGTGATTACAGCACTTGGTATGGATAAAACAGGTGCACTTTCTAATGACGATGAATTCTTTGCTGCTTTCATGGAAGCTGCACAGGAGACAGATGAATTTGTATGGCGCATGCCTTTAACAGAAAATGATAAAAAGCGAATTCGTAAATCAGATGTCGCTGATTTAAATAATTCTCCTGGTCGTGATGGACACATGATTTTTGGCGGAGGCTTTGTTGGTGAGTTTGTTGGTGATACACCATGGATTCACTTAGATATTGCAGGAACTTCAGATGCGATGGCTGTACATGATTTAGGTCCAAAAGGTGGTACAGGTGTGATGGTGCGTACACTAGCAAACTTTGTGCAACGTTTGGGAGAAGAAAAATAGAATAGGCGATAGACGTGTGATATATGCATTCTCCTACATACGATAGAGTAAAAAAGGGAGGAAGCTTATGACATTCTTCGGAGGTTATCCAGGAGGTGGCTTTTGGCCAATTGGTGGGCCATTTTTGGGAGGATTTTTAGGAAGTTTTCTTGGATCACAGTTTGGCCCATCTCCATTTTTTTCGCCGTTCTACCGCCCGTTTCCACCGTTTTACCGTCCGGGTCCACCATTTTTCCGACCAGGTCCACCGTTTGGAGGGCATCGTAGATATTAATTCAAACAAGATAGATCTCAAAAAAACCAGATGTCAGCAAGTGACACCTGGTTTTTCTAACTAAGTAGTTTAAGTAAGATGTATAAAAAAGATCTGCCCGATTTAATAAAAATCGAGCAGATTCTTGTATAAAAGTTATTTAATGCCTTGTTCCTTTTTCATCCGATCAATTTCAGGTCCAAGCTCGTCGTGTATTGTGCCTTTCCAAGGCTTCACGCCAGCAATGTATGAGGAGCGAGTCATAATATGCCCTCCAACAGGACCTGTGATGAACAGGAACAGTATACCAAGCAAAATGCGGGGATTAAAGTGATCTTCAATAAGCCAGAAGTGAAAGAATACGCCAATAAGTACGCACATGACACCGAGCGTTGCACTTTTAGAAGCAGCGTGAGCACGTGTGTACAAATCAGGTAAACGGACAAGACCAATGGCTGTCACGACAATAAATAGCACCCCTATAGAAATGAAAAAGAAAACTAAACTATTAGCGAGTATTGTCACGTTTAATGATATCTCCTTTCTCTATGAATTTAGAGAAAGCAACAGTACCGATAAATGATAAGATCGCTAACAATAATATAATCTCTAGGAAGAAGCTTGTTTCAACCAATACTGAAAACAGTGCAATTAGTGAGATGACTGATACACCCAATGAATCCAATGCTACTACACGGTCTGATGCAGAAGGTCCTTTAACCATTCGATAAATGACTGCAATCATTGATAAGCAAATCACTACAATCGAAGCAATAATAAACGTTGTCATGATTTACTCACCTCCAAAATCGCTTTCTCAAATGAATCTCGAATTGCTGTAATGGCTTCATCGACATCACTCATGTCGATTGCATGTACATACAAAGTTTTTGCATCATCTGATACGTGCACTACTACAGTACCAGGTGTTAACGTAATGAGACTCGATAATAACGTAATTTCCCATTCTTGTGTCAAAACAGTAGGATAGGCAAAGAACGCAGGCTGCATATCTAACTTTGGCTTTAAGACCACTCGAAGAACTTGTATATTCGCTAACACTAACTCCTTTAAAAAGAGTAAAGTCAGTTTAATGATTGCCCATATACGGTAGACGTAAAGACGAGCAGTAAAAAATCTACGCATAATAATGAGTAATACAATACCGAGAATGAACCCGATGATAAAGCCTGTTACAGTGTAATTAGAAGAAAGGAACATCCAAACGAAGGCAAGTGCAAAATTTAAAATAATTTGAAATGCCATATTTCTAATCCTCCTTCATTACAGCATCTATATAAATAGATGGATCGCTTAATAGTTTTGCTGCATCGTCCATAAATGGTGTAATCCATTCAGAACCAACACCATACACTACGGTAATGAGCACTAGAAGAACAGTAGGCACAAATAGTGTACGATAGACTTTTTTATCGACAGTACCCTTTGTTTCTTTTTCCTCACCCCAAAAGGCATAAAGGAAAATACGAATAACTGACAATAACACGAGAAGTGACGAAGCTAAAATAAAAATACTACTCCATTTACTACCTGCTTCAAAGCCTCCCTGAACAATTAGCAGCTTTCCAACGAAACCACTAAGTGGGGGAATCCCTGCTAAACCAAATGCCGCAATCAAATAGCACCAACCGAGAGCAGGATATTTATTCATAAGACCGCCCATTTTTCGTAAATCAGATGTACCTGTAATGTAGATTACGATACCTATTAACATAAAGAGCGCTGCTTTTATAAGCATGTCATGAATTAAATAGAACATGGCACCTTTTAGGGCGATTTCATTCATTTGAGATACACCGAATAAAATAACACCTACAGCAATGACAATATTGTAGATAATGATGAGCTTCACATCGTGATAGGCAAGGGCACCGATACAGCCCGCAATAATTGTTGCAATTGCAAATGCCATTAGTAGATCATGTGTATATGATAAATCATGAACAAAGAACAATGTATATGTTCGAGTAATCGCGTAAATGCCAACCTTTGTTAATAGTGCACCAAATAGCGTTAGCACTGGTATTGGAGCTGCCGCATAAGAAGTTGGAAGCCAGAAGTATAGCGGGAAAATAGCCGCTTTTAACCCAAATACCATTAAAAATAGTACAGCTATAACAGTAACAATACCTGGCTGATTAATATCAGCAATTTTTACTGCAATATCGGCCATGTTTAATGTACCTACTACAGAGTAAAGGAAGGCAACTGTTATAACAAATAATGCAGATGAAATAACATTAATTAAAATATATTTAATGGAACCTTTAAGCTGTCCTTTTTCGCCCCCAAGAACGATGAGCAAATAAGAGGCCATTAACAATACCTCGAAGAACACGAAAAGGTTAAAAATATCGCCTGTCGTAAATGCCCCGTTAACCCCAGTTAATATAAACATGATCCCAGGATAATAGAAGAAGCGTTCACGTTCCTTTGTGATGGAACCAAAGCCATACCAAACAACAAAGATGGCAATCAGTAGCGTAGTTGTGACAAGTAGTACGGACACCATATCTGAAACCATCGTAATACCATACGGCACAGGCCAATCCCCGAACGTCAACTTTTGAATACCATCATTTTTAACCTTTATAAGTAGTGAAATGGCTGATATAAGTGCGAGCCCTATACCAAGTAATGCGAATGAACGCTGATATTTTAAGTTTTTTTGCCCAAACATCAAAATCATGCCGAAGAAAAACGGAATGATTATGGGCAGTAGAAGGAAGTTATTCATCCTCATCACTTCCTCTCATTAAGCTTATATCATCTGTCTCGAGCTCTTGGTAAGAACGGTAAGCAAGTACAAGGAAGAAAGCGGTTACCCCAAAGCTAATAACAATCGCTGTTAAAATTAGCGCCTGTGGTAATGGGTCTGCAAAAGTTTTTGCCCCTTCCTTTAAAACAGGTGGTGCTTCTCCACCAAGCCCGCCCATCGTTAAAATGAGAAGATGAGCGCCATGACTTAAAAGACCTGTCCCGATAATAATGCGCAATAAGCTTTTGGATAAGATTAAATAAACCGCTGCCATAAACAAAAAGCCTATGACAAACGCCATCATTATTTCCATTATTCATCCTCCCCAATCGTTTGAATAATGGTCATCGTAACGCCGACAACAACCAAATAGACACCGCTATCAAAAAGCATAGCCGTGTGTAAAGACTGTTTGCCTAGAAGCGGTAAATCGAAATAATCAAAGAAATGTGTGAAAAACGGTTTACCTACAAACATTGGGAAGGCGGCTGTTGCTAGAGCTAGTAGCAAGCCAATTGCAGTTAAATACGTATAATTTATTGGTAAAACCTTGCGAACCGTATTTAAATCAAAGGCGAGGACTAAGAGTACGATAGCACTCGATGTTAAAAGTCCTCCGACAAAGCCGCCTCCGGGTGTGTAATGACCAGCAAGAAAGATATGAATAGAGAAGAAGAAAATAATGAAGAAAACAATTTTTGTTGTAAATTGTATAATGACATCATTTGTTTTCATGCGATTTCTCCTTTCTATTCATGCGTAGCTTAATCATTCCTAAAATGGCCATTCCGGCAATAGCTAGCACAGTAATTTCAAATAATGTATCAAAGCCACGGTAGTCTACTAAGATTACATTGACAATGTTTCCACCGCCGGCTTTTGAATAAACTGTTTCCTCATAATACTTCGAGATAGTTGGAATCAGTTTTTGTGAATGTGCAGATAGCGCTACAAGTGTGACCATAACACCGACTGCAATTGAAACAATCGCCCGATTTAATTGGAATCTCATCCGTTCTTCTCGTTTTCCAAGCTTCGGTAGATGGTAAAATGCCATTAAAAATAGCGCAACAGAAATCGTTTCAATGACAAGCTGTGTTAATGCTAAATCAGGAGCATTAAAAATAACGAAGAATAATGCTACTGTGTAGCCGACAGCACCAAGACCAATAATCGCTGTTAAACGTGACTTTGCCAAAATTGTCATGGCTGTTCCAATGACTAACACTACAACTAAAATAATTTCGTAAGGATTAATAGGTGCAGTGTCTTGGAAAGAGACCGTAAAGGCCTTCTTCACAAATAAAGAACCTATAACAATCGCTGCAATACTACTGAACATATATAGCAGGTAATGACGCATAGAGCCCGTCATATATAGACGTGATACACGATTTAATCCTACGTCCAGTCCAAGCATTATCTTGTCGTATGCATTATTCAATGTTAAAGATCGTGGGAATTTTTGATAAATACCCTGCCATTTTGGTAATGCTACAAATAATAGAACCCCAATAATTACTATGCCAAATGTCATGAGTAATTCAGGTGTAATTTCACCATGCCAAGCCGCCACATGAATATCAACATCCTTTGGTGAATCATATAAGAATGGCTGAATAGCTTGTACGGCGGGCTTTACAAAAGTATCCCCAACTAGGTTCGGAATAAAGAATATTGTTACGACTAATGCAGCTAAAATCATCGGCGAAATCAGCATGCCAATCGGTGCCTCGTGTGGTTTATGAGGTAATTTTTCTGGTTTATATTCACCAGTAAATGTTCTGAAAACAAAATAAAAGCTATAGACAAATGTGAAAATACTTGCAATCCAAGCGACAATCGGGAAAAGTGCTCCCCATGTATCAAAGCCGAAAAATTCAAAATTTTGTAGTGCAAGCATTGCTGTTAAAAACATTTCCTTACTTAAGAAGCCGTTAAATGGCGGTAGACCGGCCATTGATAAGCTTCCAATTGCCGCGACTGTAAAGCTAAGCGGCATAATACTCATTAAGCCACCGAGCTTACGAATATCACGTGTACCTGTTTCATGATCGACAATACCTGCAATCATGAATAAGCTCCCTTTAAACGTTGCATGGTTTATCAGGTGGAAGATCGCCGCAAAGGCAGCAAATTTAATCGTATCTGTTGCCCCATTGCCATGAAATGCTAAAGCACTAGCGCCGAGTAATGACATAATAAGACCAAGCTGACTCACAGTAGAGAACGCAAGGATTCCTTTTAAATCTGTTTGCTTCACAGCAAAGAACGAACCCCAGAATAGCGTTAAGATACCTACGCCTGTAACGAGCCATACCCAAAGTTCAGAAACAGCGAAAATTGGTGTAAAGCGTGCAACTAAATAAATACCTGCTTTTACCATTGTTGCAGAGTGAAGGTATGCACTAACTGGTGTTGGCGCTTCCATTGCATCTGGTAACCAAATGTAGAATGGGAATTGTGCAGATTTTGTAAATGCACCTAAAAGTATTAAAACGAGTGACCAAGTGAACATCGGATGCTGCACTAAAGTAGGTGCCATGACAATAAGTTCACGGATTGAATACGTTCCTCCCATTAAATACAGAAGGATAAATCCTCCCAACATCATTAAGCCGCCACCGACTGTAATCATCATTGACTTAAGTGCCCCAAAGCGAGAGGCATCACGGTTATACCAATAGCCGATCAGTAAAAATGATGAAATAGATGTTAGCTCCCAAAAGAAGTACAGCGTAATTAAATGATCTGACTGTACTACTCCTAGCATCGCGGTCATAAATAGTAATAAGTAAACATAAAAATTATGTAATTTTTCTTTATGTTTGTCTAAATAAAAAATAGAGTAAAGTACGACTAATGATCCAATTCCAGTAATTAGCAATGAGAATAGCAAGCTAAGTCCATCTAAATAAGATACTACGGAAATATCTAGCGATGGAATCCAAGGAAGCTCTCCAAGAAATACTTTACCATCTGCTACTTTTCCGATATAAGAGGCGTAAATAATCGCGAGTGTAGCAGGTACTGCAAGAACAAACCAGCCTGTGTGAATATTTTTAATGCGTTTATATAAAAAAGGCACAAAAATTGCAGCAAGCATTGGAATGAAAATATAAAGTACTTGTAACAAAAAAATCCTCCTTTATGCAGGTAAGTATGTTAATTATAACTCACTTTTTGTCGAAATGCATATGCACGCATAGGATTTAGCTTGCGATAGTGGAAGAATTTTGGATATATTATAAATAGGAAGTTATCAATAAAAATAGAGGAAAAAATTTTTTATGAAAAACCCTTATATTTATGGTTATCTACCATTAATTACGATTTTATTGTTTAGTTTGACATTTGGGATGTATGCAGTAAGTGAATCATTGCAAGTTTTTCATGCAATCGGTGTGTATTCCGGCATGCGTGAGTTTTTATCTGATTTCGAACTCCGTGTTTTTTTACTAATTGTCTTTGCTGGGATCTTTTTTATGTTATTTTCAGCATTAAAATTAGTAGGGGAAACGATTCATGAGCTAGGAATGTTATTTTTCTCAAAGGATAATGATGGTGCGACAGTTCATCAAGCACGAGGCGGATACATCATTTTATTAGTTGGTGCAATCTGTTCAGCCTTTGCTATTCAATTTATTTACGTTTTAGTAGGTATTTTTGTCTTAACTGTTTTTGTCTACTTTATTTACCTTATCTATAAAATGAGTCATTTTATGTCGATGGGTGGAACGATTGGCTTATTAGTATTTGAGCTATTTATGTGGACAATACTATTATCGCTAATATTTTATGTTGTTTTAAAATTGTATAATGGCATCTTGGCAAGCTTACCGTTTGCACATTAAATGGGATCATCACTAAAACGTGTGGTTGATTTCCGTTCCGGCTGGGCGCTTTCCTGGGGGCGTCCGATGAGCCGCTTCACTCGCGATGCTCGCTCCAGGGTCTCGGGCCAACACGATGTTGGTCACGAAGGCGTTATCACAGGATGTGATGGTTTTAGCCTTCGTTCCTCTATCGCTGATCCCCGAGGAGTCGCCCAGCCTCCACTCCAATCAACTTATTTACATAGTAGAAGTTTTAACAAAAGTCATCCATAACTTTTGGTGATGAACCATTAAATACATAGAAACGTTAAAGCAAGGAAAGGAGCAGCCTTAGAGTGATGAATTTCACTCAGGGCTGCTCCTTTTCATTGAGGATATATGACTATTTACTGTAGTAAAACATTAAATAGTTGATGGTGAATCTTATAGTCTTCTAATCTCTCCATAGATTGTGGCTTATCATAGCCCAGCCAGACTGCTGCGGTGTATTCATCATTTAATCCTGCAAGCCAGTAGTCACGATAGTTGTTAGTTGTTCCTGTTTTCACACCGACATAGTTACTTCTACTATAAACGCCTTGCCCTGTACCTTTAGTAACGACATCTGAAAGCATTGAACGCATATACTTAACGGTTTTCGGTGACCAAATTTGATCGCGTGCTGAATCCCACCTGTAAAGCTCTGTTCCATCAGCCGCAGTTACTTTACGGATGCTATGGGCTAGTACGTATGAGCCATCTATAAAGCTTGTATAGGCGTCTGCTAGCTCAAGTGCAGTAACACCATACGTTAATCCTCCTAAAGAGGCAGCATAATTATGGTCTTTTGCCACGATAGAGCGGAAGTGAAAGCGATCTAAGTAGCTAAAAGCTGTGTCAATTCCGACAGTGTTCAAGAGACGAAGAGCCGATGTATTGTAGCTATTTTGAAATGCGACTCGAATGGGTACATCACCGTATTTAAAGCCGCCATAGTTTTGTGGACAAAATGAACCGACACAATAACTGCCACCACTCACTATAGAATCAGGAGTGTGTGCTGTCGTTTCAAAAAAGGGAGCGTATACCGCTAACGGCTTAAAGGCAGAGCCTGGCTGACGCGTTCCTTGAAAGGCCCGGTGATAACCAAACTTTTCATAGTTTTTCCCCGCATAAAGACTAACTACTTCACGGGATTTATTATCAATAACTGCTCCGGCTGCTTGTAATTTGCCTGAGCCTAGAATGGCAGTCATCTTTTTCTCATCATTTGCTTGTTTGTCTGGATTAAGCGCGGTATAAATCGTTAATCCATTTTGAAATAATGTATTGAGTCGATTGTCTAGCTGCGCTTTGATTTTTTTCTTTTCTTCTTCACTTTGTGTATTTGCAAGACGATCTGAATAGCCTTCGTTTTCTGCAACTAACCATCTAAGCTCTTGGAGGACGTAAGTGCTGTACATAGGGTAGCTTTGCGCTTTATTCTTTACATGTAACGTTATCGTTTCAGCTTTATATGTATTGGCATCTTCTTTTGTTATAGCGCCGCTCGTTGCGAGTGTATCTAATAACCGCTCTTGTCTCGCTTTTGTTTTATCAAAATTCTTTAAAGGATTATACAATGATGGGTTATTTGGAATGGCCGCAATAAATGCAATTTGAGCTATAGATAATTCTTGGAGTGGTTTTTGAAAATAATAGGTAGCTGCTCCACCGATTCCGTAAACTTGATTGCTAAAATAGGCTTCATTTAGATACATCGTTAAAATCGTGTCTTTATCAAATTCTTTCTCAAGCTCATAGGAGTAAAAAACCTCTGTTAATTTTCGCTCATATGTTTTTTCGTCGGATAAATAACGCATACGAACGAGCTGCTGTGTAATAGTGCTGGCACCTTGAGAAGCTGAATTTGTGTTTGAGTTAGCAACAACTGCACGGATGATAGCACTGAGGTCAAAGCCGATATGCTCATAAAAATGAGCGTCCTCACTTGCGATAAAAATTTCCTGGGCAATTTTTGGGATTTCTTGTAGTGCGAGAGGTTGCCTCCATTCGACATATTCCTCGCTAAATGTTTTACCATTTTGATCAATAAGTGTTACTGGAAGCTGTGGTTGAACTTCCGGTAAGTGAATAGCGCTAGCGATTTGCTCCTCATGCGCTTGTGCCGCATGGATTTCCGTTCTAATATTTGTACTAATCCACCAAAGGACAGGTAAGGATAGTAAAATGATAATGAAACCAAAAGCCTTTTTCATGTGTGCCTCCACTCTAAATATGAGTCACTCAAAAGAATAACATAATATGGATGGTTTCCAAATACTCGTTCCGACCTATTTGCACTTTTGTTGGCTCTTCGGCAAAGGGAGGGGGTGATTTCCGTTCCGACTGGGCGCTTTCCTGGGGGCGTCCGATGAGCCGCTTCACTCGCGTTGCTCGCTGCAGGGTCTCGGGCCAACACGATGTTGGTCACGAAGGCGTTATCACAGGATGTGATGGTTTTAGCCTTCGTTCCTCTATCGCTGATCCCCAAGGAGTCGCCCAGTCTCCACTCCAATCACCCACTTCACATAGCATATCGCTCGAATATTGTCATAAAACGATACTTCAGTAAGAGGGTTTCGTCTATGCAAAGGCCTAGCGCCAGTAACAAATGCTTTCTTGTACGAAGGCGAAGCGCTAAAGTAGCGTCAGCAAAGGGTTTTAGTCTGTGCGAAAGCGAAGCGACAGCAACAACAACAACACGATGTTGGTCACGAAGGCGTTATCACAGGGCGCGATGCTTTTAGCCTTCGTTCCTCAACTTGCATGCTCTAGAGTCTTACCTATTACACCGTCCCTAAGGAGTCGCCCAGTCGGAACGGAAATCAACCCCTCGCCTTGGTTGTTAGCCCAAAAATTAAAAGTGCAAAAAATCGTCAATACTTTGGTGAAGAAAACCATTAAGAAGTATGTTAGACTAAAATGAGGTCAGAAATGATATTACTATCATTTTCATTGAAACTGAAATTTAACATTTAAAGGAGAGACTTCCATGTTTCCACAATTAACAACAGAAGTACTTGAAGGCGAAGTACTTGTAGAAATGAAAACAACATTAGGTGCCATCAAAATTAAATTATTCCCAGAGCATGCACCAAAAACGGTTGAAAACTTCTTAGGCCATGCAAAATCTGGTTACTATGACGGCATCATTTTCCACCGTGTAATCCAAGACTTTATGATTCAAGGCGGTGACCCAACAGGTACAGGTATGGGCGGCGAATCAATTTGGGGTAACTCTTTCGAGGATGAGTTCTCTGATAACGTATTTAATCTTCGCGGTGCCCTTTCAATGGCAAATGCGGGTCCAAACACAAACGGTTCACAATTCTTTATCGTACAAATGAAGCACCTTCCAAGTGATATGCTTCGTCAATTACAAGGTGCTGGCTTCCCAGAAGAAATTATTGAAGCATATGCTCAAAATGGCGGTACTCCTTGGTTAGACCATAAACATACAGTATTTGGTCATGTTGTTGAAGGAATGGACATCATAGACAAAATTGCAGATGTAGAAAAAGATTCCCGTGATAAACCAGTAGAAGATGTAAAAATCGAGTCAATTACAGTTTTTGAATAATAATTGTAAGGACGTGTAAAACATGAAACATTTAATGTATCAATTTTTATATTTCCCAGAAGATAAATCAGGCTATGTTCCTGCAGCTTTTGAATTTTTATTAATGCTTATTTTATGTATTATTGTATTTACTATTTTCCGTAAAATTTCTAAGAAACAAGAAATGAAATCAAAGGAAATCGAAGCACGTATTCTTTCAGAGAAAAATAATACAAACAATCAGCAAAATATTTAACTTCTTTCAGCAGGTGTCCAAATACCCACTGAATGAGAAGAACTCAGGCTAAGATCTTCACATCTTGTGAAAACGCCTGAGTGACCAACATCGTGTTGGCCCAAAGCCTCCGGCGGATGTCACGGAATTGGAAATGGAGTTCTTAGGGGATGTTAGCCTAAAATCATCGCATCCATGCGATAACGGCTAACTGACCTGCATTGGTAAAAACGCCACGTCCTGTGGCATTACCGAAATGACCGACATCGTGTCGGCCCTCGTGCAGGCCTAAGCACAAAGCCGATTCCGGACGCAATTATGCCGAGGCATAATTGATAAACTCGTTTCGTGGAAAGCCCAGATGCCTCGCAGCCATTAAGGACTGCGGGGCATTTTACTTTCTCATTAATCTCATATTATAATTTTGTCTTCGCTCCATCCTTCAAATGCTTAATCTCCGTGCACGATATATTTTTTAACAAAAAAGGATATCTCATACTCTGTAATATTAAAGGCAAGCAATTGTACATGATAGTCTACATCATAACTTGTTTATAATGTTGCACATATCATAAAAATGTGCACAATCATGGTTAATCCGTTAAAGGTAAAAATGGCTGATTTTCTTTGATACAAGTAACTTAAATTTACTTTTCGTAAAAAGTTCACAGCTCCACCTAAATTCGATGAATCAGGTTTAAGAAAGATTTCCCCTAAACGTAATATAGACATTGTTAAAAAGAAGTATATGAAGCTATCAAAGGAAGAATTAGTGAACAAGTTGATTGCTGCGGAGAAATATATAGCAGAAAATCAAACGCTTAGGGTTGCTAATCATTTTGAGCAGTTTAAATAGATAATTAATGAGATACAAAATAGCCTTGTTAAATTATTTTAAACAAGGCTAACTTAACTTCCTTATTCAACTAAAGAACCTTTAGTTGAATAAGAAAAGAGACGTTAACTAGGAACACTATTTCAAACTTCGAACCCGACAAGTTCTGTTTGTAATAGCAGCGAGCTCGCTGTCTATACAAACAGGAAGCTATTTTACAATTTCTAATTGGTGTATAATATGTGAAGTAATTTTATTTTAAAGGAGGGTAATGAAAATGAAGATTTTGTTTGATGAAACATACACTTCAAATGACGGAAAGCGAGCAAGCAGGAATATTTGGTATGGAGATGCTGATATATCAGTTGATGGTGAGTATGGAAAAACCATTAATCTTAATGAAGATTTTATGAATAATTTATGCGAAATTATAAAAAATGACTTATCTAAGAATGCAGCAAATGCGCCTACTGAAACTAACTGGTATTTCTATGGAAGTGATGTAACTAAGGACAATATTGGAGACAATATCGGTCCGACAATTATGGTTCGTGAGAGATCTGACGAGTTTATAACTAATTTTAATATCAGTGACCACGATTTTGCTGTAAATATTGATGCTATTCTGTTGTTTAAGGCGGATTTAGAAAAACGTTTAGCGAGTCATTGATGAGTAATATCAGTATAAGCATTTTCAAACTATTTGAGGGGATGATTTCATAATGAGTTCATTCTCTTTTTTCATATGGTGGGAGTCTTTTTGTGTGGAGGAAAAGGAAATTTAAAAATACGATTGTGAATAAGGACATTCCTTCACAATCTCTATTTTCACCTAAGTATCCTAATCAACTACCAAGTGTTATTCCATTATATGGCCCGATTGTTGAACATAAGTTAGATAAAATCTTCAACTAACCTGCCCTGTTAGAATAAGATATAACTTAACCATCTCACTATTTCCATTTCATAAATATTCCGAATTAAATCTTTAAACACAAATAAAAGCTGAACTAATACAAAAATTAGTTCAGCTTTAAAATACCTTATTATAATGTTGCACATTGTATAAAGAATACTGATGCATTAAGGGCATTACTTAAAATCTTGATTTTTAATAAAAGAAAAATTGAGATATCCTTCACTATTTACGTACTATTACTGAAGTGCTTGCTTAAAGCGCTGAACACCATCTTTCACTGTGTCAAATGAGCAAGCAACGTTCATACGCAGGAAGCCGCGACCCTCTTCGCCGTATTTTGTCCCTGGTTCTAATGCTAGCTTGCCGTTTTCTAGCAAGCGCTGCATCAATTCATTTTCATCAAGTTCTAATTCTCGATAATCAATCCAAAGTAAATAAGTGCTCTGAGGTTTTGTAATATGGATCCCAGGTAATTGTTCTAATTCAGCAATCACATAGTCCATATTCGTTGAAATATAAGTAAGCATTTCGTTTAACCACGGAGAACCTTTTGTATAAGCAGCCTGAAGTGCAACAGCAGCAAAGGTATTTAGTGAGCCTTGCCCGCTAGCCATATGAACTGCTTCTAGTAACATTCGCTTTTTCTTATCGGTCACAATCATATAGGCAACTTGAATCCCAGCTAGATTAAATGTTTTTGTCGGTGCCATACATGTAATAATGCGATCTATTTCATCGCCAGCGATTTTAGCTAATGGTGTATGTTTTGAGCCATCCAACATTAAATCAGAATGAATTTCATCGGAAATAATCACTACATCATATTTTGCACATAGTCGTACAATTTCCTTTAATGTAGCTTCATCCCATACATAGCCACCGGGATTATGTGGATTACACAATATGTAGGCTTTCACATTTTGAGCAAGTGCTTCCTCAAAGGCTGCAAAGTCATAGACATATGTCCCATCTTTTTCTACTAAAGGACAATTAACAACCTCTCGGCCATTGCTTTTTGGGATGTTATAGAATGGTGGGTAAACAGGTGAGGAAATCAGTACTTTATCTCCAGTATTGGTAAGTGCCATAATACTATCGGCTAAAGCAGCGACAACACCATTACAGAAAATAATTGATTCTTTATCAATGTGCCAATCATGTTGAGCATTCTGCCAGTCTACAATCGCCTGTTTGGCTTCATCGCTGACAAAGCTATAGCCGAAAACAGTCTTTTCAGCATGCTCTTGTAGCGCCTTTGATACAGCTACTGGCGCAGCAAAATCCATATCAGCTACCCACATTGGGAGTATGTCTGAAGCATCTTGTAATCCATATACGTTTTCCATTGCATCCCATTTTACAGAGTTTGTACAACGACGGTTAATAGTTTGATCGAAAATAGACAAGCAAATCACTCTTTTCTTTTTTATTTACTATGGTATCATACGAGTATGATAAAAGGATAATAGGTGAGTATTTTGGAAAATATAAAAATGAATCAAGCAGCCGTACATCTGCTAGAGGAATGGGATCCATTCCACTTAGGTCCAGATCATTATGATACTGAAACCGCAGATGTTGTAGCAGCATTGCAAGGTATCGATGATCCATCTGTTCTTGCAAAGGTTATTCAAGAAACATATGAGCATTCGTTTGAAGAATGGATTCCATATGAAGATTGTGTAGCCATTTCATACAAACTTATTGCGATAAAATTTGAAGCAAAATGCATTATTTAACTTCTTCAGCGGGTGAAATGCCTGAGTGACCAATATTGTATTGACCTAACTTCTGGCGGATGTCATGGAATCGGAAAAGAGTTCTGGGTGCCAGTACAATCCGTATTCGGACACAATTATGTTTTTGCTTTTCTATAGAAAACGAGGTTGTCTTCAATTTTGAGACAACCTCGTTTTTTAGCTATAAAATTAACGATCTTTTATTTAAACAACGGTAAAATCCCCTGGATGAAAATAATTACAATCGCTATTGGAGAAACATAACGAATTAAAATATACCAAATATTGAACATCAGACTAGATGAGGCAAGCTCCTTACGTGAGATGTCCTTTGTATAATAATAGCCTGCAAAGATAGAAATCAGTAAGGCTCCAATTGGCATACCAATATTATTCGTCAAAAAGTCTACAAAGTCGAAAATAGAGCGGTCTAAAATTTTTACATCAGATAGGATGCCGAATGACAGAGCACTTGGAATACCAACGATAAAAATAATAATACCACCAATCCAAGCAATTTTTTTACGCTTTTCAGGCTTTTCTCCAATTGCGATCGCCACGACAATTTCTAACATGGAAATGGAAGAAGTAACTGTTGCAAATAGTAAAAGTACGAAGAAAATCGTTAAGAATAGACTACCAAGAGGTAATTGCTCAAAAACAGCAGGTAAAATAATAAATACGAGGCCAGGACCTTGATCGGGTGTATAGCCAAGTGCGAACACTGCTGGGAAAATTACTAGACCTGCAAGTAAAGAAATAATGATATTCATCGATGCAACATTGATCGCTGAATTTCCAATCTTTTCTGTTCTTGATAAATAGGAAGCATATGTGATCATTACCGCGATCCCGACACTTAATGAGAAGAATGCTTGTCCAAGTGCCATTAAAAATGTTTCCGCATTTAAGTAGGACCAATCAGGGACGAACATAAATTTGACGCCTTCCATGGCACCGTCCAATGTTAAAGAGCGTATAACTAATATGATGAAGAAGATGAATAATAGAGGCATCATCCACGTACTAGCTTTTTCAATCCCGCCTTTAATTCCTGCTGATACAATCACTACCGTTAACAACATAAATAACCCTTGTACAAGCACTGCTTCCAATGGGCTTGAAATGATGTTACCGAATAAATCTGCATAATTAGCATTTGAACTAGAAGTATTGAGGTGGAATGTTATGGCGCGGCCTAAGTAGCTTAAAATCCAACCACCGACAACACTGTAGAATGAAAGTATAAGACCGGCAATAATCATGCCACCCCATCCTATTAAGTACCACGGTTTTCCTGGTGCTTGTTCCTTGAACGACGTGACGGCATCCTTTTGCCCACGGCGACCAATCATAAATTCTGCAATTAACACCGGCAAACCGATGAAAAATGTACATAGGATAAATAGTAAAATAAAGACACTTCCACCGTTAGTACCCGCCATGTAAGGAAACTTCCAAATAGCTCCTAATCCTATAGAACTTCCAGCGGCAGCTAAAATAAACCCGATTTTAGATGTAAATTGATCTCTCGAAGACACAAAAATTAATCCTCCTTATACTAAAGCTCCATTTTACCGCAATATTCTCGTAACACAAGCAATTTCAGAAAATGCTTTATAGATATTCTTTAAATAATTTTGCTTGTGCATCGGGGGATGTTAACGGCGTATATATGGTTCTAGCAGTAAAATTTGTGTTTGGATTTATAATTAGAAAGTAAAATCTGTTTAAATATGTAACAATTAGGAGAAACGGTTCGTTACATATGCAAAGGAGGGATGACTGTGACAGAAACTGAATTAATCGAACGGGCTCAGCAAGGAGATAAAGGCGCCTATATAGAGCTGATCCGAATACATCAACGAACAGTTGAAAAATTTGCCTTTCAATGCGGCGTACATAGTAATGATTTAGCAGATGTTTCACAGGAGGTATTTGTGAAGCTCTATCGTTTTTTACATCAATTTAAGCAGGATCGTTTTACGACATGGCTCTATAAAATCACATTGAATGCCACGCGTGATTATTATCGTAAAGAACAACGAGAGCAAGCAAAGGAAGAAAGGCTAAGTGCACAGCAACAAATGCCCTTATCTTCAGCAGAAAAGCATGTCCTTAATTTTGAGGAGGATAGGCAATTACATAATGCCATTAAAGAACTGGATGAAAAATATCGTTATCCTCTTATATTATTTTACTTCCATGAATTAAAGTATGAGGAGATAGCGGAGGTACTAAATATTTCGTTATCAACTGTCAAAGTTCGTCTATTACGGGCAAAAGAAATGCTCAAAGCGGTGTTAATGCAGGAGGGGAGTGTTGAAAATGGATGATAAACAATTTGAAAAACGAATGGAGCTTCTAAAAAAATCCTATGATCGCTTGGAACCACAGTTAGATCCAGAAGCCGTTTTCGCACAAATCGAGGCAGAAGATGCAACACAACAATCTCAAGAAGAAGTAACAACAAAAAAGCCCCCTTCAAGATGGCAAAAGCCAGCTGTCTGGATAGCAAGCATTGCAAGTGTACTTTTATTAAGTGTTCTTATTTCGTCGTATGTCATTGATCCATCGACATTTGTTCAAACAACTGAACAGGAACAAGAACAAGAAAAAAAATATGAGGAATGGGTTTCAAACTTTACAAAAAAATATCAAGAAAAACGTGAGCAAATGCGTAAAGAGCTCGACATACCAGAGAAAGAGTTTAGTGAAATATCAAAAGTTCTAATTGCAGATAATGAAATTTATTCTTTACCCAAAAGAAAAGAGATGTTTTTAGAAATTCAGAACACCAATAATAATGACTTTTTTAAAAGTTTAGAAAAAGATGCATTGGATGATCTACAAACGCCACGTGAGCGAATACAGAGTATCGAAACTTACGAAAATCCTATGTCGTTTGAAGAATCTTATTATTTTTATAGTATATATTCTAACTCAGTAGAAGAAATTGCAGGCTATTATTCCAATAAACTTGCTCCGTATGAAAAAGTTTTATCACAAAAACCCAAAAGTCTCCCTGCAGAACTAAATAAATTAATTGCTACGGCTAAAAAGCAATATTTGGAATTGCAATATAATGGACAAAGTTATAGTTTTCGACCTAATCCTGTATTCGGAAAAGACGCACCCGAATATTTGGACCGCCTTCACCCAAATGTATTAGGTTATTTTAAATACTTGGCTACAGGCTCTTTGCTTGCTGGCGGAGATTTACTCTATTCTATAGAGGATTCTGCCACTATTCTGCGTATCTATGAAAAAACACTTGTAGCAGATAAGTATACTGAGCAGGTTAATTTTAACGTATTAAAGGGAGAGTTTGAAAATACGTGGCTTGCCATTTTTAAAGGAACTGACAGCAACCCGATTCGCACAAAAACTGGTCAATTTAAGCCTGAATACATGGATTTATTAACGATCATTGCGAATGGCGAATATGGTGAGGCAATGCGCAAAACAGCTCAATTAATACTAGATGAAATAAAGTCGACTGGACAATCCAAAACCCTAGAACAGTTAACACCATACGATATATGGATGGAGATTTTATATGCGCGAGAAGACACGTATATGCAAACAGAGGATGGGACAACAAGTATAGCAATTAATCCTGATTGGATTGAGCAAACTAAAACTCTTTACGATTCGTATGTTGAGACGAGAGACGATACAATTATTGAGACATTAAATCCAATTAATATCGTTAGTTTATTTTTATATGCTCATGGGGTTGGTGATCGTGACATAGCTCAGAGACTTTTAACTGATGACTTGGATATAAATACAGTTGTTCAGTTTGATGGGATGGAAAACTTTAAAGCTCTTCATGAAATGGAAGATTCGATACTTCATATTAGAGCAGCGGTAAAAAGTAAGGCGTATGGAGTAATTGGGCAGCAATTGTCCTTTGAATTAACCTCGGTATTAACCGAAAATGGTGAACAACATTACCTAATTAGTGCTATTAACGAATAAGGAGATTTTTTGCTCCACTAATTTACGTATGTTATAATTTATGGTGATATATACGTAGCAAACAAAAAGAAAGTGGGCAAAGTTTATGGGAAAAAAATATGAATTAGGGGACGTGTTGAACGGAAAAGTTACAGGTATACAGCCGTACGGTGCATTTGTTGCGCTTGATGAAGATACACAAGGCCTTGTACATATTTCCGAAATTACGTACGGCTTTGTAAAGGACGTAAGTGAATTTTTGTCAGTTGGGCAAGAGGTAGAAGTGAAGATACTTGAAATCGATGAAGATGCCGAAAAAATTAGTTTATCGATTCGTGCTTTGCAGGAGCGCCCGGCTACATTGCGTAAAAAAGATGCACCACCACGTAAATCATTGCAGGACCGTGTAGATGAATCGGATGCGAATGGTTTTAATTCCTTAAAAGATAAATTACAGGACTGGATCGAGCAGTCAGGACATTAATTTTGCTGAATTTTAGGTGGGAGTTTTGTACATAGCGCTGCGCTTTTTTGTACAGATAAATTACTGCCTGTTCAAGCGAAATAAAAAAACGAGGATGCTTTCAAATATGAGAGTATCCTCGTTTTTTTTTATTTAGTTATAGCTGAAGTTATTGATTTTTTATTTTTCGAATTCGATACTGTAAGTTTTGACGACTCATGCCAAGTGCAGTGGCAGCCTTTGTTATATTGCCTTCATATAAATTTAAGACGTTTTGCACATAATAGGATTCGGCTTCACGTAAATAAGCATCGAGCGGCATAATATCATTCTGTTGCTGGAACATAAAGAATTCCGGCTCGTGATTAGATACGTCTTGCTGCTGTACCTTGAAGCGGAAATGCATTGGTAATAAATCTGAGGTAACTGTTGATTCAGTGGTCATAAACGACACGGTTTCATCTAGTAATAGCTCAAGCTCCTTTAAATTTCCTGGCCAATCATATTGCAAAAATAAATCCTGTACATCTGGTGATACTTCCTCGACATTTGAAGCAAATCGTTCTTGATGGCGCTTAAAGTAATCATCTACGAATGGAAGAATATCTTCTTTTCGGTCTGTTAAATTAGGAATGGAGATGGCCATTGTGGCAAAGAAATAATACAGTGATTTTGATAGTTTCTTTTCTGCAATCAATGTAATGGGATCGCTTCCTACACTGCCAATAAGCATGTATTTTGACTGTGGAAGAGACTGTAATACCTCTAATAGTTGCTCTTGAATGTCTAGACTTAAAAAATCAATGCGTTCAAAGAAAAATGTGTATGCCTTGTCATCCTGTAAGAGCTCCTGTAATTTATCTAAAACAGATTGAGCAGAGCGACGACTCACTAGGGTTATAAATGCTTCAGCGTCAGTCGAAGCTGCATGATGTATACCCTCTGCTACTAAATCCTTTCCTGTACCCGATTCACCAATTAATAATACTGGTAATTTCACAGCTGCTGCTTTTTTAGCATTTGCGATAACTTGTTTCATTGATTCAGAAACAGCTGTTATCATATCGAATGTTAAAGGTTCACCATATCGACGAAGAGGCTGATAAACTAGCTTTTCGAGTGATGTAATATCCCGAGCAAACTCGATAGCTCCAATTAGTTTATTTTTTTCATATAGTGGGAAAGTATCGTTAATAGTTGTAATTTCATGACCATTTTTATTCCAATACGTTTGTTTTACATTGATTTCCTTTTTGCCTGTTTGTAATACACGCATTAAAGTACTTTCATGCTGGCGGAAAGAAAACATTTCAATAACAGATCGATCGGCTAATTCATCAAAATGAAATCCTTCAATTTCTTTCATCTTCGTATTATAAATAATTGTTTTGCCAGAAAGGTCTACAGCATGAATACCAACAGTTACATTTGTTGCAATAAACTCATAAAAAGGGAGTAAGGGTTCGGAATTTTTCATAAAATGTGCACCTCAAAAATTTTTTACTTGAAATATGCAACGAAATTTTGCATTATAATAAGTGTAAGAATATTCTAAACGCAAAGATATTTTGCGTCAACGTTTTTTGCACACTTAAAATACATCTCACGAGGGAGGATATAGTATGATTTCATACAAACACGAACCATTCACAGATTTTACTCAAGAGGCAAATTACAACGCATATTTAGAAGCATTAAATAAAGTTGAAAGTTATTTAGGTCAAGACTACCCACTTATTATCGGTGGCGAACGTATTACGACAGAAGATAAAATCGTTTCATATAATCCTGCAAAGAAAACAGAAGTAATTGGTCGCGTATCAAAAGCAAACAAAGAACTAGCTGAAAAAGCGATGCAAGCTGCAGACGAAACATTTAAAACTTGGAAAAAAGTAGATCCAGCTATTCGTGCAGACGTACTATTCAAAGCAGCGGCAATTATCCGTCGTCGTAAACACGAATTCTCTGCGCTTTTAACAAAAGAAGCGGGTAAACCATGGGCTGAAGCTGATGCAGATACTGCAGAAGCAATTGATTTCTTAGAATACTACGGTCGTCAAATGCTACGTGTTAAAGAAGGTCAACCTGTAGAGAGCCGTCCTGGTGAATACAACCGTTATGACTATATTCCATTAGGTGTTGGTATCGTTATCTCTCCTTGGAACTTCCCATTCGCAATTATGGCGGGTACAACAGTAGCAGCTCTAGTTACAGGGAACACAGTTTTATTAAAACCAGCTTCTACAACACCAGTTGTAGCATATAAATTTATCGAAGTTTTAGAGCAAGCAGGTCTTCCAGCGGGTGCTGTGAACTATGTACCAGGTTCTGGTGCAGAAGTAGGTGACTACTTAGTTGATCATCCGAAAACACGCTTCATCAGCTTTACTGGATCTCGTGATGTAGGTTTACGTATTAACCAACGTGCATCTGTATTAAATGATGGTCAAATTTGGATTAAACGTGTTATCGCTGAAATGGGCGGTAAAGATACAATCGTTGTTGATAAAGAAGCAGATTTAGAGCTTGCAGCACAATCTATCGTAAAATCAGCATTCGGCTTCTCTGGTCAAAAATGTTCAGCATGTTCTCGTGCTATTATCGTTGAAGATGTATATGACACAGTTGTTAATCGTGTAATTGAGCTTACTAACACGTTAACAGTTGGTGATCCAACAGACTTCAAAAACTTCATGGCAACAGTTATTGACCAAGCAGCATTCAATAAAGTGACAGAGTACATTGAAATTGGTAAAGGAGAAGGTCGCCTTGTTGCAGGTGGTACAGCTGATGATTCAGTTGGTTACTTCATCCAACCAACAGTATTTGCAGACGTAGATGCTTCTGCACGTATCATGAAAGAAGAAATTTTTGGTCCAGTTGTAGCTATCACGAAGGCTAAAGATTTCGATCAAGCAATCGATATTGCAAACGATACTGAATACGGTTTAACTGGTGCGGTTATTACAAATAATCGTATGAACTTAGAAAAAGCTCGTGAAGATTTCCATGTAGGTAACTTATACTTCAACCGTGGCTGTACAGGTGCAATCGTAGGTTACCAACCATTCGGTGGCTTCAATATGTCAGGTACAGACTCAAAAGCAGGTGGCCCTGACTATCTACAACTTCACATGCAAGCAAAAACAACTTCAGAAATGCTATAACCCTTTAGCAGACTGCAAGAAGTTATAGCCCTCGGGTTATGTCACGGATTCGATTTTGTGCAAGCACTAAACCGAATCCGACCGGGGCGAATAAGAGAATCTGCGAAACTCCTCCTAGTAAAGTAGGCTGAGCAAGAATCGCAGACGCTAACGTTGTAGTGGCGTACTTAGGAGTAGCAAGGTAGATTTTTGGTTTTTATATTCAGAAAATGCTGAAATTGTCCTATTGAATTACTTATAGAAAATTAGAGTCTTCCAGAAATTTTTCATCATGAAAGTAAGGAGAGAAAACTATATGACAAAAACAAATCAAGTTATTGAACAAACTCAAAATTTTGGTGCTGCAAACTATCACCCGCTACCAATCGTTATCTCAGAGGCTGAGGGTGCTTGGGTAAAAGATCCGGAAGGTACTAAATACTTAGATATGCTATCAGCTTACTCTGCTGTGAATCAGGGTCATCGTCATCCAAAAATTATCGCTGCGTTAAAAGAACAGGCTGATAAAGTAACACTAACTTCTCGTGCGTTTTATAGTGAAAACCTTGGTGAATGGTATGAGCTTGTTGGTAAATTAACAAATAAACAGATGGTATTACCGATGAATACAGGTGCAGAAGCGGTAGAAACTGCATTTAAAGCAGCTCGTCGTTGGGCATATGATATAAAAGGTGTAGAAGATGGCAAGGCTGAAATCATTGCATGCAATGGTAACTTCCATGGTCGTACAATGCTTGCTGTATCTTTATCATCTGACGAAGAATATCGTCGTGGCTTCGGTCCGATGTTACCGAATGTTAAGTTAGTCGATTATGGTAACTTAGAAGCATTAAAAGCTGCTATTACTCCTAACACAGCGGCGTTTTTAATTGAACCAATCCAAGGTGAAGCTGGAATCGTTATTCCACCAGAAGGCTTCTTAAAAGCAGCTCGTGAGCTTTGCCGTGAAAACAATGTTTTATTCATTGCAGATGAAATTCAAGCTGGTTTAGCACGTACAGGTAAAATGTTCGCATGTGATTGGGAAGAAGTAGAGCCTGATATGTACATTTTAGGGAAAGCTTTAGGCGGCGGTGTATTCCCAATTTCTTGTGTAGCTGCAAATCGTGAAATCTTAGGAGTTTTCAATCCAGGATCACACGGTTCAACTTTCGGTGGTAATCCTTTAGCATGTGCTGTATCTATTGCTTCAATTAAAGTATTACTAGATGAAAAATTAGCAGAGCGTTCACACCAACTTGGTGAATACTTTAAAGGGAAATTAAGAGAAATTAATAACCCAGTTATTAAAGATGTTCGTGGTCGTGGTTTATTTATCGGAATGGAATTAACAGAGGCAGCACGTCCGTATTGTGAAAAGCTTAAAGAATTAGGTCTATTATGTAAAGAAACACATGATACAGTTATTCGATTTGCACCACCACTTGTTATTTCTCAAGAAGATTTAGATTGGTCAATCGAGCAAATTGAAAAAGTTTTTAAAGTTTAACAAATTGTTCACATTTCAATTCGGAAGTATGTTACAATGATGCCGATATACTATCATTATAAAAACAAAGAGGCGATTTAATAATGTCTGAAAACTTAAATCTGTTCACATCAACTCAAGAAGTCATTCAAGAGGCTCTAAATAGACTTGGCTATGACGAAGCAATGTATGAATTGTTAAAAGAACCGCTTCGCATGCTACAAGTGCGTATTCCAGTGAAAATGGATGATGGTACAACAAAAGTATTTACTGGTTACCGTGCACAACATAATGATGCTGTAGGACCAACTAAAGGTGGGGTACGTTTCCATCCGGCAGTATCTGAGGAAGAAGTTAAAGCGCTTTCAATGTGGATGACATTGAAATGTGGTATCGTAGATCTACCTTATGGCGGTGGTAAAGGCGGTGTCATCTGTGACCCTCGTCAAATGTCTATGGATGAAATCGAAAAATTAAGCCGTGGATATGTACGTGCAGTTAGTCAAATCGTAGGACCAACAAAAGATATTCCTGCTCCAGACGTATTTACGAATGCACAAATTATGGCTTGGATGATGGATGAATACAGCCGTATGGACGAATTCAACTCACCAGGTTTCATCACAGGTAAGCCATTAGTACTTGGCGGTTCTCAAGGTCGTGATCGTGCAACTGCACAAGGTGTAACAATCGTTATTCAAGAAGCAGCGAAAAAACGTGGCATTGATATTAAAGGTGCACGCGTTGTTATTCAAGGCTTCGGTAACGCAGGTAGTTTCCTTGCGAAATTCATGCATGATTTAGGTGCAAAAGTAATCGGTATTTCAGATGCTTATGGTGCACTTCATGATCCAGAAGGTTTAGATGTTGACTACTTATTAGATCGTCGTGATAGCTTCGGTACTGTAACAACATTATTTGAAAACACAATTTCTAACAAAGAATTATTAGAGCTTGATTGTGATATTCTAGTGCCTGCTGCTATCGAAAACCAAATTACTGCTGACAATGCACACAATGTTAAAGCAAACATCGTGGTAGAAGCAGCGAACGGTCCAACAACTGCTGAAGCAACTAGAATTTTAACTGATCGTGGTATTTTACTTGTACCAGACGTATTAGCATCAGCTGGTGGTGTAACAGTTTCTTACTTCGAATGGGTACAAAATAACCAAGGTTATTACTGGACAGAAGAAGAAGTTGAAGAACGTCTATACAAAAAAATGGTCGATGCATTTGAGAACGTTTATACAACAGCGACAACACGTAACATTAACATGCGTTTAGCAGCTTATATGGTAGGTGTTCGCCGCACTGCAGAAGCTTCACGCTTCCGTGGATGGGTTTAATCAATATATATATGAAAAGCGAGTCATTCTTAGTCGGATGACTCGTTTTTTTTGTATGCGTCCCATTTTTATTCGCATGAGTAAGATGTTCTGCTTTGGTCGTATTTGAAGAACATACATACTGATGAAACCTCCGACAATAAGCTTAAGAAGCCCTTTATTTTGTTTATATGAAGTCATACTATTTAACGGCTACTTAACAGACGATAAATTAGTCTGAGAGGCTAATAGATAGGACAGACAGTTAGCCTTTCGGAGTGATAAATTGAAGCCAATATATTGGTTTTAAATTTTTGCGTTCATTAACAGAAATATGAGAAAATCCAACTAGAAAGGGGCGAATTGAATGGATTCATTTACATTTTATAATCCAGTGAAGTTGCATTTTGGTGAAGATGCACTGGAAAAGCTATCAAAAGAGTTAGCGCAACAAGGTAAAAAGGTGTTGGTTGTCTATGGTGGAGGCAGTATTAAGAAAAATGGTGTATACAATGCTGTCATCGAGAAGTTACAAGAAGCGGATAAAACAATATTTGAACTTAGCGGCGTGGAGCCAAATCCGCGTGTGGAAACAGCGAGACTTGGTATTGATCTTTGTAAAAAAGAAGGAATTGATCTAGTTTTAGCTGTTGGAGGTGGTTCCGTTATTGACTGTTCTAAGTTAATAGTCGCTGGTGCAAAATATGATGGCGATGCTTGGGACATTGTAAAACGTAAAGTATTTGTGCAAGAAGCTTTACCGCTTGGAACGGTATTAACGCTAGCTGCAACAGGTTCTGAAATGAACTCAGGCTCTGTCATTACAAATGCGGAGACAGAAGAAAAACTAAGCTGGGGTAGCCCTGCCGTTTTCCCGAAATTTTCGATTTTAAATCCAGCGTATACAGTGACAGTGCCAAAAAATCATACCGTTTACGGTATCGTTGATATGATGTCGCATGTAATTGAACAATATTTCCATAACACAACGAATACCCCAATTACAGATGAAATGTGTGAAGGGGTTTTACGAACAGTTATTACAACAGCTCCTAAATTAATAGAAGATTTAGAAAATATTCAGTTACGTGAAACGATTTTATTAGCCGGAACAATTGGGTTAAATGGATTCTTATCAATTGGTTCTCGAGGTGATTGGGCGTCACATAATATTGAGCACGCTGTATCTGCCGTATACGATATTCCGCACGCAGGTGGTTTAGCGATATTACAACCACATTGGATGCGTCTAAGTGTACCTGTGAATCCAGAGCGTTTTGCAGGCATTGCAACACGCGTTTTCGGTGTCGACGCTACAGGAAAGTCTCCGGAAAAAGTAGCATATGAAGGAATTGATCGTTTATCGGCATTCTGGACTTCAATAGGAGCTCCAAGTCACCTTGCAGATTATGAAATTGATGATTCGAAATTCCATCAAATCGTAGAACATGCAATGCAAAATGGTCCTTTTGGGAACTTCAACAAATTACAGGAAGAAGATGTGCGAGCTATTTTGCAAAACGCACTTTAATGGAAAACGGATATGAGGCTACGCTGTCTTATATTATTAATTGGAATTTAATGTGCAGGCTTCTTCGTAAAAATCTTGATGTCACATTGCGTTGCTTAGAGACATCATTCATCAGTACTTGAATAAAAAATAGCCAACTGCCTGAAATAGGGCAATTGGCTATTTATCTTATTTAGAAAATTATTTTGGCTTATGTTGTTATTGTTTGGGTGTTGAATTATCCGGTCTTTCACCAATATGCACCCAATTTTGTTTCCCATCATCCTCATCATATAAAATGGCCACTTTTGATACGCCCTTCTGACTTAAAATGACCTCTGTTAAATGGTCGCGGACATCATCTAGAAAAGCAAGTGATAAGCTAGGGTCAGCTTCAGCAACTAATTCCACATGTAAAAATTCACCTTCTTTAACGACCTCTAAACGAACAATATCTTTGATGTTTGGGTCATCCATAACAAGATGAGCAATATGATTTAGCATTTCTTCGTCTGTTTCACCAATAACGCCTCGTGCATTATCAAGGAAAACTTTTGCTACTACATAGAACATCATAAAGCCGATAATCATTGAAACGAGCCCTTCTATATTTGCCCAGCCTGTATAATGCGCTATTAAAATAGCAGCGAAGGCCAACAAGTTACCACCTGTAGCCACTAAGTCTTCCATAAACACTAATTTTGTTGCTGGTTTTGCGCGATTTAAATAGGGAAAAGCTTTAGGGATTGCTGATAATAATCCCGTTTTTTCTTGTCCAGCCTCATGTAGTATTTCAACGGCAGCCTTCGCAAGAACTGATCCTTCTAAAACAATACCGATCAATAATACGCCAAGTGCAATGAGCATTCCTTTAGATTCTCCAGCTGGATGTATAAAATGATGCCAGCCTTCTTTTACAGTTTCATAAGAAAGGATTGCTACGATTATAACAGCAAAAAGACAAACTAAATTTACAATTCGGCCAAAGCCTCCTGGAAATTGTTTTGTCGGTGCTTTTTTCGAAAGTGCTGAGCCGATATAGACAAATAATTGGTTTGCTGCATCCCCTAAAGAGTGCATCATTTCTGCAAACATGGCAACATTACCTGTAAAGAAGAAGGCGACACCTTTAATAATTCCTAAAAAGGCATTGACAACTGCTGCCAGCAAAGATGGTTTATTCCCGTTTTTTAATAGTTTTAATAGTTCTCCCACGAAAGAATCCTCCGACTAGTTTAAAATTTCCATTTCGATTTTTTCTATATAGGGTAGTGCTCGTAATGAACGATAAAATGACAGTAAGTTATCAGATACTATTAATGATAAGCGTAAATCTAATTCGTGAAAAACATTATTATTGTTTGGAACATCTTGAATGCGTATGTTTTCGATAATAATATTGTTTTCCTTTAGAAATTCTAGAAAGGACTCACTTTTTTCATCATTGTTAATCTGAACTTTCAATGATATTTCTCGCATACGAATTCTTTTTGGCCCTATTTTCATTAGAAACGGCGATAAAACTTCAATGCCGAAGACAATGATAATAACAGCCAAAGTGGCGTCCATATAGAATCCTGCACCGACTGCAATCCCTATCCCGGCAGCTCCCCAGATCATTGCTGCAGTTGTTAAACCTGAGATACTATCATTCCCACGCCTTAAAATAACACCGGCTCCAAGAAATCCAATTCCACTAACAATTTGGGCAGCCAAGCGTAGAGGATCCATTGTAATATTGATTTCTGACCTCGGGGGTGTTGAGTAGGCGGTTTCAATCGAAATAACAGTTAATAAACAGCTAAATGTGGCGATGACTAAGCTCGTTTTTAATCCTACAGGCTTCTTTTTTAATTCCCTTTCGATACCGATTACTAAACTTAATGTGGCTGCAATTACTAATTTTATGCCAACTTCATATGTAATCATATTTCCAAATAAGGTTTCCATACGCAACCCTCCACAGATATTTCGTATTGCTAAGAGATATGCAAGGTGTCATTATTATATGTACATTACTTTTTTGTATTGTACATCACGATAGGAATGAAGTATAAGTATTTTTTATTTCTTTCAGCAAACGTCTTGGTAGCGAAAGCGATGCGTCAGCTATAAATATTTTTTTAGTAGCCAAAGTAGCTCCAGAAGTCTCCGTTGTAATAGGTGGTTAGATAGATGCCGGTATAAGTTAGAGCACCAGGTAGATATCACGGATAGCACAAAGCTGAATCCAGACGTATTTATGCCCAGGCAAAAATGATTGGAGGTTGGGTTTAATGGAGAAACCAAAAATTCATCCATACATTCCTATATTTATTGGCGTTATTTCTGTATCCTTATCTGCGATATTTGTAAAGTTAGCAAATGCAGAAGCAGGGGTTATTGCGTTTTACCGTATGTTGTTTTCGGTGTTAATAATGGCTCCTCTGTTTTTCTGGAAGTACACTAATGAAGTAAAACAATTAAGAATACGTGATTGGCTATTTTCTTCAGTTGCAGGCATATTTTTAGCCTTCCATTTTATTTTGTGGTTTGAATCACTCAATTACACTTCTGTAGCAAGTTCTACAGTTTTAGTTACACTACAGCCGTTGTTTGCATTTGTAGGTACATATTTTTTCTTTAAAGAGAACATTACTTTAAAAACCATATTTGCAGGAGCGATAGCTATTATTGGTAGTATTTTAATTAGTTGGGGAGATTTTAAACTTAGCGGTACTGCATTTTATGGAGACATGCTTGCTCTTATTGCGTGCGCGCTCGTTACAGCTTACTTTTTATTTGGACAAGATGTACGTAAGAGATTATCTCTTGTGACATATACGATGATTGTTTATGCTGTTAGCACAATTACGTTATTCATCTATGTTCTTATTAAGGGTGAATCGTTCGGTCCTTATCCAACTATGGACTGGATATGGTTTATTTTATTAGCAATCGTACCTAATTTATTGGGTCATACTCTATTTAATTGGTCTATCAAATACGTTAGTACAAATGTAATCTCTATTGCGATATTATTTGAACCAATTGGGGCGGCCATCTTAGCTCTTCTCATTTTTAAAGAGTTTTTAATAGCCACACAAATTATTGGTGGATTAATTGTTATAGTAGGAATTCTATTGTTTGTTGTGGATGAGAAAAAGATTTTTAAACTTTTTTCGAAAAAAGCTTGATTTTTAAATTGCTATATTATATATTATTACTTGTCCTTAACAAGAAGGATGACTTGAAAAAAAGATTTGAAAAAAAGATTTTAAAAAAGTTGTTGACTTCTTGTTGGAGATAAGTTATGATGATAAAGTTGTTAAAAACAAAAACGACATGAACCTTGAAAACTGAACAAGCAAAACGTAATCAATAAAGTTTTTAGTAACTAACCTTGAGTTGGTGAACGAAACAAAATTTTGGAC
>NZ_JBNNSS010000011.1:0-118286 GCF_050277945.1 Lysinibacillus sp. NPDC097214
CGCAACCAAAATGGTCCCGTGGTGTAGCGGTTAACATGCCTGCCTGTCACGCAGGAGATCGCCGGTTCGATCCCGGTCGGGACCGCCATTTTTTTTTTTTGCCGGTGTAGCTCAGTTGGTAGAGCAACTGACTTGTAATCAGTAGGTCGTGGGTTCGACTCCTATCGCCGGCATCATCCCTTGGAGGGGTAGCGAAGTGGCTAAACGCGGCGGACTGTAAATCCGCTCCTTAGGGTTCGGCGGTTCGAATCCGTCCCCCTCCACCATTTTTAGGGGCATAGTTCAACGGTAGAATAGAGGTCTCCAAAACCTTTGGTGTGGGTTCGATTCCTACTGCCCCTGCCAGGTTTCTAGGTACTCGTTATCAAATACTGCCGTGATTATATATAGTGGCGGTTGTGGCGAAGTGGTTAACGCACCGGATTGTGGTTCCGGCATTCGTGGGTTCGATTCCCATCAGTCGCCCCATTTTAATAATTGGGGTATAGCCAAGCGGTAAGGCAACGGATTTTGATTCCGTCATGCCTAGGTTCGAATCCTAGTACCCCAGCCATTCATTTTTTAATACGAGCCATTAGCTCAGTTGGTAGAGCATCTGACTTTTAATCAGAGGGTCGAAGGTTCGAGTCCTTCATGGCTCATCAGTTTTTATAAATGCGCCCGTAGCTCAATTGGATAGAGCGTCTGACTACGGATCAGAAGGTTATGGGTTCAACTCCTGTCGGGCGCGCCAAAAAAGCCTAATAGTATCGGAATGTAGCTCAGCTTGGTAGAGCACTTGGTTTGGGACCAAGGGGTCGTAGGTTCGAATCCTGTCATTCCGACCATCTTTCCTAACAAGGGGCCTTAGCTCAGCTGGGAGAGCGCCTGCCTTGCACGCAGGAGGTCAGCGGTTCGATCCCGCTAGGCTCCACCATTTATATATTACGGAGGTATACCCAAGTTCGGCTGAAGGGATCGGTCTTGAAAACCGACAGGCGGGTAACACCGCGCGGGGGTTCGAATCCCTCTACCTCCTCCATTTTTTTCGGGTCAGTAGCTCAGTTGGTAGAGCATTAGATTGAAGCTCTAAGTGTCGGCGGTTCGATTCCGTCCTGACCCACCATCTGCGGGTGTAGTTTAATGGTAAAACCTCAGCCTTCCAAGCTGATGTCGTGAGTTCGATTCTCATCACCCGCTCCAAAATAATGGGCCTATAGCTCAGCTGGTTAGAGCGCACGCCTGATAAGCGTGAGGTCGATGGTTCGAGTCCATTTAGGCCCACCATTATTCCGAAGTAGCTCAGTTGGTAGTAGCACCTGACTGTTAATCAGGTTGTCGCAGGTTCGAGTCCTGCCTTCGGAGCCACGGCCCCTTGGTCAAGTGGTTAAGACACCGCCCTTTCACGGCGGTAACACGGGTTCGAATCCCGTAGGGGTCATCAAGCATGTTGCACATTCGTGTAACATGCTTTTTTTATGCCAACTATAAGCTAAAAAGGATCACCCTTCGTTAAGGAAGTTTTATTTTTAATGGACGTGTAATAACGTCTATTCCTAAGTATTGCGAAGGGCTTAATCATGCTAAACAAAATTGGCTATGTAACTGAAGATGTCTTTTGTATAACTAATTTCTACATACAAAAAGGTTTTGTCCTCTATAATCCCCCGAAATTTTCATAATAGCTACTTGAAGGGAAGGTATTTATCTTTTCCCTAATCCCAAAAATAATAAGAAATATTGAACAAAGTATTTCATATATAAAATATGTATGTTTTCAGGCGGATTTTTTCGTGGTGATAATAGTTCCATTCCTCTAATATGAGGGTAGATGGAGGAGTTCGATATGAATTTACATGAAGTACAACGATTTTTAGAACTTTATCAAGTAGAACAAAACGAGTCGAAAACATGGCTAGAAAATAAATTACAGCATATTAAAACTGCTGGGAAATATATACCGACAACGGAAGAATTAATTTTTGGTGCACGAGTGGCCTGGCGTAATAGTAATAAGTGTATTGGTCGTCTGTTTTGGCAATCGCTGCATGTTGTAGATGCCCGTGATCTTTCAAATGAAGAGGATATCTTCAACGCTTTGCTTAAACATATTCAATATGCAACAAATGATGGGAAAATCCGTCCAACAATAACGGTTTTTGCACCAGGGAGAGTTCGCATATGGAATCATCAGCTAATCCGCTATGCTGGCTATGAAACGGAATCTGGAATTGTTGGTGATCCGCATTCCGTTGAGTTTACAAAAGTATGTGAATCACTTGGCTGGCAAGGTGAGAGAACAGCATTTGATGTGCTTCCGCTTGTTGTACAGGTGGATGGTAGAGAGCCACAAGTGTTTATAATCCCTGACGAATATGTATTAGAAGTACCGATTCGTCATCCAGAATCTGCTCAAGTCGAGAAGCTAGGATTAAAATGGTATGCAGTGCCGATTATTTCGAGCATGCGCTTCCAAATGGCAGGCATCGACTTTGAGGCAGCTCCATTCAATGGTTGGTATATGGGTACAGAAATCGGGGCACGTAATTTAGCAGATCATGAGCGTTATAATATGCTGCCCGCTATAGCAGAAATTTTCAACCTTGATACAAGCAAACAGGCTTCTCTATGGCGTGATCGAGCATTAGTTGAGCTGAATATGGCCGTGCTACATTCCTTTAAAGAAGATGGTGTGAGCATTGTAGATCATCATACAGCTGCACAGCAATTTAAATTGTTTGAGGAAACAGAAGCAGCAGCAAATCGTGAGGTCACAGGCAATTGGACATGGTTGATTCCACCTCTTTCACCAGCTACAACTCATATTTACCATAAGCCTTATGTTAATGTTTATAATACACCGAACTATTTTTATCAGAAACCATTTTACTAATAGAGAAAGGCAGCTCATTTTAACTTATTTCAGCGGGTGTCCAAACACCCGCTGAAATGAAGTGACCCCAAAAAGTTAGACACGGTTATTTCATTAGGCTGCTTGCTCAAAATGAGTTCGGTATTGTACCGGACTCATTTTTAATTTTGCCTTCATCCGCTTGGTATTATAGTATTCTATATATTTTTCTAATTCTTGCTTAAAATGCGCTACACTTTCGAAGTCCTTATAATAAAGGAATTCGGACTTCAGTATCCCGAAAAAGTTCTCCATCACAGAATTGTCGTAACAGTTTCCCTTACGGGACATACTTTGTTTAATTCCTCTTGTTTGAAGTGCATGGCAGTATTGTTTCATTTGGTAGTGCCAACCTTGATCTGAATGTATCAGAAGTTGGTGAACTTCTGGTAAGCACTCTAACGCCTTCTCTAACATCTCAGAAACAAGTGAATAGGTCGGTCGTGAGCCGATTGTGTATGTAATAATCTCTCGGTTAAATAAATCTAACACAGGCGATAAATATAGCTTTTCTCCAAATAATTTAAATTCCGTAATATCGGTCACCCATTTTTTGTTCGGGGCATCCGCTGTAAATTGACGGTCTAGGTGATTCGGCGCTATTTTTCCTACAGTACCTTTATAAGATTTATATCTTTTCATACGTACACGGCATTTTAAACCTAGCTCTTTCATGATACGTTGTACCTTCTTATGATTTACTATCTTCCCCCGATTCGTTAGCTCATCACGAATACGACGGTAACCGTAAAGACCTTCATGTTCTTCATAAATTGATTTAATTTCAGCTTTTAAATCGGCATCTGAATCAGGACGATTTATACGCTTAACTAAATCATAATACGTACTGCGTGGAATGCCAGCGAGCTTTACAAGTGCTTTCACCGGATATTTGTGCCTTAACTCATAGACTACTTGCGCTTTGTCTTGTTTGGTGATTTTTCCTTGTTTTGAACTAAGGCATTCAACTTTTTTAAATACTCATTTTCCATTTCTAGTTGCTTAATACGTGCTTCTAATGCTTCAACTGATCCTTGAGATAGTGCCTGTTTTGGTTGTTTTTTTGACTCTTTGTTCATGGATGGACGCCCCTTCTGCTTTGGTTCAAGGGCTTCTAAACCACCAAGCTCCAATTGTTTTTTCCAAATATACACGTCTGTGAAATTCGGAATGTTAAAGTGAGCTGCGGTATCCATTAATGACGCACCAGATTGAACCATGTAATTTAGTACGTCTAGTTTAAAACTTACAGGATAATTTGTATAGTTCTTCTTTAAACCAGCCTCTCCGTGTAACTCATAGACTTTCAACCAGTATTGAAATTGCGATCTTGTCACTTTCATTTGTCTTGCGTATTCTTTTAGTGAAATTAATTTAGGATTAAATCCTTGAATAATGGCCAATTTTATTTCAGTTGTAAATCTAGTCATAAAAAAACTGCACCTCCAATTGTTAGAGTGTGTCTAACAATTGGGGTGCAGTTCAAAATAAGATTATGAGCTGCCTTTTTTAATTCACATATTCGTTTTTAGAAGCCCTAAATGAACATAAGAAGAGTATCAATACTACGACAACAAATAACCAACCAGTGGTACTCCAATCACCGAATAAATCATGTAAATAACCAAATAAGATTGGACCAATTGCGGCTAATAAATAGCCTAGTGATTGTGCAAATCCTGATAAATCAGCTGCCTCAAAAGCGGTACGGGTACGTAATGTAAAGAACATCATCGCTAATGAGAATGAGGCTCCACCGGCTAAGCCTAGTAGCACCATCCACAGTATAGCGAGGCTTGTCCATTCCATTACTAGTCCGATAAAGCCAATTAAGTAAAATGCCGTAAACATTAATACGAGAGGTCGTTGAGATGTCATTTTACTAGCGATAATAGGCACAGCTAAAGCCATTGGGACTTGTGAAAATTGCATGATGGAAAACATCCATCCTGCACGATCTGCAGCTAATCCTTGTGCTATATATATTTCTGGAATCCAAGCCGCGGTTGTATAGAATAATAATGACTGAAATCCCATAGCTCCCGCTACTGCCCAAGTAACAGGTGATTTCCATAAAGGTGTACGTTCTTTCGTAGTTTTAACATTAGGCTCAGGCTTATTAAATTTCAACTGTGGAATCCAAATTAAAATGGTTAACGCCACAAGAACAAGTGCGACTGCCAGTGCACCTTGCCAGCCAATTGATGAATGGGCAACAGGATAGCTAATGCCAGCACCGAGACCAGCTGTCAAATTCATCGACATTGTGAAAAAGGCCATAAGTAAACCTACGTGATAGGGAAACTTCAATTTAAGTAATCCTGGAATAAGTACGTTACCGAATGAAATGGCTATACCAATTAGCGCAGTACCAAATACGAGCAAACTAGTTGTGCCGAGGGAGCGTAGTACAATCCCTAGCCCTAAAAGAATAGTTGATAAAAATAATGTTAATTCTAGCCCGAATTTACGTGCGACAATTGGTGCGAAAGGTGAAATAATTGCAAATGCTAGCAAAGGGATTGTTGTTAGAAAGCCTGCTAGTACATAGGATATGCCGAGGTCTTCACGGATAAAGGAAATAATAGGTCCAACAACTGTTAGCGGCATCCGTAATGTCGAGGCAATACAAATTACGCCGATAACTAGTAATAAGGTTGTACCTTTCCAGTTAATTTTCCTACTAGGATAAGTATCGGTATGTTCATGAGTAGTCAAATAAATCCCCCCTGTTAGAACAATTATGATTGAACCACTATACCACTTTATCACAATAATAAAAATAGTGGAAAATTCACAAAATATAGAATATTACTTGAGTTATTGAAATGTCATAGGTCGTATGTTAAAATAAAAAACATCATAAATTTAATAATATGCCTCATGTTTATATTGAGGTAGAGGTCGCGGTATTTAAGAGTATGCTAATGGAAATGACAAGCATTTGAGATATTAGTTGAAAGGAAATACTGCCGAAGTGTGAGGGGACTTGAAAACCTCATGCTGGGGCTGTCTCCGAAAGGAACAGAACTGTCACGTTTGAACAACGTGTTGAGCTATCATTTTGAAAGAACAGAGGATTTATTTAGCCATCACTGCCGTTCATGTGATGGCATTTTTTTGCCTCTTAAAGGAAGGATGCTATATTGTGAGTGAGATAAAAGTCAATCAGCTTGGCCATAAAGCGCCAAAGCTGAAAAAAGAATTGAAAAGCCGTCATATTACAATGATTTCATTAGGCGGTACAATCGGTACAGGATTGTTTTTAGCTAGTGGTGGTGCCATTGCACAAGCAGGCCCTGGCGGTGCACTTCTTGCTTATGCATTAATCGGTATCATGGTGTATTTTTTAATGACGAGCTTAGGCGAAATGGCAGCCTATATGCCATCATCGGGCTCATTTAGTACGTATGCTACAAAATTTGTAGATCCAGCTCTAGGCTTTGCCCTTGGTTGGAACTACTGGTACAACTGGGCAATTACAATTGCAGCAGAAATTTCTGCTGTATCATTAATTATGAAATATTGGTTCCCAGATAGCTCATCAGCACTTTGGACTGTGTTATTTATTGCTGTCGTTTTAACGTTCAATCTATTATCAGTAAAAAGCTATGGTGAAAGTGAATATTGGTTTGCCATGATAAAGGTTGTAACTGTAATCATTTTTATTATCATCAGTTTCTTAATGATTTTTGGTATTTTAGGAGGAAACGCTCCGGTAGGCTTTACGAATTTCTTTATCAGTGATGGACCATTCCATGGTGGATTCCTTGCTACATTTGGTATTTTCTTAGCTGCAGGATTCTCGTTCCAAGGGACAGAGCTACTTGGAATAACAGCAGGTGAAACAGATGATCCTGGTAAAAATATTCCGAAAGCTGTTAAGTCTGTTTTCTGGCGAATTCTTTTATTCTATATTTTAGCGATTGGTGCAATTGGGCTGCTGATTCCATTTACAGACGCACGTTTGCTATCTGAAGATATCGCTGTTTCACCATTTACACTGGTGTTCGACCGTTTAGGAATTGCCTTTGCTGCATCATTGATGAATGCTATCATTCTAACGGCAATGCTGTCAGCGGGGAATTCAGGGCTGTACGCATCTTCTCGTATGCTTTGGCAATTAGCGGTAGATGGACATGCACCGAAATTTTTCGCTAAACTAAGCCGTCGAGGTATTCCGATTTACGCATTAATGGCGACTTTAGCTGTAGGCTCCCTAGCATTTTTAGCTTCATTCTTTGGTGATGGTGTGGTCTACATGTGGCTTCTAAATGCCTCTGGGATGTCTGGCTTTATTGCCTGGCTAGGAATTGCATTTAGCCATTACCGTTTCCGTCGAGCGTTCGAGGTACAGGGCTTAGATCCGAAATTGTTGCCGTATAGAGCAAAGCTATTCCCATTCGGCCCGCTATTTGCCTTTACGGTTTGTATGATTGTTGTTATTGGACAAAACTACAATGCCTTTACGGGGGATACAGTAGATTGGTACGGAGTCCTTGTCTCGTATATCGGTATTCCACTGTTCTTGCTGTTATGGCTTGGCTATAAAATCAAGCATAAAACAAAGATGCTTCCACTTGAGCAATGTGATTTAAAAGTCGATAATGAATAATAAAACTGTCCTGTGAGTCATAAAAAATGACTTGCAGGGCAGTTTTTTTAGTTGAAAAATGAATTTGTAACACCAAACTTACAATCTTGTCAGAGAAAATACTGCCAGTGAACATCTTTTAAGCTCCAAAACCCCGTATCCCCATAATAGCAATCACTGTTACAAATTTGGTTTTTGGGGTCTTCAGATAAGATTACTGGAGAAAATGAAAGGGGACTTAGTTTTGCAAATCGTCCCTCACTTTTGGTGCACAATCTTAATATGGTAAACTGTTATAGAAATGAATAATCGCCAAATATTGGGGATGGCATTTGTTGAAATGTATACCATTTATATAAGTTGATCTTCGTTACGGCTGGGCGACTCCTTGGGGATCAGCGCTAGAGGAACGAAGGCTAAAAGCATCACATCCTGTGATAACGCCTTTGTGACCAACCTCGGTGCTGTTGCTGTCGCTGCGCTTTCGCACAAAAAACCCCTCTGCTGCCGCTACGTTTGCACTACGCTTTCGCGCAGAAAACATCTGTTGGCCCGAGACCCTGGAGCGAGCAACTAGGGGAACGAAGGCTAAGAGCATCACATCCTGTGATAACGCCTTCGTGACCAACATCGTGTTGGCCCAAGCGGCTCATCGGACGCCCCCAGGAAGCTCTGCTCTGCGCGAAAGCGAAGCGTCAGCAACAAATGTTTTAACTGTGCGAAAGCGAAGCGGCAGCAATTGTTTTATCTGTGCGAAAGCGTAGCGACAGCAACAACAAAGCGCCCAGCCGGAACGGAAATCAATCCTCGTTGTGGTAATGATTCATATAAATGGCAAGTCATATATAGACACTTTATGTTGAGAAGAGGTGCATGCACGTGCAAAAGCATATTTTACTAGTAGAAGATGACGAAGCCATTCGTGAAATGGTAGAAAGCTATTTAACAATGGAGGGGTTCCTTGTCACCACTGCAGTAAATGGAGAAGAAGCCTTACACTATTGTTTAAACAATCCTTTTGATTTAGTGATCTTGGATATAATGATACCGAAACTGAATGGATTAGAAGTTTTAAAGATTTTACGAGAGCAAGCATCGCTTCCAATTATCATTATGTCAGCCAAGGATAGTGATGTTGATAAAGCGTTAGGGTTAGGATTAGGGGCAGATGATTATATTGCCAAGCCGTTTTCGATGCTGGAATTCTCGGCACGTGTTAAAGCCGCGATTAGAAGAGCTACAAAATACTCCAGTCAAGTAGAGGATAAGAAAGATCTAGTGGAGATAGACAACTTATCGATAGACCTTGTTAATTTTTCAGTTGAGAAGAATGGACAAAATGTAAAGCTCACGTCAAAGGAATTTGCCATTTTAACGTTATTCGTGACAAATCGTAATCGTGTTTTTACAAAGCAGCAAATTTATCAATTGATTTGGAATGATGCTTACTATGGGGATGAAAATATTATTAATGTACATATAAGAAGATTACGCGAAAAAATTGAAGACGATCCATCCAATCCTAGGTATATTAAAACACTTTGGGGAATTGGCTATAAATTTGAAGGGTAAACTCCATGATTATATTTCTATTACTGATTATTGTATTACTCGTAGGAATTGTTATTTTTCAAGTGAGAGCAAAAAAAAAGCAAGACGCTACTATTCAATACATGCATCAAAAACTGCAAGCAATCATTGATGAACAATCGAGCGAAAAGATTTTAGTGTCGACAGCTAATCAAGAATTACAGCAGTTACTAATCGCGATGAATGCATTGTTAGACCACAATCAAAAAGTGCAAGCAACACATCGGAAAATGGAAGGCTCCATGAAAAAGATGTTGGCCAATATTTCACATGATCTTAAAACCCCTTTAACAGTTGTGCTAGGTTATACGGAAATGCTGCAGCTTAAGCAATCACTTAGTGACGAGGAGCGGCAACGGTTACTCACTGGCGTTCATTCGAAAACATTGGAAGTATTAAAAATAATTCATACATTTTTTGACCTGGCAAAATTGGAGGCTGGAGATACAGATTATCCAATGACGAAAATTAATGTAAGTGAAATTTGCCGGAAAAACATTTTATCATTTTACGATATGATCACGTCGATGGGATTAGAGATTGATATAGCAATACCAGAGATGTCCTTGTATGCACTTGGCAATGAGGAAGCATTAGATAGGGTTTTGAATAATTTATTGTCAAATGCGATTGCCTATGGGGCGGCAGGAAATATCATTGGGCTTACAGTAAGAAATGATGATGCTAATATTTTTATCGATGTTTGGGATCGTGGTAAAGGGATTGACGAATATCATGTTGATAATGTTTTTGAAAGAATGTATACGCTTGAGGATTCCAGAAATAAATCCTTCCAAGGGAGTGGTCTTGGCTTAACGATTACAAAACGTCTTGTAGAATTAATGGAGGGCTCCATCCAACTTTCAAGTATCCAATATGAGAAGACCATTTTTACAATTTCTTTAAAACGAATGACATACTGAGCAGTCATGCTTGTAGAGCAATTATATGGCTTTACAAGCTTTTCTTCTGCGCTTAAGAAATTTGTAAGAATCAAGTAATAAATTAGAGAGTTTCATTTTTTATAATAAGGATAGCTAAATTTAAGGGAGAGATCTACATGACATATATTGTGAAAACAAATCAGCTTACGAAAGTATATGAGGGGAAAGAAGTCGTTTCTGCTGTTACTATGCATGTGAAAAAAGGAGAGATCTACGGTTTTTTAGGTCCTAATGGTGCCGGAAAAACGACAGTTATGAAAATGCTGACCAACCTTACGAAGCCAACGAGTGGAGATATTGAAATCTTTGGTGAGAAATTAAATGACCGCTCATACGAAGTGCTGAAAAGGATGGGGACGATTATTGAATACCCAATTTTTTATGAAAATTTAACGGCAAAGGAAACTTTAGAATTACATTGCGAATATATGGGCTATTATGACAAGAAAGAAATTGCGCATGTTCTAGATTTAGTAAAGCTAACAAACACGGAAAATAAACGTGTAAAAGACTTTTCCCTTGGAATGAAACAACGCTTGGGTATTGCACGTGCAATTATTACGAAGCCGGAACTACTTATTTTAGATGAACCGATTAATGGGCTAGATCCAGTCGGCATTAAAGAGCTTCGAGAGTTATTCAAGATGCTTTGTAAAGAGTATGGCATTACTATTATGATTTCTAGCCACATTTTGGGTGAAATTGAACAGTTGGCAGATACAGTTGGAGTTATTAAGGATGGGAGATTAATGAAGGAAGTATCTATGGACGCTGTCAATCGTAGTCAGTCAAATTATATTGAATTGATTGTTAATGACGGGAAAAAGGCTGCCTTTATTTTAGAAAGTAAATTAAATATTACTAATTTCAAACTAATGGATGACAATTGTATTCGAATTTATGAATTGACAGCTTCGCAAAAAGTGTTATCTAAAACATTGATTGAGCATGATATTGAAATTGAGGGCATTAGCAAAAAAACAAGCTCATTAGAGGATTATTTCTTGAAGTTAATCAATGGAGGTGTCACTAGTGCTTAATTTAATGCGTTTAGAAATGAAAAAATATCATATTGGTTCATATATAAAACGAGCTGTTTTCGCAAATTTTGTAATACTAGCAGTTATGTTTATGCTTATATTTATCACTAAAGTAGAAGGAGATGCAGATTTTAGAACTTATCAGACGGCATTTGGCCTTATAGATTCAGGTGTAAGAGCAGTATTTATTATTTTTGCTAGTGTGTTAATCGCCAAGTTTATTATTGGAGAATTTAAATATAAAACGATCACTGTAGCATTTATGTACCCGATTAATAGAAAAAAACTAATTGCTTCAAAGCTAGCCATTGTTGTTCTTTTTACCTTTAGTGCAATTATTTTATCGACTATTTTTGTCACAGCGATTTTTTGTGCTGTTAGCGAGGTTTTCCAATTGCTTCCGGATACAGTAACGCTCTCATTCATAATACAACGAATTCCCGTTGTGATTATGAATGCAATTTCAGCATCATGCATCGCATTAATACCGTTGTATTTTGGTATGAGAAAATACTCCATTCCGGCAACGATTGTATCATCTATATTAATTGTATCGGTCGTATCATCAAATTCGGGTAACTTCACCTTGTATGATATTATTTTTATACCTATCACTTTAGCCATTATCGGTATAAGCGTGGCCTACTTATCATTTCGAAACATTGAGCAGATTGATATTTAGGGATAAGAAAATAGCGCTTTAAAACTTAAATGCCAGACACAAAACCAAATCAAGGTCTTTGTGTCTGGCATTTTTTTAACCAAATATTGTTTGCCATAATAAATAAAGATTTAAAGTAACGACAATGACCACGACAATCCATCCTAATATAGTTGTAATACGACGATTGACTAGGCTTCCCATGATGTCACGCTTACTTGTAAACAGTACAAGCGGTACGAGGGCAAATGCGATACCAAAGGATAAAATAACCTGACTTAGGACAAGCGCATAAGTCGCATTCACACCAGATGCAATGATAACCAAAGGCGGTAACATTGTAATAGCTCGACGTAAATAAAGCGGTATTTTCTTTCTAATAAAGCCCTGCATCACAACATCACCTGCAAGTGTACCAACTGAAGAACTAGCAAGACCTGCAATGAGAAGGCCAAGACCAAAAGATACTGCCGCCATCGGACCAAGCGCCTCTTTTAATCCGTTATAAGCGATATCTAAATCTTCAACTACTACGCCTTGTGTATGGAATACTGCCGCAGCAATAACAAGCATACTCATATTGATGGCACCAGCAATAATCATCGCGATGATTATATCAATAAACTCAAAACGGAAAATCCGTTTCTTTTCTTCATCATTTCGGCCAACGATACGATTTTGGGTTAATGAAGAATGCAAGTAAATAGCGTGTGGCATGACAGTTGCCCCTAAAATACCTGTTGCAAGTAAAATAGAATCTACACCCTCAAAGCGCGGTGTAAACATGCCCATTGTTACTTCGCCCCAATTTGGCTGTGCTAAAAATGTTTGGAATGCAAATGCTAATACGACAATAAGCACCATGCCAGAAATACCTGCTTCAAACGCTCTAAAGCCTCTGCGCTGTAATTCTAAAATAGCAAATGAACCGACCGCTGTTATCAGCGCTGCAGGCAGCATTGGAATATTGAACAACAAGTACAGCCCTAGTGCCGCACCAATAAATTCTGCAAGGTCTGTTGCAATAATGACCAATTCAGCCTGAATCCATAAAAAGATAGAAGTCTTTTTAGAAAAATGTTCACGTGCTACTTCGGGTAAATTTTTGCCAGTTGCAATGCCAAGCTTTGCAGACAAAGATTGAATTAATACGGCCATTAAATTGGAAAAGGCGATTACCCAAAGTAATAAATAGCCATATTGTGAACCTGCTGTAATATTCGTTGCGAAGTTGCCTGGATCAATATAGGCAACCGCAGCGATGAAGGCTGGACCAAGAAACGGTAAAATGCGTCGCCAGCCTGTTATATCTCCATCTAAAACCGCCTCAGCAGACGATTTTGTCATTCGTTTGTAAACCATGTTGTTCCCTCATTTCAAAAAGTATCACAGGTGAAATAAAGTTTCCTATAGGAAAATGTTATATTCCTATTTTATAGCTAGAACTAAAAAATGTGAAGGAGTTTGCTCAATTTTTTACTGAATTCAAAATGTTTTTGATATAGTAATCAACTTTAATGGAGGAATTCCGCTTGTGAATCAATGTATGGAAGCAGCATAGCAGAATATTCGATTCATTTGAAAATGATTCAAGGATGAATGTACTTAGCTTCTTTAAAAGTGGGAATATACTTAAAAGGTAGCTTTTTTAACTTCTTTCAGCGAGTGTTTTTTTGTAGCGAAAGCGAAGCGGCAGCTACAGGTGTCTAAATACCAGCTGAAATAGAGGAACTCAGGCTAAGAACATCACATCCTATGAAAACGCCTGGGACCAACATCGTATTGGTAAGCCGATTCCGGATGTAATTATGCCGAGGCATAATTGATTGATTTTCAATTCGGGTATTCATATATTTTCTACTAGTTTTAAAGCATTATTCTTCAAATAAAAGTTCATCATCAAAAAGTTTGGGGTGACGTTTGTTAAAACATATGCGATGTATATAAGTTGAATGAAGTGGAGACTGCATGCCTCTAGGAAGGCGCCGAGTCGGAATGAAAATCAATCACACCCCATTGTAGTGGGCCTAAATAGAAATGTTCAAAATAGCAAGTGAAAAAATTTTTTGTAAGCATTATTTTCATCTTTACTTTTTTTAATTACAGGCGTAATATGACATCATTATAAAAGTTTCAAATTTCTAAATCGCTGAAGCAATGACGCGGGGGACCCAATTTTTACGGATTACATAGGTAATCCTTGGGGTGAATCTCTTCATTTATTGAGGGGTAGGGCTACTCAGGCCCGAATCCGACAGCTAACCTCGTAAGCGTTAAGAGCAGAAAAGTGGAGCTTGGCAGACGAATGAGCGTCTACAAGTCTTATTTAGTGATGACTTGTAGGCGTTTTTTATCTTCATTCTAAAAATGAAACAAGGCCCCGTAAACAGCACAAAAACCGATTATGCTAAAGCGTAATCGATTTAGAAATGCGAAACACATTCTATGGAACTAGAAGGTGTAGAAAATGAAATCTTCATTAAAACGTTATATTATCGGTAAACCATTAAGATCTGAAGCGTTAGGGGAACAAAAGCTTAGTAAAACAAAAGCACTTGCCATACTATCGTCCGATGCGTTGTCATCAGTTGCGTATGGACCTGAGCAAATTTTAATTGTACTTATGACAGTGAGCACTGTTGCTTTTTGGTATTCTTTACCGATTGCTGCTGGGGTAGTTGTGTTACTGACAGCACTTATTTTCTCGTATCGTCAGGTTATTTTTGCGTATCCACATGGTGGTGGAGCTTACGTAGTTTCTCGGGAAAATTTAGGTGTCAATGCGGGTCTAGTCGCTGGTGGATCATTGCTTGTCGATTATATTTTAACAGTTGCGGTAAGTGTATCGGCTGGAACAGATGCCATTACTTCGGCATTTCCAAGTCTGCATTCCTATAATGTGATAATCGCTGTGTTTTTTGTTATATGTTTAACGCTTTTAAACCTGCGTGGAGTCACAGAATCTGCATCCATTTTAGCGTATCCTGTTTATTTATTTGTGATAGTGATGCTGATGTTAATCGGAGTAGGGGCTTATAACGTAATAACTGGGCAAGTTCCAGCGGAGTTGCATCCAAAGGTCGGTACACCAGTTGCGGGTATCAGTCTATTTATATTATTAAAGGCATTTGCATCAGGAAGCTCAGCTTTGACTGGTGTTGAAGCAATCTCAAATGCTATTCCTAATTTTAAAGATCCAGCGCCGAAAAATGCGTCTAAAACATTATTAGCTATGGGCGGTATTTTAGCAGTGTTATTTATTGGTATTGTGAGTCTAGCTTATTTTTATGGAGTTGCTCCCAATGCAAAAGAAACGGTTGTTTCACAAATCGCGGAGGCAAGTGTAGGTCGTCATATCTTTTATTATATAGTACAAGGAACAACAGCGATGATATTAGTGCTTGCTGCGAATACAGGTTATTCAGCCTTTCCTTTACTAGCTGTCAATTTATCGAAGGACGGTTTTATCCCAAGAATATTCCAGATACGTGGGGATCGACTTGGTTATTCAAATGGCATCATGATGCTTGGTTTAGCGGCCATTGTTTTAATCATTTTATTTGATGGAACAACAGAGCATTTGATTCCGCTTTATGCAGTTGGTGTGTTTATTCCGTTTACTTTAGCGCAGGCTGGAATGATGCGAAAATGGTGGCGTGAAAAGCCAAAAGGTTGGGTGGCTAAATTTTCGATCAATACAATTGGAGCGGTCATTTCCTTTATTGTAGCGATGATGTTTTTTGTGACGAAATTGCCTCAAGTATGGCCAGTGTTTATCTTTTTACCAATTATTATTTGGACGTTCCACCGGATTAAACAGCATTATAAAACAGTTGGTGAACAATTAAGATTAGATAATGAGGAAATACCAAATGTGGAGGGGAATGTCTTCATTGTACCTGTCGCTGGTATTACGAAAGTAGTCGAAAACACATTGCATTATGCGCAGTCACTACACGTTGATAAAATTATTGCCTTTTATGTAGCCTTCGATCAAGCGGATGCAAAAGCGTTTGAGGAGAAGTGGAAAGCTTGGCAACCAAATATACGGCTTGTCACATACTATTCACCATATCGAAGTATTACACAGCCATTAATGAAATTTATTGATAAGGTTGAACATCAATGTGCGAAAACAGGCCATCAAGTAACAGTTATCATCCCACAGTTTTTACCGAAAAAAGGATGGCATCATATGTTACACAATCAATCAAGTCTATTAATTCGCACGTCGCTGTTATTTCACAAAAATATCGTTATTATGACTGTGCCCTTCCATTTATCAAAATAATGACTAGCAAGCTCGAAAATTGTCTGATATAATCATAACGTTGATTGTAAAACACGAACGTTTACAATTGAAAGTCAGTAAAATAATAGTAAATTCCGAAAAAAGCAGACTTTGTTCAGTGTGAGATACAAGCACATACCGAATAAAGTGCCATTTTTGGAAATAACGCCATGGCTTATTAAGATCAGGAAGTTCTTACAGCTTAATACTATTTCACTCATATAATAGCGAGAATATGGCTCGCGAGTCTCTACCGATTTACCGTAAAAAAATCGACTATGGGTAGCAATGCTTTAGAAGACTTTATATAAGATGTTTTCTATTCGTTTCGACGTTTTTACGCTGAATGCTTTGCTCCACTCGTAGATGACTGGAATCAAAGTATTCAGCGTTTTTTATTACTTGGAATGAGCATTTCTTCTATAATAACGCCTTCGTGACAACGATATCGTGTTACTGACGCTGCGTTAGCACGGCGCTTTCGGTTATTTGCTCATAAAAATTTATTACTATAAGAAAGAAGGATATAAAGGAAATGAAGTTATTACACGACAAAATTGTGCAAGAAGGTAAAGTTCTATCTTCATCTGTATTAAAAGTAGACTCGTTTTTAAATCATCAAATTGACCCAATGCTTATGAAAGAAATTGGTCATGAGTTTGCCACTCGATTCTCTGATCAAGTGATTACAAAAATATTAACGATCGAATCTTCAGGTATCGCACCATCTGTTATGCTAGGGCTTGAAATCGGTGCTCCTGTAGTGTTTGCACGTAAACGTAAATCATTAACACTATCAGATAATCTTTATAATTCAAAAGTACATTCTTTCACAAAAAATGAAACGAACGATATTTCAGTTTCACGTAGTTTCTTAAATGAAGATGATAACATTCTAATTGTAGACGATTTCTTAGCTAATGGGGAAGCTGTCAAAGGTTTGCTTGATATCGCAGCACAAGCTGGTGCAAATGTTGTGGGTGTAGGCATTGTTATTGAAAAAGGCTTCCAAGACGGTGGGAAATTATTACGCCAGCAAGGGGTTCGCGTGGAATCATTAGCAATTGTAGATTCTCTTGAGGATGGTAAAGTAACATTTGCTGCGGAGGCTAATGCGTAATGAATACCGTTAAATCGACGACGCTAGCTATTCAACATTTACTTGCGATGTATGCAGGTGCCATTTTAGTGCCACTGATTATCGGTGGGGCAATTGGCTTTGATTCAAGACAAATGACGTATTTAGTAGCGATTGACATTATGATGTGTGGGATCGCAACGCTTTTACAAGTGTATTCAGGTAAATTTATCGGTATTGGTTTGCCGGTAGTACTAGGCTGTACATTTACAGCGGTTAGTCCGATTATTGCAATTGGTACTAATCCTGAACAAGGTATTACTGATATTTATGGATCTATTATTGCATCAGGTGTAATCATTATGATTATTGCAGGCTTTTTTGGTAAGTTAGTAAAGTTCTTCCCGCCAGTTGTTACAGGCTCGGTCGTGTCGATTATCGGTATCTCTTTATTACCAGTAGCTTTAAATAATATGGCAGGTGGACAAGGCGCAGAAGACTTTGCATCGGGTTCGAATGTAGCTTTAGCGTTTATTACATTGGTCATTATTTTAGTCGTTTATCGTTTTTCTACAGGCTTCATTCGTGCAATTTCCATTTTAGTCGGATTAGTTGCCGGGACAATCCTAGGAGTATTTATGGACAAGGTTGATTTTAGTCCAGTTTCAGATGCTGCCGTATTACACATGGTTCAGCCATTTTACTTCGGGATGCCAACATTTAATGCATCTGCGATTATTACAATGACACTTGTAGGAATGGTTTCTTTAGTAGAATCAACAGGGGTTTATTTTGCGCTAAGTGATATTTGTAAGAAAAAATTAGATTCAAAAGATTTAGCACGTGGATATCGTTCTGAAGGTCTTGCCTCTGTGATTGGCGGTATTTTCAACGCCTTCCCATATACAACATTTTCACAAAACGTGGGACTAACACGTATGTCAGGCGTAAAAGACCGTAAAGTCATTTACATTACAGGTGGTTTACTAGTAGCACTTGGTTTCCTACCAAAAATCGCAGCATTAACAACGATTATTCCAACACCAGTACTTGGTGCGGCAATGTTAGCGATGTTCGGTATGGTAATAACTCAAGGTATGGGCATGTTAGTACCTGTAATGAATGAATCAGCGGAGAACGCTATGATTGCTGCGATTGCAGTTAGTCTTGGTGTAGGCGTATCGGTTGTTCCGGGGATTTTTGATGCACTACCAGAAAGTGTATCTCTTCTAACATCTAACGGTATCGTTTGTGGTTCTGTTACGGCGATTATTCTTAATATTTTATTCAACATGATTGGGCCTAAGCATAAGGAAGACCCGATGCATGGAGAAGTTTAAAAATTTAATAACGTTCATCTAAATACCTCGCATATTTTGATGAAAAGAACGTTGCCGCCTACTTTTATCTATTGATTTAGATTTAAGGAGGTGGCATTTTTTTATGCGGAAAAAAGCCTGTTTCTACAGAAAAACTTCTTCATGGAACAAGCTACCCCTGACGGAATTGCTTTTTAGCTGTTAAAGCAGTTAATACAATATTTGTAACGAAGAGATATATAAAACTAGTAATGGACAACAGTATAAGCGTAGCTGCTTCTAAATTAAAATCATCCTCTGTTATATTTAAGGTGGAACCTGTGCCTAAAGACATCGCGGTGATTAATGCAACTGATGGTAAAACGATTAAAATACTTAAACATAACGCAATGATATTGACCACTAAAATCGAAGTTTTCCACAATTTAATATTATTCATCGTTTTCTTTGATAAATAAATAATATTAATTATATATAACAGTGTTACTAAGATAAAAGGTAATATACATTTTAATAAGAATAATAACATTCCAAGCACCTCGCTCTTAAACTATTTTATTTGAGTCAATTACCCAATGTAGTGTAATTTTGCACTATTGATGTCATTTTTCAATTCACTTTCTTTTAAGCCGCCTTTTTTATGACGCGCAGTATAATAGAAGAGGATTGAAATGAATGCGGATTTAAACTGCTCAGCGGATGTCCATACACCTATTGTAATAGAGGAAAGCTGTGTTTCTAAAGATAAAGTTTGTGGAAGAAGTCAGTGCTATATTTTGAAAAGAGATGATATAAATGAATGCTTTTTTAATAGGAGGCAAACAAGGATTTATTCGGATAGAAATCATTGAGGTATTTGGATTTCCGAATGAAACTAGTTATTTGGGCGGATACGAAGTGAAAGGGAAAATTGATATAAAAAGTGGTAACTATTTTGTGAAAGATGCAGAACTATGGTTTTCAACTGGTCAGATCTATACGTTTTTTAGCCAACTTCAAAAATGTTTTAAGCAATTGAATGGAAGTGTGACTTTTACAGACTCAAGTTCTAATATTGAGTTTGAAATGCATTTTAATCGATTGGGGCAGATTACTATAGAAGGGTATTTCCAAGAATTTTTGAGTGAAGAAAATAAACTACATTTTGAATTTGAAAGTGAACAAAGCTATTTGTTATCTTCGTTTGAAGAGTTAAGAAAGATAGTTGCCCATTATGGCGGTTTAGAAGGTAAAAGGAGATAGTTGTGTCTTATTGTACTTACAGGCGCAATAGCTGATGGTAAAAATTGGTTATTGTAATACGAATGAATATAGAATATTATGAACCTTATGGAAGGGAGGGTTATAAATGAATTTAAAAACTGCTAAAGAAGTTATTGAAGAACTACATGTAATTATGGAGTCACATATGTCTTCAGAAGAAAAAATGAAATTGGAAGTTTGGCTAAAAGAGTATTACATAGATGAACTAATAAAGAATAAAGTACCGATGAATTCGGATTGCTAGTCATTTAAATAGGGCACTTCTTTTCGGAGTTGTCCATTTGGTTCTGTCACTGCGATTATCCGCAACATTTTGTTCAATATAATTGGGCAAAGCATAAGAAAGACCTGATGCATGGGAAGCATAAAGGATTTCTATAATAAACAAAATGTCATCTACTTTTATAGTAGGTGGCATTTTTTTATGAAAAGTAGATGTTTAAATTTTAATTGTTAGGGAATCTAGGGAATTGGACGGGAGTTCTTTGTACAAGCGGATTTTGAACGATGCCGAGACATAATTGTTGAGAAGAATGCAAGGCAATGTCTGAACATACATTTATAAATATCTGGCTTGTGGGTGTTATTTGTAGCGGGGAGGTGCTCTACTTTCGCCAGCGGAAATCAGCGTCTAATAGATAGTTAAGGTAACGCACTTCTAGTATATAAAACTACTTATTGAAAGGTCTCTTACAAATGCAAAGTATATTTTTGATTGTATTACTTCAATTAATTTATGTGCCTTTTTTAACGTTACGTACAATATTTTTAGTGAAGAACATTACGTTCCTTGCTGCCATATTCGGTATGCTGGAAATGTTAGTGTATGTATTTGGCCTTTCTCTTGTTTTTAATGGAGACCAAAGTATTTTAGCGATGGTTGTTTATGCTGCTGGTTTTGGTTTAGGTATTTTTCTAGGTGCTAAAATCGAGCGGAAACTAGCGATTGGCTATGTCTATGCGACAATCAATACGCAGAATAAAAATGAAGAGCTCGTGAATTTTCTTCGTAATGAAGGCTTTGCTGTGACAATTTATGTTGGTGAAGGTAGGGATAGTAATCGCTATAAATATGAAATATTAACAAAGAGAAATCGCGAGACAGAATTGTTTCAAATTGTGGAGCATTATGAACCAAATGCTTTTATTATTTCTTACGAGCCTAAATCATTTAAAGGTGGATTTTTGCTGAATCGAATGAAGGCAAAAAACAAATAGTTTTTTCCTAGCCCTCTGTGTATATGCAGAAGGGCTTTTTTGGTTCATCACCAAAAGTTGTGGATGACTTTGTTAAAACGTCTATTATGTTAATAAGTTGATTGGAGTGGAGGCTGGACGCCCCCAGGAAAGCGCCAAGTCGGAACGGAAATCAACCACACGTTTTGGTGATGATCCATTTTTTGTATTCACACAATTTATAGAGGAATTTAGCGACCGAGCTCGATAAAAAATATTAATACAATTACACCGACAGACGTGAACAATAACATGTTCAAATTGATTTTTTCATACTATAAAAACATGCAAGTCTCGGAGGGGTGTTGTATGTATTTTTTTACGAAAGGCTTGGTCATTCTCATAGGAAGTGCTGCGGTATCATTAGGAATTAATTTATTCTTAACGCCCTATCAAATTTTAGATGGGGGAGTTGTAGGGATAGCGCTTATTTTACATTATTTATATAAGCTTAAAATAGGTTTAATGATCATCATTATTAGCATTCCAATCTTTATCGTTTCTTGGTATAAATACAGGGCATATTTTTTCAATAGTATACATGGATTATTTGTATCTTCTCTTAGTATCGATTTACTAAAGCCTGTTCGGAATCTTATTCAGGTAGATGCCATTTATAGCGCCATATGTGGAGGGGTCCTTATGGGGTTTGGTGTCGGCTTGATGCTTAGATTTCAGACAAGCACTGGTGGCACAGATTTGATTGGACAGTTTTTAAGTGATAAAACTGGAATTAATGTCGGGATCCTTATTTTTATAATCGATTCCATCGTCATTGTCATAGGGGGACTGCTTTTATCTTCCAGTACATTATTGCTTTCAATTATTACAATTTTGGTAGTAGGGATTACTACAAGCATCATGACTAGTCGTGTTTAAAATAATATAAAAAATAGCTTCAGTAGCACTGAAACTATTTTTTATCGAGAGCTCTTCATCATTCGCTTTTTAGGATGTGCAGGCTTTACTTCTGCTATTAATATGGCGAGTAAAATCATGATAGCCCCTATAACCATACGGCTTGTTAATACTTCATGTAAGAAAATAACGGATAGCACCATGCCGAAGAAGGATTCTGTGGACAGGATAATAGCTGCCTTTGTAGCAGACGTATATTGATTCGCGACATTTTGAAAAAGATAGGCAAGGGTAGTTGAGAAAATGGCTAAATAAATAATCGAATAGATGGCTTCTTTTTCAAGAGTAGTTGGGATATCGCCTTGACTGACTACGACCAAAACACCTAAAAAAGATGCTGTGATAAATTGAATGATCGTCAGGGCAATGGCATCTTCCTTTTGGACAAATAGGTTTGTACAGAAAATATCAAAGGCAAAGGCGACAGCGCAAGCTAAGGAAAGCGCATCTCCGATATTCATCGTCAGTGAACCCTGTAAGGATAATAAACCGATTCCTACAATAGCTATCATCGAACCGATAATTTCGTAGCCATCTATACGCCTCTTGTATACCGCGAACGCAATTAATGGAACAATTATGACATTTACAGCAGTTAAAAATGCATTTTTAGAAGGTGTTGTATATTGGAGCCCTACTGTTTGAAGGGCGAAGGCAATATACAAAATGGTCCCTAACAAAATACCTTTCCAGATAACGGATTTAGAAGCTTTTTTTAATCTAAATCCAAATAAGACTGTCAGTATAATCGAGGCTAATAAAAACCTACCTGCCATTACTTGATAGGCTGTTAAATATTCCAATGCAATAGCCGTTATTACAAATCCGCTACCCCAAACGATTGCAGTGACTAATAGCATACCATCAGCTATGTATTGTTTCATCGTTCTTCCTCCTAACTTCAATAGGATAGCACGAAATGGAAAAAAATAGTTTGATTTTAATTCTAAAAATTCAGGCGTTTTTTTGTACTTATTCCAAAGCTTTCATTCGACATTCATTTTGCTATGTATTAAGTACAATTTAACGGCTGCCGCTATACGCTCATAAAAAACATAATCATTTTCTAAAGGTGCTACTAGCTGACGTATTTTTGCCATGCGATAACGGATCGTGTTTGGATGGCAGAAATGAGCAACGGCTACTTCTTTAATATTTCCTTGTTTTACAACATAGGTGATTGCTGTTTTCATTAAATCCGGATCAACCTTTGCCTTAAGTAGGGGACCAAGATAGCTATTTACATAGTCTATAGCAAATGTAGCGTCCTTACGATGCAATTCAATTAATAACCAATCGGAAGCAAGGTTCTCATAATGACATATAGGAGTCGATTTAATTTCAGCCATAATACGTGCATAAAAGGCTTCACGAACAGCAAGAGGGAATTCTGATTGTGTTAGGTGACAACGACTATAGCCAAAGGTCAATGAATTCGTCGAGATTGCGTACATCGTTAACCATTCATTGAGAAGTTTTTCAAATTGAAATTGCTGTGATGAATGGGTCATTACAATAAAGAGACTCTTTTTATAGCTACAAATCATACCAGATTTCAATAGAGGATCTAATTGAAAAAGGGAGTGCATCCATTGGCTATTTGCATGATCCTGCGATTGAATGTTAGCAACAAATACATACTTGTCGAAGGGCTTATTGATTTGCTGTAAAATAGACTTTATTTGTTCATCTGTTACGTCTTCCTCCAATAGACGTCGCAGAATCGTTTCTAAAAAGAACGAGTAGTCCTGTGTTTTTGCATAGGCCATCGTTTCTAAAATAATCTTTTCAAAAAATTCATCTCCGCCAAATCGCAAGATCGGAAAATTTTGTTCGTCTGCATAGGCTAACACTTCCTCGGGTAACTCCTCATAGATGACAGGTTTATAAGCTAAAGCACTTGCCCCCAGCTCAATTAGGCTTTTCACGGCATTCCATAAATATTCTGGCTTGTGCTTTGCGAATAATAAACTGCTTAACACAACGCAATTCGGTGTGAAAATCGTTTCCCTCACCGTTTGAATATCGGGTGAAAATTCAAAATCTAGAATTTCAACATTTTGAACAGGTTTATGTAAACCATTGCGACCGGCAACAACTGTAAATTCCTTTGTAATAGGCAGTTGTAAAAAGTTCTCTACGTTCATTACAATATCAAGCAACCTTTCTTATGATGGAGTTTCTATTATTCATTATAGAAGTAATTGTCGGTAAAACACTATTAGTATCGCTGATAGGATACAGTGAAATAGCTGATAAGGTAATGCGAATCGTTGATAAGCCATCCAAAAACCGCCGATAAAACCACTAACCTTTGCTCGACCTGCCTTCTCTACATCCTAAATTTATACTACTCTATCAAATGATCAAAAAAGCTTATTTTTATCAGGCGATGCAAGCTATTGAAAAGGAAATCTAGTGCTAGAGACATCTGTTTTTACATGAAATTCACAGTGTTTTTACAATGAAAGCGTACAATAGATCCTAATAACCGATTTAAGAGGTGCGAGAATGGAATCTGCTGTGAGTCAAAGCATAAAAACAAGTAATTTATTTTCTTATTTAAAGTATTTATATGGGCAGCATCAAAACAATGCTCTCTATATAAAACGTTTAAAAGCATTGAAAGAAATAATTCAGGACAAGAATTTACATACTTTTTTTCAACCTATCGTCGATTTACAGACGAGGCAGACGGTTGGTTTTGAGGCACTAAACCGTCCGGAGCCTTCAGAATTGTTTAATAGTGTCGATCAGTTTTATGAATTTGTTGGGCGAACGGACTGTGTATTTTTATTTGAATGCTTTTGTCGTAATCTTTCATTACAACGCTTCAAAGAACGACTGCACGAGGAATGGCTAAACAGAGATTTTTTAGTATTTGTAAATATACATCCTAATGTGTTACTAGATAAGAACTATCATAGTGGTGAAACGTTGCAATTATTAAAGGAGCTTGGCATAAAACCACAGCAGGTAGTGTTTGAGCTAACTGAACGCAGTGCGGTGGTAGATTTTGTAGAGTTTGAACGTGTATTATCACATTATCGATCACAAGGCTATCGAATTGCAGTGGATGATGTGGGTTCAGGCTACAATAGCTTGAAAACGCTTATTTACTTAAAGCCAGAATTTATAAAACTAGACCGTTCTTTAATCCAATTTATTGATAAAAACAGCGAGCAGCAGCAGCTTGTCACATTGCTGATGAAATACGCAGAGCAGGCTGAGACGAAAATTATTGCAGAGGGTATTGAACGCCAGGAAGAGCTTGATTATTTACATAGTATTGGAATCCACTACGCGCAAGGTTACGCGATAGGGAAACCCGCAAAGGAAATACATTTGGGGAAAATAAGGATGGATGACGATGAAGATAGGGGAAGTCATAGAAAACGTTCCTTGTATTGATGAATTTGTGAAAAATAACGAGGTGGATTTACTTTTTACAAGTAATCCGTCATTACGTAGTGTTGTCGTTGTTCGAGATGACAAACCAATTGGGCATATTACACGTACACATTTCTATCAAAAAATTGGTACACGCTATGGCTATAATTTATTTATGGGTCGGCATAATCAGCTTATTATGAAAGAAAATCCTTTAATCGTAGATCGCAATATACCTATAACAGAGGTCAGTACGTTAGCAATGTCTAGACCTCCAGAGGACTTATATGATGATGTGGTTGTAACAAGGAATGACTTATATTACGGTGTAGTAAGTATTCGGGAGCTACTGTTAAAGCTCGTAGACACACAAGTAGCCATTGCTAGCTTTTTAAATCCATTAAGTAGTCTTCCAGGCAATAAATTAATTGATGAAAAGCTAGAGGAAGCATTGCAGCTATCAAAATATAGTTTAATATATTTTGATTTAGATCACTTTAAATCATACAATGACACTTACGGTTTTAATAAAGGGGACAAGATTTTATTGTATTTAACAGATATTTTGAAAAGAAATATTGTAGGTGCAGAAGATTTTTTAGGACATATTGGTGGAGATGATTTCGTTGCGATTCTTCCACATTATGAGGCCGCCCCAATCTGTCAAAGAATTATTGATGAGTTTGATGCATTCATTTTAAGCTTTTATGATGTAGAGGATTTAACTTGCTTACAAGTACAAAATAGAGCTGGTAAATTAGAGCCTTTATCTTGTACGACGCTATCGATCGCGGTTATTACTAATCAAAATCAGCAATTGGAATCTATTGACCAATTGTCAGATGCGGTGACACGTGTGAAAAAACAATGTAAAAAAATTTCGGGAAGCTGTTACCTTATTAACAACAATGGAAAAGAAGCCTACCTCGTTCATTAAACGAAGTAGGTCAGACTATGGGCATGCTCGCAATAATTGGAGCGTGCCCATAGTCTTTTTTCATAACGGACGCTTTTCACGATGGGGAGATGGGCGGCTTTTACTGTACATATATGATGGCGTCATTTGCTGAAAGAAGTTAAATTTCAATAACAGTTGTGCTACATGCGATTTTTATCAATTTTGGTTTTTAGGGCATAATCTAAAGAAATGAGCTGCTTTACTTTAGGAAATTATTAATCTTAATAAAACTTACTTGAATTATCGGGATTAAGGGTATATAATTCGATTTACATTATAATTAAACGTCTTAGGAGGCTGTCCATTGTCTACATTACAAATTATTCTTAACGTTGCCGTGTTACTCGTGTTCGTTGGAATTTTATATTATATGAATAAAAAGCACGTTAAGTTTTCAAACCGTGTTTTTACTGCACTAGGCTTAGGTATTGTACTTGGTCTTGGATTGCATTTAATATATGGTATTGATTCTGACGTTTTAGCAAAAACAACAAGTTGGTACAATATTATTGGTACTGGCTACGTTAAATTGCTACAAATGGTTGCGATGCCATTAATTTTTATTTCCATCTTAATAGCCTTTACGAAAATGAAGGTTGGTAAAAACTTCGGGAAAATGGCAGCTCTTATTTTAGCCATTTTAATCGGTACAACTGCTGTTTCAGCTGCTGTCGGTATTTTTTCAGCAACGGTGTTTGATTTAGATGCTTCTCATATTATGCAAGGTGCTGCAGAGGCAGAGCGTGGAGCGTATCTAGAGGAGAAAACTTCTGGATTAACTGCACCAGATTTACCAACACAAATTATTGAGCTATTCCCAGCAAACCCATTCTTAGATTTAACAGGTGCTCGTTCTACATCAACAATCGCTGTTGTCATTTTTTCAGCGTTCTTAGGTTTTGCATACTTACGTGTAGCACGTAAAGATGAAGACACAGCAGCGACTATTAAAAAAGGCTTGGATGCAATCTATGCACTAGTAATGGGCGTTGTAACAATTGTCTTACGTTTAACACCATATGGTATTTTAGCCATTATGGCGCGTACAGTTGCAACATCTGATTTCGGGGCAATCTATAATCTAGGTAAGTTTGTTGTTGCGTCTTATGTAGCATTATTTATCGTGTTATTAGTACACTTATTAATTCTTACTTTAAGTGGTTTAAATCCATTTACGTATTTAAAAAAATCTGCAGAAACATTATTGTTTGCCTTCACTTCACGTTCAAGTGCAGGTGCCTTGCCGATGAACATTAAAACACAAACAGGCCGTCTAGGCGTACCTGAAGGTATTGCGAACTTCTCAGGCTCATTTGGTTTATCTATTGGTCAAAATGGCTGTGCTGGTGTTTATCCTGCAATGCTAGCGATTATGATTGCACCGACAGTTGGGATTAATCCACTTGATCCGTTGTTTATCATTACTGTTATTGCAGTAGTAGCAGTCAGCTCATTTGGTGTAGCTGGTGTCGGTGGTGGTGCGACATTCGCAGCCATTCTTGTATTATCAGCACTTGATTTACCAATTGCACTTGCGGGTATATTAATTTCCGTTGAGCCATTAATCGACATGGGTCGTACAGCTCTTAATGTAAGTGGTTCAATGACTGCAGGTGTGACAACTGCACGTATTACAAAAGAATTGGACACTGAAATGTACAATGATAAAGAATTAGGTGCTCAAGTATCGGATTTATAAAAATCAATTTCACCTTGGTGAAATTGTAGCTGACGCTTTGCTTTCGCTACAGAAAAACATTTGCTGAATGAAGATAAAGAGCTACTCTCTAATGAGAGTAGCTCTTTTTGATCGGATATAAAAAGTGGGTTGTTATGTAAGAAACAGCCCATTTTAATGATAGGAAATCCAATCATCTCTTTATATTATTTTTACATAAAAATCTTTACCGTTTATAAGCTCGGTCAGTTCAATGTTGTGAATTGTTTTATAGTAATTATAAATATTACGTGCTAACCCAGAGTGTCCATTTAAATATGTTCCCTTTTTAATCTCTTTGCCTGGATTATGGAAATCAAAATACAAGCGAGAATTGGGGCACATTGCATCCAAAATTGCTTTAAACTCTTGCTCTTCAATATGAATCCCACGTGTATATCTGCACTCTCTGCGGTACGTATCATGAGAAACATTCACTGGCGACGACTCAAGAACCATTTCGATTTTTTTACTCAAATGTTAGCAGCTCCTTTTTAGAAATTAGCACTAAAGGGTAATAAAAAAGAGGTGAAATCTTTTTTTAACAAAGATCTACTTTTCTAAATGTTCATCACCTAAAGTTTGGGATGATATTTGTTAGAAGGAATACCATGCGAGTGAAGCGGGGGAACGAAGGCTAAAAACATCACGTCCTGTGATAACGCCTTCGTGACCAACCTCGTGTCGCTGTCGCTTCGCTTTCGCACAAAAAACATCTGTTGGCCCAAAGCCCCCGGGAAAGCGCCCAGTCGGAACGGAGATCAACTACACGCTATTGTGATGATCGGTGAGTCTATGACTAATATAGTTCCAGTATATAATTATCAGAAAATTATATCAATATTTTCCCTACCAATCTTGTTGCTGTATTTCTTCTGCTACTACTTGTAAATCATAAGCGGTAATCATTAAAAGTGTATATTCATGTGTCTCCATATATTTTTCTGCAAGACGTTTCATATACTTCGGGGAGCCTTCGTTTTCTTCGTCATAAATTAGCAGCAGACCATCTGTATTTTGGATAATGAATTTATCTTTTTCGATAAATTGCCATGGAGCCTCGTATGGCTTTTTCGTTACACTCGTCACAAAGTCTGCTTGCGCTACTAATGCTTGATATTTTTCTTTTTTATGTTCTTGCCAATTTTTCTCCTGCTCTAAAAAAGGAGTGATAATAGCATATTGTAAATGAGGAAATTCCTTTTTTAACGTAAGAATAACCTCGGCACCCCATGTTTCGACACCTTGCTGACCACTAATAATCACCCATTCTAAACCTTCGTCTATCAATATACGTAGTCGGTTTTCGAGTGCTTTTTTTATGATGGCAATGCCGGGGTGCTTGTCATTGAAAATGCCTAATTCATGTGGTCTATAGCCAGTAATAATAATTCGCTCTAGCAAAAAAACGCCCCCTAAGCTGTATAGTATGTGTAGTCATAGTATACAGTAGGAGGCATGCGAAAACGAATTACAATATGTTGTTGATAGTTGATGGTTACATTAACAGCTCGGAAAGCCTAATTGATTAAAACGTGTGGGAAAAGATAACAGCACTACTTAATGCTTTACTATATTAAAAAGCAAATAGTGTTAAAACTACAGCAACAGCAGTACAGATTCCTAAAAACCACCATGTATCAGTAAAGTCCTCTTTAGAGTCGCTATTCATGTAAAGTACTTCCTTTCTGTTCTGTTTTTATCTGTCCGTTCCAAGACCAATTCGTCCATACACGCAGTATAGTTTCAAATGGTCCACGTTTAAATTTCTTGAAATAGGCAAGGCTGAAAACACATTGCAAGCTATACACGACGATTCCAAATAAAATACCGCCAAATACGCCTAGCTTGCCGTATAAGCCTAGACCATATCCATAAAATACTGTTGTACAAATAATGGTTTGCATTAGATAATTGGTTAAAGATAATTTACCGACACTTTCAAATGCAGGTGCGAGACGTTGTACAGGGCGAGTTTTATATAGTAAAGCTGCAAGGCAGACATAGCCAACTGCTAATAATTCAGATCCGCCTATTAACAACATTCCGGAAAAGTTGTTTTCTATAAAACTTAGACTCTTTAAAGTTAGCCCTATTGGAACAAGCAGAGCGCCAAGCTTATACCATTTCTTTTCGTCGTCCATATTTACAAAAGCATGCTTTTTAGCGAGCCCCATGCCGAAAAGGGTCAATGAAGTGGTAAACATTGGTGCAAGGAAAATTAATGAGAAAAAGACTAAACCTGCATCATCTATACCCGGAGGTAGAACATTTGCACGGAAATCATAAATGTCTAAGTAGCTTCCATTAGCGTATACATTGTCGGCTTTCTCTATATAGGTTGCCATTTCTTTCTGTTCTTTGTTGGTTTCTTCTAAGGAACGAAATGATAAGGCTGTAATAAGTAATAAGAAGATGCCAGCCCAAATAAATAAAGTTTTTGGTTTGCGATTAATAAATGGGATTAAGAACAATATCATAAAGCCGTAGGAGAACAAAATATCGCCTTCCCATAAAAACGTTGAATGTAGTAAACCTAAGGCTATTAATCCAGTTGAGCGGCGTAAAATGGACCATCGACTCTTATCTTTTTTTCTACGAATAGACTCTATAAGTTTAATAAGAGAGAAGCCAAATAAAATGGTGAAGATCGGCATAAATGAGCCTTCTATAAAAATTTTCACAAAATATAAGGCTCCATTATCGAGAGTGGATAGATCTTTTAGTTCATCTTTGCCATACATGCCAAACTGGAAAATCAACAAATTTGCCATTAAGATGCCAAATAAACTAAATCCACGCATCGTATCTATGAAGGTAACACGGTTAGTTGTCATTGCGTTTTATCTCCTTAATTGGTTATCTTATACATAGTGTAGTTGGTAAAGCTTATGGTGAAATGATGACTACCTTAAAGTAATCTTAAAAGAAGGTGATAGCATGCAAGACGCTTCAATTTTAGTATTAGAGGACGAACGTGCAATTGCAGAAATGATTGAAATTATATTAAGAAAAGAAGGGTTTTTAAACATTACTCTCTGCGAATCCGTTCAAGAAGCAAAAAAGAAAATTGAAATGAAGGTTTTTGATTTTTATCTATTAGATATTATGCTCCCGGATGGTAGTGGACTGGATATGGCGAATATGATTCGAGAGCAAAGTGAAGCACCTATATTCTTTTTAACTGCAAAAGCTAGTGATGCGGATAAGCTTCGTGGTTTTATGAACGGTGCAGACGATTATATTACGAAGCCGTTTAATCCACTTGAGCTTGTTGCGAGGGTGAAGGTCCAGCTTACAAGATATATAAAGAAAAAAGCTATACCCGAAAGTCATTTATTTTCATGCAGTCGATTTACATTCGATATCGATGCGGCAGAGGTGACTGTAAATGGCACAAAGGAAATTATTAGTGGTAGGTTATTTTATTTATTGAAATATTTATGTGAAAATGCAGGGCAAGTATTATCAAAAGAACAGATTTACGAGCGTGTGTGGGGTGACTGTTTATTTGATGATAATACTGTGATGGTGCATATTCGAAAACTGCGTGAAAAAATAGAAAAGAACCCAGGTAAACCAACCTGCATTATTACTGTGAGGGGTATTGGTTATAAACTTGTTGGAGATGTCCCTTCATGAAGCCAGCTAGAAGATTAACGCTTCGTTTTGTATCTTATTTCATCATTTTTTATTTACTAATCATTACAGGCTTTATTATAAGTTTGGTATTTTTCGCTATCTTTATAAATCGTCATGTCGGTGACGATATTCATATAATGTCTTCCTCCGAAATTAAAGATGATGCTGTTGTAGAAAAAGGGGACTCCATTAAGATTGCTGATTATTTAGTGAAGCGAGCCGAGGAGAACTTAGGACAATTATATTTGTTCAATCAATCAATGGACATTGTTGATTACACGGGAGACACGTGTGAACTATGTAGTATGACTGATAACGAAATAATGGTCATTAAACGGCCGGGAATGCACACGTGGGAGATTCCTAAATATCATTTGTTATTCCTTCCGGCTTTACCTGTCCAACCGCTTTTTGAGGAAGTAGTTCAGGATTGGAAGAATAAAGGAGAGATTCCTTCAGAACTGCTGCAACGTTTACAGGATAAGAAAGCCTCAGTTGAAATCTATAATGAGCAGTGGGATCGTGTAGAAGTCATAGGCGAGCGCCATAAAAAGCTCCATAAGCCTCAATTGCTGGAAGAGAACTACGATATTTTTGAGTATAAAGAGCTTACGCGAAATGTTGCTTTAGAGGATGGCTCAACACTAGTTGTACGTATGCCCAATCCATCGTATAAGCCATTTGATGAGCCTTTTAATAAAGCGATGGTTTTATTTGTTTCCGTCTTCTTTGGCGGACATATTATATTGTTAATAGGGATCCTCTTTTTATCGGTTAGTATTTCCCGTCAATTTGTTCGTCCGCTTGTTTATGTCATATCTCGTATCGAGCGACTAACGCAGTTTGACTACAGTAAAGTGAGAGATAATAGTATCCATCATCGGAAGACAGGGAAGTTAAAGAGGAAATTTAAGTTATTTCAGCCAGTGGATGAATCGATTAATAATTTATCAGATCGTCTTTCCTCTAATGAAAGACAGATTAAGCATGCAGAGCAATTTCGTGAGGAATGGATAACGGGTTTATCGCATGATTTAAAAACGCCATTAAGCTCTATTTATGGTTATTCAACAATGCTTGCTTCGAAGGATTATGAGTGGACGAAGGAAGAAATGCGCGTCTTTGCAACTACGATGCAGGAGAAGGCAACGTACATGGATGCCCTTATACGAGACTTAACATATACGTACCAATTAAAAAATAGAGCGATACAGCTTGAAAAAGTATTGATCCCACTCAACGTATGGTTACCTCAATTAGCTGATGATCAAGTGTCCGTAAACGTATATGGGGATGTTATGCTTGAAGCGGACGAGCTTTTATTAAAGCGCATTTTAGATAATCTTATTACCAACGCAAAAAAATATACGCCTGTTGGTACAAAGGTAAATGTAGAAGCGCAAAATATAGGCCAGGAGATTATGCTGACAATTGCCGACCAAGGACCAGGAATTCCCCAAGAGGAGCTTGATAACCTCTTCGAGCGATATTATCGAGGTACGAATACTACGGACGATACAACGGGTACAGGTCTAGGATTGGCTATTACTAAACAGTTAATCGATTTACATGGGGGTACCATTAGTGTCCAATCAGGAGCGGAAGGTACAATTTTTGTATTGAAATTTACATGTAAATAGTAGGTCTTTGGATAAGGAAAAATCGTAAAATAAAATTATTGTAATAGGGTAGAAGCCGAAAAAAGGAGCTATATGGAAAGTCGTGAATGTTTGACTTTCTATATAGCTCTTGTTGTTTATGTGGTTATTTTAAGCAGCGCTCTGATGGTCGCTCAATTTTGACATAGCGCCATAAGCTATTAGCGATATCACGAGCTTCTTCTGCGTGTACGGTTCCAACGAATGCTTTACGGAAAGGTGTAAGAAGTGATTCGATAATAAAGAGCTTTGGTTTCTCACGCTGTAATTCCTCTAATAAGAATTCCACGTATTCTAACCCTTCTACTGTTTCGTTCTTAGCTAATCCTTTTTTAAAGCCTGTTAATTGTTCGATGACCGTTTCCTTATCAACTGTTTTAAAATTCACGACGTTTTGGATCGTATTGATCATTTCCGTACTGATGATAATTTCTTTTGATTCAAGCATAACGGGTATAATTACGCTAATATTGCGTAATGCTACACGTACAATGGCTTCGCGATTTATATATTTATAGTCAGCAATTAAGACTGCGCGCAATGTAAGGTTAATCATACCAAGTGTCTGCACGGCACATTCATAGCTAATTGGACTAATTTCTTCTCCAAAAACTTGTACAAGTCGACTGGCTAGCCACTCCAACTCTTGTAAATGATAGTTTAAAATTATTTTTTTTAATTCATTATCCCTTGAATGGAAAATCGATTCGAAAATTTGAATTAAATTATGTTCTCGATTGACATACATGAGAACTGCAACTTGCTGTGTTAATACTTCCAAATCAGTAGGATCCTTACCGTAAATAAGTTCGTGGCGGCGATTACTTGCCTCTTCGCGCCCTTCATCTAATATGGCGATTAAACATTCATTTTTAGAGGGAAAATGATTATAAAATGTGCCCTTTGAAATTTTTGCTGCATTAATGATGTCATTAATCGATGCATCCACGATTCCTTTTTCAATAAAAAGAGCACGGGCAGCTGTAATGATTTGTCTTTTTCTTTTGTTCATAACCTCACCTTTTTTAAAATATTATACTCTTATTCTATATTGAAAACGCTTATATATCAATGTTTTTTAAAATTTATAATCTTAACTGTTGAAAAAAATAGACTACGAGTATAAAATAAGTTTTATCGAAAAAACAAAGAAAGAATTGAGGGATATAAATGAATAGTGAGCAAACATTGAAAAAGCCCCCCTATGGCATGATTAGTATTTTATTTGTGGGTGCTTTTGTTGCTTTTCTAAATAACACATTGTTAAATGTTGCATTACCAACAATCATGAAAGATTTTGGTATAACGTATTCATCTGTACAATGGCTCGCAACAGGTTATATGCTTGTAAGTGGTATTTTAGTACCTGCTTCAGCATTCTTCGTAACGCGCTTTAAAAATAGACATTTATTTATTGTAGCGATGTCAGTCTTTACAATTGGTACGGCTATGGCTGGATTTGCACCTAACTTTGGTACACTTTTAGCAGGTCGTATGGTGCAAGCAGCAGGGGCTGCAAGTATGTCACCACTTCTAATGAATGTAATGCTAATTAGTTTCCCAAAAGAAAAACGCGGGGCAGCAATGGGTATTTTCGGTCTAGTGATGATTTCTGCACCAGCAATCGGCCCTACATTATCAGGATATATTGTTGAGCATCACGATTGGCGTATGCTATTCCAAATGATTATTCCGTTTGCTGTCATTAGTTTATTGTTTGGTATTTGGAAATTAGAAAACGTGATGGATACACGTGAAGTTCATTTAGATATCTCATCAGTGCTATTATCAACAATTGCATTCGGCGGTATTCTATATGGTTTCAGTGCTGCAGGGGATAAGGGCTGGTCAAGTCCTTGGGTATATGGCACGATTTCAGCGGGCCTACTTGCTTTAATCATCTTCATATTTAAACAACTACGTATGGATCAGCCTTTACTAGAATTACGTATTTATAAATACCCAATGTTTGCATTGGGATCAGCGATCTCGGTTATCGTCTCAATGGCTATGTTCTCTGGGATGATTTTAACGCCTGCTTATGTACAATCAATTCGTGGAATTGAACCATTCGAAGCGGGCTTAATGATGCTTCCTGGGGCACTTGTAATGGGCATTATGTCGCCGATTACAGGGAAAATGTTCGATAAATTTGGACCGCGTGTACTAGCGATTATCGGTTTAACGATTACAACCATTGCGTCATTCGGTTTAACAAAGTTAGAAATAGATTCAAGCTATACATTTATTGTGTCCATGTACACAATTCGTATGTTCGGATTATCAATGGTGATGATGCCGATTATGACGAACGGTTTAAATCAATTACCACAAATGATGAACCCGCACGGTACAGCTATTAACAATACTGTACAGCAAGTGGCAGGGGCAATTGGTAGTGCCGTGATGGTAACGTTCATGAATAACCGTACAAAAGCAAAAGCTGAAGAATTAATTGCAGAAGCAAAAGTCAATGCATCGCAATCTGGTGTTGCACCAACACCAGAACAAATGCAACAAATGCAGGATCACATTACGCAAACTGCTTTATTAGATGGTATTACACACTCATTCTTCATAGCAGCTTGTATTACAGTTATTGCACTTGTGCTAGCGTTCTTCTTAAAACGCGTTAAAATTGAAAGCACAGCGACTTCAATGGATTTGAAAAAACCAACTAAATAATTTTGGTATTTAGACCTGTTAGTAGATTTTTTCTTCTAACAGGTTTTTTTGATAAAAGAAAAGACTAATTGAGCGATAAATGAGGCAATTTGGGTGATAAAACGTAATTAGTGGTCGATAAACTTAAAAAGTTGGTCGATAAATCAAAAAATGTAGGCGATAAATTTTTATTTATTGAGTATTACATGCAGGATGCAGGGGAAATTTAAATAGACTAAACGTCCAGAGGCAACTGGAACGGATCCTTCTTTATCAGTAGGGACAAAAAGCAAACTTAACTACGATATATAGTTACAAATCAATGAATTTTGAAAAGATTGTCGAAATTGTGATTTAGCTCATTGAAATAATGTACAAACAACCTTATAATGGAGGTTGTAACGTCACCAAGACAAGATAAGGATGGAATTATGATGCACTTTTTGCGAAATAAAGTTAACATTGTAATAACAAATTATACGAATTGCTATCCAGCTCTTGAGACTGGTGATTTGTAAGATATAAGCGCTGTAACGACTGTTAAGAAGTGCCTTAATGGTCTTTTTTACATGGAAGTAATAAAAATTAAAATAGTGATAGTGATGGCAAAGGAGAGTTCAAAATGTCAGAAACGAATAACCAAACACAGTCTGAACAATTAACTGTGAGTAAAGAACAACTGGATGTGCTAGATCAATTATTAAAGCCTGAGGTTCAGGAATCACTTACAACTTTAGTTGAACAATTACCAAAGTTAACTGAAATGATGACGTTATTAACAAAATCATATGAGTTTGCTCAAGCTGTTTCAACTGACGAAGTACTGAAAAATGATACTGTTAGTGCGGTAACAGAAATGGCAGGCCCAGTAGTAGGCTCAGCTAAAAACCTTGCAGCTACTGCAATTGAAGCGAAAGACCGTGCGTCTGAAAGCCAAGAAGCAATTGGTTTATTCGGTCTTATGAAAATGTTAAAAGACCCACAAGTTCAAGGTGTTTTCCGTTTTGTTAATGCTTTCTTACAAGTAAACGCTGAACGTAAAGCTAAATAAGACTCGACTTGAGATATATTCAAAACGTAAGGACGGAGGATTAATTAATCATGTCAAAAGAAATCGTCATCTTAGGTGCTGGTTACGCTGGCGTTTTAACTGCATTAACTGCACGCAAATATTTATCAGCTGATGAAGCTAAAATTACTGTAGTAAACCAATTCCCAACACACCAAATCATCACTGAACTTCACCGTTTAGCTGGTGGTACTATTGCTGAAGGTGCTGTTGCTTTACCACTTAAAAAAATCTTTAAAGGTTTAGATATTGATTTACAAATTGCTAAAGTAACAAAATTCAATGTAGACAATAAAAAAGTTGACCTAGATACTGGTTATACTTTAAATTACGATACTTTAGTAGTATCTTTAGGTAGCCAAACTGGATTCTTCGGTATCCCAGGATTAGAAGAAAATTCAATGGTACTTAAATCAGTGAACGAAGCAAACAAAATTAACAAACACATCGAAGACCGTATTAAAGCATACGCTCAAACAAAAGACGAAGCAGATGCAACAATCGTTATCGGTGGTGGCGGTTTAACAGGTGTAGAGCTTGTTGGTGAAATCGTGGACAACTTCCCGAAAATCGCAGCAAAACACGGTGTTAACTTTGCTGACCTTAAAATCAAACTTGTTGAAGCTGGTCCAAAAATCTTACCAGTACTTCCAGATGTACTTATCCAACGTGCTACTGAAAGTTTAACAAAACGTGGCGTAGAATTCATTACTAGCACTCCTGTAACAGGTGTTGATGGTAACGTCATCTCTCTTAAAGATCGCGAACCAATCGTTGCCAATACGCTTATTTGGACAGGTGGGGTAGCTCCACTTCCAATCGTAGGTGAGTCTGGTCTTGCAGCAGACCGCGGTAAAGCTACAATTAACGAATTCTTACAATCTACATCTCACAATGATGTATTCGTAATCGGTGATGCATCTGTAGCATTGCCAGCTGATGGTGGACGTCCACTATACGCACCAACTGCTCAAGTTGCATGGCAAATGGGTGAGTGCGCTGGATACAACCTATTCGCACAATACAAAAACCAAGAGATGAAACCTTTCTCTGCAATTAATTCTGGTACACTTGCAAGCTTAGGCCGTAAAGACGCTGTTGCGACTATCGGTGCTAGCAACACAGAACTTAAAGGTCTTCCTGCAACACTTATGAAAGAAGCGTCTAACATTCGCTATCTTACACACATTAAAGCGCTATTCGGCTTAGCGTACTAATATTTTAAGGGCATGAATCAATAGTAATATTGAATTCATGCCCTTTTTGTTTTGATAAGGTAAACTAGAATTTAAGGTGAAGTGAAAGCCAGACATTTCAGCAGTGAATTTGTATGGAAGAGTCGAAGCGATGGAAAGCGGAGCCAGGGTGACGGAAAGAAATCAGAGCGACGGAAGAAACAGCCGAAGCGACGGAAAGAACAGCCAGAGCGACGGAAGAAACAGCTGAAGTGACGGAAAGAACAGCCGAAGCGACGGAAAGAAATCAGAACGACGGAAAGCAGAGCCAGGACGACGGAAGAAACAGCTGAAGCGACGGAAAGAACAGCCAGAGCGACGGAAAGAAATCAGAACGACGGAAGGGACAGCCGAAGCGACGGATAGAGAAGTCAAAAATATGGATAGAGAAGCCAAAAATATGGATAGAACAGCCAAAGTCGTGGATAGCCTCGCCCAAATCGTGGATAGAACCATCAAATTCGTGGATAGAACCATCAAATTCGTGGATAGAACCATCAAAGCGACAGAAAGCATAACCAAAGCGACAAACAGAGCTATGGATACATCTGTAAAATGCCATTAAATCAAATCCCGACATTTTAGTAGCACCTCTTATAATATGAGGTGCTACTATTTTTATAAGCTATTGCTTCCGTGTGCAAAAGTGAAGCAACAGCAACAAAATAAAGTTTCTTCTAGTCATTAATCTTAGAAATATTTCTATAAAATCTGACCTTCGAAGGTTGTACATTAAAAATTAGTAGTACAGATGCTACCACAAGCATAATAATGGCTGCACATACAACAACGTATCGAATAGATGTAATTTCAGCGGCAACGCCAAAGATGGCAGTGATGATAATAATGAACAAGGCTTCTACAAATCCATAAATACTGCCTATTCTCCCCATGCTATCGACAGGGATATTGTTTTGGTAAAACGTATAGAAGCCGGTATTGGCAAAGGCCATCGCAAAGGACAAAATAAAGCATCCTAAAGAAGCGATAAGAAATGTATAAGAGGATGTGAAAATTAAATAGCCTAATGCTGTTATCAATGACCCCAAACCTATAAGCCAAGCAGTTGGTATTCTTTCAACGATGGCTGTATTCATTAAAGAACCAACTAATACTCCAGCACCTGCTATGCCCACCAAAACACCGTATTTACCTTCGGATAATGAGAGTACTTGAGTAGCAAAAGCAGCTTCTAAAGAATCCGTCGCTGTCATCATGACAATCATCGCACTAAATAAAAGATAGATCATCATAATATAAGGATTTTTAAGGCTAAATCTTATAACAAGCTTCCAATCATTGAATAATACCTTATAGGAAATTTTCTCATCAACAGCTTTACTAGCCAACTGTTGATTGGCTTCAACATTAGGCATTCCAAATGTAATACAGGCTGATAAAAATAAAGCAAGGGCATTTAAGTAAATTGCCATATTAGGCGTTCCAATCGTAAATAGCAGTCCTGCAATAGCTGGACCAGTTACGAACGCGCCGGAATCAAGTAAGCTACGAAGCGAGTTAAAACGTTTTCTTTGTTCAACTGGTATCAATTTCGTAATGTAAGTCATAGAAGTCGGACGATACATAGAACTAGCCATTGTGATAACAAAGACCATGAAATATATCCAAGTCAGAGTAGAGAAGAAAGGTAGTGTGACAATTAGTAAAGATTCGAAAAGGTTGAGAACAATCATGAGATATTTTTTATTTAAACGATCTATCAAACTACCTGACCAAAAACTGGCAAAAAGTGTAGATGACGCTCTAACGATATACAAGCCGGACACAGCGATAGCAGATCCTGTAAGGTTTAAAACAATTAGATTTAAAGCTATAAAATATATCCAGCTTCCAACGCTGGAAACACCAATACTAAACAATAATATAGCCGGATAACGCCACTTTTCTATTAATTTATTCACGCCCATATAAATTCCTCCTTGTAGTTATGACAAGTAACTAAAACAAAAAAATCCCACCCCCAAGACGATTTGTCTTAGGGACGAGATTGTGGAATTTATACTCACGTGGTGCCACCCTAGTTCACTATTATGTCGCCATAATAGCCTTTTCAGTACGGCATAAATACTTATGCTTATACTGTTTCTCTGTAACGGGAGTTCCCGTCGCACCATCATTCAAGCAGAAATCCAATGCGCTACTCCGAGACTTGTTTCGATAATTCGTTCTTACTCGTTTTCAGCAACCCGAGCTCTCTGGGAAGAACAACCTTATTTACTCTTCTCTTCAATGTATTTTTGATAGTGTAGCATATATTTGTAATTATGGTAAAGTGTTCTGGTAAATTTTTAAAACATTCCGATATTTCACGAAAAGATTCCGACATTATTGAAGATAAGCTTTAAGCTCCGTTAAAAGTGATTGGCAAAGAATCACTGACGCTACTGTATGATTTTTTATTTCAAGAGAATGGTCAGCATTTTCTACAATAGCAAGCTTAAATGAAGAAAGTAGTCCTAATCTTTCTTTAGAATAATGAGGATCAGCAGTACCGATTGCTAGAAATTCCTGCTTTCCAAGCAAATTTTTCATCACAGGATCAAGTGACAGTAGGGGTGTCAAAAGCACATAACGAGAAGGAACAGATGACACTCGCTGCATATAAAAATCGGTGATCGGTAATGTTCCGAGTGATTTTCCTATGTATACAGATTCGGTATAAGATTTGGTACTTAAAATATATTCCACAATAGGGTTTGCGGCATTATAAACCATTGCTGAAATAGCTTCTGGCTCCTGTTCAATTTGTTGCGAATCAAACGTATAGCATACTTGTACTACATCATAGCCAAGTTCTAGCATTAGCTCAGTTGAATAATAAAGAAGTGGTTTTTCATACGTATAGCCAGTGCCAGAGAACATTAAGCACACCCTGTCACTTTCGTTATCAAAGTAATTGTATAGTACATCGTTGTATTGTTCTTTTCTCGGTTTGATTTTCATGGAAATACCCCCATTTATTTCATATTTGTTTTATAATCTAACTATAACAAGGGGGGAGAAATTTATGAAGGCTGTGATCATCAATGAGTTTGGTACTTCTGATGTTTTAAAGTACGTAGAATGTCCGAAGCCCACTATTTTAGCAGGGGAAGTATTAATACGTACGACATATACGAGTGTGAATTTTGCTGATATTAAAAATAGAACAGGTAATAAAGCTAAAGCAAATTTTCCAATGATACTCGGTTTAGATGTAGCTGGTGTAGTTGAAGAGGTTTTTGATGAAAATAGTGCATTTAAAGCTGGAGATGTTGTTATTGCATTCCCGAAAGATGGAGCCTATGCAGAATATGTGGTGGCGAAAGAGCAGCTTGTTTTCAAAGTTCCAAATGATGTCCCTTTGGAAAAGGCAGCCGCTGTGCCAACGGTTTTGTTTTTATCCTATCTCTTAACACATCAAATCGCTCCAATTCGAACAAATGATAGCGTATTAATTCATGCAGCATCTGGTGGGGTAGGGACAATGCTTATTCAAATGGCGAAAAAGCTAGGTACTAAAAATATTATTGGCACAGTTAGTGATATGAAAAAAGCGACAATAGCCTATGAACTAGGTGCCCACCATGTACTGACATACGATAATTTTAGTGCGCAAGTCAATGAATTTACGGATGGTCAAGGTGTAAACATTATTTTTGACTCCATCGCTGGAAATATTACGGAAGAGAGCCTTAACTGTTTAGCTCCGTATGGGACGCTAGTGCAATTTGGAAATAGTGGTGGTAAAGCAGGTAATATAAAAACATCTGATTTACATAATAGCTGCCGCAATGTGAAAGGTTTTAGCCTAGGAACGACTCGAGCTTCCAAGCCAGAAATGCTACAACAAGTTACCCAGGAGATGTTTGCATTGCTGAAGGAAGAGAGCTTCCAAGTACCTATTGCAAAGATCTTTAAATTAGAGGAAATGCAGAAAGCCCATGATTTGATGGAAAGTCGACAGCATCAAGGGAAAATATTAATTAAAATATAAAATAATCAAACCTTGGTGTGAATGAAATAACGGAGATGAGGACAACTTTTTCGATTGGTTGCATTACAATCTAAATGTTGGGGATTCTTTAATTATGTAGTCTGTAAATAAAAGGAATCTTAAAAATGTAGTGGTAGATATAAATATTGAATAAACAATGAAAAGATGACTCTGATATGTTAGAGTCATCTTTCTTATACCGGCATAGTTAGCGTTATTGCTTGTCTAGTTCATTGATTTTTTCATATATACGTCGTTTACGATAGAGCATAATTCCTGCTTCAGCAACATCCTGAATCATTCCTTTATTTGCATAGGCACCGAAAATCATCCCAGCTACCGGAATCATTTGAAACAGCTTTTTCCAGCCGAATTGATCGCGATACGTAAAAAATACTTCCTGCCAGCCTTGCAGTTGTGAAATCATATCCTCCGCTGCACGATTCGTAGTATGCATAGAAGAAAGCTCCTTCAATATAGCTTCTTTGCCGACAATATCAGCAGTGGAGAATTGGAGACATTTAACGATGAAAATTCGTTCCATTTTATCGTTTGGATTATAGCCGTGAATGATCGCAATCTCTTGCAATGTTTTTAAAGCCATTCCTAAAATAAAAGGAATGTCTATTGCCAGTGTAAAGATACCACCAAAGCCGGTAGAAGCACCTTGTACTGTTGCTAATTTTACGCGTTCATTTTGAAGTTTGTCACTTAGAGCAATCATATCTTCCAAAGGGATTTGTCCTATATCAGATATAGCAAAAATAGTATGAAACGAAGAATTGTTGCGGATTTTCTGCATCATAGCCTGTTCATTAATTAAGTATTGCCCACCGGATTGAATATAGCTCCCTAATTCATCAACTAGTAATGCTATCTTATTTTGAAGAAAGGTAGGTGTCATCTTATCTAAAATTTTAAACGGAATGCGACCTAATTTCTCCCAAAACCACAAATCCTTTTGATCTTTCTCCCATGCTTGAATTTCTTGCAAATGCTTTTCTAATTGCTCGAGATTCTCCATTTTGTCTATTCCCCTTATATGTGCATTTAGTTTAAATACGAGAAGAATTTTAAAAAGGTTTCGATAGTTTTTATAAATTTTTGAAATTATGCTGGTATGGATGATTGCCAAACTGTTGCAAGTAACGTGATACCTTCATTGATTTGCTCAAGGGTAAGCCCACCATATCCTATAATGACCATAGCATGTTCAGAGTTGTGCTGATAGGAGGTTGAACATGGGTAGACTTGGATACCTTCCTCCTGCGCAAGCCTAATCGCCTCTTGTTCAGAAAGTCTTTTTGGTAACTTCATAACGATGTGTAGTCCAGATTTTTCACCTATTACTTCGAATTCATTCGAAAAATGAGTGTTAATAGCTACTAATAATGTCTGTTGCTTTTTGCGATAAATCGTGCGCATTTTGGCTAAATGCTTATCAAATAAACCTTGAGCAATAAAATCTGCTAACACAAGCTGGTCTATTTTGGAGACAACGGATTTTTGTTCTTGATTAAAATGAGTAAAAGCTTTGACTAACGATTTAGGCAAAATCATGTAACTTATGCGCAGCGATGGGATAAGAGTTTTGGAAAATGTTCCGAAATAAATTACGCGTTGAAGCTGATCCATTTTTGCTAAAGAGGGGATAGGGAGCCCCTTATAACGAAATTCTGAATCATAGTCATCTTCAATAATATATGCTTTTTCAGCAGTAGCCCATTGCAGAAGTGCTGCACGGCGTTCAACAGGCATAACCATGCCTAGTGGAAACTGGTGTGCGGGTGTTGTGTATAACATGTGGATTGATTTTTTCGGTATAGTAACCCCTGAGTTATCAACAGGAATTGCCTGAGTTGTTAGTCCACATTGTTGTAATGTTGCATGTACTCTTTTAAAGCCAGGATCCTCTAAGCCAACATGTGCTTTTGGACCAAAAATGTGACATAGAGCTTGAAGCTGAGTTTGTGTACCACTATACACAAACACCTGTGATGCCTCACAAGTAACACCTCTGGATCGTTCAACATAACGAGCGATTTCCGTCCGCAATATTGCTTCTCCTTCCCAAGGGCTTGTCGTTAAATTATCCACATTGAAGTGCTTTTTCAACAGCTTATGCCAGCTGGAGAATGGAAAAGCCTCCTTATCCACATGTCCGTTATTAAAATCAAATTTTATAGTATATGTAGTTGATGCATTAGCTGTGGATATGTGGGGTTTTTGCTGCTGTTCCCATTCAAATTCAAAGGGCGCTATAAAATAGCCAGAGCGTTCCTTACTATAGATATAGCCTTCAGCGAGTAATTGCTCATAAGCTTCTTTAATTGTATGGACACTGACGTCAAGTGTTTTCGCAAGTGTCCGTTTAGAAGGCAATTGCTCATAGGCCATTAGTTTCTTACTTAAAATGGCCTGCTTTATTTCTTCGTAAATTTGCACGTACTTCGATGAATCTTCCGTAAATGAGATCGATAATTCCAAAACGGTGCACCTCCTGGTACGGTATATTTTTTGAAAATTGGTTCTATCTATCATATCAGAATTATCGTTAAATATTAAAAAGGAGTGAAGCAAAATGGAATTTTTAGCGTTAGAAAATGAGGTTGTATTACTTAAGCCATTAGCACAAGAGGATAGGCAAGGAATATTAGATGCTGGTAGTTATCCAGAGATTTGGTCGCACATGTCCACAGCAATAGAAAAGATGGACGATGTGAATAAATTTGTGGATAAAGCATTACTAACAAAACGAGAAAAAACCGAGTTCCCTTTCGTAATTGTGGATAAAAAATCTGAACAAATCATCGGCTCGACCCGATTTATGGATATTGATGACACGCATAAACGGCTTGAAATAGGTACTACATGGATTTCACCTGCTTTTTGGCGTACGGCTATTAATACGAATTGCAAATATTTATTATTACAATATTGCTTTGAAGTATTAAATCTACAGCGTGTTCAAATTAAAACAGATCATGAAAATGTGCGTTCACAAAGGGCTATTGAACGTCTAGGGGCAACAAAGGAGGGGGTCTTGCGTAATCATATGGTGCGTAAGGATGGTACAACTCGCCATACTGTGATGTACAGCATAACTCTACAAGAATGGCCACAAGTGAAAAAACACTTGCAGCAGTTGCTAATTGACGCTACTGAGAAGTTGAGATAAAGAAATTATTATACTAAAAAAAGAATGGTCATTAGTCGACCATTCTTTTTTTATAGATAAATCCAACTACAATCCAAGTAACTAGTGACCATACAATAATTGTAGCCATTGGAATAATGACATCCATTGTTGTGTATGTTCCTTCTAAAGCCTCTGCTAATAGTAGCAATTGAGAACTTGGTAACCACTCAGCGATTTTTAAAATAGGAAAGGTAGACGATAATGCTAGGGCAAGAGAGCCAAACGAGAAAATAATGATAACCGGTAGAATAATAAGAGATCCTTCCATAATCGTTTTAGCGAATAATCCACATAATGTTCCTATTGCAATATAAAACACAGTCGAAAGTATTAAAGCGATAGCTAAGATGAAAAGGTTAGCTGGGTTATAGCCAACTATGAAAATAGTCAATGCTACAACTACCATTGTAAGGATAGAGACAAACAAGCTTTTACCAATTAAAATATCGCCAAGTGAAGCAGGGGAAAGCATTAGACTACGAAGCGTATTTTTTTCTTTCTCCTCTGCAATTAGACAGCATTGTACATAGGCAGTCACCGTAGAAAATGCAATATTTATTGGAAGGAAATAGGCGTCGATAGTAGCTGCACCTGTTTTGTTGTATAAAAATGCCATAACAAGTGGCATAAGTAACATAACGGATACCGCATAGTTACGTGAAAATTCCTTGTAATCTTTCATTAAAATAGCTTGAATACGTGTCATTGAAAGGTTCATACTAAATCACTCCCTGTTATTTGCATAAAAATAGTACCTAGTGTTGGCTCATTCGTATAAATGCGTGAAACTTCGTTCGATTGCATCCAATGAAACAGTTTTTTTGCATCCTGTTCTCCAGTTTGAATGATTTCACTGGCGCCGCTTTTCAATTCAACGGTAATAGATTCATCACCGAACTCTTTTTTCAAATCCTTTGGCGCACCAATTGCTCGAATTTTTCCTTTATGTAAGAAGGCTACACGATCACAAAGTATTTCTGCTTCACTCATATCATGAGTTGTTAAAAATATTGTTGTACCCATCTCGTTTAATTTGCGTAATCCATTATAAATATGTTGTGTATTAACAGGATCGAGTGCAGAAGTTGGTTCATCTAAAAATAATAGTTCTGGTTTATGCATGATGGCACGTGCTAGCGTAACACGTTGCATCATTCCTTTAGAAAGCTGACTAATTTTCTTTTTACGATCACCGTATAGGTTAACAAAATCCAACGCCTCTTTTACGGCTGATTTAGGTAATTGATATAAATTACTGAATAGTAATAAATTCTCCTCGATTGAAAGTCGTGTATATAGTCCGCTATTATCTGTTAAAATACCGAAGCGTTTGCGATTGTTACTTTGTTTCATCTCATTTGCTGGGCGGCCAAACAATAAAACGTCGCCATCAGTTTTTTCAGTTTGTGCTGTTAATATTTTAATAGTAGTCGTTTTTCCAGAACCACTAGGTCCAAGAAAGCCGAATATTTCTCCTTTTTGAATGGTAAATGAAACATCCTGTAATGCTGTTTCCTTATTAAATGTTTTTTTCAAATGCTGAACATCGATCACTGCGTTCATTTGAAAACCTCCCTGTGTTGTTGTTGATGTCTCAACTATAAGGGACAATGAAGATAACAACATTAAATTACAGGTGAAAGGCAGTAAAATGACCATTAGCGGAGAAATATTTCAGCTGACAGGAGTCGTTTATTTCCTGGGAAATCTACTAAATTCCGAGTATTTCCTTTAAATCTGCAAGCTTATTTTTCGACAAAGGTACTACGGTCTTTTCAGTGCTATTCAGGGCTAAGCTGTAGCTATTGCGAGTCCACGTAATGATTTCCCGTACCTTTTGTAAGTTAACGATATAAGAGCGATGACTTCTAAAGAAGCCGAACGGTGTCAATTTTTGTTCAAGCTCATTTAGCGACAATGTACATGGATAGGCTTCACCTGTAACATACAGTGAAACAACACCTTCAACACTATCGATATAATCGATTTCAGGGGGATTAAATAAAATGATCTTATCGTTCTTCTTTGTAGGGATTTTATCAAGTCGAATTGGTGTACTTTCAAGAGAGGGAGAAGCTTGTTCTGTCTCATCTTCTTTCACATCTAATGCATGTAAGCCCATAGCATCCAGTCTATGTATTTCTGTACTCGAAATGATTAAATCCTCGAAATTGTTAGATAGTAAAATGACTGTTTTATTTTGTTTTTGAAGGACATCCAATAACTGAATGGCTTTTTGCTTGGAAAACTCATCTATATTTTGGAAAGGTTCTTCTAAAACTTGTATCGGTGCCCGATTAAGATATGTATGCAGTAATTTTAGGCGTTGCTTTTCGCTATTTGAGAGCTTGCTAATTTTCATGTTTTTTTGCTCCATCAAACCGAACAATGCTAATACATCCTCCATCTTTTCAGAAGAAGCATTGAAAAGCTTTAAGCAAAAGTTGATGTATTCTCGAACCGTCAGCCGCTCATACAAGGCATTTTCACGAAAATGTGTATACGTATTGCTTTGCTTTGCAAACCACTGGATTAAAGTATGTATTTTTGACACATCCGTATAGATGCCAATAATAATGCCTGGCTGCATAGATAGTTGGAAGTTTGGATAAATTACATTTCCTCCTTCTATATAAGGATCAATAATCATGCTTTCATTTTGATTCATTACTAAGTCCACCTTTACTTCGTTTAATTTCTTTCAGCAAATGTCTTTTGTACCGAAAGTGTAGCAACAGGTACAGAATTCTCCCGCCTTTATATGATGAATGAGGATTTAAGCCACTTTTCAGCGGGTGTCTAAATACTCGCTGAAATAGAGGAACTCAGTCTAAGAACGCCACGTCCTGTGGCAACGACTGAGTGACCAACATCGTGTTGGCCCAAAGCCTCCGGCGGATGTCACGGAATCGGAAAGGAGTTCTTTGTGCATGCACAAAGCCGATTCTGGACGCAATTATGCCGAGGCATAATTGATATCTTCGAAAAATTGCGAGATTTCGTTTTGTGCCTGTAGATAACTTTTATAACAATAGTTTGAATTATTGCAGTCCATAAAACCATGATGACCTTGATATTGACTCGTATGAACAAGTGGTAATGTACCGAGTGTTTCTTTTAATGCATGGACATTAAAACTTTTCTCATCTCTTGGTAAAATGACGAGTGTTGGACAAGAGGGGATTACATCCAGGTATTGACGAATGCGTGAACCATAAACGCAAACGATCCCTTGTAGTGGCAATGTTGATAGTCTCCAAGCCAATGTTGCGCCCACGCTAAATCCGATTAACAGCACTTCATCATAATGTGACCTAGCCCCCAATATTCTTTCGGTTAGTTGTTCTAGAGGAGTATCAAAGCCAATTTTATTTATGTAATACGCATAAGCCTGCTGTTCTTGCTCATATGGGAATATTTTATTGTCTGAATATAAAGAAATGCACTCAACAGAAGTGTTGGCGTTACTGTATGCCTCAGCTTGCATTTTTATAAAATCGTTGACTCCATAAATCTCATGTAATATAAATACTTTCCTTTTCATTTTGACCTCATTTTGTTTTTCCAATAGTGTATCAAAAAGTAATCATTTAGTATATTTTAGAAAATTTTGGTCAGCTATTATTTTGAAAAAATTATTTAACGATTGGTAAGTTTGCCTTACATAAAAAGTGAAAAATCCACGCAGACTTTTGTGGCTCTTGATTTGACCACAGAAAGTGAGGCGGATTTTTCTATTGATATAAGTCTTTATTTTAGGCTGCTTTCTCAAAGATTGTTGCTTCTGGTTTGTCTATCTTATTCAACTAAAGCACCCGTTAGTTTAAGAAGAAAAGCGACGCTTATTAAACAATCGCGCTCGATAATTGAATCCGTATGCTATTTAGTGAAATTTACCATTCGAGACGTAATTATTGCAGTAATTAAGATAATAATAGCGGTTATCAAACCAGATTCTCCAATCCAAATCTCAGTTTGATATCCTGTACTTGCACGTGCGAAAGGTCCTTGAATAATGGCATTCCAAGTAGTATGGATGATAACCGAAGGCCAAATGCTACCTGTGATAAGTCGTAAATAGGCTGTAATATAACTGAATGGCACAATACAAAAATAGATGCCAAGTACTGAAAGAAGGACAGATGGTCCCTCTACATATAGACCAGCAATAACTATTGGAACATGCCACGTTGCCCAAATCAATCCACTAATAAGGATGGGCCGTGAAAACTCTGCATCGACTAGCCTTGTGAGCATATAACCTCGCCAACCCATTTCTTCTCCCAAAACTGGGATTAAGCTAAGCAAACTTCCGAAAATGCCGCTCAATACTACTAGATAAATGAAACTGAATGGGGCCGTTAGATACTGAAGCCCAAGTATATTGTAGATTGGTTCTAACATACCACCTTCGGGATTCTGAAACCCCGCAATTCCGCTCAACCAGGCGATAGAATAAGTAATTCCACAAATAATCATAGGGATTAGCAGAGCAAAACCAATCCCCTTCCATATCTTTAAGTTACCGAGACTAAAAGATACATCTTTAAACCCTTCTTTCAGTATTATGCGAGTCAAAACAGAAGAAAATGCTGGGGTAAACATATATACCACAATAAGCGGCATACTTTTCGTAATTATTACTACTACATTTAGGATGATAGAAGTAATGATTAAAATACTCAGAAAGAGTTGAAGTCCTATTTTAGCACGTTGGATTTTATCTTTATTGTGGAACGATTTTGCGTGTAATATCATTGTAATCCGCCCTTCCCCTTTAATTCATTTGTTTATCGAATTTACTTCCTGTCATTTCCACAGACACAACTTAGAATAAAAATATTTTGGCATACAGATTAATTCATCTTTAAAATCCCTCCCAAATTTATAATCTAGTCTTACTTGCGACTCATCAATGTAATTATTATTTATAAGTTGTCATAGCCGATAGTACAAAAGTGTAATGATTAGCCTATGACCTGTGTCAATTAACCTTATGACAATATGTAACTAGAAAATATGATATGGGATAGATAACAATTGAATTAAGGCAATTGATTCGTGCAAGTACATGAATCAATCTTGCTTTTACAAATAATTCAATTGAGGTGGAAAAAAATGAATAAGAAAAGAATAATTGCAATGGTTAGTACAGCTTTATTAGTCACAGGATGTGGAGAAGTAGGAAAGGCTCAAACAGTAGCAGTCGAAAAAGTAGCAGTCGAAAATTCAGGCCAATCAATCCAAAAAAATATAGTTAAATCAATACAATCACAGGCTTACCCATTAAAAACGATAGAGCCGTCAAAATCATTTGAGGATTTAAAACCACTTAAGAAGATGATTGGGAGCGCACAATATGTAGGATTAGGAGAGAATACTCATGGAAGCTCTGAAATTTTCACTATGAAGTTTCGACTTGTGAAATATTTGGTTACTGAGATGGGTTTTACAAATTTCACAATGGAAGAAGATTGGGGAAACGGCTTAAAGTTAAATGAATATATCCAAACAGGAAAAGGAAACCCTAGGGAATTTTTAAACTTGTTATATCCTACTGATGAAATTATAGCCATGATTGAGTGGATGAAAGATTATAATGCTGATCCATCCAATAAAAAAAAGATCCAATTTATTGGGCTCGACTTAAAGGAGTTGGACCAAGGTTGCTTTAATAAAGTAATTGATTATGTAAGGCTGCATCGACCAGATTTGCTGGCAGAAGTAGAAGAAAATTATAAAGAATTGTCGGCTTTTAATGGAAGTACACAGGAATATATGGACCTTGCTCCTGAAATAAAAGAAAAGTTCAAGGCAAACGCTGAGAGAGTAGCTCGATTACTAAAAGATGAGAATAAGCAAGCCTACACAGAAATAGCTTCACCCGAGTACATCTGGGCGAAAGTAACGGCAAGTGCAATAGAGAAATTTACCACAATGCTAATTCCTAACGACTATCCAAGTATGTTAAAGCTACATGAGCAATACTTGGCCGATCATGCAATGTGGGCACAAGAGACATTGGGTGGTAAAACGATGGTATGGGGACACAATGTTCATATAGCTAAAGGAATTATCGATGAGAAATTATACCCTTATGTTGCGGGGCAGTATTTGAAGGAACGTTTAGACAATAATTATGTCACAATTGGCAGTACAACTACGGAGGGGAATTTCACCTTATACAACGACACCGCAGATAAGATTATAACGGATCTGATTCCACAAGATGTAAATAGTTTCAATTATACCCTCGGAAAAGTACCATATAAAATGTTTTTATTGGATAACCGTCACCTTAAAGGACCAGCAGAGAAATGGGTTAAAGCAAAAAGGCCATTACTAAGTATAGGGGGACGACTCGTACCGAACGAATCGGCATACTTTGATAAGTCATTGCTTGAGCAATTTGATATTATTTTTCATATTCGAAAAACAAGTCCATCTCATATTAAATAAAAGTGCAAAACAATCCGTTCTTGCATCTGCAAGAACGGGATTGTTTTGTGGAGGTTAATAAAAGCATCTTTTTTTAATCAGAAGTAGGTTACTCTCCCTTTTTTAGCATCATTTAGAAATGTCATATGACACTTTTACACTAGTGAGAATGACAAAAAAAGCAGTACAATTCGGTTATTACATAGATAGGAGCGATGAACTTTATGAAATCAAGATTCATCAAGAATGGTTATTTTTTATTGCTAACTTTCGTTACAGGATTGTTTTATTTTTGTTTTTATCTAATAGCTCTGCTATTCAGCTTCACCCTTTCATTTACGGTAATTGGGATTCCACTAGTTATACGCGTACTACAGACTACTACACCTTTTATCCAATTCGAGCGCATACAGACGAAAATTTATACAGATATTTCAACAGACTCTTATGATAGAAGTATAACAATAGATACATCGAACTGGACTCAGGTGAAATTAGTGCTTACCGATCGTCGCAATTGGTCTGCTGTCTATTGGTTAATGCAGAAATTTGTGATTGGCATTTTTAGTCTCATTTGTGCAACCATTTTTTATATAATGCCACTTATGTTGCTGTTCGCACCACTACTGTATCGCTACTTCGAAATGAATATTATATTCATACAGATAGATACTTTTGCAAAGTCACTCTTTGTAATGTCTATGGGTATAGTATTTATCGCCATAAGTAGTAGAATAGTAGATGGTTTGACAAAGAAAATTGGGGGCTATACACGTAGCATGATTCGGCAACTAAATCGATAGAAGTTTGCCTTCTGTGAGAGAATTGTAGTGTAAAATTAAAAATTATAACAATGTATGAAGGATTAATTTATAAAATAGGAAGTAAAAAGGTAGGCTATTTAGGGGGTAAATGACTTGTTAGATATGGTTAAGTATTGGGTTTGGTACGATTGGATTATGTTAGGAGTCCGTATACTTGCTAGTATCTCTATCGCCATAAACACATTAGATTATCCGGATAGTTTAACATTGCCACTTTGGATTATTATTTTTTGGGAGGTTGTTGCCTTCTCGATTCCATGGGTAGCCTTACTATTCAATTATAAATATTATTTGTTCACAGAAATACTGCTATATGGTGGACTATGTATATATTTAACCTCATTATTTCCGGAAGCTTACATCACATTTCTTATATCGGTGTTTCTAATTGCTGCGAATAGTAAGCATTTGTCCTATTATTGGACAGCTCCAACAACAGTTTTTATAACAACTGGAATTCTCTATGCGGTTGCGCCAAGTAATAGCTATTGGATTTTGGTTACCTACTATGGACTCGCTTATGTAATGGGCTTCGCTTTCCATTTATTAATCGTCAATCATAAGCAAAATGAAGCGATTCGTAAACAAAACGCGGTACTTGAGCAATATATGTCTCAGATTGAACGCATTACACTGGCAGAAGAACGGAACAGACTGTCGAGTGAGCTTCATGATACAGTTGGTCACGCTTATACTTCTATTATTATGGGGATGGAAACGTTGCGTACCGAACTTGCTACTGAAATGGGTATACATAGGCTAGATTCTTTGCTTGAAATGGGACGTAAAAGCATCGAGGACGTGAGAGGTTACCTACATCAAATGGATTCTCCGTGTCAATCGTCTTCCTTGATTCAATCTCTACAAAATCTTGGAGCCGAATTTCAGGAGCACGCTCAGGTAAATGTAAGTTTTAGGACATTCGGAGAGGAATATCAACTGTCTCAGCAAGCGAAGATCGCATTCATTCGTTGCTTACAAGAATCTCTTACAAATGCAGTACGTCATGGTCAGGGGACTGAAATTATAGTTTCATTGCAGTTTGAACAACAATATACGAGGTTAGAAGTTCAAGATAACGGAAAAGGAAATGTAGAATGGCAAGAAGGCTTCGGTATGAATGCGATGAAAGAACGGGCAATGAATTTGCAGGGGCAATTGTCTGTATATACAAAGCCAGAGGAAGGAATGCTTGTTACATGTACCATACCGCGACAAATTGAAATAAAAGTTGGACTTATTCGTTTGTTAATTGTAGACGACCAGCCATTTGTTCGGGAAAGTTTGAGGACACTACTCGATAGATATGAAGATTTAAATGTAGTCGGTTTGGCTGAGGATGGCAATCAAGCCATCGATTTGTGTGGGCGCCTTCAACCCCACGTTATACTTATGGATTTAGATATGCAGCACATGGATGGAATCGAAGCAACCAAAAAGATTAAGCAACAATGGCCACATATCCGCGTATTGATTTTTACAACGTTTCAAGATACCGAACAGGCGTTAGAATCGCTTCGCAACGGTGCGGATGGTTTTTTACTCAAATCTATTGAAACGTTGGAGCTAGCTAATACGATCCGACTTATTCACAAAGGTGGGACACTGATTGATCAGGGGATGTCTCACAAAATATTTGAGAAGTTTGATGAGCAAAAAGAGACACTACAATCAAAAGCAACCGCTTATGAGCTAACAGCTAGGGAGATAGAAATATTGCAGCTAGTAGCAAAAGGACTTCGATACAATACGATAGCTTCAAGGCTATATTTATCGAATGGTACGGTCAGGAACTATGCTTCAACAGCTTACACAAAGTTAGGAGTGCGTAACAAGGAAGAAGCTGTCCACAAGGCTCTAGAAATTGGAATTATTGATTGAACTACCCCCACTTTCACTTCGTTTAAAAGTGGGGGATTCCTAAGTAAAGAGTTCTATCGAACTCTAATTTATTAGGCTAGCTTAACAAGAACTATCCAATTTTTCTAAGAATTCATTAATTATTTGAAGATATTTATTTAAATCTGGCTCCCATAGTTCATGTCCCGAACTAGCTATCTCAATTATGTTCACATCATTAAGGTAATTCCTATATTTTTCAACTTCCATTTCTTTCAAAAGTGAACCATCAGTTCCACCCTTAATAATTAATACAGGTACTTTAATCAAGGATAATTCACTATAAAGGTCAATTTGTCTTGATTCTTTCTGGATACCTGTTACAACATGTCTCCTGTCTTCGTTTAAATAACCACTATTAAGAATTCTATCTGACCATGTTTCAGGTATGTAAGGGTATTTTGCAGGGTAATCGCAGATAATCAAACCTTTTATATCAGTCTGTTCCGAAGCAAACTTAATCGCATATGGAACACCCATAGAATATGCCATTAAACAATAATTCTTAACTTTACAATCTGATATTATAGCATGTAGGTCTTTAACATGGTCATCAAAAGAATATCCACCTTTGGGGGCATCACTATTTCCACGGCCTCTTAGACTCATCGTTATACATTTTCTTGATAATAGTTTTCCCAACAAATCAGTTGATTGTTCTGCAAAATTTAAAGCACCTGGCACATAAACTAAAGGGGTTACAGACGTATTATAATCAGCACTTTCAAGGTAATGAATTTTAACTTTTTCTGAATTTGCCCATCTATCTATAAACCTCATATCAACACCTCATTTTCTGGTTTATCCTCTTAATTATTCTTTATTAACTTATAAGTCCCCTTATTAAACTAACCTGCCCCATTAGTTTAATAAGGCTGTTTTCTCAAAGATTGTTGTTAATCGAACAAGGGGCCCATATTTAAAAGAGTATGTTATATTTTGGATTGCAAGAAAGGTCGAATGAAATAGTATAATTAAGCGTTATTTAACTTATTTCGTAAGAGGTGCTTAGTATGTTTAAAAAGAAAATATTGATTGGACATTCAGAAGATACTGCCCAGGCAATTATTGAACACAGAGAAAAAGGGAACGTTCCGTCAGAAGATACCGTCCAGGCAATGATCGAACACTTAGAGTTAAGTAACATTCCGTTTGAAGATACTGTCCAGACAATTCTCGAATACTTAGAGAAAAGTAATGTCCCATTGGAAGTAGATATCGAAGCCTTTTTAAAGCCGTCGTCTGAAGTATACGAGCTTTTTTATACGGTCAAAGTTCAAAAAAAATATGCAAAACAAGCGGAAGCCTTTGTTACGCAGTATGTGTCGCAAGAAGATCTGATGCATCGGTATAAAGTGGCGAATAAGAAAAGTAGAAAATTAGAGAGAAAGGAAAAAGCTCTTTATTTGTTTGTAGCTTTTATATACTTTATAGCGGTAGCTGCCATCGAAATGGGTAAGAGCTTAGGATTGGAGATCGTTCCGTCTATCGGTTGCGCCGTGTTATTGATGGGTGGTATGTTTATGACGATAAAATTTTACAAAGAGATGAAAAAAGAATCGGGTGATTCGAGAGAGACCTATAAATGGTTGATGATTGTCGGTATTGCTTGGATATTTTATGCTGTTGCTTCTTTTATATCTGTATTTCGACTTTTTAGTTTGCTTTCTTTCATTTACTTACTGCTTCTTTCACATATCTCCGCATTTTTCTAGTTCGCAGAAGCAACAATCTATACGAAAACAGCCTTTAATAAAAAAAAGAGCTGCATAAACAACTCAACGATCTTCAAGTAAAGCACCCCGTTACATTCGAGGCTTTTTGTTGTATTTCCAAACTTTCATTTGGGAACTTTATTTGTATATTGAATTAATAATATCGTACATTTTTTACATACATAATTACTAGGTTTAGCTATTTAACATATTGAATATACCCTAGCATATCAGCAGCAATGAAAGTAGCTATAATGCCCAATAATAGACTTAAAAGTAATCTAAACTTTTGCCATGTAAAATAAGGTGTATCTATATCGCTATGGTTATCATTCGTCCGTTCTAACAAATACCACATAGAAGGTAGAATGATGAAGGATACGATTAGTTGTTTCCATATGGGTAAATGTAATGGTAAACCTGGTCCTTCTTCAATAAAAATAAGAATTGTAGCCATAATCATACCCATAGCATACTTTTCAAGATATTTCTTCATGTAATACCACATTTCATAGTCATTTAGATATTATACCAAAAAATAAGCGTACTTAATTATAAACATTTTAGCTTTCTGGTTCCCTCAAACCTTCAGAAAATTACCAAAGCGTCGTTTGGTAACATTTTTATAAAAGGTTGTTTTATTCAATAATATGGCCCGATTGTTGAACAACAAGTTAAACAACACTATTCAACTAAACTGCGCCGTTAGTTGAAGTATAAAAAGATGGGATCTCTGTGGAATCCCATCTTGAAGTAAAGCACCCAGTTAGTTTAATAAGAAAAGCAAATCTAAAAAAGAATAGTACATACTTATGATACGGTTCACCTTAATGTAGTTAGTTTCCATTTTCTATATATATCCTTACCAGCGATTCATCGCTATTTCCACCAAGACAACGTATAATAAGAGAAGCAGAAGAAGAATTCATTTTTCCTCTAGTTAAAAAAAGAGGTGCAATTACTTGAAACATTTTGAAACAGCATTACCTGAGCAGTATGAAACATTAAAAAAACAGGCCAATTATACGTCTAGCTGGCGAGAGCGTTTAGACGCAGTCGAAATGTTATCGGCTTATCAACATGACAAAATCATAGATTTATTAAAAAACCGTATGCAGCATGATACTGTCAACAAGGTGCAATTAGCAGCCTATGAAGCACTTGTGGCGCTTGGCGAGGACGTAGAGAAGCCATCACCTGCACGTTTTGATATTATCAAAGGAACAGACAAAATTTTCCTGCGGGTTAAAAAGAGCTTGCCGAAGGACCATACAGTGGCAGACTTTGCGGATAAACTAAAACGTATGCGTTTAGATGTCTTTGATGCGTATGAAGGCGACAAAGGTGTACAATTTATGAACTGGTTAGAGGAACGTTGGGCAAAACTGTAATCAGTAGTTTTGCGATTTATGAAGGAAAGTCATTCTCTCCGCTTGTGGAGGGAATGACTTTTTCTTATCTTACGCTGCGGTTCATCGAAACTAATATTAAATTGTATTACTTCTTTTCTTTGATCATCTATCTTTATTGTTTAATGATAAAACAAACACCTTATTAAACTAACCTGCCCCGTTAGCCATCCATGAAGCGCAAAAATCAGTACTTCACCACAGAAAATGAAAGATGATTAAAGTTCTTTCATGGGAGTTTAAGTAGAAAAAGGCTCTACTCCTTATTGAAGTAAAGCCCCCGTTAGTGAAATAAGACCATTTATAATAGTTCCTTATTCTTTGTATAAGAACGTTTTAATGAAATAACATTGATAAAAAAAATCCCTATCCCACTAAGTAATGATATACCTAAAGGTTCAAACCAATCATTTGGATTAGAGGGTATCTTAATAAATATCAAATAGAGCGACAAAAAAATAATAACAAACCCAATTGTTTTAAAAACAATGACTCTAAGTTCTTTTTTATATTCCTGTCCTGTTGCAGTATCCGTATATTCAATACCAGATATCGTATATTTACCTAATACATAAATAGGTAAGACAAAAATGGACGACAAAAGAACAGTGTCTATGCTAAAATTATAGAATTTATTGCCAATCAACATCACAATAAGAAAAAGGAACAGTAAAATTCCACCTTCAGAGAAAAAATATAACATCTTCTTTTCCTTATATTCATCGACTGGTATCAAAAAAGATATCCAAGATTTCATTAATCCTCTACCTCCCAAAATAATTCATCTAAAGTTTTATTAAGCTCTTTTGCTATTGCCACACAAAGATGAAGACTCGGATTATAATCTCCTTTTTCTATTAGTCCAATTGTCTGTCTGGTTATACCAACTTTTTTTGCTAATTGTTCTTGAGTAATGGAAGCTTTTATTCGTGTTATTTTTACATTATTTTTCATTATTAACCTCATGAGATGTAATATTTAGCTTGCATATGCAACTTATATATTACATTTATTGTGTGTTAAATGCAACATTTTCCAAAAATTAAAAGAGCCTACACAGCTTTTGTTAACTATTTCTCTTGTTTAACTAATCTGCCCCGTAAGTTGAATAGCAACAATCTTTTCGAAAACAGCCTTATTTTAAAACTTTAGACATAAAACCCTTCATTTCCATACTAAGTGCACTAAGTTCATCAATAATTTCACTAAAGTCCTGAACAAGTTGTGCCTGTTCGTTTGTGGCGCCATTTATTTGAGTCATGTTTTGCTTTAAATTTTCAAGATTATGATTGATGCTTCGAAGAGAGGATTCAATGTTATCGGTAGCAGTAGTTGTTTCAGTAGAAAGTTTGCGAACTTCTTGAGCTACTATATTAAATCCAGCACCATGTTGGCCTGCTCGTGCTGCCTCAATCGATGCATTTAATCCGAGTAGATTTGTTTGACGAGAAATATTTTTTATTAAATCGGTAATAGCATTTGTTTTTTCTGCATCCTCTAAAGCGAATTGGGTCTGTTTATTAATTTCCTCACTAGTTGCGGCTAGTTCCTCCGAATGAGAGGCAATTGTATGTACTTTATCCTGTAGGTTGTGGATAATATCATTCATCGTAAGAATATATTTTTCCATCTGGAGAGAATGATCAATAGGTAATCCAAAGGCTAGTGCGCCTACGATACGCCCATTTTCACGAACGGGAAAAGAAAATCCGTTAAAATCCACACCATAAACCTCTTTTGGTACAGGTGCATCAGTGCTTTTTCCTTTGAGTGGGAGATGTAAAATTGCATCAACCGAGTGAATTTTTTGTCCATTTTTATAACCAGCATCTAACCGTTTTCCAGGTAAATACACAACGATGCTCTCGCTCTCTTTATCTACTAATGCCATCATGGCTTCACCCTTCATAGCTAAATGAATGTAAGGCAATGACGCTGATAATGCTTCAATAATATTCATAATAACCTCCTCGGTATATGTAAGCTCTGTTAATTATAATCTCGTCTTAAAAAAACGTAATTTTTAGAAAGTAACACTTCTTTAATTGTATGAAAAAAAGAAAAGGATAAAAAGACTATCTTAATACCATTATCCTTTTAAATTGTACGAAATTAAGGTCTTATATGTTTAAAAGAGGATTAGATTTGCTTAGTAATGAATATTGCAGGTTTTTATAAAAGTGACAAGTTAATCATCTACCTATTCGCAAATGAATTAAGCAGCACCTGATGGAAATAAAAAAGTAAAGACTTTGTGAATGTTGAGGCGCTTTAAATGAGAGCGAAAGCGAAGCGGCAGCAACAACAAATGTTTTATCTGTGTGAAAGCGAAGCGGCAGCAACAACAAATGTTTTATCTGTGCGAAAGCGAAGCGGCAGCAACAAAGCGCCCAGCCGGAACGGAAATCAACCTCTCGTTTTGCAAAAGAGCATCCTCCATTTTTTTCAATAACATGAGCATCTGATGAAAAAAATTCATTAGGTGTTTTTCTTTCGCAAAAGCTTAACATAGCTTTCTCTTTTTTGGACAACCTAAACTAGAAATAATGGTATGAGGTGATGATCATGAAAATAGAAAGGTCGTCCGAATGGGAAGAAGGCTTTATAAATAAACTAAATCATCTTGAAAAGTGGGATAGTTGGACATTGTACAAGATGAATTATGACATTGTGAAAATGAAGTTAATTACTGATTTCACAGGTTTACAGGCGACAAAGTATTTACCAAACTTAAAGCCGCTTAAGCACCAGTTGGAAGCAGCAGAGACAGTCATTGAGCGTATGAATGGTAAAGCGATTTTAGCCGACGAGGTAGGTCTTGGTAAAACAATTGAAGCAGGTTTAGTTTTAAAAGAATACCTGATTCGAGGACTCGTTAAAAAAGCATTAATATTAGCCCCAGCATCTCTTATTAATCAGTGGGTTGAAGAATTAAATATAAAGTTCCACATTCCGGCAGTAGCTTATAAAAAAAATGTTCAGGTTGAGCGCCATGATGTTCTTATTATGAGTATGGATACGGCGAAGAAGAGTCCTCACAGAGAGCGCATTTATGAGCAGAATTATGACATGATTATAATCGATGAAGCGCATAAACTAAAAAATCATAAAACCCAAATTTATGAATTTGTACAAGGCTTAAAGAAAAAGTTTTGTTTATTATTAACGGCAACACCGATTCAAAACGATGTTTTTGAATTATTTTATCTAATTTCTTTACTTAAGCCTGGTCATCTTGGCAATTATGATACATTTCAATCTGCATTCTCGGCAAGTAAGCATGATTTAGAGCATAATGATTATTTAAAGGAATTAGTGAATCAGGTGATGGTGAGGAATAGGAGGGAGGACACGGGTATTGAATGGACAAATCGCCGTGTTCAAATTGTTCCTATTCGATTTACGAAGGAAGAAGAGGAAGTTTATAATCTGCTCGGAACGCTTCAAAATACAGGCTCTTTTTCAATGATTACATTGCAGAAGGAAATGTGTAGTAGCAAAGAGGCAACGGCTTTAACGTTAACTAAAATGCTTGAAGACAATGCTCAATCACAAGAAATTGAAGATATACTAGCAAAATTAATGGCCTTAGAAGTGAATTCAAAAGCGAAAAAGACACTTGAAATAGTTGAACAGGCCAAGGACAAAGTGATTATTTTTACAGAGTATAGAGCTACTCAAATTTATTTGCAATGGTATTTACATTCTAACGGTATTACGAGTGTTCTGTTCAACGGTAAATATAATAAAAGTAAACGGGATTATATGAAGCATCTTTTTAAGGAAAGGGTGCAGGTTCTAATCGCAACAGAGGCAGGCGGTGAGGGGATTAACCTTCAATTTTGTCATCATGTCATTAACTATGATTTGCCCTGGAATCCTATGAAGCTAGAGCAACGAATTGGTCGTGTACATCGATTAGGGCAAGAGCATGATGTTCATATTTATAATCTGGCTATTGCGAATACGATTGAAGAGAATATATTAGCATTACTTCATACGAAAATTGATGTTTTCGAAAAGGTAGTGGGCGACTTAGATGCGATTCTATCTAACTTTAAAGAATCTGTATAGTGTAAGGGAGAAGGACTATGTATCCACAGCAAGTTCATAGTTATTTACGACAATTTTTTACTGAAAATGATTGCCGTATTGTAGGAGAAGATCAGCATTATCTTACAGTACAATTAACAGTTGATATCGATAAAAGAATAATGAATCGTCCTTTTTATTGGCAATACGTAGAAGCTACAAATAGTGAGGCAAATCCAGCCCAAGTAACTTTCATTACCAATCAAACAGCATCAGCTGGGAGCCTTTATGGCGAAGGTATTCATTTCGGTTCTCCGAGAATGAACCAGCTTTTTCAAGCAACAAGGGAGCTAGGAGCTTATGTTCAGCTTTTTGAGAAGGTGGATTCCGCAATAGGGCAAGTTATCCTTACTCCATGGCTAGGTGTTAATTTTAAAGTGTCGTATTGCTGCGACCAAACGAAAGAAATGCTTTATTCATTTGGCATAAACTTGCTAACGGGGATCATAAATGAGGAATTTCAAGAGACAATATGTACAGCCGAATTTGACACTGTTCCAGCAGATAATGCTTTTCATGTGCAATTTATTATAAAGCCCCTTAGAGCACTTGAAAGATTAAATGCTACTATTGAAAAAATCATTGAACAAGATGACCATTCATGGGCTAATGAAGCAAAAAAACGATGGCAACGTGATCAGCGAGTTCTCGATTATTTTTATGAAGAGGAAGAAGACAAACCAGAATGTTATGAAATAGAAAAGAAGGCATTAGAGGAACAATACGATACGAAAATTAAAATAGAAATTATTAATGGTGGATTATTTTATCTTTATTAAACGAGGAGCTGTCCTAATAGTAGGGACAGCTCCTTGCCATTTTAACTTCTTTTAGCGGGTGTCCAAACACCTGCTGAAATAAAGGAACTCAGTCTAAGAGCGCCACGTCCTGTGGCAACGACTGAGTGACCAACATCACGTTGGCACAAAGCCGATTCGGGACGCAATAATGCCGAGGCATTATTGATTATTCTTCAAAAATACTTTGTAGCTGTGCCAACTTATTATCCCAAAATAAATCAAAGTACTGTAGCCAGTCTTCAATCTCTTTTAGTTTCTCGGCATGTAATGTGTATACTTTTTCTCGTCCCTTTTTCTGGGCAGAGACTAGCTCAGCCTGTTCTAAAATTTTTAAATGCTTCACGACAGCAGTTCGGCTTATAGAAAAATTCTCAGAAATAAGTGAGATCGGTTTATCACTTGAGGCAAGTAGCTGTAGGACATGACGTCTTGTTGGATCAGCGATAGCTTGAAAAACATCATACTTTACAGCAAGTGGTGTCATTGTGATTCCACAACTTCTTTTAATTTTTTGCCGACAAGCATAGTCCAGCCGCCTTCCATTGTTGTACGAATAGCTGCAGCAGGCATGTTCGCTTTAGGAATGATATGTGATGCTTCTTTCCAGCCACCATGAGTTAACGTGAATTCTGTTTGCTCACCAATTTCTTTCAGTTCAAAAGTGACAAACCATCCATCTGTATCCCATGCAAAACGAACAAAATGTGGAGCATCTACTTGTTCTACTCGACATGGTGAAGGGCCAAACGGTGATTGTATTGAAAATTCATGGCCTTCAATTGGCTTAAAATTATTTGGCATAAGCCAAGAAGCAATCTTTTCAGCGTCTGTTACTGTTTCCCATACTTTTTCAATCGGTGCATTGAGTGTAACTGTCTTAACAATATTCTCTAGTTTTTCAGTCATTTAAAATGAACTCCTTTTCAAAAAAATGTAACCTTAAGGTGTTATGAATATATAACACCTTAAGGTTACATGTCAATTATAAATACCTTGGATAAATTTTCATCACGTCTTTTTGTATAGCCTTACATATGTTAAAATTATTTTTATAATTTTCTGATTAAAAGGGAGGGTATTAAAGTGGTGAACATATCTGTCTTTTTATTAATGTGTATTTTATTAATTATTTTGCCTGGTCCGGATACGGCGATTGCAACAAAAAATACACTTACCGTAAGTAGAAAAGGGGGCTTACAGACTTTACTCGGTTCGTGCTGTGGATTATTGATTCATACTTTTGCAGCAGTTATTGGACTTTCCGCGATTATTGTAAAGTCAGCATATGTATTTGCCATTTTAAAATACGTCGGAGCGGTCTACTTATGTTATTTAGGTATCAAAACCTTATGGGCATTACGAGCAATACGTACGCAGCCTCCTGTAGTGCAAGACGAGACCCAAATGGATCATAAATATTCGAAGCAATCATGCTTTAAGCAAGGCTTCTTAACGAACGTTACAAACCCAAAGGTGGCTGTATTTTTTCTCACATTTTTACCTCAGTTTGTAGATGGCAAGAGCGGTACATTTATGCCGTTTCTTATCATGGGGCTTATTTATACTGCGTTAACAGGATTTTGGTTTGTATTTTATGTTTACTTGTTGGATAAAATTAGCGCATTTATGAAAAAGCCGACGACGAAAGCTGTTATCGAAGGATTGACAGGCGCAGTGTTAATTGGCTTTGGCATTAAATTGGCATTAGAAAAAGCCCACTAATTTGTCATTTGAAAAATGATAGAGCTACTTAAATAAGAAAAAATCCATACTATATAAAATGAAGATAAAGTTATTTAATTAACCCCGTTCTAAGTTTAGGACGGGGTTAAAGGTATGGTTTTATAAACAACACTAGAAAATATAAGTTATTTAAAATAATCTAAGCCTTTTTCAACAATAGCGTCCGTTACATGAATCATTTCTATCCTTATTTCCAATAAAGTGTATCCTTAAATTTCTCTGGCTTTTTTACATAGCTTTCGATAATAAATCCACAGTCTGTGCAAATAATGTATTCAACAACTGAACCTATACTAGGCTTATTATCTGGGTACATAACTGCAGGCCCAGTATGCTTACCTTTCCCTAACTCCTTCCCGCCACATTTTGGACATTCAATTACTTTCGTAGAATTCTTCAATTTGAAACCCTCCCCTTATGTATTTTCCTGATATATCCTATTATCTATTAGTACGAACTGTATGTAAAATAGTTCCATAAAATAGCTATTTATCATTTCCTTATTCCAATAGCATTGCATTGGTTGTGCAAGCCACTCCTCTTCTTCTGATGAAAGAGAGAAGGGAAGAGTGGAGTGTCCTGTTTTAATTCAATATTTTTCATTGTACAAGCTAACGTAACGTGAGAAGTAAGAGAAAAAATAATTTCTACAAAAGGGCAATGCATTAAATTTATACGAACGTTTTAACAGTCAATTCAGCTCATTCAAAAGGAAAATAAAAACTTCACGGATAAATATTCCGTGAAGTACTTTATATCCAACTAGAAGAACAGGAAGCCAATGCTAATAATAATGCCGGTGAAGAGTAAAATGAATAAACAGAAGCCCATTATATCTCTAGCCTTTAAGCCAGCAATTGCAAGGGCTGGTAGTGCCCAGAAAGGCTGAATCATATTCGTCCAAGCGTCACCCCATGCGATAGCCATAGCAGTTTTAGCATAGTCGGCACCTAAAGAGGTTGCGGCGTCTAGCATAATAGGAGCTTGCACCGCCCATTGTCCACCACCTGACGGTACAAAGAAGTTAACAAGTCCCGCAGAGAAAAATGTAAACAAATAGAAGGTATGTTCATTTGAAATAGTAACGAACCATTCTGAAAATACAGCAGCTAAACCAGAAGCGGTCATCATACCCATGATCCCTGCATAAAACGGAAATTGAAAAACGATGCCTGTCGTTGTTTTAATAGCATCTTGTGCAGCAGCAAGGAAACGCTGTGGTGTCCCGTGAAAAATGATACCCAACACAATAAAAATCGTATTGACAACATTTAAATCAAGGACAAAGCCTTTCGTCATAAAATGATGTACTAAATATACGAGTCCAATAATAGCAATTAAAATTGTTAAAATATAACTTCTTTCTGAGCGGCTAGCAAAGTTGTTTTCAGGCTTAGGCAACTCTGTTTTTTCTTCTACTAATAAAGCAGGGTCAACTTCTACTGTATCTTCTTCCTTTGGCATCATCCAGCGATTAAAGAACGGTAAAGTGAAGACGATAACAATAACTATAAATAAATTATACGTTGAAAATAATGTAATATTTGTTGGGATGATTCCCATAATATCAGCAAACTTATGACCTTCAGTAGCGATGGATAACGGAATTGAGCCAGCTAATCCACCATGCCAAATAACAAAGCCTGAATAGGCACTAGCAATTAATAAACGATAATCTACTTTTTTAACATGACGAGCAATTTCCTTTGCAAAGAGGGCCCCGATAACAAGCCCGAATCCCCAGTTAATCCAGCAAGCGATTAGCGATACGAATGTAACAATGATAATCGCCATGCCTGGTGTTTTGATTTTACTTGCAATGGATGATAATCCTTTTTTAAAGACAGGACTATTCGCTAAAATGTGACCTGCGGCTAAGACAATCACCATTTGCATTGTAAATGCTAATAGTTCCCAAAAACCATCTCCCCAATATATCACCATATCGAGCGGAGAAGAATCTGTTAATGTAACCCCTAAAAGTAATACTAATACTGTGAGTATAGTGACAAATATGTATGGGTCAGGTAAATATTTTTCCATAATAGCATTTGAAATTCTTGTTAACGTTTTCATGTTAGAAATCCCCCTTCATTTTCTGCCATCCTTTATTGCTAATTGTACATAGGAAAATGAATAAATAAAGATGAAATCGGAATTAAGAACAATAAATAGAACATAATGTAGAAATAAATTTACGATCACTATCGCGGAATATAAATATGATTGAAATTATAACAAAGCCTTATTGCTATTGTGTTTGGTCTACATATTTTTAAGAAGAAGGATAAGTAGAAAATGAGGAGAATTTATTACTAAATAGGGAGTTTTGGAATATTTTTTATACCAAATTAGAATAAATAGGGGGTATCTATATGGAGTTGCGAGATTTAAAAGCTTTTATGACCGTTGTCGAACATGGGAGTTTTTCAAAGGCAGCTAATGAGTGCTTTATGTCACAGCCTTCATTAAGTAAAAGCATTAAAAAGTTGGAGAATGCCCTTCATGTAGAGTTGTTAAACCGATCTACACGCAATATAGAATTAACAGATGCAGGTAGTATTGTCTATAAACAAGGACAAAAAATAATACGCTCAGTACACGATTTACATATATTATTGGATGATTTATCGAACATCAAAACAGGTACGATCAAATTAGGGATTCCGCCGCTAATCGGCACACTATTTTTCCCTGAAATTGCTCGGAAGTTTCATAAGCAATATCCAAAGGTGCATTTAGAGCTTGTGGAACGGGGAGCTAAAATGATCGGAACATTAGTAGAAAATGGCGATGTTGATATGGGAATTGTCGTTATACCTACTGATGATAGGAAATTTTCTGTCCAATCATTTGTAGAAGACCAATTTTTTGTTTTTATTAATGAATCCCATCCACTAGCTCGGCAAGAACATATTCGATTACAGGATTTAAAAAATGAAACATTCATTATCTTTACAGAGGAATTCACACTACATGATTATGTCATTAAATCATGTAAAAGCGTAGGATTTACACCAGTAGTCGGCTATAAAAGCTCGCAATGGGATTTAATAGTGGAGCTAGTATCCTCGAACTTAGGGGTGACACTTTTACCATACTCAATTGCCGCAAAGCAGACGAACAAAAATGTCAAAATTATTCCATTGCTTAACTTTGACATGCCATGGCGTTTAGGCGTTATTACGAAGAAAAATACTTATCAATCTTTTGCATTAAAGCAGCTACTCAGTACAATACGTTCTGACAATTGATTTATGCACTTTTAGAATAAATAGTATTCTAATTAATTCCTTTACTTATAAAATAGTGTTGAGGTAGAATTTTCCTTAATAAACGAGAAATTTTAGGGGGTTTCGATATGGGGAAGGGGAAAGTGTGGAATTCATTTGAGGAGGCCATCGCTGATATTAAGGATGGAGATACGTTAGCCGTAGGGGGCTTCGGGCTATGTGGTATCCCTGAAAAATCAATTGCAGCGCTAGTCCAAAGAGAAACAAAGGACTTAACAGTTGTAAGCAATAACTGCGGTGTGGATGATTGGGGTTTAGGGCTTTTATTAGCAAATAAACAAATCAAAAAAATGATCGCATCTTATGTAGGTGAAAATAAAATTTTTGAGCAGCAATTTTTAAGTGGGGAGCTTGAAGTAGAATTGACACCACAAGGTACGTTAGCGGAGCGCATGCGAGCTGGCGGAGCTGGGATTCCGGGTTTTTACACAGCTACTGGAGTGGGAACACCCATCGCTGAAGGGAAAGAAGTAAAGGTTTTTGATGGCAAGGAATATATTTTAGAAAAAGGTATTGTCGCAGATTTTGCACTTGTCAAAGCATGGAAGGCGGACAAGCTAGGAAATTTAGTTTTCAGAAAAACATCACGTAACTTTAATCCACTAGCTGCAATGGCAGGGAAAATTACGATTGCAGAAGTAGAGGAAATTGTTGAAGTTGGAGAGCTAGATCCAGATCATATTCATACACCTGGTGTGTTCGTGCAGCGCGTTTTGCTAGGTGGTAGTTATGAGAAGCGTATTGAGCGTTTGACGGTGAAAAAGGGGGATTCGTGATGGCTGATACAAGACAAAGAATAGTAAATAGAGCAGTAAAAGAAATACAAAATGGCATGAACGTCAATTTAGGTATTGGTATCCCAACGCTAGTAGCCAATGCAATCCCATCTGATTATGACGTCCTTTTACAATCAGAGAACGGACTTCTTGGCATTGGTCCATACCCAGCAGAAGACGCGGTCGATCCTGATTTAATTAATGCAGGTAAAGAAACAGTCACTGCAGTTCCAGGTGCCTCCTTCTTTGATAGTGCCGAATCATTTGCCATGATTCGCGGAGGTCATATCGATCTGGCTATTTTAGGTGGCATGGAAGTATCTGAAACGGGTGACCTTGCGAACTGGATGATTCCAGGGAAAATGGTGAAAGGTATGGGAGGCGCCATGGACCTTGTAGTCGGGGCGAAAAGAGTAGTCGTCGTGATGGAGCATGTCAATAAAAACGGTGAGTCAAAAATAAAAAAACAATGTGAGCTACCGTTAACTGGAAAGGGCGTTGTGCATAGACTAATTACAGATTTGGCTGTTTTCGATTTTACAGATGAGGGGATGCAGCTTATAGAATTAGCAGAGGGTGTCACGTTAGAAGAAGTAAAAGAGAAGACAGCTGCTTCTTTTAGTGTAACGTTAACTTCATAAATTAAATAAAAACCAGTTCTTTTGATAGAGCTGGTTATTTTTTATTAGGAGTATCGATAAATGGATATACATGAATTAAAGAACGATATTATAAAGCAATTTAGAAAGAAGTCTGTTAAAGAGAGACCATTCATTGTCGCGATTGATGGTTTAGGTGGTGCAGGAAAGTCCACTGTAGCTAACAAACTGGCGGAGGAGCTACAATCGATTTGTGCTGTAGAATCAATCCATATAGATAATCATATCGTTGAAAGCAGTAAACGTTATAATACTGGCCACGCTGAATGGTATGAATACTATTATTTACAATGGGATGTTGAATGGCTTAAAAATAATATGTTGTTACCATTACATAATAATAATTTACAACTCCAACTTCCGTTTTATAATCAATCATCAGATACCGTGAACGATAGAAAAATAAAATTAGAAACGAATAGTATTTTTATAATCGAGGGCGTTTTCCTTTTAAGGCATGAATGGAGAAACTTTTATGATTATCGTTTATTTCTAGATATCCCTCGAACAGTTCGTGAGGAAAGGGTATTACAAAGGGATACCTATATTGGAGATTTTCAAGCACGGCTAAATAAGTATCAAAGAAGATATTGGCCAGCTGAGGCGTATTATTTAGAAAAAGAAAATCCATTTGCAGCTGCAGATAAAATTTGTGATTTTTTAAAGTAGAATTGTCGCTTCGCGGGTATTTACATGGATTGCGCGGGTATTTGTCTCCAATTCGCGGGTATTTCTGAAGAGCATGAAGTTGATTGTGATTTTTCAGACTATTGGCTGTTCTCTAGCTCTATTTTGCCACTATACAATGATAGAAAAGGAGAAAATTAACTATGAGACAACAATGGCCAGATGAATTACAGGTGGCACAGGTACGTGTAGCAAGACCGACTGATAAAATAAAGGAAATTGAGAAATTTTATTGCGAAGGTGTAGGGTTAAAAAAAATCGGCTCTTTTTCAGGACATCGAGGCTACACTGGTATCATGATTGGTCTTCCGAATGCAAGCTATCATTTAGAATTTATAGAGCATATTGACGGAACTCCTTGCCCAGCACCAACAAAGGATAATTTGCTCGTACTATATATTCCAAAGCGTTCAACTATACAGCGTATTGCTGAACGCTTATTGCAAATGGGCTATCCTGAGGTGGAGCCAGAAAATTCATATTGGGCTGAAAAAGGCGTCACGATTGAAGATCCGGATGGCTGGCGTCTTGTATTAATGAACACAGAGGGGATATAAATTCTTTTCAGCAAATGTTTTAAGTACCGAAAGCGAAGTGGGAGGTACAAATTTTTCATTTCCGATACCCTATACGGTATTAAATGTAGCCTTTAAAAGCGGAGGATAGAAAAGGTGTTTATAAGGAAATATATTACAAAAACCTTTATCTGAAGCAATTAAAAAGATACCCCCTTCTGCATACATAAGGGGGTATCTTTTTGTTGAAATGTTCTATTGTCCTAAAGAAGCATCTTGATGATAATGAGTAGCAGTAGATTCAATATCTAGCTGGTTATAGTTCGCCCAATTAACCTTTCTAAAGTCTTCCTCACTAAAGTAAATATTTAATAGCTCTGTCATAGATTTGTTACCGTTAGGCTTCGTTAACGGAGCATACCAACTAATAGCTGGAGTTTTAACACTTGGTAGCTTAGATAGCTCTGCAAATATTTTTGTGGAATCCTTTAGCATTTGATTTTTCATACCTTTTGTCACATCAGTATCTTGTATAGAGATTGATACGATACCATTCTTTTCTTCTACAGTGAATTTATTTTTAACGATAGCTCCTACTATATCTTCAACGGAAGTATTTTTATCGACAGCAACTTCCTTTGGAGCAGTATTTTTCCCGCAAGCTGATAATAAAAGTGTGGCTAGTAAAAATAAATAAAATAACTTCTTCAATGTAATAACCTCCCTTGTTACTACCATATATGCGCAAAATGGAGGTGAATTATACAAAAAGAAGATAGGTTATAAATTCCTTTTTCAAGATTAACATGGAGTTACTTTCAATTGGATTCCAGAGGACAATCCCGACATGACAGTGCATTGAAATAGAATAATTTCTTTATGGATAATATTTATCTTTATTTTTTTCGTTTTAAGTGGGGTTGTAGATGAAGATCAGAAAAACTATTGGAGGCATTGAAAAATGAACTTTTCAAAGTTTAAAAACTGTCTTTTGAAAATAAGCGAAATAATATATTTTGATAACGATGAGTATCTTCGTGAAAAAACGTCTAATCCTTTGAGGTTAAAAGAAATGATAGACATTGCTGAAAATTTACTTGCAAATACAACGAATAAAGATGAGAAATATTTTTTAATGGGAACGCTGGGGAACTTATATAGAATTTATGGAGAACCACAAAAAGCCATTAACATCTTATCAGAATGCATTATAATTGCCTACAATCAGAACGACAGCAATCGAGAAATCGTGTCATTAATACGTCTAGGAGAGGCAATTAAATATAACGGTAATCCAATGGAAGCATTAACAATCTTCAACGATGTTTTAGATAAATGTAAGACACACAATAATTTGTTATATGTGGACTTTGCCATGCAACATAAAGGAAAGTGTTTATTAGAATTAGGGGAAATGGCAGAGGCAGAAAAATGCTTTAAAGAAGCATTAAAGTTAAGGGAACTTAAAGGTGATGTATCACTTATTGAATCTACCCGACAAGCATTAAATTTAACTTCTTTCAGCAAATGACTTTTGTACCGAAAGCGTAGCGACAGGTACAGGCGTTCAAACACCTAATATAAGTTCATTTAAATCAGTATAATTTGAATACAGTTTACAAAAACTTGTAGTAAACGGAGACCATCATTTATGAGGGTCTTTTTTTATACGATAATCTTGTAAGCGTATACACTTTTCGCAGAGTTTTTTCTTTTAACTATTGAATTGCTAGTGAAAACAATGTATAGTGAAGTGATTTGTCTGACGTCTGACCGTCTACATATTTTAAGTTTTAAGATCTATAGCTGTTATTCCAGTTCCAATAATGGAACATAATGAGTGAAACGGCTATCGAACGCGCAAAAATTATCAATATTATTTATGGAGGAACTCATGAGATACTTAATATCCTTTTGTGGATTGCTACTTGTTTTTGGTTTAGCTCTGTTAATGAGTAAAAACAAAAAAGAAATAAAATATAAAAACATAATTATTATGTTGATCATCCAATTTTTATTTGCAGCATTACTGCTAAATACAAAGTTTGGTTATGTTCTAATCAAAGGATTTACAAACGTATTTGATCATTTATTGTCTTACGCAAGTACGGGCATAACTTTTGTTTTTGGTGGTTTAGCGAATGAAGGGGAGTATTCCTTCTTCCTAAATGTGTTATTACCAATTGTATTTATATCTGCATTGATAGGGATCTTACAGCATTTTAAAATTCTTCCTTTCGTCATGAAATGGATAGGTTTACTTTTAAGTAAAGTAAATGGCATGGGGAAATTGGAATCATATAATGCTGTTGCTTCTGCAATGGTAGGTCAATCTGAAGTATTCATTACTGTAAAAAAACAATTAGATAAAATTAGTCCACAGCGAATGTACACATTATGCGCATCTGCAATGTCGACCGTTTCTATGTCAGTTGTTGGCGCATATATGACGATGATTGAACCCAAATATGTTGTAACGGCGATTGTGTTGAACTTGTTTGGCGGATTTATTATTGTTTCAATCATTAATCCGTATACAGTAGAAGATAGCGAAGATATTTTAAAAATTGAAGATGAGCATAAGCAATCTTTCTTCCAAATGCTTGGAGAATATATCATGGATGGCTTTAAAGTAGCCATCATTGTTGGGGCTATGCTGATCGGTTTCGTAGCATTAATGGATTTAATCAATTCACTATTTGATATGATTCTTGGTGTATCCTTCCAAGATATTTTAGGTTATATCTTTGCACCAATAGCTTTCCTAATGGGTATACCATGGGCAGATGCTATTACTGCCGGAGGAATTATGGCAACTAAATTAGTAACGAATGAATTTGTTGCAATGATAAGCCTAGGAGAAGCGGCTAAGTCTATGAGTGCGCACACAGTGGCGATTATTTCTGTCTTCCTTGTATCCTTTGCGAACTTTGCATCTATCGGTATTATTGCTGGAGCGGTAAAAGGTTTGAATGAAAGACAAGGGAATATAGTTGCTCGCTTTGGTTTAAAGTTGTTGTATGGAGCTACGCTCGTTAGTATCTTAACGGCCACAATTGTTGGTTTCGTTATTTAATTTATAAAAAAAGAAGCAGTTGACTGCACTCCAATTGATAGACACATCTATTGGAGTGCAGTTTTTTTATGATTAAAGTGTGTGGTTATTTGCACTTCATTTAAGTGACTTAGAAAATTACAAAGACCACCGTTGTTATGATAGTCTTTTTGTTGGAGAGGTTGTACCTTTTCTAACAAAATGAATAAAAATGAGTAGTATTAGTTGAAATAGTGCAACAATCAAAAATACAATACCCAAAACAATGAATGAGACCATTCTAACTTCAGGAGTTTGAACTACCCCTGTATAATCAACTTCTCTTATTCCAATGAATATGGCCACAGCAGCAAAAATGAATAGCCATACAATATTTATAGCCCACCATATTTTCATACTCAAAATAAATATCTCCTTTCTATTCATAATTGTATTTGTTTTACTACCATAAATTTAGGCTTCTTAATAAACGTCATCCCTACTTTTGGCGATGAATCTTAATGCTCCGATAAATGTTTTTTAATTGTAACACCTTTCCTTTTTACTGGAAAGGAACTTTAGGTGGTGCTACCTCTCAGCCTTAAGACTGATTTCCATATAATTTACAAAAATAAAAGACGAATTAAATATGAACAAAAAAACAGACAACAAATATTAGCTCATTTTGATTAAAAAAAATCACCCTCCAATAATGGAGAGTGGTTCATTCAAAAGCCTTGTGGCTGTATGATTAAAATGTCAGATGAGTGAAAAGAAATTGATTTAGATGTGTATATTCCCCGTATTAAAAGGCAAGTGGTAGCATTTATCAGGGAAAGAGTTAAAAGCGGCCACAGGAGACATATAGGGAGTATATCAAACCTCCCTGACATCTAAGATTTATTAAACAACATTTCTCCATTAAAAAAAGCGCCAGCTAACCGCAGTTAACCAACGCCTTATTTATTATTGTTAAGAAGGTTTTATTTCCATTCCTTCTTTATCTTTGAATTTGCCGATAATAATCATAATAAAATCGATCAATGTCCAGATACCTAGTCCACCCAAAGTTATAATCATTAAAATACCAGTACCTATTTTACCTGCGTAGAAGCGATGTATTCCTAGACTACCTAAAAAGAAACATAGTAAAATCATTGCTATATAGTTTTTTTCTGAAGTTTGTTGTTGCATTTTTATCAATCACCTTTCTTTATGTAGTAATAATTAACTACATTTCCATTCAAAAGTCTATCATTCTTTTACGTTTTTCTCTACTTGAAATAAGTTCCAACTATAGTTAACCAGAGTGTTATTCATTGCTGTTTATTAGGTACGGTAAATTTGCCGATAACAATCATAAACCAGTCGATATTGACCAATATTTTGCTACTCGTGAACCAATCGGTGAAGTGTTATCGGGAGAAGCGTTAGCTAAAGCAGCAATTAAATATATGGAAGAGTTTACTAGTGAAATTTCTCCTGAAGAAGAAGCTGCATTGAGAGGCAAAAGAGGCAAATAATATTAGGTGAGCTTCGTATAATTGCAATGCAAGGATTACTTAATGATGAGATTAAAAAATATGTAACAAGTAACTGCGTATTCATAATGGATATGCTTTTTCTTTTATAAATATTGCAAATAAATATAAGTACCGTGAGTAGATATAAACCATAGAATGGAAACGTTAGAAAACTTACTTCTCCCAACTTTCTCCCAAAGTTATTGCCCAAACAAAAAATCTCCCATAGTTTTCACTATGAGAGAAATGCTTCAAAGCCTTGTGGCTGTATGATTAAATTAAAAAGCCGCGTATGCCGTAGTTATTATAGAAAGTTTTAAACCACCACTCCTCAAAGTGGGTGTTCGCAGAAGCTTTCCTGCTTATCCTCATGCACCATGGTGTGAGGCCCGTCATTCCAACTCCAATAATAAAACTCCCTTTTACAGCTTAAAGGTTAAAACTTAATATTGTACGAACAATGCAGCCTTTAAGGATATAATAAGGCATGTTAAACAAACTTGCAAGTAAGATGGTTTGTACAAAAAAGTCAATGGGCAAGTGACCCAATTCATACATTTCCAAAATGAAATATCTCCAAAAACATGAAACCGATTCATACTTTATTCACAAATGCGAACGAAAAATACGAACAAACTTTACTTAGTAGGGCGGAGTATGTAAGATAAAGGAGCATATATAGGGTTTACCTTCATTCAGTAGAAGGCGCCACACCTCAACAGGTGGTGAGATGAATATGGTTGGATTCCTTTTCAGTGGGTATTCAAATCCCTACTGAAATAGTGGAACTCAGTCTAAGAACGCCACGTCCTGTGGCAACGACTGAGTGACCAACATCATGTTGGCCTAAAGCCTCCGGCGGATGTCACGGATTTTCAAAGGAATGAATTGTGCGAGCACAATTCAAAATCCAGACGCAATTACGCCAAGGCGAAATTGATCTAGAAAATAAGTAAAAGGAGGAAGCAGAAATGGCAGCTTATCCAAATTGTCCAAAATGTAATTCTGAATACACATATGAGGATGGAACGAACTTCGTGTGTCCAGAATGTGCGCATGAGTGGAGTACTGATGGAACGGAGCAAGAGGCAGATACGCTAATCGTAAAGGATGCTAATGGCAATCTACTTGCGGACGGCGATTCTGTTACAGTTATTAAGGATTTAAAGGTTAAAGGTAGTTCTTCAACATTAAAAATTGGGACAAAGGTGAAAAGCATTCGTCTCGTTGAAGGCGATCACAATATTGATTGTAAAATCGATGGCTTTGGTGCAATGAAATTAAAGTCAGAGTTCGTAAAAAAAGCATAATTACTGTAAAAAGAGTCGTGAAATGAAGCGTTCCAGATTGGAAGGCTATTCAAAATCGACTCTTTTTTATTTTTATTCAGTAGGTGTCTAAACACCTACTGAATAAAAATAGAGCCTCTGGATGCAATTACGCCAAGGCGAAATTGATTTTAATAAAAAAATTAGCAATTACTGTAACATTTAGCAAAGACATACGTTTTACTTGTGAAAAAACGAAATGAGGGAGATGACATGGACAGACAGCGGAAAAACGAGCTAGAGCAACTTTATGAAAAATACGCGAAATCGTTATATTATTTTCTGCTGAAGATGTCTGGATCAGTACATATAGCGGAAGATTTAGTTCAAGAAACATTTGTACGAGCCACGGTATCGTTATCGTTTTATAAAGAAGAGGATGTTAGAGCATGGTTATTCAAAGTAGCACGGAACACGTACCTAGATGAATGGCGTAAACAAAAGAGACGAAGGACAATTCCGTTCGCACACTTATTTTGGAAAGATGAAATGCTAAGTCCATATGGGTTACCAGAAGAGGATCTTTTAACGCAAGAAGTATCAGAAGATGTACAGGCGTTGCTGAAATTTTTGCCAGAAAATTACCGAACGATTTTATATTTACGTGAATATGAACAATTCACCTACTTAGAATTGCAGGAGGCACTAGAGCTTTCAGAGGGGCAGGTGAAAATACTTTTGCATCGTGCTCGCAAAAGGTTAGAAGAAATAGTAAAAAAGAATGGAGGTTTTCAACATGACTGAATGGTCGCAGAAGAATGAAAAAAAGATTTTAAGAAAATACCGTTTTACGTTAACATTTCGAGTACTACGTATATTGCTAATATGCTTCGTTATTTATGCTCTCTATTTAGCAGGAGTGTCCATCGCTTTTGATAAAACGCGTCCGGATCTTAAACATGCTTATAATTCTTTAATAGTACTTGAATGGCAACAACCGAATATTAAAGGTCAATATTCTATGGGATTGCCAGCAGAAATAACACCATTTCTAACACAAAAAATGAACTATCCTCTTGAGAAACAGGTAGGAAAGGAAAAAGTAGTAGTCGGCGAAATGCATGTTGAAAAATCTATATTGAATTCTAATTCATCTATGAGTATGGACTTAACGTCGACAAATACATCACAACAATTTAATTTTAATTTACCCGAAGATCCTGTAACGGGAAAAGCAACCGCAGCTCATCTTAATAATAATATATGGAAGACGTTAGAAAAATTACCTGAGGGAACTGTAGCAGAAATGGCATTTTCGACTTCAACATTTAAAGAACCTATAGAATTGGTAAAAATGCTTGCTCCGTACAATGTCCGTATCGTTTGGATGCCATTATATACAGGTGAGTTTAAAACCTTTGAACCAACTGCTTCTGGCCGCTCCAGTGGTTCAATTACAATTTATGATAGAATCGGGTTATCAGGAGGCTTAACAGTTACTGATGATTACTCACATATATCTGAAGCACAGGACTTAACAAGTAATGTTAAAAATAGCCAGCGTTGGATGGTAAGGAATATGGAAAAATTATTGAAAAATGAAAAGAAAAGCTATTATGAGGAATTTCTCGGTTTACACCATTTGCAAGAACGCTATGATTATATTAAAAAGAATGGATTTCAAGCTTATGGTGCTGTTGTAACAGGACCGACAAAAAGTTTATGGATGCTTCAAGATCTAGAAGGTATTTCTAATGAAATGCTAGGGGATGTTGAACTTTTGAATGGGGTTAATTGGTGATAAAGGAAGTTGTCTCAGATACTTGGGACAACTTCTTTCTGCAAGATATAACATTATTTTGTAAACCTACGAAACAAAATAGCAAAACCCGCACCGAATAGGGCAAAAATAGTATGTAAAAGTGCTATGTAGCTAGCTCCAATCAACAGTGTACCGATTTCTGCGAATGAGTAGTAGGTGACATAAAGTGGGTTATTGATATTGTCAATAATGGACCATACGAAAACAGGTACAGAGCTAATGGCAAAAACAATCCAAATATTTTTGTAAAAGAAATAAGTTAGGCAGCCAAAAATCGCGTAAGATATAGCGAAGCTTGTTTGATTACCAAGTAAGGATGAGTTAATGGCAAACATAAAGGATAGTACGATAAAAACAAGATGGAAAAATGTTATCGTTCTTTTCATTAATAAATGATAGCCGAGTGATTGCTTTGAAGTAGCGAGCTGTCGACAATGCTCACAAGTAGCTAAATGTTGTTCGATAAATTCTATAGTAGTTGCTTGGAGCGCTTGTTTTTTATACAAAGGTAACAAATCCTCTACAATTGAACATTCCTGTGACAAAAGCTTCCCTCCAATCGATCTCCTTCCATTATACGACTTTTTGGAGAAAATAAAAAAAGCCTTCCGCGAGTTCATTCGTTCGGAAAACTTGTACATGCACCTATTAATTTGATGTTAATACTTCATTTGTCAAAGCTTGAATATCAATATGTGTTTTTTCCTTCACAGCATCCTTCAGAATTTCAGTACGGAAATAGTGAACCGACGCTTCAAGAGGAATGGTTAAAATCTTAGAAAGGGCTGATTGATACATATGCACAAATTCTTTATCTGTGTTTCCGCGTTTTAATTCAGCAAAGGCCTCATAAAATTGGTCAAGCTTATCAGCAAACTCAAGTAGGCGACCTTCTGTAGTTTTATCCTTACCTTCTTTCATGCGATCAAAGAAGACAGCCTGAAACTCTTGTGGAATCTCATCAATAATAAATTTCTCCATCATTTTTTCTTCCACATGTGCAAGCATTTTTTTTAGCTCTGGGCTCGCATGCTTTACTGGAGTTTTAATATCGCCGATAAACACTTCAGCAAAATCGTGATTGATGGTTTTTTCATATAATGATTTCCAATTTATCGTAGCTCCATTCATTTCCTCAAGTGTGGCAAAAAACATCGCATACTGTGATACCTTCCATGAATGAGCAGCCACATTATGCTCTTCAAATTTGAAGCGTCCAGGGCATCGAATAATACGCTCTAAATCATTAAGACTTGTAAAAAATTGATGAATACCTATAAAAATCACTCCTTTTTGTTCTATATGTGCATGTTACTATAATCCATACCCTCTTTGTACAAATTTCAAACAATTTAACAAGGATTCAATTTGCCGTTTACAAAGGATTCACAATTGGCGATAAAGCGCGCTTAGGTTGAATGCTATAATGAGGGGGGACTGAATCAATTATGCCTCGGCATAATTGCGTCCGGAATCGGCTTTGTGCTAGCGCAAAGAAATCCTTTCTGATTCCGTGAAAAGGGGAGTACGCACCATGATTTCAATTTATACACTTCTTCTTTACATACATATTTTAAGTGCTGTTCTTTCGATTGGGCCTTTGTTCGTTGTTTTAACAATTGTTAAGAAAATGCGTACAGCATCTCATGGAGAAATGTCACCATATATTGAGGCATTTAAAGGAGCAATTACGATCGTCAAGCATTCGGGGCATGTTCTTGTTGCATCCGGTATTTTATTAATGTGGCATGCCGGCTATCAATGGAGTACTTCGTGGATTGTTCTTACATTTCTCGTGATGTTGGCCTCCATTGTTTTTTTAGCAAGGGCGTTCAAACCGACTTTACAGACATTTGATACACCTGCTTATGACCAGCAAAAATTTGCTTCATTGTTACATCGCAAAGCATGGATGTACATTTTGTTATTGCTAATTATGTTATGGCTAATGGTAGCAAAGCCTGTACTTTGGTAAAGAATAAAAATCGCACTCTGAGAGGAGTGCGATTTTTTGATATTTTTAATAAACTATTATGTCGATGAAATAAGGTAAGGTGCCATATTAAATAAAGGTATGACTCTTCGGCAAATCGAGGGGGTGATTTCCGTTCCGACTGAGCGCTTTGTAGCTGCCGCTTTGCTTTCGCTACAGAAAACATTTGTTGCTGTCGCTTCGCTTTCGCACAGAGCAAAGCTTCCTGGGGGCGTCCGATGAGCCGCTTCACTCGCGTTGCTCGCTCCAGGGTCGCGGGCCAACACGATGTTGGTCACGAAGGAGTCGCTCAGTCTCCACTCCAATCAACCACTTCACATAGCGAGTATCTTTTGGCGCGACACTCTAATATAAAACGAAACTACAGCACTCTTGTGCGAAACGAAACATTAGCAATGACGGTACAAATGCGTCACTGTTATAAGTCTTTACTATAGATTAAGGTAAGTAGCAATAGTGTTCACTTTTGAAATGAATAAAATTTATAAAAGTTCTACGCTATTGCTGATTGGAGTGGAAGGCTACTCGACTCCCGTGGGAAAGCGAGACAGGCGAGACCCTGCACGGAGCGCAGCGGAGGAAGCGGCTCGACGCTCGCCCACAGGAAAGCGAGTAGCCTGGAACGGAAATCACCTTCATTCAATGTGCCACAACATTCTCAAAGATCACCTTTAATTTTGTTTTTCATCAATTGCTAAGCAAGCGTTTGAAATAGCTTTTGCGAATAAATATATAACTACCGAAGAACAGGACAAAGAAGCATAAAGAGCTCACCATAGAGACTTGTAAAAATGCTGTTGAAACCATTGCTCGCATGGCAAATAGGGTAGCGAATAACATCGTAATGGCTATCGCGAATGGTACAAATATAAGGATGGCCAGCTCCTTAGAAACAACTGTGAATAACTCTTTTTTAGATAGACCAAGTTTTCGTATGCCTACATACTTTTCTTTTTCCTGAAGAAGTGTCGTTTGTAAATAAAAGTAGAGTATACTCATAGCCGCACTTAAGAAAATCAGACTCAACATAGAGCCGATAAAAAACATAACACTTTTTGTGAACATCTCTACGTCATACAATTCGATTTTTGAAGCTACATAACGCTCCCCATATATAGACGGCATATTCCCACTAACTTCTTTCGCAAGTTCTGTATGTGTTGTCCAATTGTCTAGTTCAAATAAATAAGTTTTATAAACAGGGGAATCTATACTGTTATAAAGATGATCTGGCACAATAAAATATGTTTGCTGGAAGCCAGTGGATAATAAGTTTCGCTCATCAACAGAAGTAAGTTTAAGGTTCTTGAGATAATGATCTTCAACTGTTTTCGTTATTGGCAATAGTTTACGATTGCCAGCAACAGCTATAAATTCATCGTTATTTAAGCTAACCTTTTGATTTTTCAACAGATTATAATTGGAAACTGACATATAACCGAGTCGTTTATCTATATTTGATTTAAATTCAATGAAATATTTTTCTGAATCCACTGTGGACAATTGTTTTTCAAGATATGCAATATCCGCAGCTACCTTGCTTGCGTCAGCTTTAGGATCTGCAATGTATTGAAAACTGTAAGGATAGTTTTCTTCACTATCCTTTTTAACATTATAGTAAGAGCTAAATAAAATGCTTGTACTTAAAAAGACACCGCTTAATAAGAGTGTGATTAAAAATAGCATATTTGCGTGCGATTTCATTTTCGCATTGAGATTGGAGGCCAGTAGCATATTTGTTTTTTGCATATAGGCTGACGATCTCTCAAAAGTTTTTAGCAGGAAGCGCATTCCCTGTGAGATGACTAAATAAATTGTAGAAAGAATACTAACGAAAAACACTGTATAGTAAAGAACTCCGAGGCTCTCTACAATGTCAGGATTGATTTTTAATAAATAAGCTAGAGCAGCAGAAATAATAATACTAATGAATAATAAAGGATAATGTGGTTTTATCGATTTTTCAATAGCAGCATCACTTTTTAATAGTTGAATGGACGCTTCTTTATTAATAAGTCTTGTCATTATTTTTGAAATCACAACGAATAATACAAGGAATAAACCAATCGTTAAACCAATTGCTTTAATAGGTAAATACATACTGAAAGTTTCTGCCTTTAAAACAACCTTGGCACCCATTAAGAAGAGAGGTGCAATGACAAGCCCGAGAATAATAGCTGTAATAATCGCCATGACACCGATTAGAATATTTTCACGAAAGACTAACGTACGAATTTGTTTCATTGACGCACCAGTAATCATAAAAATACCTAGTGTTTTTGTTTTTTTCTTTAAAAAGGCCATGATGGAATAGGCGATATAGATAAAAGAAAACAAATAAACGAGCAAACTCGCTAACATTAATGCAAGGCCAAGTGTTGAGTCGGGATCTAAACTTGCAAGACTCGGATGAAACACAATGACTGTAAATAAAAAGAAAATAATGATAGAGAACATACTGCTAAGGAAATACGAAATATAGGTCCATTTATCACGTAAAATGTTTTGAACAACGATATGATTAAAGCTCATGCTGTCCACCACCTAAAAAAGCAAGTGTGTCCATGATTCCCTGGTAAAATTGTTTGCGATTATGGCCACGATGAATTTCGTTATATAATATACCATCCTTAATGAATATAATACGATTGGCGAAGCTTGCTACATAAGGATCATGTGTAACCATTAAAATGGAAGTTTTCAGTTCAGTATGAATAGAACTAAATAAGTGCATGACATCATTTACTGCCTTTGAATCGAGATTTCCTGTAGGCTCATCTGCCAATAATAAACTTGGTTCATGAATAACCGCGCGAGCAATAGCTACACGTTGTTTTTGCCCACCGGAAATTTCGTAAATTCGCTTTGGCAGAAGTTCTTCAATTCCGAGAAATTGAGATACATGTTTAAGTCGTTGCTGCATTTTATCGGCAGGTAAGCTATCTAAAGTTAACGGTAATAAAATATTCTCTTTCACCGTTAATGTGTGGACAAGATTAAAATCTTGAAAGACAAAGCCTAATTCTGAACGACGGAACTTTGCAAGTTCTTCATCATCTAAAGAATAAGGATTTCTATTATTTATAAGAATTTCGCCAGTTGTAGGGCGATCGATTGTTGACACGCTATTTAAAAATGTAGTTTTCCCACTTCCTGAAGGCCCCATAACGGCTACGAATTCGTTCTCACCAAGCTGAAAATCTATACCTTTCAATGCCTTATATGTGATCTCGCCGATATATTCTTTTTGCAGATTGGTTACTTGTAGGATTGAGCTTCCCATCTTTGAACAACTCCCTTACTTCGATTGAATAGCTTAAGTATAAAGAAGGAGAGGCATTTTACCTATTTGGCTATATGACGTCAATATGACAGCTTTGTCATATTAGGGGCTTACAATTATGATTTTTTCGCGCTATTTGAAAAGTCTATAGAAAAGGTAGTGATGCACTCAGAGGATTGTAAAGTAAAAGGGTGCTCTAAAACAGTCAAAATCTTTTTCACTAAATACAAGCCTATACCTGTTGCTTCACCGCTCGTTCTTCCTTTCACCCCTGTATAAAATAAATCAAAGACACGCAAAATTTCACTCTCGGGAATCGTTTCTCCACAGTTTTTAATGCGTAAAGTAGCCTCATCATAAATGATTTGAATAGAGCTTTCAGACTCACTATATTTAATGGCGTTATTGATGATTTGATAAAGCACGACTTTTAACCATTTACGATCCGAATAAATAATAGTATTTTCAACAACCATCACTTTTGGAAAAACTTCTTTGGCAATGAAATAATCCTTTAAATCGTTAACAACTTCCTTCGTAAGCTCTTTTAATGAGAGTGCTTCTATTTTTAAATCAGCCACTAGATTGGATGTCCGTTCATAAGTTAGTAGCTGATTGAGGGTAAACGTCAGCTTTTCGCATTCATGATCAATTGTTTGCAAGTGCTCTGATTGGCTATTTGTATTAGATTGGACAATCAGTTGAATAACTGACAATGGCGTTTTCATTTGATGAGCAAAATGTGAAATCACAAGCTGCTTTTCCTTTCCTTGCTCCTCTAAATGTTGCTGCTGTGTTAAGTATAGATATTGCATTTGTCGTAGTTTTTGGCTATAGGCTTGCTCAATCATGGCCTGTGGTTCAAACAGATGGAGGTCATCGGTTGTTAATGTGTTTTTCTGTAAATGAGCATAGAGCTTTCTTCTGCGATAATAACGTCCAATCAACCAAACAGTAAATAGGAAGCAAACGAGAAAGATAAAATAAAGATAGTGTGCAGATAAATCGTCCAATGAATGAATGATCCAGGGTAATAATAAAAAGCTTACACAATAAAGAATGATTACACTTAGATGATCCCGAAAGAAAAGCTTCATTCTTCAGCCTCCACTAATTGATAACCAAGTCCACGGATTGTTTTAATTTCGAGTCTAGATTGGATCGCCTCGAATTTTTTGCGTAATCGGCCAATATTAACAGATAAAGTATTTTCTTCGACGAAGGATTCATCATCCCAAATGGCACTTAACAATTTTTGACGTGGAACAACATTAGGATAAGCTTCAAATAGTAATGTGCTAAGCTGCATCTCTTTTAACGTTAACAGGCTCTCGTGTTTCTCGGTGTAAAGACGAACTGTATTAGAATTTAATGTTGTATTAGCAATGGATATTGAATTAGATTCGGAGGAAGCATACTCTCCGTATGTACGACGAATAAGACCATTCACCTTTGCCATAAGCACATCTAGTGAGAAGGGCTTCGTGATAAAATCATCGGCACCATTTTCAATACCGTATACTTGATCGATATCGTTCACACGAGCAGATACAATGATAATAGGGCAGTTGGATAGCTGACGGATTTTGCGCGACCAAAAGTACCCATCGTAGGTTGGTAGGTTAATGTCCATAACAACGAGATGGGGATGAATAGCTTGAAATTCTTCTGCTATATGATTAAATTGTTGGACGGTATAGCATTCAAATTGATATTTTGATAAATGCTCCTCAATAATATTTGAAATATTGATATCGTCCTCTATTATGTAAATTTTGTACATAGTATCGACCTTTCTTTATTGAATATTATCGAAAAATGGATGCTTTATTATATATGACGACGTATATTAGTTGATTGGAGTGGAGACTGGGCGACTCCTTGGGGATCAGCAATAGAGGAACGGAGGCTAAAAGCATCACATCCTGTGATAACGCCTCCGTGACCAACATCCTGTTGGCCCGAGATCCTGCAGCGAAGCGAAGCGGCTCATCGGACGCCCCCAGGAAAGCGCCCAGTCGGAACGGAAATCAACCCCACGTTATGCTGAGTAGCCTTCTTCTTACTTTATATGTTTTTAATGTACCCTGATTTTAAAAAATCCATTAATATTCTGCATTGAATATAGTAATTGTAACTTGAAAGTATAAAAAAGAGCCACCACAAACCCAATTGGGAATGTGGTGACCTCTTTCATTTATTTTTTTGGAATGTGGAAGGTGATAGTTGTTCCTTCATTTAGAGTGCTGTTAATTTGTAACCTCTGTCCGTAAATCCTTTTAAGACGTAAATCCGTATTACGTAGACCTACGCCAGAGTTTGGCGAATGGCTACCGGATTGTAGTTCATCTAATATACTTGAATCGATCCCAACGCCATCATCTATAACACTTACTGCAACATGATCCGGAAAATCTTTTATACGGATACAAACTGTACCGCCTTCTTCCTGTTTTAATACACCATGACAAATTGCATTTTCCACTAAAGTTTGTAAGGAGATAGGGGGAATTTCAATATTGATAGTGTCATCAATATCCCATTCGATGTTTAGTAAGTCTCCAAAACGCTGCTGATTAATATAGAGATATGACCGTACTAGCTCTAACTCATCCTTAAGTGGTACTACTCGCTGTAAATTTCGCACATCGAAGCTTGCATGTAGATACTCACCAAAATGATGCATTAAGTCAATCATTCGATCTGTATCGATCGTACTAAGTGATGCAATTGAATTTAATGTATTAAATAAAAAATGAGGTTGTATTTGGGCCTGAAGCCAAGCTGTTTCCAAATGTAGTCGTTGATTGATGCTATATTTTAAATCGATTAAGGCTCTACTCCTTACCTTTAACTCTAAAGAATTAATAGGCTTCGTCACATAATCATTTGCACCATGGGCGAAACCAGTATAAACATCCTCGGAACAATTACGAGCCGTTAGTATTAAGACAGGTAATTCAAGCAATGAGTAGTGTTCTCGAATGATTTCAATTAATGCATAGCCAGATATATAAGGGAGCATCGCATCAATAATGACTAGATCCCAATCATCTTGCGGTAGCAATTCTAATGCCTTTTCGCTGCTAGTAACCGTAGTAACAGCATATTCTGTAGTTGCAAATAAGCTACGCATAATTGTTAAGTTAACAGGATCGTCATCGACCATTAAAATTTTAAATTGTTTTTCCATTGTCGGTGATGAATTATCTTCTTCAATAGGAAGATGCATGTCCTCTTCCTCTATATAGGCTTGCTCCTCATTAACGTTTTCCTCTGCTAGCGATAAGGTGAAAAAGACATCCGATCCTTTGTTAGGGATAGAATGGATTTGCAAAGTTCCACCATGTAATTCGATGAGCTTCTTTGAAATTAATAACCCGAGACCGATTCCATCATTATTGTCATTTCTCTGTTCGTAAGGGGAAAATAGACGACTTTGGATATCATCATCCATTCCTGACCCAGTATCATGAATATGGATAACCGCCATATTATTTTCTATATGGGCACTGATTTTTATAGATCCTGCACTCGTATATTTAATGGCATTGTGTAGGAGATTAAAAAGAATTTGAATCAATCGATTTTCATCGGCCACTACATTAGGGAATGACCTAGGAATCGTTGAATTCATTTGAATTTGTTTTTCACTTGTTATAAAGCGTAACATATCAAAAACGCCATAAACTATACTTTGGACGCTAACGTTCTTTTTATGGAGATGCAAATTACCTTCCTTTAAACGAGTGAAATCTAGTATGTCATTTAATGTAAAGGACATACTTCTCCCGATATCAATGAGATGCTTTAGGTTTTGTTTATCATCAGCCATAAGCTTATTGTTTGGATTATCATAAATGGACTGTCCTAACGTAACCATTTTATTCATAGGATCCCATAGCTTTTGTGAGCTACTGGATAAAAATTCATCTTTCAAAGCATCATCTTTTTGTAATTTAGCAATCAATTGATTAATCTGCTCTTTATTTTCAAAAAAACGTTTAAACCAATAACCTGAAAAACCGAGAATGATAAATAAATAATCGAAAGGATACATTGGTATATCAAAAGCGCAGATAAATTTGATATACCCCCATATGATGCCGTTCATTGTTCCGAGAGCCGTCAGTGCTATAAAAGCAGTACTCTGTTTTTGATTTTCAAGATACTCTCTTAAAGCGAGTACTACTACAGATAAAAATGGAATGACATAAAGTATAAAGTAAAGGGAAATTATTGTGTATAACCAATTTATCGGTAAGATGACAGTGAAAAATGCTGAAAGGGCGTAGAAAGCAAAGAGCCACTGAAAGCATTTAGCATGATGATATTTAACTAGTAAAACACGCATAAATTGAACAAAGAAAAAAGAAGCCCCGAGATAAATGATAGTAGATAGCTTAAATGTCCATACATAATCGAGATGTAACCAGTTGAGCATGGATTGATCATATGAAATTAATTCATCTGCTAAAGGTAAAAGAAAGCCTATCGTAAACAGTAAAACAATTGGTTTTAGATAAATAAACAAAAACACAAGGCTGCTAAAAAGTGCGAATAATAGTAGCGTTATTGAGATTGTGGCAAGGGATAAATTGTTAATCAATTGGTGATTTGCCATAGCTGCAGCAGAACCAAATAAAATTCTTTTATCAATGATAGGGCCTGCCGATGTATCGAAATTAGATACATGTAAAAGTAAGTCAATTTCAGGCTGCTCATTTGTAAAGTAAAACGTATAAGGTGCGGTTTGACCTTTATGACTATGTGGATCAGTAGCTACAGTTCCTGACTGTTCAACCAGCTTCCCGTTAATATATAATGCTGAAGCGGTTGATACTGAAGGGATCTCAACGGCATAACGATTATCTTTGGGAGCATTGTCATTGAGTAAGATTTTTAAACGATATGTACCGTATCGTTCTGCAGTTGCCTCATGATCTTGCATGGGAATCACCCGGGTAGCTTGTTCAAATGATTGGAGAGACTTGTTGTGATCAGTGTTTATCGGATCTATTAATAATCCGGGATAGTAGAGCCATTCCCCATCTAAGTTAAGAACTTCTTTATCGGATAGCTGATGTTCCCGTAAATCAAATACACCTTCCTGGGCAATCGATTGTTCACTGGAAGGGAGAAAATAGGCAAGCCATAGTAAACGAAGTGTAGTAAGAACTATAAAAATTAAAATAATGAAAAGCGAATGTCGTATAGTCGCTTTTTTTAACAGAGACATAAGAACCTCCAAAATTTTCTTCTTGTATTAAAAGGCCTATATTTACCATGCCATGAAATTTAGAAAATGGAAATAAGAAATTTAAAAAAAGAAAAGCTTTCAGACTGATCAGAAAAAGTTGAATTCCGCTCCGGGCTACTCGCCTTCCTACGCTTTGTTGTTGCTGTCGCTACGTTGCACTGCGCTTTCGCACAGAAAAAACAATGTTGCTGTCGCTACGTTGCACTGCGCTTTCGCACAGAAAACGTTCGCTCCGTGTAGGGGCTCGTCTGCCTCGCTTTCCCGCGGGAGTAGAGTAGCACTCTGCTACAACCAGCTGAAAATGTGCGCACATAGTAAAAAAACGAAAAAATCCTTATATCAATTAATAATAAATCTATATTTTCTAGTTTTAAGTTTTCTTTAAGAGGTGTGACGTATGATGATGGAATTAAATCTCATTGGGAGAAATGATCTATTGTGGGTAAATTCAAGTTGAAGTTATCGTTTGTTATTGTTAGTATGACGGTAATTGTTGTACTTGCGACTTCTAGTATTAGTATTTGGGGTAGCTATCGAAATTTTAATGACATTCTTATGCAAAATAAAATTGTTATGCAGGAAAATTATGTGAAGGAAATGTCCGTCATCACCGAGAGCTTCGTACAAGAAAAACTAAGAGAACCAAATCAAGATAAATCGATCGAGCCTGATGTGGCGCGAGTGATTGACAAGTTACTTGATGAAAGAGTAGTTTCACTTACCGCGTTGATAAAAAGTATAATCGTACCTTCATTAGTAGGATTAGTCATAGTATTTGTATTAGCTGTATGGCTTGCTTCTAAAATTGCACGACCTTTAAAAGAGCTTTCTACTAGCGTGGAGAGAGAAGAAATACAGAAGTTTGAAGAAATTAATGACTGGTTTTACGAAGCACATTCGTTAAAAAAAGTAGTGCAAAACATGGCGATTAGCTCAGAAAGCAAAATAGTTGATTTAACGAATCAGCTGAATGTAGACTCCTTAACAGGAATTCCTAACCGTAGAAGGATGGATCAAATTTTAAATGAGTTAATCATCAATAAAGTGCCACATGCAATTGTTTTAATAGATTTAGATGACTTTAAAAGTATTAATGATACTTATGGGCATATTGTAGGGGATGAAGTTTTAAAAGCTTTCGCCAATCATATGCAAGAGAATATTGAGCAACAGGGCTTGTGCTTTCGATACGGTGGGGAAGAGTTTATGGTGATATTGCCATGGACGACAATAGATGAAGCTTTAGCGTTAGCGGAGAATTTACGCATTAAGCAGGCAATGTTAGATACTGTAGATGGAAGGCATGTTACAATGTCTGCTGGAATTACAGCATTTACAGCAAATATCAAGACGGCTAATCAGATAATTAAAATTGCAGACCAGGCTCTATACAAGGCGAAGCAGTCAGGAAGGAATTGCGTCTGTGTCGTCGGAGAATTGTCTGAAAGAATCATTAAATAAAATATCAGCCAAATTCAAAAAAATAAATTTTTGCTTTTACAATTAATATCTCATCATCATAACGTGAGATTGATTTCCGTTCCGACTGGGCGCTTTGTCGCTGCCGCTTCGCTTTCGCGCAGCAACAGCAGCACCGAGGTTGGTCACGAAGGCGTTATCACAGGATGTGATGGTTTTAGCCTTCGTTCCTCTATTGCTAATCCCCAAGGAGTCGCCCAGCCGTAACGAAGATCAACTTATATACATGGCATAAATTTCAATAAAACTATTATCAATTAGGCTGAATCTTATTAGTATGTTAATCATAGCTATATTCTTTTGGTCAGATTGTGTCTACCCATATTAATGATGAAGAACAGTTGATTTTTCACGGAGAGTGGCGACTCCTGCGGGATGAGCTTGCGCTGAAAGCCCCGCAGGAACGTAGTGACGAGGAGATTGAAGCCAAGCCCGCGGAAAGCGCCAACTCGGAGTGGAAATCAACCTTTGTTATAGTGATACACCTTAGTTTATATTTATTCTTTTGCAATAAGCTGAGGCATTGAGAGTTATCTTCTCGATGCCTTTTATAGATTAAAATTATTCAACAGCTCGGTTGTTTCTTGCTCTGGTAAAATACCAAGATCCGCTATCAAGGTACTTTTAAAGGTATTGTAAACCTTTACTGCACCTGCTCGATTATCAACTTCTATATAGTGCCTCATTAGCTGTTGGATGGTTTTGTCAGAATATGGGTTATGTTCTACTGTTAAAAGTAATATATGCTCTCGTTTTTTTACATCATGAATTGCTGTATAGTGCTCTATTAAATCATAAAGTAAAAGAGTAAATTTGTTGTTCATAAAATTTGCTCTACTAGTAATCCAGGGATAATCTAATGAGGTCATAAATTCACCTTGGTAGTTTTGTATGAACGACTCAGCTCTTTCTACATCTATCTTTCCAGTCTCCGTTTTACCATTTAAAATATGCTCTAAGTCATGAACATCACATTGAAATTCCCCTAATTGCAAAATATAGCCGCCATTTGCATACTGTATGACTTCTGAATAGCCCAATGTTGAAAGCGTAGTGCGTAGATAGGAAACTGTTGTATGTAACTGCACTCTTGCTTTTTTACATTCTGTATCTGCCCATAAAGCTTCGATGATTGTATCACGAGGCACATGGTTATTAAGATTGGAAAGAAGAAAGGCAAATAATTCTTTTGTTTTAAGCGTTCTCCAATGGACTGCTTTGTCATTATGTAAAACAACGAATCCGCCAAAGCATTGTATTGTAAGTGCGGGTTTATTTCGTATTTCTATAGAATTCGGTTTGTTTTCTAGTTGAAGGAGTTCTTGGATTCTGTTAATAGTTGTCTCTAGACGAGCTTTTGAAATAGGCTTTAATAAATAGTCAGTGGAGTGAATTTCAAATGCTTGTACAGCATAGTCCCGATAAGCAGTGACAAATACGATATAAATGTTTTTGTTCCATTCTTTTAAAAGTTGTGCAATCTCTAAGCCGTTCATGCCAGGCATTTCAACATCTAAAAAGGCTACTTGGAAATCTAAGCTTGGCCCCTCTGAAAGCAAACCTTTTACAGTCGTAAAAGATTTAACGACCTCTATTGAATTAAATTCCTTTAACTTTTTCTCCATGTTTATAAGAGCTAATGGCTCATCATCCATTACTATCGCTCGAATCAAAATGGGCACCAACTTTCCAATGTTAAAATTTTCAGTGAAGTAGGTTAAATTGAAATATCAATGACTGACCCTTTATACGGATGTATGGTCGCTTGCTGTTGTGGCAGATCTTTTAATAGTTCAACCGCTGCTGCAGTATTTAGATTGAGCGCATTTTGCATAACACTCATTTGCACAGTATGTTGTAGCTCCATCATCTGAGAAGACATGATTGTATTAATTTCCACTCTACATTCCTCCTTTACCATATTATCGGATAAAAGCACTGATTTTCCAACATATAAAGATTGCAAATAGAGTTCTAATATTTCCTCCATAAAATTGTTTGTTTACCAAAAATATAATTGAACTTGTATATTTTTCCGAATTTTTAGCAATAATTCGTAATATCAGGTCTGTTGTCCTGAATTATTGCTTGTATTCTCTAGCATTAAAAGCCTAACTCTAGTGTGCTAGCAGAAGACTGCGAAATAATAATATGTGGAGGTTACAAAATATGAAAAAACAAGCTTTAGCTTTAGCTGTAACATTGACCTTGGGATTAAGTTTATTTGCCAGTCCGTCATCTGCAAAGGACAAACTCACTTTTACGCCATTCGACGCATTATGGGGAATCTCGAAAATTTACAATTTAACTTTAGAAGATTATGAGCCAATGATTGGTGCAGAAGCGAAATGGTTTTACCCAGAGCAAAGTTTAGATTTAGTCGAAACGAAAAAAGATAATTCAAAGCAAGACCAACATTTTGTCGAGGCCGGGGATACTTTATTTTCAATTGCACGTGTGAATGATGTGTCAGTGGCAGAATTGCAAGAATGGAATAACCTTGCATCTGATGTAATTTATGTAGGTGAATCATTGGCTATCAAAGCATCTGCGGCAAAACCTAAAACGTCCGAAAGCAAACCTAAAAAAGTTGCAACGACATCAAGTAAAAAGCAAGTAACAACTTCAAGTAATAATAAAGTAGCAACATCAAGCGCAAATGCAGTGAGTGCTCCAACGGGTTCGGGCAAAACGTTAACAATGCGGGCTACAGCCTATACAGCGTATTGTCCAGGATGTTCAGGGATTACTGCGAATGGAACAGATATAAGATCCAATCCAAACTTAAAGGTAATTGCTGTAGATCCACGTGTAATTCCTCTTGGTACTAGGGTTTGGGTAGAAGGTTATGGTGAAGCAATTGCAGCAGATACTGGCGGAGCGATAAAAGGCAATAAAATTGATGTATTTATTCCTACCGAGGGACAAGCTCGCCAGTGGGGCGTCAAAAATGTCACTGTAAAAATTTTAGATTAATGTAAGTTGGAGGATATCCCTTGAAATGGAGATATCCTTTTTTGTATTGTTTAAATTTTACAAAATTTACTCCTTAATCAATAATTCGCAAAATCCTCATTGAAATTGCATAAGTGGAAGGATTGTTGGAAACCATCAGAAAGAGGAGGGATTTTCATGAAAAAAATGAGCATAATAATGATTTCTTTATTAGTTTTTGTTGGTGGTTGTGGTTTCTTTGAAAAGAAAGAGCAAAAAGTGGCAGTAAATGCGAACTCTGCAGCAACGGCAACCGCGAAAGTAATTGGTAAAAATAATGAAAGCTATGGCAATGCATATTTTGAGGAAGAGGGTAATGGGGTTAAGATGACACTTGCACTATCAGGATTGCCAGCAGGAATACATGGCATTCATATTCATTCCGTTGGGAAATGTGAACCACCAACGTTTGAATCAGCAGGTCCTCATTTTAATCCAACGAGTAAAGAGCATGGGAAGCTTAATCCTAAAGGATATCATTTAGGAGATCTTCCAAATTTAGAAGTTGGAGAAGATGGTAAAGTGGATTTGACTTTTTTAGCTGAAGGGCTAACATTAGAAAAAAATGCTGCCAACTCATTGTTACGTGATGGGGGCACTACGTTAATCATTCATGAATCTGAGGATGATTATAAAACAGATCCTTCCGGTAATTCTGGTGCTAGAATGGCTTGTGGCATTATTCAATAAGGAAAATGAATCCACTGTATCTGAAGTAAATCACTTTAGATACAGTTTTTTTGTTTTAAGGGTAAAAATCGACAACAAATGATTAATGTCTGAAATAAATCGTCATCATAACGTAGGGTTGATTTCCGTTCCGGCTGGGCGCTTTGTTGTTGCTGTCGCTACGCTTTCGCACAGAGCAAAGCTTCCTGGGGGCGTCCGATGAGCCGCTTCGCTTCGCTGCAGGGTCTCGGGCCAACAGATGTTTTCTGCGCGAAAGCGTAGTGCTAACGTAGCGGCAGCAGCACCGAGGTTGGTCACGAAGGCGTTATCACAGGATGTGATGGTTTTAGCCTTCGTTCCTCTATTGCTGATCCCTGAGGAGTCGCCCAGCCTCCACTCCAATCAACTTGTATACATAGTATTCTTTTTAACAAAGCTAAAGAAGGAATAAATGGTTACTTCGACAACGAACATGCATTTTTTATACATTTGAAAATTAAAATTGTTTTCTTGGAAAAAGAATTTAATAGCTTAATGTAGAAAAAAATGGTGTTAAGAAGTTATTAATTTAACGCGGAAATGTTGGGTATTTGAGGAAAGTGGTATAATTATAAAAGACTGAATTTACAATAAATAGATTGACATTATTATACTATGTTTGCTAATTTTAAATAGATTATTATTTTTAACCAAGGGGGAAGGTTACTGTGAAGAAAAAACAATTCAGGCTATTAATGCTATTAAGTGCCTTTGCGCTATTGATTTTAGCTGCATGTGGGTCTGATAGCGGATCAGGTTCAAAGGACTCGGATAAGGGTGATTCGACAGCATCTGATAAGCCGAACTTTTTGAACTTATTAACAGGTGGAACACAAGGTACTTACTATGCACTAGGTGGAACGTTTGCTGATCTAATTTCTAAAGAAACAGACATTAAAACAACTGCTGAAGTATCTCAAGCATCTGCTGCCAACATGACGGCTTTGCAAGATGGTAAAGGTGAAATTGCCTTTGTACAATCAGATATTGCTTATTACGCTACTGAAGGAACAATGATGTTTGATGGTAAAAAAATCGATACAATTGCTGCGTTAGGTGCACTTTATCCAGAAACAGTACAATTAGTAACGACTGAAGCATCGGGCATTAAATCATACGCTGATTTAAAAGGGAAAAAGGTTTCTGTAGGTGCGCCAGGTTCTGGAACTTACGCAAATGCTGAACAATTACTTGAAATTCATGGTTTAACAATGGATGATATCAAAGCACAAAACCTTGATTTTGGTGAGTCTACTGACGGTCTTCAATCTGGCCAAATCGATGCAGCGTTTATTACTGCGGGTACGCCAACAGCTGCTGTCGAGGCATTGAATGCAACAACTAAAGTAAATATCATCGGTATGGACGCTGGTAAAGCGGATGAGTTAATTGCTAAATACCCTTATTATGCAAAAGATACAGTAAAAGCTGGTACCTATGGTCTTGCAAAAGATACTGAAACAGTTTCGGTACTCGCAATGCTAGCGGTGAAAAAAGATCTTTCAGAAGATGTTGTTTATTCAATGACAAAAGCTATTTATGATAACGCGGGTAAAATTTCTCATCCTAAAGGGGCATTTATCAAAGCTGAGACAGGTTTACAAGGTATTAGTATTGACGTTCACCCAGGTGCTCAAAAATACTTTGATGAAAAGAAATAACAGAACATTTGGAGCTTGAATGTAGGTTTTATCAGGCGGGTGAAAAGTTATTTTTTAAAAATACGAAGAGGCTCGGATTGCGTAAAGCTTCGAGTCTCTTTTCTTCCGTTAAGTCTAAATCGTGAGTAATAGCGAATAGCTTTTTAAGTGGGGGAACAGATGTAGTGCGAAAGAGAAAATTAATTATTGTGTTAGCTTTTTTATGTATTTGCTTTAGTATGGTCATTTTTCTTCCTCTTCAAAAGGTATTCGCATTTACGGAAACACGTATAAATGACCCGGTAGTGCATTATATACCACTTACAACTGAGGATACATTTGATATTAGATACACTCACTCTATTCATAAAACGGATGTACTCGAACATTATAAATGTGTAGATGGAACAAGTATTCAAATGCTAGGGATGGAGTATGAAAGTTTAGCGATCGGCATGCCAAGCTATGCAGAGGAAAATCAAACATTAACAGAACGAAATGGTAAATATTTTTTGCAGTTTGACAATGAGGTTATAGAAAATTTTACGATTTATATAGGCGATTTAGATTTAGATCTTGTATTAGATTACGAGAATTATGAATACGATTTAAAAAAAGATTTGCAAAGGGGAAAGTCCTATTTATTTGAGTTGAAGCGTTTATCGCTTTATGAACAATGGAAAGGAGTAAGGATGAAATGACAACACAGCATAAATCAAACGACGAAGTAAAAAAAGAAGAATTCGAACAAATATCAGCGGAAGAGCAGCAAGCCATACTTGAGAAATATGATATTGAATCCAATGTACGAACGGTATCGGGCGTTATGAAGCATATCATTTTCTTTGGACTTCTAGCATTTTCATTGTTTCAGCTTTACACAGCAATTTATGGCCAATTTGCAGCGCAAATTCAGCGTACGATACATTTAGGTTTTGGTTTAACTTTAATTTTCTTACTATTCCCAGCTCGAAAAAAAGCAGCAAAAAATAAGATCGCATGGTTTGATTATATTTTAGCGGTACTATCTATTGTAGTAGGTTCGTATTGGACGATGAACTATTCAGAGCTTGTTAATAGTAATGGTACCATTACACAAACAGATTTTATTGTAGGTCTCATAGCGGTTGTATTAGTGCTTGAAGCAGCTCGCCGTGCAGTAGGGTTACCGATTACCATCATTGCTATATGTTTCTTAATCTATGCGTATTTCGGACCATACTTCCCAGATTTTATGGCACATAGAGGACAAGATTTTGAGAGTATTGTCAATCTCATGTATTTCACGACAGATGGTATTTTTGGAACACCAATTAGTGTTTCTGCCACATTCATTTTTGTGTTTTTACTCTTTGGTTCATTCCTTGTTAAAACAGGTGTTGGTCAATACTTTAATGATTTAGCGGTATCTCTTGCGGGTAAATTAATTGGTGGTCCTGCAAAAGTGGCGGTATTTTCTAGTGCACTTCAAGGTACGATTTCGGGAAGCTCCGTAGCGAATGTTGTAACATCTGGATCCTATACAATCCCGATGATGAAAAAACTGGGCTATCGTAAAGAGTTTGCGGGTGCAGTTGAGGCGGCGGCATCTACAGGTGGTCAGTTAATGCCTCCGATTATGGGTGCAGCAGCGTTTTTAATGGTTGAATTTATCGGTCGCGGAATTACGTATTGGGATATTGCCAAGGCGGCGGCGATACCTGCATTGCTTTATTTTACAGGTATTTGGATTATGACTCACTTCGAAGCGAAGCGCGTAGGTTTAAAAGGTTTACGTGATGATCAGATGCCAAATCGTCGAGAGGTATTTAAGAAAATTTACCTTCTATTACCAATCGTTGCAATTATCATTTTAATGTTAACGGGTACACCGGTAATGCATGCAGCGCTTTACGGTATTATTATTTCTATTGGTGTTGCGATGTTTAATAAGGAAACACGTTTAAAACCAAAAGATATTATTGATGCATTAGTTGAAGGGGCTCGTACGGCACTTGGTGTCGTAGCAGCAACAGCTTGTGCGGGTATTATCGTCGGTGTTGTTGTGAAAACAGGTCTAGGCTTAAGTTTAGCGAATAGTTTAGTAGAATTAGCGGGTGGTAGTATTATTTTAACGCTAGTTTTTGTAATGATTGCTTCCTTAATTCTTGGGATGGGGGCACCGACAACAGCTAATTATGTAATTACATCAACAATTGCTGCTCCGGCAATCGTGGCATTATTATCACCGAATACACCACAGGAATTAGTACCAGTAGTCGTTTTATTATCGGCACACTTCTTTGTATTCTACTTTGGTATTATTGCTGATATAACACCACCTGTTGCACTTGCTGCTTTTGCGGCTTCAGGAATCTCTGGTGGAGATCCGATTAAAACAGGGGTAAACTCAGCAAAGCTTGCTATTGCGGCGTTTATTATTCCGTATATGATTGTATTCTCACCTGCATTGTTAATGATAGATACAACTATACCTGAAATTATATGGGTAGTCTTCACGGCCATTACGGGAATGGTAGCTATAGGTGCGGGAGTAATCGGTTACTGGTATCGCAAAATGCTTTGGTTTGAACGCATTATTGCGATTGCAGCTGGTTTACTTCTTATCTATCCAGAAAAATTCTCGGATTGGGCAGGTTTAGCCATCTTTATTGCAATGTTTGTTATCCAATACGTAACACAAAATAAAGGTAACGATGATGACAATCAAAATAGTAAAACAAGTGTTACAGCGTAAGTAAGAAGTAAAAGGGCTTAGGACCGACATAATATTAAAAGAATCTGCTCATTTTCTGAGTTAGTAAGTGCATGTCTTGTAGTGTCTACAGGAATTTGCTTAACTTACAAGCTGCAGGAACGAGCAGATTCTTTTTCTTTTGTAGTTGAAACACGAAAGTGGAATAAAAAGCTTATACATAACTGTGCACTTAATTGTCAATAAAATCGATTATCAAAATTTGTTCAAAAACCAGAAAAAGTTGATTTGCATGCCTTTGTGAGGATTGTTAGTGTTGATAATTGTAATAAAGGTTAGCTATTTAAAGGTAGCTAACTTTTATTATATTAAATGAGTTGAAAGGAGATTTCGAAATGAAAAAAGCGAGTTTACTTTTAATGATCATACTTTTAGTCTTTTCTCAATTGTCATTGGGTAATCTATCTGTTCATGCAATAAGCAATAATGAAACTGATTTTGTACAATCGAGAAATTTAAAAGATGAAAATGTTCTAAAGGATGATGAAAATAAACCACCACCAGAAGATGCTTTTATAATAAAGGATCTTGGCGATGGTGTTGCTATTATAAAGCATTATTTTGGTATATCAAAGGATTATATTAATATTCCTGATGAACTCGGGGGCAAACCCGTTATAGAAATAGGGAATGGTGCATTTTCTGGTAAGAGTCTAGCGAGTGTAAAGATTCCGCCGAGTGTGATAACGATTGAGGAACTTGCATTTTCTAGTAATAAATTAACGAATGTGGATATTCCATCGAACGTTAGAACGATAGGGCAAAGTGCGTTTTTTAATAATCAATTAACAAGTGTAAAAATTCCTGAAGGCGTTAAGACGATAGAGTCGGCCGCGTTTTTAAATAATCAATTAACAAACGTAGAGATTCCATCTAGCGTAACAACTATAAAGGACTTTGCGTTTAATAATAATAAGTTAACAAGTATAGAGATTCCGATGGGTGTTACATCGGTAGGATATTCAGCTTTCAATGGAAATCCAATAACGAGAGTAGAAATTCCAGAAAGTGTTACAGAGATTAAAAGTAATGCTTTTTATAATAACAGTCTTGATTTTGTAACGTTTAATGGTTCACATAATTTCCAATGGACTGAAAAAAACTCTCCATTCAATCCACAAAAAAAGGAAGGAAGAACGTTTTTGGGTTGGTTTGAAGATGAGGATTTTACAAAAGGTTGGAGTTACTCAGTAGTAGAACCAATGACAATTTATGCAAAGTGGAGCCATTATGATGTTGCTTTTGATGCCAATGGAGGAAGTGAAGTTCTGTCGATAGTGGTAGCATATAACGAAAAAATGGAAGCTCCGTCGAATCCGATGAAGGAGGGCTACTTATTTGAAGGTTGGTATAAGGATAAAGAACTGAAAGAGTTATGGGATTTCGATCAAGATGTAGTGAAAAAAGATATCACACTTTATGCTAAATGGAAGAAAACAAGCTATGTCGTTACATTTGATGCCAATGGCGGAAGTGAAGTTCCATCCCAATCTGTAGGATTTGGTGAATTAATAAAAGCCACATCCACTTCAGTAAAAGCGGGATACACATTCGGGGGTTGGTATAAAGACAACGGTCTAACAGAGGCGTGGGATTTTGCAAAAGACGTAGTGACAAAAAATGTTACGTTGTTTGCGAAATGGACAAAGGATAACACGTCGGGTGGTGGTTCAGGAGGTTCAGGAGGCTCTGGCGGAGGTTCATCCAATTATAAAATTACCTTTGACTCCAATGGTGGAAGCAAAGTGCCGTCACAAACAGTCGGTTATAACGACCTCGTGAAAGCCCCATCTACTCTAGTGAAAGAAGGCTATCAATTTGATGGCTGGTATAAGGAGGTAGGGCTTAACAATGCATGGGACTTTGCGAAAGGTAAGGTAACTGAAGACACCACGTTGTATGCGAAGTGGACAAAGGACTATATAGTTACGTTTGATTCAAACGGAGGTAGTGAAATTCCTTCGCAAACAGTGCCGTATAAAGCTTTAGTGAAAGCCCCTTCTAATCCGAAGAAGGAAGGCTACCTATTTATCGGCTGGTATAAAAATAAAAAATTCACAAAAGCATGGGATTTTGCAAAAGATGTCGTTACAGAAGACCTCACACTGTATGCACGATGGATGAAGGAAAGCCATGGCTGTGACATTACTTTCAAGGATATTGATCAAAACTGGGCACAAGATATGATTAAAGAAGTTGCCGAGCGATGCATTATTATAGGTTTTCCAGATGGCACTTTCCGACCAAATGATATGATTCAACGTCAACACGTAGTGCTTATGATTGACCGTGCATTACAACCAGCACCAATTCGAGACGTTGAATCCTTTTCGGATGTCCCTAAAAACCATGTGAATTATGAACAAATTACGCGTCTACAACGAGCGGGTATCGTGGATGGTTCAAATGGAGCATTCCGACCAAATGCTTCTATAACACGCGCCGAAATGGCAAAAGTGATAGTGTTTGCATTTGGCTTAACGCCAGAAGGCAATAGTACATTCAAGGATGTCGACCCATCACACTGGGCGAATAGTTATATTGCCGCTTTAGCAGACCATAACATTGCACTAGGTGATGAAAACGGAAATTTTAGACCGAATGAAAACTTAACACGCGCAGAATTTACGGCGATTATGTACCGAGCACTTGGTTTATAAGCTTTACTATGAGGGGAGATGTATCATAATTTGATACATCTCTTTTTTTGATGGAATTTTAATCTAAAAAGTAGATTGGTTTTATGTTTTTTATGCATAATGAGCATCGTTTATTGCTTTTTTTACAAAGATCATTATATAATTAATTTATCAGAAAATTCAATTAAATAAACCAAGGAGGTGATTACATGAAAAAAATTTTTAACTCAAAATTTGAAACGTATTTAATGGATCAGGAAATGGAGCTAAATATGGAAGAGGAAAAAAATGGGGAGCAACTAACAATGGTACATTATGAAGAATATCCAGAAGGTTTTTTTACAAGTTTATAATATTTATTTGAGGGGCTGTGCTAAAGGTAGAAATTACTTTTAACACAGTCCTTTTTTTGAATATATTACCAAAAAATAAGTAAAAAATAATGAGGCTAATCACCAAAATTTGTGGATGACATTTGCTAAAACTGCCATATATAAGTTGATCTTCGTTACGACTGGGCGACTCCTTGGGGATCAGCGATAGAGGAACGAAGGCTAAAACCATCACATCCTGTGATAACGCCTTCGTGACCAACATCGAAGAGCCCAGTCGGAACGGAAATCAACCACACGCTATGGTGGATCCAAAGATGATCGGTATGAAGTTATATTAATAAAATATCTTTATTTTTCATATATATAGGTCTAAATCCATATGTACTTTTAAGAAATCGTTTCATGTATAATGGGAAACAAAAATGCGTATAGAGGTGTCGTTATGTCAAATGCAGTGTTAGAGAAAACAATTTACCAATGGTTTGAACATTTTCATAAATACCCAGAGGTAAGTTGGAAGGAATTTGAGACTACAAAAAAGATCGCATCGATTTTAGATGAGTTTGGCGTATCCTATCGGTTGTTAGGAGATGTTCCAGGGCTAATTGCTGAAATTGGTACAGGTGATGAAATTGTTGCTGTACGTGCAGATATAGATGCTTTATGGCAGGAAGTGGATGGGGAGTGGCGAGCAAACCACTCATGTGGGCACGATGCCAATATAACGATGGTACTTGGCGCTTTATTACTGCTGAAAGATCGACCATTGCAACATCGCGTTCGATTTATTTTCCAGCCTGCTGAAGAGCTTGGAAATGGAGCTTGTGCAGCCTTCGAGCGCGGAGCTGTTGATGGGGTATCGCATTTGTTTGGTGTTCATTTAAGACCAATTGAAGAGCTACCACTTGGCAAGGTTTCGCCTGCTATCCATCATGGGGCAGCTTATTTTTTAGAAGGAACAATACGAGGCACTGATGCCCATGGTGCTAGACCTCATCAAGGGAAAAATGCAATCGATGTGATTATGGCCGTCCAACAAATGCTCAATAGCATACATTTATCACCTTTCGAGCCTCATTCTGCAAAGCTAACGAAGATTGTTGCTGATGGTGGTAGTACAAATATTATTCCAGGAACTGCGAGCTTCTCGATGGATATTCGAGCGCAACATAATAACCAACTAGAATTGCTTCGTAGTCGGATTGAGTTTGGCTTAAACTCGATCCAACAGCAGTTTGAGATTGATATGGACTGGAAATGGATAGATTTCACACCTGGTGCTGAGGTTTCTTCAGTTGCCGCGCGTATGGCTAAAGACGCGATTATTGAAACACTTGGGGAAGAGCATCTAGCAGGGGAAATTACAACGCCTGGAAGTGATGATTTCCATTTTTACACAGTTAGAAAGCCTGAATTAAAAGCAACGATGGTTGGTATTGGTGCGAACTTAACGCCCGGATTACACCATCCAAAAATGACTTTTGAACGAAGTGCATTAATGGATGCTGCGAAAGTACTTGCTTGTGTGTTAGAGAAAAAACCTGAATACGAATAATGATCGCGAGAGAGCTATGTCAAAATTTCTTTGATATAGTTCTTTTTTTATTTTATTTTTTAGCGAAATGTATGAATATTTTGGATTGTCCCTAATAGCTATTTGAAAGCGTTTTTATACGCAAAAATAGTCAAAATTGCTCGAGAAGCATAATTTTTTTGCGTTGACTTTTAATTTTTCGAATATTATGCTAAAAAACATATAAAAATATTTGCGTCTTTGACAACCGAGATTGGCTACTGGTGCAAAAAAGGGGATGGAATATATGAAAAAGGAAATTAGTGCTCGTTGGGCAGTTCTGACTTTTGCAATAATGATTATAGCTATGCTAATAACAGTAGTTGTGTTAGAGCAAAGTCCTCACGTACCACTTATTGTTGGAACAACTGTAGCAGCAATTGTGGCCAAGATGCATGGATTTAAGTGGATGGAAATTGAGGAAATGATGTATAAGGGGATACGTCTAGCTTTACCAGCAATTGTTATTATTATTTTAGTAGGTTTGACAATCGGCGCATGGATTGGCGGCGGTGTCGTAGCGACAATGATTTACTTTGGTTTAAAATTAATTTCTCCAGCTTGGTTTTTAGTAACAATCATGCTGTTATGTTCAATTGTTTCCTTGGCAATTGGTAGCTCATGGTCGACGATGGCAACAATCGGCGTTGCTGGTATGGGGATTGGTTTAAGTATGGGAATTCCTGCAGCAATGATTGCTGGCGCAGTTATTTCGGGTTCATATTTTGGTGATAAGATGTCACCGTTATCGGATACTACTAATCTCGCAGCAGGTTTAACAGGTACCGACTTATTTGATCATATTAAGCACATGCTTTATACGACAATTCCAGCTTTAGTCATTGCAATCGTTGTATTTGGCATTATGGGAAGAAGCTTCGCAGATATCTCAATGAAATCAGAAAGCATTTTAACAACATTAAAAGTAATGGAGGAAAGTTTCGTTATTTCTCCTTGGTTATTGCTTGTACCAGTTGGTGTAATTGTATTGGTAGCGAAAAAAGTACCTGCGATTCCAGCTTTAGTTGTCGGAATTATCTCAGGATTCTTACTACAAATCTTCGTACAAGGCGGCACACCTACAATGGCTGTACATGCTTTACAAGAAGGATTTGTTATTTCAACTGGCAATGACATGGTGGACAACCTATTTAACCGTGGTGGCTTAGATTCGATGATGAATACGGTTTCAATGACAATTGTGGCTATGACATTCGGTGGGGTGTTAGAATATTCCGGCATGTTAAAAGCACTTATGGATGTCATTGTAAAATTTGCAAAATCTACAGGAAGCCTAGTTGCTTCAACGATTGCTGCATGTATTACAACAAATGCTACATGTTCTGAGCAGTATATTTCGATTGTTGTTCCATCACGTATGTTTGCGAATGTGTATCGAGAGCGTGGCTTGCATTCGAAAAACTTATCTCGTGCGTTAGAAGATGGAGGAACACTAACTTCTGTATTCTTCCCATGGAATACTTGTGGAGTCTTTATTTTAGCGACGTTAGGTGTAGGAGCCATGGAATACGCACCATATGCAATTATTAACTTCCTAGTACCTATTATTTCAATTTTTTATGCATATATCGGATTTGCGATTGTTAAGCTGACACCTGAAGAAATGGAAGCAGCAGAGCAGCGCAAAAAAGAGCAAGAGATAGATGATGCTAATATGGTCATGGCTGACTAAATCCAAGAGTTAAAAGTTCACTTTTCTCTGATGATAAGCTCTCGCGGACGGAAAAACATCTGCGAGAGCTTATCAATTTTCAATAGACGGCAAAGTTCAATTCATATATTGTACGTGGGCGACCTTGTTGGTGTGTCATTTCTTCACCAACTACTTTAGCATAGCCGTTATCCACTAATTTTTTAATAATGCGTTCTGTTGTGCGGCGTGTAACCTGTAAATATTCTGCAAGATTATGGGATGTAAATTGAGCTGATTGCCGCTCCCGGCTAAAATGAATGATCTTAGAAATATTTAATGGACTTAAGCTTGTCTGCTTTGCCATTTGTAAAACGTAGGGATCATCGGTTTTTAAAGCTAGTCTTACTTCTGATTTAGGAAATGGACCTAGCAAGTTTTTATGTTCATCAAGTATATAAATTTCACAAGGTTTAGCAAATGTTAATGCATTCTTTGCATTTTGGTTAGCCTCAACTATTGAATGACCATACCCAAATGCTAGCTTAAATGACTGATCGGCTTGTTGTAATAAGTTCTGTAAGTTCTCTTTTTCGAGTGCCTTTTGCAAATGCCCGGCTGTCGTATATAGCTCAAAAGAATACGGTGAAATTTCTTTATAAGTTGAATGTGTAGCTGCGGTGATTTGCGTTAACACGTTATCGTCTATAGGTTTATTTTCAGGAGCTTCCAATAGTCCAACGACAGCTTTCACAGATTCGGATTTTGTAAGAAGGGATTGGGATTTCGTCTCCTCTAAGCATTGTATAATGGAGTTAGTTGCATCTAACATGCGCATTGCCGGTATTTGAAGAGCCTGTAATTCATCAAACACACTATGAATACTCGTTATGACAAAGTCAATGCTTTTGGCATTCCATAAAGCTACATGCTGTTGCAATATAGATTGAGTAGACTCGGTAATAGAAATAGGCTGAATAAATGGTTTTGTACCGGAATACTCTATTTCTGTTAGAACGTTTTCCACAAAAGCTGGATTCATAACATCGATAGAAACTCTGTTTAAATGTATTCCTTGATTTGCTATCAGGGACAGTAAAGTTGTAGAAATGGCCGTCTCATCTTGTTTTATATAATTCCAAGGTATTGGCAGTTCGGACAGTGCAGGCTGGGCATGTAAATAGGGTAACGTTCCACCGAATAAAAGTGCATCACATGGCTTAATTTCCTTTAACAAAACGGGTGCCTCTGTAGGTTGCTTGTAAAGATAAAAATCTATTTGAATATTCTCTATGTTTTGTGCGATACTATTTATACGCTTCATAAATGCTTTAGAGCAGATAACCGCTATTTTAGTAGGCATAGGCAAAGTTCCTTTTCTATATTTTTTCGATAATTAGCGACGTATTAGCGACAACTATATTATACAGGAGACTGATCAAAATGAAAATCCAACAAGTAGAAATTTTTGCAATCCATTTACCACTTACTGATCCATTTATCATCAGTTATGCTACATATGATACGATGCCTTCTATTATTTTGAAGGTTACGACAGACACAGGTATTGTAGGCTACGGTGAAGCTGTACCGGATGAACACGTAACAGGGGAGACGTGGGAAAGCACGTACGCGCTATTAAAGAACCAGCTTGCGCCTGCAATCATTGGAGAAAATCCAATGGCCTTTGAAAAGCTTCACGATAAAATGAACAAAGTAGTGAAGGATGTCCCAGCAGCGAAAGCAGCGATTGACATTGCTTGTTTTGATATTGCAGGGAAAGCGTTACAAGTTCCAGTATATCAACTACTAGGTGGACGTTATCATGAGAAATTCCCGATTACTCATGTATTGAGCATTGGAACACCTGAGGCGATGGCAGAAGAGGCAGCTAATCGTGTAGAAATGGGCTATCAATCATTTAAAATGAAGGTAGGAACAGAGGTAACTCATGATGTTGCTCGTATCAAAGCGGTACGTGAACGTGTTGGTGAGGACATTGCTATTCGTGTAGATGTAAACCAAGGGTGGGTCAATGCGTCAACTACATTACAAGGTTTACGTGCATTGAAAGATCTAAATATCGATTGGTTAGAGCAGCCAGTAGATAGTGAAGATATTGATGGAATGGTAGAGGTGAAGTCAAAATCTGATGTTCCGTTAATGATTGATGAAGGTCTTCGTGGTGTACGTGAAATGCGTGAAATTATTGCAAAGCGTGCTGCAGATAAAGTAAATATTAAATTAATGAAATGCGGTGGAATTTATCCTGCTATGAAACTAGCAGTTATGGCTGAAATGGCAGGCATTGAATGCCAAATCGGTTCAATGGTTGAATCATCAGTTGGTTCAGCAGCTGGCTTCCATGTAGCATTCTCTAAAAAAATAATGACAAGTGTAGAATTAACAGGTCCATTAAAATTCTCTAAGGATGTCGGAAACTTACACTATGAAGTTCCATTTATCTGTTTAAATGAAAAATCAGGATTAGGTGTCGACGTAGATGAAGAAATCCTTAAAGAATTATGTAAGTTCTCAACAATTGTAACAGCCTAAGGAGGCGGCGAAATGGAGAAAATTTATGAAGGTATGCTTGGGGAAACGCCGTTTTTTGTGACACCATTAAATCTTCAGCATTTGCAAGATATTGAAACATTACAGCTTGAGGTTTATGAATCATTAGCAGACCAAAGTATATTACAGCCATTAAGCACGGAGGAATTTGACTATATTTTAAGTGGCAATGGCATGATGATAGGTGCTTACGTAGGGGATGAGTTAATGGCCTTTCGCGCACTATTGAACCCTCCTGTTGACGACGAGCACCTTGGCTATGATTGTGGGATTGGCGAGGATGAATTTCATAAAGTTTTGTATCAAGAAATATCGAATGTCTCACCGACATATCGTGGCTACGGATTACAAAAAACATTAGCCCAAGTTGTCATGGGTCATATCGATTTAACAAAATATGATTATGTATGCTCGACGGTCAAGCCTTATAATATCCCTAGTTTAAAAGATAAATTTTCTCAAGGATTAGTCGTAAAGGGATTAAAAATTAAGTATGTAGATAAGCTACGATATATTTTCTATAAAGACTTGCGACAAGAGCTACCAATCTTTACAGAGAAGAAGTCGATATCGATGGGGGATACAGTTGGTCAGCAACAGCTTTTGAAGCAGGGGTATACAGGTACTTCTATGTATGAGGATCAAAATGATTGGTTCGTCGTTTATGAAAAATAAATAACAGAAAAAAGCCTTACCTTTTACTTATTGTGGGGGTAAGGCTTAACTTGTCGACAAAAGAATAATATATAAATTAAGGTGTATCAATAAACAATGGTTGATTTTCACTCCGAGTTGGCGCTTTCCGCGGGCTTGGCTGTAACTTCTTTCAGCAGGTGTTTGGACACCTGCTGAAAGAAGTTACAGCCTTCGGCGGATGTCACGGAATCGGAAAGGAATTCTTTGTGCAAGAACAAAGCCGATTCCGGACGCAATTATGCCGAGGCATAATTGATTATCCTCGTCACTACGTTCCTGCGGGGCTTTCAGCTCAAGCTAATCCCGCAGGAGTCGCCACTCTCCGTGAAAAATCAACAGCTCCTCATCACTAGTAGGAGTGACAAGCTGATCCAAAATAGAATTATAGCCATGATTAAAAAACAAAGCCATTAATAACAATAAAGTTATTTAATTTTAAAAGCTCAAACAAGCACAACCCCGTTCTAAATTTAGACGGGGTTAAAAATATAGTTGTTTAATTTTTGATGTAAGGTATTTAACTGCACTAACAAGAGCCCCCTGATTGTTTAATAAGGTATACAGTTACAATTTACATTAAAGCAGTTTTTTTAGTTATTAGATTTAGAATTGATTATCTCTCCATCAGTTGTTTGGACCACTAGCGGCTCAACAATTTTATCTAGACCTATCTCTATAAATGGGAGCCCCTCTTTTGCATCTCCCTTATCGACGACCTTAACTGTAATTTCAGTGTTCCCTATGGTCTTTACATCTTTTATTTCCAGATGCTTTCCTTCATGTCTCTCGCCTAATTGAATATGAATTTGTTTCATTCCTTCAGAAATTGTAGATACCTCGTAGTAGGAGGGAGTATCATTGCCAGCCGTTATAACGCCCTCTTCATTGATCCAATAACCTTTATTTAAAGTAATCATCCAACCAATAATAGCAAAAATAAGGACTGGGATTATCAATAAGATTGATTTATCTACTTTGTTAAATTCAGACTTTTTTATGCCTTTCATAAAAGGAAGTAACAACGTCCCGACTATGGCTGCTAACAAAATGCATGCCCCAAGAATGCCGAAGCCCATCCCTTCGAACCCTCCTACTTTGAACAATCCGTATAGGACGATGAGCACAGCAATTAAAAATGTCACAATCGGAGCCAAGTAGAACTTTCCTGTTTTTTTCAATGCTATTAAAGTAAAAAGGAAAATACTTGCCCCTAAAATGAAACCAACTAAAATTATCATTCCCAATTTATTCACCCCATGTATTCGTAGAAAATCGATATCAATGTGTCTAAAAAAAATATAATCCCTAAATCAAAGAGAATTGAAGGTATAATCCACCTTTTAGTAAAAAATACAATCGTGAATACTGATAAAAAAATAGCTACTGGGAAATAGAATATAAAAGTGACACTTTTGATATATTCAAGGGCCGCATCTGCAGACAGTTCCCAGTTGTAAAAATGAAAAGAAGAATATAGGATATAAAATAAAATGAGAGCTCTAATGGAAATAAACAACCATTTAAGACCATGATTAAACTGAACTAATTTCTTTAATGGCTTAATTTCTACTTCTTCATTCCGTTCTAACATCGGATAATTTCCCTCAGCTAATTCATTAAATAATTGTCTACACTCACTACAGTCTTGAATATGTTCCAAAATCACTTCTCGTGTTTCTTGTTCTAACTCATCAAATACAGAGATTAACTCCCGCGAAAGAATATGAATCTTTTGGGAATCCTCCATCTTTTTCACCTCTTTCTAGCCATCTGCTTTCTCATCCTAAATATCTTGGACTTTAATGTAGGGATAGGTATATCCAAAAGTGTACTAATTTCTTGATAATCATAACCATAATGAAACTTAGCTAAAAAAATGGCTTTATCACTCGTCGATAAATAACCTAAGGTAGTTGTAATTTGGGAATTTATGATTGCTTTTGATTCGGGTGTTTGATTATCAATTAATATGCTTTCAATTACACTTTCATCATGAAACAGCGCTGGTTTTCTTTTTTTGTAATGATCGAGGAGTGTATTTTTGGCTACCTTTACTAACCAACTTTTCATATAAGTAACTTCTTGAACTTTCGATGGATCTGTTAAGATTTTTGCAAATAACTCTTGAATGATGTCATCGGCTACGTCATAACTTTTAGTTAATCCAATTAAAAAATTCCGCAAATATGTGTAATGCTCCTCGTAAATCTCTTCAATCACCTCAAATGGATTTTGATTAATCATTTTTATCCTCCGTAAGATATCGCGCACTAAAGAGACGACTCAACTTGGAAAAAGTTTTAATTTTTTTTAGTAATAGAAAAAAAATAAAAAGAATCCAGTTTGAATAAAAGATTGATCAAAATGGATTCTTTTTCATATGAGAGGTAAGGCTTTTTTATTTTATCGGGCAAAATCCACAAGCCATTAAACCAGGTATGTCTTTAGAAAAACAACATGATTTTCGTACTGGGACGTTCACTAAAGTAGTGGGGCTTTGACCTTCTGTATATTGTGCCCACCAAGATTTGTTGGAGAAACGAGCCCATGTTTTAGGATCCTCTAAAGTTTCAATATCCTCCATTGCTTGATCGGCTAGTCCGGGATTAGAAAGCAATACATGATAGTGCCACAGTAAATATCCAAAGAAATTTTCCCAAATAGTGAGAGGGGAAATAGATGTTACTTTACGAAGCTGTTGAACAATAACATGGCCATCATATAGAATCTTCTCAATAACGGCTTGGCGTTCTTTCTCCTCGACATAGCGCCAATCGTTTGGGTTAACAAACATTGCCACTGTAAAACTGTCGAATTCTTTTGCTGCATCAAAGCGAAGCTCGATCGGTTTACCGTCCCACACCTCGTCATAGGCGGCAAGCATGTAGAGTTGCATAGCGAAAAACATACCGTAGCGGCGTGCAAAATGAGAAATAGCCGCTGTTTCCGTTGCTGCATCTGTAATGCCCATCATCAGGTTTAAAAAATCAGGATGGTAAAAGTCTTTATGTATATCAGCTAATGTAAATAATGTCCGCTTTGGTTCTGTCGTATAAATGCTATAGGAATTCAATTGTCGAACTTGATCCATCGTTAATGCTGGCATTGTCATCACCTTTTCTTTCAATCATCTGTTACGTTTATTATAAATTAATCATTTTCGCTTCACAAATGGAAGGCAATATAGTAAAATACATTAAACATATCTGAAAGGTAGGTTTTTAAATGTCACAGCCTCATGCAATTCCAAGGCCGCTCGTTCGACTCAATCAATGGACGATTCTTGTAAGTGTCATTCTAACGTGGATAACAGGTGTCTTTTGGATTTTAGCAATTCCTTTAATAGCAAATTTACTTGGTGTTTTATGCAATTTTAACCCTATTATTCGAGTAGGGAAGCTGTTTCTAAAAAAGGCGCCATCTACATATATACCAGAGGATGCGCAGCAGCAAAAATTCAATTCCAGTATTGCTAGCTTATGTTTAGCAGGTGGAATATTAGGTTACTGGCTTAAATGGCAGGTGGTTGGCTATATCTTTACGGGAATGGTTGCTGTAGCTTCATCGGTAGCAATTGCAGGCTTTTGTGTAGGTTGTTTCCTACATTTTCAGCTAAAGCAATGGCAATATCGTCGCTCGCTGAAGAAGGCATTGTGACATTAATTTCTTTCAGTGGAAAGAAATTAAAAAAACTTTGAGAAATTTTCAGATTAATGTTGACTTTATAATTGATAATGATTATCATTATCGTATAAAGATTATTCCTCGTCTACAATACAGTGTAGAGAGGATGGACTTTAGCTACTTTTCTCCAGAAGTTTGCTAGTTCATGATAACGCTCCTAAAACCCCCCTCATTTTTTGGGAACGTAAAATCTCTAGACGACTCATTCCGTTGTGACTGAGTCGTCTTTTTTTGATTGAAACAGATGGGGATGATTTCATTTTTATAGGAATACTTCGGAGATTTATCGGAATATAATCGCATTTTATCGGAATAATTTGGTGCAGAGATCGAAAGTTAAATATTTTTAAATGTACGCTACATATATTAGTGTTGATTGGAGTGGAGGCTGGGCGACTCCTCGGGGATCAGCAATAGAGGAACGAAGGCTAAAACCATCACATCCTGTGATAACGCCTTCGTGACCAACATCGTGTTGGCCCGAGACCCTAGAGCGAGCAACTAGGGGAACGATGGCTAAGAGCATCACGTCCTGTGATAACGCCTTCGTGACCAACATCCTGTTGCCCTAAGCGGCTCATCGGACGCCCCTAGGAAAGCGCCCAGCCGGAACGGAAATCAACTCCACGTTATGGTGAAGGGGTGATTATGCCATGTTTACTATTAGAAATTTCGAAAACGAGTTGGAGTTCTTTCAAGATATGTTATATGAATCTATCCATATTCTTGAGAATAAACCATCAAAAGAAGTTTTACTCAACTCGCCTGACATAAGAAAATATCATGAAGGTTGGGGGAGAAAGGGAGACAAAGCGTTGATTGCTGTTGACGCAGAAAATAAAACTGTTGGTGCAGTTTGGTACAGATTGTTTGATGACAATAATAAAAGCTATGGTTATATTGATGGCAATACGCCTGAAATAGGAATGGCTGTTTCAAAAGAAGTAAGAGGAAGAGGAGTGGGAACTTTACTGATGCAAAACATAATTCAACAAGCAAGGGATGAAGGATACAATGCCATTTCACTTAGCGTAGACCTTGAAAATAGTTCTGCCATTCATATTTATCAAAAACTAGGCTTTAAAGATTATGAAGTAGTAGGGACATCTAAAACAATGATTTATAAATTTTAGTGTTCTCTAGAATAAAAAAATGTACACTACTAAAAAGTAATTTAGTAATGTACATTTTTACATTTCTTGTCTTTCATATGACTAAGTAGAACTGCTACTAGGAACAGCACTCTTTTTCCCTAGTATCATCGTATAGTAGCTATGTAATAGCATGCCAACAATGATGACACCTAGACCCGCGAGAGCAATTGGATTTGGGAATGCGATGCCGAGCAACAATACTTCACCAATAATGACAAAGAGTATTTCAGTCGATTGTGTTGCTTCAACTGCTGCAAGCTTGCCTTGATGATTGCGAACACGGTCGGTCGCAATGAAAAATAAAGTTGTGGCGATGACGCCGGAGCTTATACCTACAAGCAACGATTGCATCACTTGGTTGATTGAAGGGAGCCCGACCGTTGCCATTGCATAAATGGCTAGAATAACCCATGCGGGCATCGAGGCGATGGTCATCCCAAGAACTCGTTGATATGTATCGATGCGTCCGCCACAGATTTCCATCATTTTGCGGTTACCAAGAGGGTACGCAAAAGCAGCGATGACAACAGGTAAAATGCCAAGCATTAAACTTTCAAATGGAACAGATTGTGCTTGTGGTACTTGGATCAGTAAAATACCGACTAAAATGACACATGAAATTAGTAATGAAATAAGCGGTATTTTTTGACGTACTGTTTTCCCTGCTACTACTGAAACAAATAGGGGAGCTAATAATACGCCTGCGACAATTGTAAATTGCCACGTTCCGGAAACGAGCCATCCAGGACCGAATGCTGCTGCAAATGTCAGTGGGGCATAGAACAATACGAACCCAATAAAGCTCCATAGCAGCCAAGCTACAGGCTGTGCTTTCATTTCACCTGATAGTTGGGAAAAGCCTTTTCGATAGAAGACGATCACAAGTAAAAACGGGAGCATAAAGAAATAGCGTAGGGATGCACTCCATAGCCAGCTACCACCTTGCATTTCCATTGCATGATTCAAGATAAATGTAACAGCAAAAAAAAGCGAGGCTATTATGCCTAATGCAATTTCTTTCATTAAAGTCACCTCAATACCTTTACGTAATTTGAAAATTCAGTCATTACCTCTGAAAAAATTACGAAGAAGGGGTAAACCCTTCTTCGTTACTATTTTCCTTGTTGTTCAAAGAGCTGTACGATTTCAATAATAACTTGTGTTGCTTTTTCCATTGTTTCTGCAGATACATATTCAAATTTACCGTGCATATTTTCGCCGCCTGCAAAAATGTTTGGTGTTGGTAAGCCCATGTAAGAAAGCTGTGAACCATCAGTACCGCCACGGATTGGTAATGTAATCGGAGTAATATCTAACTGTTCCATTGCTGTGCGTGCAACGTCAACGATTTCTTTTACAGGCTCAATTTTTTCACCCATATTATAATATTGATCTTCTATTGTAATGCTTAAAGCATCCTCGCCATATTGGGCTTTAATTTTTGCCGCAGCCTCAAGCATTAATTGTTTTTTCGCCTCGAACTTTTGACGGTCATGGTCACGGACGATATAAGAAAGCTCAGTATGTTCAATCGCACCGTTAAAGCCCATTAAGTGAATAAAGCCCTCATAGCCTTCCGTTTTTTCTGGTACGGCATCAGTAGGCATTTCATTTTGGAAGGCGATCGCCATTGTGATAGCATTGACCATTTTATTTTTCGCAGAACCAGGGTGTACACTCGTACCTTTTGTCACAACCTTTACACCTGCTGCGTTAAAGCTTTCGTATTGTAGCTCGCCAAGTGGTCCACCATCCATCGTATAAGCATAGTCTGCTCCAAAGGCAGCCACATCAAATTTATGAGGACCGCGACCAATTTCTTCATCAGGCGTAAACGCTACACGTAATTTACCATGTTTAATAGAAGGAGTTTTAACTAGGTATTCCATGGCAGTCATAATTTCTGCGATACCAGCTTTGTCGTCAGCACCTAATAATGTCGTACCATCCGTTGTGATTAACGTTTGACCTACATAATTTTTAAGCTCAGGGAAATCTGCTGGCGACATCGCTAGATTTTCATTTAGCTGGATCGTTCCACCATCATAATTGTTAATGAGCTGTGGATTAACGTTTGTTCCAGTAAAATCTGTTGTAGTGTCCACGTGCGCTAAAAAACCAATAGTAGGCACTTTTTTATCTGTATTTGCTTCGAGTGTTGCAAATAAATAACCATTTTCATCTAATGTAATATCTGTTAAGCCTATTTCAGTAAGTTCATCTTTTAGAATATGCAATAAGTCAAATTGCTTTTGAGTTGAAGGAGTTGTTTCGCTTGTGAAATCAGATTGTGTATCAATTTTTGCATAACGAATTAAACGCTCGATTACTTGTTCTTTCATAAGTATGGCCTCCTAATGTGTATGTTTAACTTCTTTCAGAGGGTGTCTAAACACCCACTAGCCTCTGGCGATTCCAGACGCAATTATGCCGAGGCATAATTGATATTATTGTAACACTTTACTTCGGATTTCGGAATATTGAAGGATGCTTAACGCAATTAATATTTGAGCACCGTAATAGGTTAACATAATAACCTCATGTGAAAATGGTAAAGGCATTACAAACTTGTTAATAGATAAATAGGAATCTGATGATATAAATAGTAGAGCTCCAATCGTTGCAAATGTAGAACCTGTTCGAATCGCAGTCCAACCCATCGTTAATATGACCGAAATATAGGCAATGACCGCGATACCAAGCACGACTTCTCCTGATGAAAACACTGTACCTGCAATCCACACGGCCATACTTACCCCGTAAACGAGTAAGACAATCTTCGCCCAAGTAGGTACTTGTCGTTCATTAGTAGAAAAGAAGGCGAAGATATAAAAAATATGCCCGATTAAGAAACTTGTTAGCCCAATTAGAAACCACTGTAGTGTATAATCACCAACCATACAAAAGACAAGTCCGATGACGATCAGTAGTTGATACTTTTTAATGCCTAAATTTTTTGGTGTAGCGGCTAAAATAATGATTAAAAGCATTGGAATGACTTTAAAGATAAGTATCAGGCTTTCTGTAATATGGGAAAAGAAAAAAATATAATAAAGACCAAACAAAATAATACATGTTAATAAAATTTTTTTAGACAAATTTCTCATCTCCTTTTCTTTGAAATTCTTTATCTATGTCAGAATTTCCTTTATTCTTTTGTGAAAGAAATGCACAAAAAGGTTTCTATACTCATCGTATGAATGAAACTTTTTTAGTATGTAGCCGTAAATAAGTGGACAGTAGATAAGAAAGGGTGAATGAAATGACCAAGCTATTAATAGCTTCGGCAGTCATCGGACTAATCGCGAGTGTTTTATTAACACCGCTTATAACGAAAAAGCGAGAAGACGGATCTAAAAAGGTAATTGGATACTTCTTTATAGGTGTATTTGTACTAGGATTTTTAGCTACTAGTATAACAGTCTATGTGACAAAAATGGATGTAAACTGGCTTGCTTTTTGGCCCGCTATTATTCTATTAACATTAGGTGGCGCGCTTCTTGCAAGTGGTATTGAAAGAAAAATAAAGGGTGTTTTATTTTTTGCTAGTTTAGGTGTTGCGGTGTTTGTATTATCAGCTCCTTTATGGAATGCGAACGAAAAATATAAATCAGCTGAAATGAAGGAAAAGGTTGAAATAAAACCATTCGATGAAACACAAACTCCAGCTAGTGTTCCTCCTAAATTTGCGCGCAATAAGATGAAAAAAGCGTTCGGGCAAGTACCGAATACGAGTTATTACGAGCTAGGGCGCTTACAAATTCAAAAAGTGAATGGCGAGTATGTTTATATAGCGCCAGTTGAGTTCTCTGGTTTCTTTAAATGGTTCAATGGCGGGACGACTCCTGGTTACTTTATAATGAGTGCAACAGATTCAGCGGATAATCCTAAATTTGTTGAGCAGGAAATGAAGTATGTTCCGTCTGCTTATTTAAATTCAAATTTAGAGCGTCATATACGTTTACAACATCCATTCCTTGTTTTTAGTGGAGATGTTCAACTTGAAATAGATGATGAAGGTAAGCCATACTACATCCGTTCATATGGTGAATTTATTTCAGCACGTAATGGCTTCGATGTAAAAGGGATCGTGCTTGTAGATGCGCTATCAGGAAAATCAGAAGTAATCAAGCTGGAGGATGTACCAGAATTTATTGATGGAGCGGTTTCTCCAGAGACAGTAAGCTTACAAAATAGTTATTTCGGTAACTATGTACACGGATTTTGGAATAGTAAGTTTGGTAAGAAAGACGTAAAACTTCCTTCCGATGAGGGAACAGAGTCAAATGTTAGCCCAATTTTTGATGAGAAGGGCGATATGTATTATTTCACAGACTTTACGAGCCCTAAAGAGGGTGTCGATTCGATGCTTGGTTATTCGTTAACAAATGCCCGAACAGGTCAAGCAACTTATTACACTGGAAATTTAGACGCTTCTTATATGGATTCACAAGGTAACTTGCAAATTATCGAGAAGAAATTTATAGAGAAGAAATGGTCTGGGGAAATGCCAGTGTTGTATAACTTTTACGGTGAGGCTAGCTGGCTAACCGCGGTGCTTGACTCAAATGGTTTCTTACAAAATTATTTCATCGTATCTGCGGCAAATCCTGAAATTTCCGTTTATGCGACAACTCCTAAAGAGGCTTTGAAATTATATAAAACAGCCTTAAGTCGCGGTGGAGGTACAGTAGAAGGAAGCTCACATGCAGAAGAGAAAAATGTAAGTGGAAAGGTGCTTCGCGTATACAAGGAACGTCTTGGTGAATATACAGTTGTATCATTTTTACTTAATAACGGGGAAAATTATTTGGTAAGCTCAGAAACAGAACCGCTTGCAATTTATTTACAAGAAGGTGATGATGTCATTCTCACTTATGGTGATACAGGAGAGCAGTTCTTACCGGTTCGATCAATGATTGTTAAAGGTTTAATAGACGAAAATAAATAAAATAAAAGACGATCGAGTAGTAATGCGCTACGAAGATCGTCTTTTTTATGTTGGTTGAGACTCCATATAATGAAGCATCTTTTCCTGGTGATTCGTATAAAGTGTTTTGGCATGATCGTTTAACGCAAATATTTCATGAATATACCCTTGGAGTAATTTATGTTCATATTCAAAAGTATACGAATCTTCGTTTTCTACTATATGTGTTAATAAAAGTGTATGTAACACAACGACTTCTAAATTTTGTGTATTTGTAATGAATTTTAAGTTGAGGATGGTCGTGTGGGAAACGAATTGATTGACGTAATCAATAGCATGCTTATAAACGGCTAAGTCGATATGTAGTTCAAGTTGTTTTCTTAATAATGTACAATTATTATTTAAGTCTTGGATTTTTAAAAACAAACCTCTAACACTTCGCTTATGTTGTTGTTCTAATGTACGAGCAAGATCTTTGTTCATATAGGACATTTTTACATAACTCCTTTCCGCATAGGTCACCTATTAGTATTAATGGAATTATATCAAAAGGAAAGGGTCTTTTTGTTTAATTACTTAGATTTAACTTCTTCCTCAAAAAAGTCTCTCTCTTCTAAACGTCAAAAAACAATGTACTTTCTCATTTAATTACCTTTCATTAAGTATAATCTAGTTTGGACGCTACTATATTAGGGGGGGCTTTTTGTTTTTATTATATAGGAAGCTTTTCAATGAAATAAAAAAGTATAAAATTATATTAGAAAAAGTGTTGACCTTTTCGAATTATGGGTGTAGTATTATACAAGTCGTTAAGATAACTACTGAAAACAACAATTAAATTAATTAAATAAATTAGTTGTTGACATCGAGTTCACGACATGATATTATATAAAAGTTGCTACTGAGAAAGCGGCAATGACATGAACCTTGAAAACTGAACAAGCAAAACGTAATCAATAAAGTTTTTAGTAACTAACCTTGAGTTGGTGAACGAAACAAAATTTTGGACATCAAACATGATGCCAGCAAAACAATTTGAGCTAATCAAATTTCTTTTATGGAGAGTTTGATCCTGGCTCAGGACGAAC
>NZ_JBNNSS010000012.1:0-75585 GCF_050277945.1 Lysinibacillus sp. NPDC097214
TTTGATGTCCAAAATTTTGTTTCGTTCACCAACTCAAGGTTAGCTACTAAAAACTTTATTGATTACGTTTTGCTTGTTCAGTTTTCAAGGTTCATGTCGTTGCTGTTTTCTTCAGCAGCAACTCTTATATAATATCACGCTATAAACTTGATGTCAACAACTAATTTATTTAATTTAATTGTTTTTCAGAAGTTATCTTGGCGACTCGTATAATATTACTCTCTTAATTCAAAAAGGTCAACACTTTTTCTAAAAAAAATTAATACTTTTTCATTTCATCGAAAAACTTCCTATTTATATACTTACGAAAAAAATTATCATTAGACGCTTCATCTTAAGTTAATTTAACTTTTTTATTGCATCTAAAAATAGAATTTTTTATCATATCCTTAAATATTTATAGACTGACAAAGAGAAGCTGAGACACAACCATGCCCTTTCTCTTTATTAAAATTGATATGCTCAAATAGAAAGCCCAGAAAATTTTACTGTCAGTAAAATTTTCTGGGCTGCTTGTTATTTATTGAGGCTTTGTCTCAACTTCTTTTATTAATCGAACTTCATCCCTTTTAATAAATCCGCGAACGCATTGTTAATCGGTTCAGCTTCTTTGTCCTGCTGCTTCATGTACTTCTGCACACTGCGTTTATCTACTTTACCGCCGCCTTCTTTTTTACGACGGGCTTCAAATGCAGATAATTTTTCACGATAACCACATTTACATACGAAGATTTGGCCATCACCTTCACCACGAAGCTCTAGCTTTTTCTTACATTGCGGGCATCGTGCGTTTGTGACACGTGATACGTTTTTACGATGACCACATTCACGATCTTGGCAGACAAGCATTTTGCCTTTTTTACCGTTGACTTCAAGCATTGGCTTGCCACAATCCGGACAGGACTTTGTTGAGATATTGTCATGCTTGTATTTTTTATCGCTTCCTTTAATTTCAGCGACGATTTCTTGCGTGTGCTTTTTCATTTCATTGATGAATACATCTTTTTTCAACTTACCTTTTGAAATGAGCTCAAGCTTTTGCTCCCACTCGGCTGTTGTTACTGGAGAACGTAATTCTTCAGGCACTAAGTCAAGTAATTGACGACCTTTGGATGTAATGTAAATATCTTTGCCGCCACGTTTTTCGATTAAGAATGAATTAAATAGTTTTTCGATAATATCTGCACGTGTTGCGACTGTCCCTAATCCACCTGTTGATTTCAACGTATCTACAAGCTTCTTATCGTTCGTTTCCATATACTTCGTAGGATTTTCCATAGCCGATAGTAATGTTGCCTCTGTAAAACGTGCTGGTGGCTTTGTTTGACCAGATGTTTGGGCAATTAGCTTTGTTTTTAATAGTTGTCCTTGTTCTAAACGAGGAAGTAGTTGCTCTTTTACATCATCCGTTGATTCCTCATCATCAAAACGATTTTGATATACTTCTTTCCAGCCAGCATTTATAACCGTTTTCCCTCTGGCAATAAATTTCTCATTACCGATTTGAGCTTGTACGGTTAATTGTTCATATTCTTGTGCTGGGAATAACACAGCTAAAAATCGTTTTACTACTAGATCATAAATTTTACGCTCTTTATCATTGAATGCAGAAAAGTTCACATAGCCCTCAGTTGGAATAATGGCATGGTGATCGGATACTTTACTATCATCTACAAATGATTTATTCGCTTTGATCGGCTTTGTTAAAATTTTATTCGCGAATGTACGATATTCTCCGATACCACATGCTTTTAGACGCTCAGGTAATGTGCCGACAATATCAGATGATAAGTAGCGAGAATCTGTACGAGGGTATGTCAGCACTTTATGAGATTCATATAGCTTTTGCATAATATTTAATGTTTCTTTTGCAGAATAACCGAATAATTTATTGGCATCTCGCTGTAATTCTGTTAAATCATAAAGACCTGGGGCAAATGATTTTTTAGGCTTGCGATCAACTGAAGCAATTTTTGCATCTTGATTGCCTAGTGCTTTGACAATAGCGTCGGTTTTTTCTTTATTAAAGCTACGTGAATTCCCGTTTGCATCTTGCCATGTAAGCTTTAATGAATCTGTTTGTGCCTCAATACCGTAATACGTTTGTGGTTTGAAGTTTTTAATTTCATCTTCGCGTGCAGCAATAATCGCAACCGTTGGGGTTTGAACACGACCACAGTTTAGCTGTGCATTAAATCTTGTCGTTAATGCTCGTGTCGCGTTTAATCCGATATACCAATCCGCTTCAGAACGAGCGACAGCAGCAGCATATAGATTATCGTAGTTTTTACCCGGTTTTAAATTTGCAAATCCTTCTTTAATCGCTTTATCTGTGACAGATGAAATCCATAAACGTTTAATTGGCTTTTTCACATTTGCTTTATCGATAATCCATCGAGCAACTAATTCACCTTCACGCCCAGCATCAGTAGCGACAATGATTTCATTTACATCATTACGCGTTAACTGTGATTTGACCGCATTATATTGCTTACCCGTCTGCTTCATAACGACTAGCTTCATGCGCTCTGGCAACATTGGAAGGTCTTCTAAATTCCATGTTTTATATTTATTATCATAGGCTTCTGGATCAGCTAATGTTACTAAATGTCCTAATGCCCAAGTAACTATATATTTGTCACCTTCTAAAAATCCGTTCCCTTTTTTATTACATTTCAAGACATTTGCTATATCACGTGCAACTGAAGGTTTTTCAGCAATAACTACACTTTTAACCATATATTCGTACTCCTTTACTAACTATGTACTGTCTAATATACCATAAGATTGGGGCAGAAATTGTTTTAGAGCCATCTACTTATTGTCAATCATAGTCATTGTCAGAGAAATGATCAGGTTGGCCTGGGATCTGATCAGGTGCTGGGTAAAATGATCAGCTATACCCGTGATCTGATCCGGTTGCCAGGTAAAGTGATCAGGTAGTCCCTAGATCTGATCGGGTTGCCGAGTAAAGTGATCAGGTAAGACGATTAAAAAAAGCAAATTCACGCTAATTGTGAGTTTGCTTTTTTCTATGCTTCAAAAAATGTTGATGATGAACTGCATACTCAAACGCTCAAAACATATGTTGAGTTAACAGAATGTTCACAAAATAGAAAGGGGATGAATGAATGGATGCTCGAACTTTCAGACCTCGGAATGTGATTTTTATGACCATTGTTGTTTTTGTATCGGTGTTAATTGGTTATGGTATATATATTAATTTTATTGATGTTCCCTTTCCATGACGGCCTTATTTCTTTAACTGAGCCAACAAGTATTTTCGGTTGTCTAGTATGCGCTGATCATTTGGTTTAAATTTACGTGCTGCCTCATTATGCTGATGTGCATTTTCATAGAGACGCAAGCGATTGTATAACAAACTTAACTGCAAATGCGGAAGCCATGTGGAATAAGCATGTTTTTGAATACCCATTGTTTGTTCTATAGGCTGCTGTAACGCTTGTGAATACCAATAAATAGCCTCTTTATTTTTCAATTGCTCCATAAAAAAATGACCGATTCGGCAGCATGTTTCTGGTCTTGGTCGATCATATAATAGTGATTGTAGAATAGCTTGTGTTGCTTGTTTTGTATCATTTAGCTGTTGGTAGCAATCCGCTAAATTTAAGCAAGCTTCGATATGATCGTCAGTACTACCTTTTGTGGAATCTAGGAAACTATGATAGTGATTGATTGCTTCTAAAAATCGCTGGTGAATTTTGAGCTCATTTGCGTAATGAAATATTTCTCTAGCTGAAAATGGGTGCCCTTCTTTTTTTAAACGCTCATAAATAGTAATGTTGCGATGAATATCACTTTTTCTTGGCAAATGTGTAACGGCTATATCGCTATGAAAGAGCTGGCCTGTTACATCTAAATACTCATGGACGGCACCCTGCCACTGAAAATTACGTGCTCGTTTTACGAGACGAAATCTTTTTTCACTTGATTCCACACAGCCATCTGCATCAAGCGTTACATAATAAGCCATGGAAACAGCATCGACGTTAGGATAATATAGCGATTGCTTAAGTTGTAGAAGTTTTTGCTGATGCTCTGTTGTGATGACATCATCTGCATCGAGCCATAAAATAAAATCTTTCGTAGCTTGCTGAAAGGAAAAATTACGTGCTTTGGCAAAATCATCACACCAAGTATAGTCAAAAATTCGAGAGGTATAGTTTCGGACGATATCTTTTGTACGATCAGTTGAGCCTGTATCAATAATATTGATTTCATCCACTAAATGTTGAACGGAGTCTAAGCATCTTTCAATACTACATTCTTCGTTTTTGACAATCATACATAAACTAATCGTAAACATCGGTCCCCTCCTTTTTTGTAATAATATATGCGAGCTTAAAAATTTATCGAGGTCTTTTACCATTTTATCGCCTTACTTTTTGAATTTATCACCTAACTTTTTGTTTTTATCACCCAACTTTTCCGTTTTATCGACATACACCTAAAAAGTGTATGTCTTTTCGGCAAAACGAGGGGTTGATTTCCGTTCCGACTGGGCGCTTTGTTGCTGTCGCTACGTTAGCACTACGCTTTCGCACAGAGCAAAGCTTCCTGGGGGCGTCCGATGAGCCGCTTGGGCCAACACGATGTTGGTCACGAAGGCATTATCACAGGATGTGATGGTTTTAGCCTTCGTTCCTCTATTGCTGATCCCCAAGGAGTCGCCCAGTCTCCACTCCAATCACCCACTCTACATAGCGTGTATCTTTTGGACAACCTTGACCATTTTTTTCAACGCTATGAAAAACAAAATAACGAACGCTTTATACGTTCGTTTTTTGTCTTATAAGTATTTCTTACGCCACTCTAGTTGTTCTTTTTCTGTGAGTTGTTGTTCTAGGTGCGGATCCCATTGATTTAACAGCGCATTCCATACGCGAACGAACACAATATCTTGTTCTTTATCGTGGAGGACAAATTCAAGGCATGGGCTATCATTAATTTGTTTAGCGTCGGTTTGAACAATTTTTGCCACTATTTTTTGTGAAGCTCCAGCTCCAGCTTCTTCGCCATCCTCTTGCTGTAACGCTTCTATTAACATAGCTTCGTCGAATTCTTCCTGCTTCTCAGCCTCTTCATCTACATAGCGATAGAGTTCTGGTAGATCATCATATTCTTCGATATTGCCCTCATCGACAGCAAGAAATGCAAGATGGCATGGGCTATAGTAAAGGTTAGCCATTTCTACTTCTAGCTCTTCTTCGAAGATGCCACGTTCCAGTTGCTGCTGTCCTTTAGATGTTAATCGATAAAAGCCTTCCTCTTGCTCAATAAGACTTACTCGAGACATTTTCGATACTAAATCCTCAATAAATAACGGATCGACTAGTAATAACTCACTTAAATCCTGTGCATTTGCAAAATCCGCTTCCTGTATGCTGATTAACAGCATGGTCATCAAGACATCCATAGTGGAACGACGAACAGGCTCATAGGATGCTTCTACTGTTCGAATAGGGATGCACCATTCATCGGTTTTGACGATTTTAATATTTCGGTTTTGCTGAAGTTCACGCATTAAGCGCTGCTGCAATTTTGACAATCTACATCACCTGTCCTTCATGATTACGCAAGCCGTTATAGGATATCACTGTATCTAATAGATTGCTGTACATCTCTCGTGTATCTGGATGCTTCGCACGTTTGGTAAACATCTCAGCACTTCCCACAAGTAGTAATAGCTCACGGGCACGAGATAAGGCAACGTTTAAACGACGGTAATCTTTTGCAAAGCCAACGTCTCCCCCTTTAGGTGTATTACGTACCATACTCACTAATATGACGTCCATCTCCATACCTTGGAACTTATCGACTGTCCCGGTTCTAAATTGAAGATGCGGTAACTGTAATTCCTGTTGCAGAAGGCGATTAATTTTCTTTACTTGCTCCCCGTAGAAGCTAATAACCCCAACGCTCTTTTGTGCATCCTGAGGCATGCGTCCGGCTGCTTTCGCTTCGATAACAGCCTTATTCAAATCGGTTAAAATACGTCGAATAGTTTGTAATTCACCCTCATTATAACGACTCGTTCCGCCTTTTACCTGCTCCTCTAAATAAGGTTTTTCGGTCGGAATATCAACCCATAGCAAATGATCATCTCGGTTAACAAATTGTCCTTCTAAGCAATGGTCTCGCGCTGCATCTGAATCTGGTAAACCACATTGCAAGCCATTTTCCTCTTTCGCGTAAAACGGTGTAATACTGTGCATAATTTTCTCATGCATTCGGTACTGCAATGCCAGCATTTGCTTATGTGTTTGCGGTAAATTATTAAATAAACGTTCAAACAACGATTCACGCAACAGATTTTTTAATTCCTGCGCACCGTCAAAGTTTGGATTTTCATCGAGCATCGCCTTTAACGTTTCCTCCAACGTATCATCTCCAAGGAGTGGAGGTAGCTGATGATGATCGCCCACTAAAATAATTTTCTTACCCTTCAACATTGGCAATAATAGCTCTGGTGGTGTGGCCTTTGATACTTCATCAATAATGACAACATCAAATGTCGGGTAGTTCTCCATAAATTCTTTACTTGCTGAAGCCACACATGTTGTACCGATCACATTCGCATGACGCACATATAATTTTCGAATTTCATCTAAATCATATTCAGTAGCGTTCTGCAACTTATCACGCCATTGCTCTTGTAATTTTTTTCGAAGAGGCAGCTGCTTCTCCTTGCGCTGTAATTCCTCCATCGCTACTTTGGAGGATGCAATTGCTTCCTTTACCTCCTCGGAAGTGCGCTCCGGTGTTGATTGTAGGAGTTTGGTGCAAGCTGTGAGCTGCTTCTCTTTCTTTAACCCAGCTATATTAATTTCTTTTATATTTTCCTCTAATTGTGTGAGCTGTTGTTCAATCTCTTGTAAGCTAGTCTGCGCTGTTTGAAGCGCCGCTTTCTTTGGTAGGAGCTGTGTATTAGCCTGCTCGACTGCCTCCAGCTGTTGACGTGCTGTTTGAAGAGAAGATTTCGCTTGCGATACTAGTATTTTTAAATGCTCTACAGACTCTTCTGGCTCAGCATCCATTTGGAATGTCGCAACTAGCTGCTGAAGTCGTTCTGTATGCTGTAAATATGGTTGCAATTGTCGCTGTATGCTTTGAACGTCAAAGCTTGTAATCGCGCATTCTTGATGTATTAAGCCACCAATACCTTTACGTAAGGACTCAAATTCCTGATCTTTATGCTGTTGTTGTTGTTTCAGCGCTACACCTTTTTGCCAGACAAAATCACGACGCATATATAATCCGAGCAAGAAACTCTCAAGTTGCTCGGCAGAAGGTGTTTGATCATCTTGAAAGGCTGTATTGAGCTGGGCAAAAACCCCTGTTAGATTTTGCAACGAAAACGATTGAACAGGCTGTAATTTGCTTTTAGCAAGGGCACGTTCTTTTTCTTCATCCGATACCAACGCCTCAAGCTTTGCGATCGCTTTTTGTAGACGCGAATTGATGGTTGCCCATGCCTCTAAATCCTTAGCATCCTCTAAATGCTGTAAACGACTTATTTGCTGTGACAGCACATAAGATGGGCGAATTTGATAGTGCTGTAAAAATCGTTCGATTCGCTCATAGGACGTTAAATTACCGATATATTTTTCGGCTTCCTTCATTAATTGAAGACGATTATTTTCCTCTTCATATTTCAATTGGATATCTTTGAACTGCACTGCTAGATGCTGCTTTTGCTCTTGCAGCTCCTTATATTGAGCAGCCGCTTCCAATTGCTCCATCTTGTGAGTAGTTTCTTCTATAGTAAGCTTTAGCTGCTCGATAGACGGGCTTTCAGTAAGGGTCTGCTCAAGCGATTTTACAGCAGGCTCGATTTGCGCCAGCTGTTTTTCATAATGCTCTTTATGTGCCTCGTTCTCCTGCTGCTCGGCTTTTGCAGCCTTTAACTCTTTCTTTAACCCTTGTATTTCCTGCTGTAAAATGGGCTCGTCAATTGCGGCCTGCTCTTTTGCAGCTATTTCCTTTGTTAACTCCTCAAGCCATGCCTCAAGCTTTTCTAGCTCTTCTTCAGCCTTGCTAATACTTGATTTTAGTTCCTGTTCACGTTCTGTAGAGGCTGTGATCTCCTCTTCGATCGCTGCGAGAGTTTGCTCACGCCAATGAAGCGCAACATTTTCCTCAATAAATTTTTTACCTTCTTCTTCAATACTTTCCGTTCTACCATAGCGTAAAATTCGAATTTCTTGATTGGAAAGAAGTCTCCCTAAGGCATTATCCACGGCTAGATTTGATTGGGAAGCTACAAGTGTTTTTAAACCAGCTTTCACATTTTGCTGACAAATTTCAGAAATAACAGTTGTTTTCCCTGTGCCAGGAGGTCCTTGAATGACAAACAAATCTTCAACAGACAATGCGCCTAAAACAGCTCGTCGCTGATATTCGTTTAAATTATTGTGAAAAACAATATCTTCTCGTAGCTTGGATGTTCGAACTGAGGGACGCTTTTCAAATAGTATCGTCTCTAAATTAGGGTTAACGGCCTCGCCTTTTTCTAGCTTTGTAAAACCATTGCGTAATCGTCTAATTTGACTCAAAGTCGCAAAATTACTAAAGCTCGCTTGCTTTGAACGAAGGTTAAGCTGATCTTTACGTGCTAAATCCTGCACAAAAGGCTTTAAGTCAATTTCTATTGTCTGCTTCCCTGCATTAGCCTTTAATACTTGTCCAATTTCACCGCGTACTCCTTGAATGTTCACACTTAACCCTTCAAGCTTCTTCCATTCCTTCGATTTTATAAAAGGGCAGACAATTGTGAGCCTAGTAAAATCTTCATTAAAATAGCTTTGCTTAAATTCTGTATGAATGTCATCAATGGTCGCATCACGTTCTTGGATTTTTAAAAAGCCTTCCCAACTCGAGATACGCTTTTTCACATATTCTGTGCGCTCCTCGGCTATTGGTAGCTGTCTTATTTTTGTATGAAGATCAAGCGGAATCCCTGCTCCATTGTTAGGTCTTGTGACAAATTGTAATGCTGCTGGTAAGCGTCGATTGGTATTGATGGGGCCTCGCATATGTACAAAACGAAGATTTGTAGCTAGCAACCCTTCTACCTTTAGCACACAATCCATAATGGCTGTTTTCTCAGCAAGGACGTCCGTTAACTTTTCATTTTGCTCTGCATTAAAATAAATCGATAAAAACGTTTCACCAATTGTTTTGGCTTTGCGCTTTTCGATATAGACGGTAAATGCTTTTTGTAAGGCAAAAAAGGCATGCTCATTTGCTGAGCATTCCTCTACCGCTTCCTTCGCCTTATTCGTCAATATTAGATTACAGCGTTGTTTTTCTAGTACAGCGATGTCCTGCATGAGCAGCCCTCCCTTCCGATTCACTAAAGTTCTATTTTATCACATCGTAAATGGATACTTGAAAAGAAAAATCCCCTGCACAGTGATTTCCTTCCACTGCACAAGGGATAAAGATCTTATTTTAATGTTGATCGATCGGTTCTTTCGGCAATGTTTTGCTCATTTCACAATATTGCACAAAAACACGAGCCAATTCACGTAAGCGATTATGAACATCTTCGTCTACAATATTATTATCCGCATCAAAATGAGATGTGTGTGTATATACATAGTTCGGCGTCACAAGTGCACGGAAGTAGTCTAAAATTGGTTTTAACTGATTTTCTACTACTAAATGGTGTTGATATGTGCCACCATTTGCCACGATCGATACTGGCTTATAGCGCATTGTTTTTGGATGCAAGAAATCAAATGCATTTTTCAAAACGCCCGGAATCGATGCTTGGAAAATCGGTGTAGCGATAATATATGCATCCGCTTCCTCAAACTTTTGAATCATTTCCTTCATGTCATCATTTAACGGTGAACCATCTACAATTTGATGCTTATATTGACTAAAATGCATAATTTCTAATTCGAAACTAGCATCTAATTCTTTAATATATTGCTCCACTTGCTCTAAAATAGCACCAGTTTTGCGACCAAACATCGTGCCATCAACGAGTAAAATTTTCATTTTCTTTTTGCCTCCACATTCATCTTCTACAATAATATTGTAACAAATGAAAAGAGGCACGAAAAGAATTGTAGTAGTGAAAACCGTAATTTCAGTCTTTAGGCGGAACGTAGTCTACACAAGAAATATCGCTTCAGAAAAAAGACTTTGCTATGGCGATTACTTGTTATTAAAATAATATTTTCACAGATGAATTTGTTACCACTTTGAAGACGCTGATTTTCGCTACGGGCTACTCGCTTTCCTGCGGGCGAGCGTCGAGCCGCTTCCTCCGCTTCGCTTCGTGCAGGGTCTCGTCTGCCTCGCTTTCCCGCGGGAGTCGAGTAGCCCTCCGCTACAATCAGCGAAAAATGAATATATATAACGAAAATGTCAATAAAAAAATCTCTTTTCAGACAATTATAAACCTATATTTCCCTAATCAACGTGCCTGATATTTGCATTATTATTTGGTTCATCTCCAAAAGTTAAGGATGACATTTGTTAAAACATATGCCATATATATTAGTTGATCTTCGTTACGACTGGGCGACTCCTCGGGGATCAGCAATAGAGGAACGAAGGCTAAAACCATCACATCCTGTGATAACGCCTTCGTGACCAACATCGTGTTGGCCTGAGACCCTGGAGCGAGCAACGCGAGTGAAGCGGCTCATCGGACGCCCCCAGGAAGCTTTGCTCTGTGCGAAAGCGTAGTGCTAACGTAGCGACAGCAACAAAGCGCCCAGTCGGAACGGAAATCAACCCCACGCTATGGTGATGGACCTTTATTTATCCCGACGATGTTGGAATTTTACTTCTTTATCTACAACGGTTTCTTCTATTTTATATTTATCTCGATTAATCACAACTTCTTGATTTACTTTATCTCCTTTATCGCTAGAACCTGATAATTTGCGCTTATCCCAATTAAATAATTGCTCCCTTGAAACGTCCTCATCCTGCGTTTCAGGAAAATCTAACTGCGCCAATTCCTGAGATGGATAAATGATTACCGGTTGTTTATCGCCGTACAGTGCAATAACGATCATCGCCTTTGCAACTTGGGAAGCTTCTATAGCTCTTGAACGCTTTAATGGTCCAACTAATAGTGGCTTTGCTAACTTTAAAACTTTCTCTCCCGCCTTTTCACCTAAGCGAAATTCTTCTCTCTCCCCAACCAATAAAGATGGGCGAATAATAGAAAGTCTTTGTAAGCCTAGCTCCATCAGATCATGTTCAAGCTTTCCTTTTACTCGATTATAGTAAAATGGAGATTTTTCATTTGCCCCCATTGCTGTAATGACTAGCATATGCGGGATTCCTCGTTTTTTGGCTAACGAGGCAATCGTTAGCGGATATTCAAAATCAACTTTCTCAAATTCCTCACGAGATCCTGCCTTTTTAATCGTTGTTCCTAAACAACAATAAAGTTCATGTGCAAGTTCGATATCTTTTTCCTCTAAAGTATCTAAATTACGAATTTTTACTTCTAGCTTTGGATGCGTAAATGCTGGCGCTCTTCGTGCAATCACCGTAACTGAAACATATTCATCATTTTCACATAATTGTTCTACAAGAGAGGTACCTGTTAATCCAGTAGCCCCTACAACAATCGCTGCGCGCATTCCCATTGGTTCTACCCCCTTCTAAGCTCGTTTGCTCCAGAAGCCGCACTGCCGGAACAAGGCTTCTATTTTTGCTAAAAAAATCTAAAACAATCCTATATGTATCTTCCCGCAAACTCTACTTTATTTATCGGTCAAAAAGGGAGCTCTTACTCATTTAATTTGTAGAAGTTTGAAAAACTATTTAGAGCTATAATTTATCTAATCCTAATTTTTTACACATACTTGCCCATCCTTCACCATAGTTTAAATAGACGGATGAAAGGATGGGATACATTTGCAAAACGAAATTCAAGCAACAGAACTAAAAAAGACGATTGTTTTCATTATTGAAAGCTGTATCGATAAAGGGCTGTATCCTTTTGAACGGGTTGCAACGCTGGCAAAGCTACTTGCAAATGAACAAGTTTTCATATTTGTAAAGACCCCTTCAAATGATGGGATTCAAATTTTAATGAATGATAATCTCTCGCCAATCTTATTTGAACATTTTGATGAGCTACCTAAACAAATGAAAGGTCTTCAGCCTGATTTAATTGTAAGAGATGGCCGTAACTCTGAAAGCTGGCAAGTGCAAAATTTACGACCGTTCTGCAAATCAATCATTCATTTTGATGATTTAGGTGAGGGTGGCCAAGCCTGTGATTGTGTATTGCTAGCACTCTATCAAGAAGTTAAAGATTATTTACCTTCTCATTATATTGGTGGAAGCTTCAATTTCGCATTACCAGAAGCTTATCAGCATTTTGAGGATCGACCAGACATTAAACTACCCGAAAACCCACCTCATATCGTTGTTGCTTTTGAGGATGGGGACGAGCATAACTTAACCTACCGTACTCTTCGACACTTAACGCAGCTACAAATTCCACTACAAATTACAGTGATGATTGATGAAAGCTATCGACATGCAACAGATGATTTGCAAATGATGGTGCTTAGTCGTCGTAACACTGCCATTCTTCGTGATAAAAACGCACTCCTAAAACTATTACCAAAAGCAGATGTTATTATTTGTAATGCTAACTATACACCTTATAAAATCGCCTCTTATGGTGTACCTTGTATTACGCTTGCACAAACGGAGGCTGAGCTATTACATGCCTTCCCTCGCGAACATAATGGCTTTATTCACCTTGGACTTGGTCGCAAAATGAAACAATCACAAATTCAAAACGCTGTCATGGAATTTTTATTACATGAGGCTCGAAGCGAACGGGCTGTTAAAAAACAACGACAGCTCAATCTTGTAAGTAACAATGAAGCACTACAGTCATTACTTTTAGATTTCGCTTACGATAGACATAATATCGCTTCTACTTAGTGATTCTTTGAAGGTGGATATGATACAATATAGAAGAATTTTTCACTTTCACTTATCTTTAATTTACTAAGAAGTGAATTCAAGCAACATAGGTACCCGATTGATAGTAACTAATAAGCGGTGGGGGTAAAAAAACCTCCATCGCTTTTACACGCATTCGTTATACAAAATATACACAAAAAGGAGCAATCATCATGCCATCAAAAAGCGATATTGAATATCAAATTAAAGAGCTAAAAATGGATTACATGAATTTACAAGGCGACATTGAGAAGCTTGAATCTACAGGTCATAATGATCAAGTAGCAAAAGCAGAGCAACGCCTTGCAAATATGGAAGCTACGCTAGCAGAGTTAAATAAACAATTAGCAGAACTATAATATTTAGCGGTCATTAGCCGCTACCCTCGGAGGAACATATATGGCAATATTAACAGTTGAAAATTTAGGTCATTCATTCGGTGACCGCACGCTTTTTAAAGATGTCTCTTTTCGTCTAGTTGAAGGTGATCATATTGGTCTAGTAGGTGCAAACGGTGTTGGTAAGTCAACATTAATGAGCATCATTACGGGTCAAGCAATCCACGATACTGGTAAAGTTGAATGGCTTCCAGGAACGCATTACGGCTATTTAGATCAGCATACTGTATTGACAGCTGGCCGAACTATGCGTGATGCATTACGTGACGCTTTCCTTCCATTATATAAAAAAGAAGAAGAGCTCAATGAAATTACAGGAAAAATGGCTGAAGCAACACCTGAAGAATTGGAAGATTTACTAGAGCAAATGGCTGAAGTGCAAGATGCTTTGGATGCAGGTGATTTCTATTCTCTTGATATGAAAATTGATGAGGTTGCACGTGGTCTTGGTCTTGACGCAATCGGCTTAGACCGTGATGTCGCTGCTCTTTCCGGTGGTCAACGTACAAAGGTTTTACTAGCTAAGCTATTACTTGAAAAACCAAAAGTATTACTACTAGATGAGCCGACGAACTATCTTGATGAAGAGCATATTACATGGTTGAAAAACTATTTAAAGAACTATCCACATGCATTCTTATTAATTTCGCATGATACAGAGTTTATGAATGAAACAGTGGATGTTATCTTCCAACTAGAGTTTTCAAAATTAACTCGCTATACGGCGACATATGAAAAGTTTTTAGAGCTTGCTGAAATCAATAAACGTCAGCATATCGATGCCTATGAAAAACAACAGGAATTCATTAAAAAACAAGAAGATTTTATTGCGAAAAATAAAGCGCGCTATTCAACTACAGGTCGTGCAAAATCTCGCTCCAAGCAGCTTGACCGCTTAGAGCGTATCGACCGTCCTGAAACAGCTGTAAAGCCTGAATTTGGTTTTAAAGAGGCACGTTCTTCTGGTCGTTATGTAGTAGAGGCTGAAAACTTAGTCATTGGATACGACAAGGACAAGCCGTTACTTCCCCCTCTTACCTTTGAGATTGAACGCGGGGAAAAAATTGCCCTAGTCGGTATGAACGGTGTCGGTAAATCAACATTATTAAAAACGATGTTAGGCAAAATAAATCCGTTAGATGGAAAAGTGATTCGCGGTGACTATCTTTACCCATCTTACTTCGAACAAGAAGTAAAAGCTGAAAAAATCACACCTATCGATGATGTGTGGAATGCCTTCCCTTCTATGGAACAAGCACAAGTACGTGCAGCATTAGCACGCGCAGGACTAAAAACGGATCATATTACTCGTCCACTTAATTCTTTATCTGGTGGTGAGCAAGCAAAGGTACGTTTATGTAAGCTTATGATGGATGAAGCAAACTGGCTTTTATTTGACGAACCGACAAACCACTTGGATGTCGATGCAAAAGAAGAACTAAAGCGTGCCATGAAAGAATTTAAAGGCACAATCGTATTAGTAAGCCATGAACCTGATTTCTATGAAGGTTTAGCGACAAAGGTTTGGAATGTCCAAGACTGGTTTACTTCAGGACAACAAAACTAGAAATATTATTAATGAGGGTCGTTTCCGGTGTGATTTTTTTGATCATTCGGAGCTGCCCTCTTTTTTTGCTTGAAACTCTGGCGTGGGTAACGTTTGTCAGGAATTATTCTCGAGCGATTATTTTAAGCGGTTCTTCGGGATACCCAATTACTTTTCCGCTTACCCGATCACTTTTCCGGTCTACCCGATCAGTTTTTCCGCATACCCGATCACTTCTCCGGACTACCCGAGCACTTCTTTCACTTACTCGAGCAATATGTACGGTCCCCCCCTACTCCCTAACCTTTTGAACCGATTTAACAAAAAATTATTTATCTATGCATAAAAGCCTGCATTCAATCATATTAATAATGAGTGGTAAAACAATATATCTATTATCTTCAAATCAGACTATTTCTCTCTCTATTAGAATAGTTCTCTTTATTCTATGAGCATCTATTAGTAAGGTTTAACAAAACTTACATCATTGTAAGCTTAATTTGCGAAACTTTTTGCTCTTTTGTGCGTATATTTTAGTGTAATTAAAAAAATGTTATTTCTAGTTAAATTTTTAAAAATAAATATTGATTTATATATAGCTTACTAGTAAGATATATGTATAACCTATTTAACTTACTAATAAGATATATATATTAAATATAATCCTAAAAAAGAAAGCGGGGAATGAAGAATGACAGTTACTATTTATTCACAAGCGAGCTGTTCTTCATCCAGAAAAGCATTAAAATGGTTAAAAGATCACAACATTGAATATAAAGAAAAACGTATTACATCACATCCACTAACACTTGCTGAATTTAAAGAGATTTTAAGCATGACAGAAGATGGAACAGATGAAATTATTGCAACGAACTCAAATGATTTTAAAAATTTAAATATTGATATTGATCAGCTCTCTATTCAAGAGTTGTTTGCCATCATCCAGGCTCACCCAAGAATGTTACGAAGCCCTATCTTAATTGATGAAAAACGTATTCAAGTTGGGTACAATGAGATGGACATTCGTCGTTTTATTCCACGTAGAGTACGTGCTTATGAGTTAAACGCGATGACAAGATTAGCACAAGAAAGTTAAAACAGTTTTGGAGTTGACCTTATATGGATCAAGAAAAACAAATAGCCATTACCTCGTTGTTTGAAGTAGTATCTTCCATTGAGCGTAAGTGGGCAAACGAGTGGAATAATCATAATGTGCTCGGCTTTTCAAAATCCCATATTTTAATTTTAGACTACTTATCGCAGGAGGGACCCAAGCGCCCTTCTGCCATTGCCGATCGGTTAAAAGTGACGACAGGTGGTGTCACTGTTTTAACAAGTAAGCTCATTAATGCTGGCTTTATTGAAAAAACACAGCATGCAACAGATCGACGAGCATCCCAGTTGAAAATTACAGCTGATGGCGAAGATATTTTAGAGGAATCCCGTCAGCAAGTTAGCGAACTTATACAAAATATGTTTGGTATGCTATCGGCTGAGGAAGTCCAAACATTACGTACTATTTTTTCAAAATTACTCAACGCTGAACCTAATCGATATGAGTAAACGCTTCATTTTCACACCGTAAAAAGTTAGACAAGCGTCTAACTTTTTACGGTGTTTTTCTTTTGGTTCAATTTTTTCGGTAACCTCCCCTTCCCCTCAGTTTGTACATCATTAAAAGGGTGAAGAACTCTCCTCACCCTTAAGCTTTGTTTAAACTGGATTTGGCGCTTTCACTTCTTCTGGAATACCACATTCATACTGTTTCCCCGCTTTTAAATTCTCAAATTCCTCCTTCGCTTTTTTCATAACATCTGGATTTAGTAAGGAATCTAGCGCAGCTCCTGCCATTGCTTTTGCCGCATAATGCATTCCTTTTATGCCGAGTGAAGATCCAAAAGCAGCAGTTGCTTGCCAAGTATGCACTTGGACGCCATATGGAGCACAAGTTGTAAATACTTGACCAAGGGGCGCTATCCACGAAACGTCGCCTAAATCGCTAGAGCCTTGCATGGATTGGCGAAAAGTTTGTGGCATATGCAATACTTGCTCCACCAATACTTCCTTACTTATTTCATTTGGTACAAAAGATTGTTGGGCGGTACCTGCAAGAACAGACGGATCTAATGATGCCTGTAGCGATTTTGCAAAAGAAAGCTCGTCCTCTGTAAAGGATAATGGCGGTAGCTCGTTCCATTGCGCCAACATTTGCTCATTTAATGTGAGATTCGGTAATGTATCGTAACACCCTGCCTTCAGCTCCCAATGCACTTCTGTTTCTGTCATCATCGCTGCCCCTTTTGCCACTTTAATGAGTCTGCGTTCCAAATCTTTGACAGCATCACGATTTGCTCCGCGTAAGTAATAATAGACACTCGCTTTATCTGGAACAATATTCGGTGCTAAGCCACCATTTGTAATTTGATAATGCATACGAGAACCGTCTGGCACATGCTCGCGTAAGTAATTGGCTCCGACATTCGTCAATTCAACAGCATCAAGCGCACTTCTTCCTAAATGTGGCGCACCAGCAGCATGTGCCGTCCGACCTGAAAAATAAAATTCAATGGCCGTAAGTGCTTGCATAGAGAAGTTCGCTGTCACGTTAAACGTCCATGGATGCCACGTATAAACAACATCTAAATCATCAAACACACCGGCACGTGCCATATACGATTTTCCGGATAACAATTCCTCTGCTGGACAACCATAATAGCGGATCGTTCCTTGTATATTGTGAAGCGTCATCACTTCTTTTAAGGCAACTACAGCTTCTACCCCAGCCGTTCCTAATAAATTGTGACCGCAGCCATGTCCAGGTGCCCCCTCCTCCACTGGCGAATAGAGTGAACTGACTTGCTGTGACAATCCTGGAAGTGCATCAAACTCTCCTAAAAATCCGATTATCGGACTCCCTGAACCCCACTGTGCATAAAAAGCAGTTTGTACATCGCCAATCGGCGTAACAATTTCAAACCCTTCTTTTTTTAGAACATCTTGTTGCAATGAAGACGCAAATGTTTCTTCATACCCCAACTGAGGATTGTCCCAAATTTGCTTCGCCATCTGACTAAATATTTCTTCATGTTGTTGCATCCACTCAAATAATCGTTGTTTCATAATTCGTATGCCTCCTCCACAGATTGTATAGTTGTTTGTTGCTGGTGGTTAACTGGTAAAGTAACAGCGATGACAGCGGCAATGACACACATAATGGCTAAAAATATAAAGGATGATTCAAAAGAGCCACCTGATGCATTAATTAAATAACCCATAATTGTTGGCGAAATAATCCCTGCTGCTTGTCCACCAAAATTGACTACGCCAAAAGCTGTCCCAACATTTTGCTGATTGACTACACGGTGTGGCGTTGTAAATATGAAAGAGGCCATAAAAGCTACAAATATAAAGGCGATGGATTGATACGTAATAGCTATTGCTGCAGAACCGGCTGTAGCCATGAGATATAAACATACAGCAAGCACAGCTGATCCGAAAATTACGCCATATTTTGAACGCCCTCCTAGCTTTGAGATGATACGCCCACTTATAATCATGCCAACCATTCCAAAAATGGCTGGTATGGCCGCGATGAAGCCGACATTTTTTAAATCAAGACCATGCACTTTCATTAAATAGGTTGGCATCCAAGTATTTAACCCCCAGTTTGCAATATTAATAAAGAAGAAAATAAGAAGTACACGCATTAAATAAGTATTTTTTAATACTTTGCCAAAAGAGCCCTTCTCTTCTTTTTCCACTCGCTCCTCTGACGTAAATGTTTGTGCATGTTTAGTACTCCATAAAAGAGCGATCACAAAAATAAGTCCTAAACCAGAAATTAAGAAAAATACATTGCGCCAATCCATTGCCAATAATAGCGGTGCACAAATAATAGGAGCGACAGCACCACCGATCATATTGGAGGACATCATCGTCGTTTGAGCATTTGTACGTTTTTCTTTATGAAAATAAATAGAAATTGCTTTTGTACTTGCGGCAGGATATCCGCCTTCCCCAATACCAAATAAAAATCGAATGAAGAGCAATGAAGTGAGTGACCAAGCTAACCCTGTAAACGCTGTAAAAACGGACCAAAAAATAACGGCACCAATTAATAATTTCTTCATTCCATACTTATCCGTTAACCATCCCCCGGGAATTTGCATAGCAGCATAACCGAAGAAGAAGGCACTTAAAACAAATCCTAGTTCCGTGGCTGTTAAAGAAAGGTCATTTCCAATATTGATTAAAGCTAGGCTGATAGCAGTTCTGTCAATGTATGAAACCATCCATCCGAAGAATAAAACACCTAAAATTAATTGACTGCGGTTTTTTAGTTCGACATTCATAACCTCACCCCTCTTAATAAATTATCTAAATATTAAGAAAAATAGAGGACGAAATCATTAGAATATCTTACAATGTTTATAAAAGTTCATTAGAATAAATTCCGAAATTGAAGGAAAGGAGTCGAGATAACAATGTTTCTAAAGGAGCATAAAGAACTGATATTGAACGACGACAATTGTAGCTTTTATATTTACAGCGCAACAAAGGAGTGGTCTTTATTTTATGGCCGACCTTGTGAAATAAAACTTGATTTAAAAGGAATACATTGGGATAAACAACAGAAACGCTTCAGTGCAACGTTATACATACCGGAGCCAAATGAGTGTATTGTCCAAGGTATCATCTTTGGAGACTTTACCGATTATGATGAGCAATTTTTAGTTTGGCAGCTAGAAAAGACCTTTTATCAGAAAACCCTTATACGGCAACGTGAGCAAAAATTAGCCATTATACAACTTATGGGCGCTATGAACTCAACGTTGAAAATAAAAACGCTATTACAAACGATCATGGATTTTGCCATTTTAGCTATTCCAGTTATTGACCGTGGTTTTTTAATGTTATTCAATCCTGAAATGGAGCGTTTATATACAGTAGCTAGTGCGGGTGTAACAGAGCGTATTTTTGATTACGCTCCTCAATTGGGCGAGGGAATGGCAGGCTATACATTTCAAACAGGTGTATCAGGCATTTACAACTACCAAAAAACATTAGAGATTATGAGCAATGTCACAAAGCTTAATCTAGACGCATTAACGGAAGCTGCACATTTAGGAAGAATCGAGAATAATACATCGATGGCTGTTCCGATTACCTTTCATGAAAGAAAGCTTGGGATTATGATTGTCCATCAATATACGAATAAACGTGCTTTTCAGCAAAGTGATTTAAGACTCCTAGAAAGCTTCGCATCGCAGGCTGCAGTTGCTATAAGAAATGCGGAAGCTTATGAAGAAATAGAGCGGTTAAATGCTTACTTTATAAAGCAACATGACATTCATCAAATCTTTCTTAAACTTTCCTTGCAAAATGTGCAAGAAATGAAAATCATTCAAACGACGAAGGAATTATTACAATTAGACGTTCAATATGTAAATTTAGCAGATCGTAAAACGTTTTTACAGCTGGCGGAAATGGACAAGCTCTCAACCATTAAAAAGGATCAATTAATTGATATCGGCTATGTCTTCCCTATTGGAAATGACAAAGAAACATTTGGTTATTTAATTATTCAGCAATTGGAGGAATTAACGAGTCAACAACGTATGATTATTGAAAATGCGGCGATGAGCTTAACTTTAAAATCATTACAAATACAGGCAGCTGGACAAACGATTTTTAAAGAACGTTTTGAGCTTTTCCAACAACTTATTTCTGGACGCGCCCCACTCGTCGATTCTCGTTATGATGAATTAGGACTTGATATTAAGAAATCAACATTCGTCGTAAAATTTAAGCTAAAACAATTTTCCCATAAAAATAGTATGCAATTTATTCAACATGTACAGCAGTATTTTAAAGGACAACACTTTATATTCACAAAACGTGAAACGGTCGTTTGGATACTACAAGGAGATACAGCCTTTCGCAAAAAAATAAAACAACAATTAACGCAGGCCATCATTAGTTGGGTCCAGTTTTATCATCAACAGGTGGCAATAGGTATAGGAACCATACAAGATCACTTATTAGAGGTCGCTCAGAGTGCGGAAGAAAGTAAGCAAGCACTTCGACAAGCTCTGCGCCACGCACAAGAAGATGATGAAGTAACCATTTCGGATTATGAGGAGCTAGGTATTAATCGACTGTTCAGCAAACAAAGTGAAGAAGAGCTTGGACAAATTGTCCATGATATATTAGCTCCGCTATACAAGCAAAAAGATGAAACTTTACTAGCAACACTTCGTTGTTACATTCATCAAAACCGTTCCATTTCGAAAACTGCTTCCACCTTACACATTCACCAAAATACACTATACCATCGACTCGAAAAAATCGAACAATTGTTAAATCGAGATTTACACAATCCAGCACACTATTTAGAAATTCATTTAGCCTTGCATTTAAGTGAGTGACTGTAACTTCTTCCAGCGATCAAAATCCCCCATCAAAAAAAAGATGCATCGCAAAGTAATTTTGCAATGCATCTATTTACGGGATTGGCCGAACGAATACTTCCGTCTAAGTAATACTGCTAGTGCGACCAATGCATTTCATCACGCTGGCAGCACTGACTCTACTATAGCTACATCGGCCATTAGCATTTCTTTCAAACGAGCTTTTGCACGGAATAAACGAGATTTCACAGTACCAATTGAAACTTTCATAATCGTAGAGATTTCTGCAAGTGAATATTGGTCTATGTAGAAATACCATAATGTTTTACGATAAATTCCATCTAGTTGCCCCATTTTATCCTGTACTAATTGAGTAACAACATCTTTTTCAATTTTTTCTTCAGTTGAAATTTCATTATTGGGAACCAAATCTAAAATCGGTACGTCTAATGTTTCAGGTTGGTTCATCATGTATTTACTACGTCGTGTTTTTTTACGATAGCGATCTCTAAATGTATTCATTGTAATTGTTGTAAGCCAAGCTTTAATATGCTCCACCTCGGCAACGCTATCTTCATAACGTACAACCTTTACCCATACTTCTTGCATTAAATCTTCAGCTTCTACATTATTGCGAGTAAGTTTTAAACATAAGTGGTATATGTAACGATTGAATTCCTCATATACGCCTTCTAATTTTTCATTCATTGTGTTTTCCTCCGCTTCTTGTTCTTGCTTCTATACTCATTCTCGCAAAATAATGTATTACACTCTATCGTATTGGCTTTCAATTACATTACAATCGTGTAAGCTTAGATCCTTTCACTTGTAATATTCGTAAATAATGTTTTATTACTATACTTCTTTTGTGGAGGAAAGCTACACAATATGCCTTTCTCACTACTTTTTTATGTTAATTCCAATAGCATTCATTTGAAAATTCAGATTTCACAGGCTGTTTAACCACCAAAAGAAATCGCTGACCTCTCGTCTACCCCTTCTTTAATTTTCGTAATACCTTATAAGTATAAAAACAGGATGTTCTATGTATTTCTCATTGTGATCTAAATTATTTACAATCAAAAGAAATCGCTATTAGACTTTTAAGGAGGTATTTTTATGTTAGAAAAAGAATTAATGATGCGCATAAAATGTTTACAAAATGCAATGAAAAAACACTCTTTAGACGCCTACATTATCACAGCCGAGGAAGATATTTGGTATTTTACAAATGTTACGTTTAAGCCTGAAGAACGCCCATTTTTCATTATTATCTCATTAGATTGCAAGCCTGTTTTACTAGTCCCAAAACTAGAAGAGGCTCACGTTCATAAAGGTATTCTAGACTGTGACATTATTACGTATTGGGACTATCCATCTCCAAACGGTAGCAATTGGTTCGATATTTTACATCAGCTTCTAAAAAAATTTAATCATACAGGCATTGAGAATAATGTTAAAGCAGAGGTTTATTTGAAAATCCAGGCAAAAAATCTATTGGCTAGTCATCTTGTAGCAGACCAACGTCAATTGAAAAGCGCATATGAGCTAGAAAAAATTAGATTTAGTGCCAAGCAGTCTGATATGGCAATAGAAAAGATACTACAATCCTCATACAAAGGCGCTGGGGTTGTCGAATCCTTCTCAATTTCGAATGCTATACAAAAGCAATTGATTCGTTCACAGCAATTTGATCCGATTACAACATCTCTTACCACTATCGTATGGCCCGCTCCATTAAGTTCAATGCCGCATAGTATTCCATCTATTACGGACAAATTAGGTGAAGGTCCTCAAGTTTCGATGGCTTACTTTCGTATAAATGGCTATGCTTCAGAATGCGAACGTACTTTTTTTCTAGATAAACCTACAAAGGAAGAACAGGAGCTATTTCATCATATGTTACGAGCAAGAGACCAATCGTTAAAAATATTAAAACCAGGCGTTAGAGCTTCAGATGTAGACTGCGAAGCGCGAAATTATCTTGCTCAACACGGATTGATCAATAATACGCTCCATAGAACTGGCCATGGAATAGGATTAAGTAATCACGAAGGTCCATTTATTGCTGAAGGAAGCGATGATATTTTACAAGAAAATATGATTATTACCATTGAACCTGGCATTTATTTCGATGGTAAAGGAGGATTTAGACATTCTGATACAATTTTAATCACGAATGATGGATATGAATTGTTAACACACGCCCCTTTAGATTTGAATAGTTTAGTCATTGAAAAGATGAACATTCAGTCTAAACTTAAAGGAAGTGTAATTAGAAAATCTTTAAATTTGAATAAAAAATAGTCTGTCTTATAACGTAATTGATAACATATGGATCGCTTTACTTCCGCAAGGCTTCGCGCGGGTATCCTCCTACTCCGCGCGAACTATTAATCGGTCGTTACTCAGTTTAACAACCCCAATCGAAAGGCAGAAGCGACAACCTGTGTGCGATTCTTTGCTTTTAGCTTGGTCATTAAACTACTGACATAATCCCTTACTGTATGTTCACTTAAAAACAGTAAGCTACCTATTTTTTTATTGTCATACCCTTCTGCTAATAAACCCAAAATCATAGATTCCCTTTCCGTTAAGTGAAGCCCAGAGGCGTTCTCCACTTTTTCCCTTTTCTTGATAAAAATAAACATGAATTCAGTAATTGACTAATTAAGATCATTTTTTTCTCTCAAATTCAAAAAAATGTTATATGATAAAAGAAATATTATAAAAGAAGGAGCTGGCTAATGATGATCTTCTCACCACTATTTGAACATGATGTACCTGAAGTGATTCTCCCTTAACTGAGAATCTTTAGTTCTCCGTTAAGGACAAGTATTGTCTAGAGATAACGGAGGGGAAAACATGAAAAAAACCTTAGTAGGTTCCTTATATTTATCACTTGCTGCTAGCATTTGGGGCGGCATGTATGTAGTAGTTAAAGTAGTTGTCGATACTATACCACCATTAGAATTAGTATGGCTGCGCTATATGATTGCCATCATCGCTTTGTTCATCATAGGCGCTGTGACAAAACAATCATGGCGAATCGAAAAACGGGACTGGCTGTTAATCTTTATGATTGGGCTCATCGGAAATACCATTTCGATCGTTGCCCAAGAAATAGGTACGATGCTGTCTACTGCTCAAATGGGCGCCATCATTACAGCAACGACACCGGCATTTATGGTTGTATTTGCGAGATTCATTTTAAAAGAAAAAATCACGTTAAAAAAAGCTGTTTCTATTATTCTAGCGACATTCGGCGTCTATATGATCGTAGGTAGTGCACATATCGATTCCTCCCATCAATTAGGTGGGGTTGCTCTACTAATCGCTGCCCTCACCTGGTCGTTGATGTCCGTTCTTATTAAACGGGTACCAGAGCAGTATTCGCCAATCGTTGTCACAAGCTACGGAACACTTGTCGCTATCATTGTGTTAACACCTGTAGCCATACCACGACTACTAAAATTAGACTTCCACGCTATGGTAGAACCATCCATCTGGGGTGGTTTACTCTATTTAGGCGTTATCTCTACAGCGTGCGGCTTCTTACTGTGGAATCGTGGATTACAAATGCTTAATGCCGCAAGTGGCGGCTTATTTTTCTTCTTCCAGCCAATCGTCGGCACCTTCCTAGGATGGCTATTACTAGGCGAACAAATCGGCGTATCCTTTTGGGTTGGCACTGCATTAATCTTTAGTGGCGTACTATTAGTTATTCGCGAATAAGCATACTAAAAGGCTGAATGATATCTATCATTCAGCTTTATCTATTGCCCCAAGCAGCCCAGCAGACGCCCCCCGGAAACCCCATATTATGTACCCCTACTTCTACCAATACCTCGTATACCATAAAAAAAATTTAGCTACATTGATTGACCCTCCCCTTACAGGAAGCATTATAGTTAAAACAGGAGGTGATTGTTATGCTTACAATTGGTGAGTTTTCAAAAATATCGCATCTTACATTGAAGACTCTTCGCTACTATGATGAAATTGGACTTTTAAAACCTGCTTTCATCGACGCTAAAAACAACTATCGCTATTATAATACTTCTCAATTAGAAACAGCTCTATTGATCGCACGCTTAAAAAGCTATTTATTTTCATTGGAAGAAATTAAGGTTATGTTAGCTAATTGGGAGGATACCGAACTTCTTCACTCTGAAATGAAAGCCAAACAAGAAAATCTGACACAACAGATTACATTTTATTCTTCGTTGTCCAAAAAGTTAAAACATGATATTCAACTATTAGAGGAAGAGAAAAATATAATGGGTTATTTAGATCAGATTGAGATTAAACTTGTAGATCACTTAACCTATCCTATAGTATCTCAACGAAAACAAATAAATACCGCTAATTTTCTACTACACTTTAATGAGTTGTTTAGTAAAATTTTGTTTGAAAATTTATCACCTATTGCCAAGCCACTTGCTATTTTCCATAGTTCAGAATATGAACCTGAACATTATGATGTAGAAATTGCAATTCCCCTTGCAATGGCCACGAATAAAACAAAAGTGTTTAATCCCGGTCTATGCGCAATGGCTACGCTTATTGGCTCTTACGATGAATTACCTTCTATTCATACAAAGCTGCATGTTTGGATTGATGAACATAACTATCAACTGAACGGTGCTCCGTTTGAAGTTTATCAAACGGACCCCTATAGCACACCAGAGGAGAATCATATTACAGAAGTTTATTTTCCTATTAAATAAAAAATGAAGGAGTGTCTTAAATGTATGGCATTAACAAATCAACGATAAAAGAAAAAATCTTGATTTTAGTTGCTGAGATTATCTATTTAATCATTGCCTATTATTTACTCTTCATTACATATGACAAATCAGGAATTTCACTAGGGCTTTTTATTGCTTTAATTATTACAGCTTTACGATTAACAGCTATGATGTTTATATGGTTACCTAGGGGTATTGCATGGCAAGAAGCCATTATGAACAGTCTAGCTTTCGGGATTTATTATTTAGGCTTCCCCATCTTAATGATTACTAGTAATCAGGATCCAAACTTAACAGTACTTATCGTAGGTTGGCTATTATTTTTAGGGGGCAGTATGTTAAACACAGTTTCAGAGTTACTGAGAAAACCGTTTAAAGACAATCCTAAAAACAAAGGTAAACTATATACAGGCGGTTTATTTAAATATGCGATTCATATTAATTATCTTGGAGATTGCCTTTGGGTACTAGGCTTAGCGCTAATCTCTAACAATATGTATAGTTTGCTTATCCCTCTAGGTTTATTCTTAGTATTTATTTTTGGCTATATTCCAAAATCTGATGATTACCTACAAAACAAGTACGGAGAACAATTTACATTATATAAACAGACAACTAAAAAACTAATCCCTTTCATTTGGTAAATAGTAACAAGATCATCTATTTATAGGTGATCTTGTTTAACTTCTTTCAGCATCAGTAAATGCTTGTTGTTTCGGTGTCAATTTCTTATCCATAAAAGAAAAAGCCTTCCCCTGTTTAGGAGTAAGGCTTTTTTATTGTCTATAGCTCTTTTTAGAAACCTCAGTAGCTACACCTATCTATTGTGAATGATAACGTATATTATTTATTAATCTCGTACACTAAACTATTGATAAGGTCGATAAGTGATTGCTTGGTGCTTTCGTCTTTCACTGTAGCATTATCACTAAATTTAGTTCCAACAGCTGGAACTAGCAATGATCCATTTTCAACAATAATAGTATCAAGCATGCCTAGAGTAAGTAGTAAAGATTCATGTGCTTTGTCTCCTCCAGTAATTGATGGAGATGCTGTTATAACAGCTACTGGTTTTTTATAAAGTTCAGCAGATGAGACAAGCCACTCTAAAGCATTTTTCAAAACTCCTGGAACACTTTTTGCATATTCTGGCGTACAGATTATAAGCGCATGTGATTCAGCTAACGTTTTTCTAAAACTCTCGACAGCAGCTGGCGGTTCCGTTCCATCTATATCCGGGTTGAAATGCGGAAGGTCTTGTATTCCGTTATAGATAGAATAATCAATACCTTCAGGAATAAAAGCTGCTAAAGCCTTTAATATATTCGTATTGGAAGAACCTTCTCGAATGCTACCTGAAATAGCTATTATTTTTTTATGTTTCACCATTCTATCACCTCTTGAATAGAATACTTGCACAAATACATAAATATCAAAAATATTGAACTATCTTATTGAAAAGTAACTTAATCCCGCATTCATCATTGAGGTGAGAGCCTTCCATACCTGACACTTTGCTTTCACTTCGTATGTTTAAGATAACGTATCCCCTTGTATTGGCTCTTTACCATCTTTAAATAAAATACGAATGGACTTTCCATATACAAGATCAGGGGAATCCATTACCTGAAAATGAATATGAGCTTCTGATGAATTACCAGAGTTTCCGCATTTCCCAATAAGTTGCCCTTCTGTTACGGTGTCTCCTGATTTTACTAAAATCGAGTTCTTTTTAAAATGTGCAATCATACTAAATTCATTATTAGCATGTTCAATCACGACATAGTTCCCTGCTGCATTACGTTCATCCATTTCCCCAGGCACATTATCTTTTACTCCATCTACAACTTTTACGACTTTACCCTCTGCTGGCGCTATAATATCCTCGTCAAAAGCATAAAAATTTTCATTTTGAATTGGGCTATTTTGATAAGATTGTCCATCTTGAACTTTTACTAAATCGTAAGCGTATCGCTGATTTTCATATACATAATGATAATTTACAACCTCATTCGTACCACCCCAAAAAACAAACCACTCACTTTTAATTGGCATTATGTATTTATTTTTTGTATATTGTTGATCCGTTTTTGGATAAGCAATAAAAGGCTTTAAATAAAAACGCTGTATTTGATTGGATTCATCAAAGGAAGCTACGACTGCTTTCTCTCGTTTATCATCTGACCATAAGCAATGCGTTAAATTTTGTAATATCGTCTTTGTTTCTAATTGATAATTTTTTACACCCTTATTAAAAGATTTGCTTAGCTCAATGAATTGTTCTAAAGTGACAATTTCCTGAAAGTCTTTTGATGTAGCATTATAAACTTCTTCGTAACCTTCGCTTAACCAAATATCTATGACTTCTTCTGGACTACTGAGCTTCTTCATGATAACAACCCCCATTAATGTATAATTAAAACATTTAATTGTATTTACGAGATTTGATTATGAAAAGTTTCAGTAACTACTTTTTTTTGCAATTATGATCCCTCTCATTTAGATGCGCAAAAATACCTGATTATCCCTGTTTTAATATAAAACAAAAAAACTCCAACCTCATAGCTGGAGTTCCAAATAATACAATTTGATTATTTTGTAGCTGAATCCTGTGTGCATTGATCCATTAGTTCAGGGAGAGACTCATAAATTAGTTTATTTTCCTAGCTTTTCATCCTTAATTGGCAAGTCGCTTTGCAAAATATCTTGAAGGACGTTTTTTAGCTGCATATACTGCTGCTCTGAAATGTTCGTTTGCTTCATTACTTGACGTGACACTTCAGGTAGCTTTTGGCGTACTTCAATTCCTGCTTTTGTTAAATAGATATTCATTTGTCGCTCGTCTTCCTTGGAACGCTCACGACGGACGTAGCCTGTTACCTCTAACTTTTTTAGTACAGGTGTTAATGTACCAGAATCTAAAAATAAACGTTGCCCCAATTCCTTCACCGTAATTTGCTCATCGTCCTCTAGGGCTAGTATGGCGATATAGCCTGTATAAGTTAAATCGTATGGCTTTAATAGCATCGTATATTGTCGAATGATTTCCTTTGAAGTCGCATACAAAAGAAAGCATAGTTGATTATCTAAATGATTCGGCATAGGAATCCCCTCTTTAAGTACTTTTGATACTATTCATATTAAAAATAAAGTTTCTACTTGTCAAACACAATTAAATTGTGTACAATCAATCTCGCGCAATTAAATTGTGCACAATCTAATTAATTAGTACCGCAGAAAGGAGTCTTATCTTATGAAAGAATTATATACAACAACAATGATTAATGACGGTGGCCGTAATGGTAAATCGTATGCAGAGGATCAATCATTATCATTAAATATTGCACCACCTGGCTCGAAATTAGCGGATGTTACAAACCCCGAACAACTATTTGCAGCAGGTTATAGCGCTTGCTTTAATAGCGCTTTAGATTTAATTAAACGTCAAAAAAAAATTCAAGGGGCATCAACAATTAAAGTAACGGTTAAACTAATGGAGCAAGCTGCATTTGACTACGTGCTTGCTGTTGATATTGAAGGACATATTGAAGGCTTATCGACTGAAGAAGCACAACAATTATTAGAAATCACTCATACCGTTTGTCCATATTCAAAAGCGACAATGGGCAATATCAATGTAACAATTAAAGCGGTTTAATTTATATTTAGTAAAAGAGGGAAATAAAATGACAACAACTACACCAGTAAAACAAATTATGCATGAGCGTAAATCGGTTCGTAAATACAATGCTAACACAACGATTTCTCGTGAAACGATTATGCAACTGTTACAAGATGCAACTTCATCCCCATCTTCAAGTAATATGCAGCCATGGCGCTTTATCGTCATCGATGATAAAGAAATCCAAAAAAACATTAATATTTTTTCATTTAATCAAGAACAAATCGAAACAGCATCTGCCATTATCGCGGTCATTGGAGATACAGAAATGTATCTAAATGCAGAGGAAATTTATGGAGAAAATGTTGAGCTAGGCTATATGCCTGAAGAAATTGCAAGTAAGCTTGCCCAGGACTCTCTAGCAATGTATGGTGCGCTTCCAAAAGATGCGCTACTAAATATCATTCACTTTGACGCAGGCTTAATTTCAATGCAAATTATGCTATTAGCGAAGGAAATGGGCTATGATACAGTCGCAATGGGTGGCTTCGACAAATCAAAATTTGCTGAATATATGGAGTTACCAACTAACGAAGTACCTATTTTATTACTAGCGATTGGTGAAGCAGCTGGACCAGCTTATGGTTCTTCACGTCTTCCAATTGAGCGCCTTGTACGCTTCAATAAATAATTCATCGGTTGTACGATCGATTTTGGCAATGTCCCCAAATGCATTTGGGGGACATTGCTTTTTTATAATAGAAAAGAACAGCGATTTTTATAAAAAAGTGTTTGCATTTCTATGAGCCTTATTCCATAAACACGCCCGTTAGCACACAACAAAATCATGATTCTATTTTTTTTATCATTTTAAAATTAATCAATTTAACACCCTCACGTTCAACAATTTGTGAACAAATAGTATTGTAACCTCTATGTTCAAAAAATTGTTTAGCTGTAATACTTGCATCTGTATCGATTTTAAAAAGATTTAATTTTTTCGCTTCGTCTTCAAGCTTATCAACTAAAGTCGTAGCTATACCTTGACCTTGATAGTCTTTATGAATATATAGTCTATCTAGATGCCCACTATGCGTCATATCACTAAAGCCTACTACTTTATCATTAACTTTTGCGACAAAAGATATGTTCTGATCTAAAGAAATCTTCCAAGCATCTATCTTTGATTGTTTTTCTTCCTTTGGAGCCCAAGCATCTAATTCTATTTGTGAATAATCTTTTAAATTTACTGAATGGACCGTTTCGTAGAACAAAGAAACAATTTCTTCAATATCAGCTTCCTCAAATTTCGTAATATTCATTTCCCCATATCCCCTCTGCATTAAGATATGTATATTTTATCATCAAAATCCTTTATAACTGATGCAACTTGAAGTCTATTTAAAATATGGTCGCAAACTGCAAGGCTATTTATCAAAAGAAGATTGGCTAGTACTTTGTAAAACATCTCCCCCAAATCGGAATGTATATGGTCATGTTCTAGGCGCTAGAGGCTGAATCTGTATCACTCTTTAGCAAAACTTTACAGGCTGGTGGGGCTAATCATTAATATAAGCGTCAGAAACCATTGCTATAGCAAGATTCCCCAGCCACATTATGCTATACTATTTCTATTATCGAAATATTTGAAAAGAGGGATGCTAGATGACAAATGTACAGCAGTTAGATGCATATTTCACTGAACATCGCGAAGCACACTTAAATGAATTAAATGAATTTTTACGTATTCCAAGTATTAGTTCTTTATCTGAGCATAAGGGAGATATACAAAATGCTGCAGAGTGGCTAGCGAACGCTTTTAAAAAGCTAAATCTTGAGAACATCTCTATTACGCAAACTGCGGGTCACCCTGTTGTTTATGCTGATTGGTTACACGCCGAGGGTAAACCAACTATTCTATTTTATGGTCATTATGATGTACAGCCTGTTGACCCTTTAAATCTCTGGGAAACAGAGCCATTCAACCCTACAATCCGTGACAACAAATTGTTTGCTCGCGGTGCTAGTGATGATAAAGGGCAAGTGTTTATGCACTTGAAAATGATTGAAGCATTATTTGCGACAACTGGCACTTTACCAGTGAACGTGAAATTCATCTATGAAGGTGAAGAAGAGATTGGTAGCCCTAACCTTCCTGCCTATGTTGAAGAACATAAGGAGAAATTGGCTGCAGACTTAATTTTGATTTCTGATACAGGTTTATATGGTCCTGGTAAGCCTGCTGTATGCTATGGATTACGTGGCTTAACAGGGGTTCAAATTGATGTTCGTGGTGCAAAAGGTGACCTTCACTCTGGTCTTTACGGTGGCGGTGTACAAAACGCTATCCATGCATTAGCTGACATTTTAGCCTCTTTCCGTGATGAGCATGGCACAATTCAAGTGGAGGGCTTCTACGACAACGTTTTACCATTATCTGAAGAGGAACGCGAAGCTTACCGTGCACTTGGTTTTGATGAAGAATCTGTGAAGGAAGAAGTTGGCGTGAAGGAATTATTCGGTGAAGCTGGTTATTCCTATTTAGAACGTACTTGGGCGCGCCCAACATTAGAGGTCAATGGTGTGTTCGGCGGCTTCTCTGGCGAAGGCATTAAAACAGTACTTCCTGCTGAGGCTAGTGCAAAAATCACATGCCGTCTTGTGCCAAATCAAGAGCCCGACGAAATTGTAGCACAATTAAAAGCACATATTGAAAAGCATAAGCCAACTGGCGTTGAAGTGACGATCTCTGAATTTGATAAAGGACGTCCATTCTTAACACCATTTGATCATCCATTTATCCAAGCTGCTGGTCGCTCATACGAAAAAGTATATAATGTACCAACTGCTTACACACGTGGCGGAGGTTCAATCCCTATCGTCGCTGCCTTTGATGAAATTTTAGAATTGCCAGTAGTGCTAATGGGCTTCGGCTTATCGAGCGAAAACTTCCATGCACCAAATGAACACTTCCATTTAGAAAACTTCGATAAAGGATTACGTGTTTTAAGTGATTATTTATTTGAGGTTGCTGAATTTAAAAAATAAAGTAAACAAATCCCCTCGCCAATTTTGACGAGGGGATTTTGCTATACTATTCTCCAAAAATCGTAACGATATCTGCTGATTTTTTACGTTCTTTTCCTTTTGGTGCTTCATCAAAATAGCCAACTTGTAGCATCGCAATCACGCGCTCACCTTGCTGAACCTTTAGGGCTTCACGGAATTTCGGATTATCAAGGAAACCAGGCGTTTTCCAGCATGAGCCGATTCCTTTATCCCAAGCTAGCAATTGAATGTTTTGAATAAAAATACTTGCCGCTCCGTAATCTTCTAATCGCTCTTTTTGTCGTGCATCCTCTGGAACGATTACAAAAGCATAGCCACCCGGTAATGTAAATTTCGTCATTTGCTTCGCTAAATCTTCACTTGAAAGCTCCTGCCATTTCGGAATCGCTAAATCACGCAATAAATTATGAAGAGCAGATAACTCCTCACCACAAGCAACGACTAAACGCCAAGGCTCACGATTACCGTGATTCGGTGCCCATACCGCATCGTCAATAACGGCCATTAAATCTTCACGCTCTACCGGCTGGCCATTAAATTTTTTAATAGAACGACGCTCAATAATCGCATCTCTTACAGATAAAAATTGTTCGCTCATATACTCATATCTCCTTCTATAACACTGCTATATATTTATCACTTATGCCTCGGCATAATTGCGTCCGGAATCGGCTTTGTGCTTAGGCCTGCACGACGCAGGTCAGTTAGCCGTTATCGCATGGATGCGATGATTTTAGGCTAACATCCCCTAAGAACTCCTTTCCGATTCCGTGACATCCACCGGAGGCTTTAACTTCATTCAGCGGCTGTTTGCTGAATGAAGTTAAAATTTATATCTTCTATCCTTCACATTATCACAAATCGATGAGCTTTTAAACTCTATCACCTTAAGCAAAACTATCCTCTATATGAATGTAATGATACGTCATGCTTGGCGTATAGGCAGTTGAATCTTCATAAAAATATGGTCGATTAATACTATCTGACGTGTGCGCATTAACATAAGGAATACCATTTTGAATACTTGTCACAATGACAGAATGGTCAACTCTCCCATCCCCTTGAAAATCATAAAAAATAATATCCCCAAGCTCTAATTCTTCGGCAGATTTTACACGCCTTCCCTTTAACCCAGTCGTAGAGCCTTCCAAATACCATCTAAGGGAATGGGCAACAGACCAACTAAAGCTCCAATTTCCATGTTGAACCCACCAACCTTTCCCTCTGTTTGGAGCACCCCGCATAGGTGCTCCCCCTGCAAGTAAACATTGAGATATATAGTTCGTACAATCAACAGTAAAATTCGGAAATGCTGGATTACGCCTGTTCCACCACAAGTTCGCATACTGTACAGCGGCCTGTCTGTTATACATTTTTGCCACACTTCCCCTCCTTATGTTCAACATATGTATAAAGAGATATTTCTATTAGTTAGGTCCTTATTCATAAAAATGTCGAAAGTGGTCTTATTTGGGACTATCTTTGCCAATTGTAAGTTGATTTTTGCTACAATAAGGGTAAGGAATTATAGATTATTTATTTTATGATCAGAAGGGATGTTGAATGTGAAGCAGCATGCTGAGAAAGAAATTATACAACCAACTCTTTTATGCGATAAAAAAGGCAATTTAAATCCAGCTGCCATCGGATTTGCACGTAAACCTCTCATAAACAGCAATTTAAGTGGCCATATCATGCGCAAAAAGAAATGGAATTATTGGTGTGTCTACGGTGATGAGATCATCTTCTCAGCTACTATTAGTCATCTAGACTATGCAGCGGTCTGCTTCGTCTATTTCCTTGAATATGAAACACAGCGCTACTTTGAAAAAACAATTATAGTTCCATTGGGTGGAAAGTTAAAAATGCCTACACAGGTGCTAGATTCAGTAACCTTCAAAAATAGTGAAATGATGATCGATATGACATATGTACAAAACGAAACCCACCTATCCGTTTCGATTCCAGACTTTGATGGAGATACTTTATGTGCAAAACTTATCATTCAACATCCGCCTACAGATGAGTCATTGAATGTAGTCATCCCTTGGAACCGTAAAACATTCCAATTTACTGGGAAGCATCATACACTTCCTACTTCTGGTTTTGTGTCGATTGGTACTCGCCGTTTTACATTTACCCCTGAGGAAAACTTCGCTGTACTAGAATACAGTCGTGGCGTTTGGCCGCGTCAATCCACATGGACTTGGGGAATGGCCTCACAGCGAGTTCGAGGTAGACGAATCGGACTCAATTTAGGCGGTAAATGGACAGATGGAACTGGAATGACTGAAAATGCTGTTTTCGTTGAAGGTAAAATGACAAAAATACATGAAGATGTACTGTTCAATTATAATCAAGAGGATTTAATGCAACGCTGGAAAATTAAGACTAAATTCACGAACCAAGTTTCATTAACATTCTCCCCATTCTTCGAGCGTGTTGCCGTCACAAAAGCTGGCCTCATCAAATCTGAAGTACACCAACTTTTTGGCTACTACGATGGCTCCGTTTTACTAGACAATGGCGAAACACTCGTCATCAAGCAAATGCTCGGCAGTATCGAAGAAAACCGCGTGAAGTGGTAAGATCTAGGGGAATTTATTACTTGCTATATATTGGGATTTAACGCACCGATTCTTGCATCATCAGTGCGTTAAATCTGAAAAAAGGGTTCATGTGTAATGGCTTTTTGCGGGTTTTGTGGGGTGTATCCGTCGCTTTGGCGGTTTTATCCACGATTTTGGCGGGGCTATCCACGACTTTGTCGGTTCTATCCACGATTTTGATGGTTCTATCCACGACTTTGATGGTTCTATCCACGACTTTGATGGTTCTATCCACGACTTTGATGGTTCTATCCACGATTTTGATGGTTCTATCCACGATTTTGATGGTTCTATCCACGATTTTGATGGTTCTATCCACGATTTTGGCGGTTCTATCCGTATCTTTGGCTTCTCTATCCGTCGCTTTGACGATTCTTTCCGTCACTTTGGCTCTTCTTTCCGTCGCTTTGATGATTCTATCCGTCGCTTCGGCTCTTCTTTCCGTCGCTCTGATTTCTTTCCGTCACCTTGGCTCTTCTTTCCGTCGCTTCGACTCTTCTTTCCGTCGCTTTGATGATTCTATCCGTCGCTTCGGCTCTTCTTTCCGTCGCTTTGATTTCTTTCCGTCGCTTTGGCTCTTCTTTCCGTCGCTTTGATGATTCTATCCGTCGCTTTGATTTCTTTCCGTCGCTTTGGCTCTTCTTTCCGTCGCTTTGATGATTCTATCCGTCGCTTTGATTTCTTTCCGTCGCTTTGATGATTCTTTCCGTCGCTTCGACTCTTCTTTCCGTCGCTTTGACTTCTTTCCGTCACCTTGGCTCTTCTTTCCGTCGCTTTGATTTCTTTACGTCACTTCGGCTCTTCTTTCCGTCGCTTTGATGATTCTATCCGTCGCTTCGACTCTTCTTTCCGTCGCTTTGGCTCTTCTTTCCGTCGCTTTGGCTCTTCTTTCCGTCGCTTCGGCTCTTCTTTCCGTCGCTTTGATTTCTTTCCGTCACCTTGGCTCTTCTTTCCGTCGCTTTGACGATTCTTTCCGTCGCTTCGGCTCTTCTTTCCGTCGCTCTGATTTCTTTCCGTCACCTTGGCTCTTCTTTCCGTCACCTTGCCGGTTCTATCCACGATTTTGGCTTTTCTATCCACGACTTTAAAGGTTCTATCCACGATTTTGGCTTTTCTATCCACGATTTCGGCATCTCTATCCACGACTTTAACGATTCTATCCACCGCACCAGCCATTCTACCTTATCAATGCCGATACTATCTTCTCCGGGTCATCTGTAAATATCCCCTGTACGCCGAGCTGCTGTAATTGTTTTGCATTCTCGATATCATTAACTGTATATACACGTACAGTCGCTCCTTCATTAAGAGCTTCTTGAACCGATTTTCTAAACGCTGTAGGTAAGCTGACGTGGATAGCATTTGCTGGGATTAGAGCTGTGTAACCTGTAAAGTCAATTAAGATTTCTGCAAACAGCGCCGCTTTTTCGATATATGGCGCTCTTTGTGAGATGATCTGAATTGACTCATGATTGAAGGAGGAAATAATCACTCTTTCTGTCATTTGATAGGCAGCAACCTCTCTAATAACAAGGGCTTCTATCCCGTCATATGGAAATACATCGGTTTTGAGCTCGATATTAATACGATGATTTGTGCCTGCAAATAGCTCTAAAACGTCTCCTAGAGTTGGGATGCTTTCATCCTCAAATTTAGGAGAAAACCATGAACCATAATCATATGCACGAAGCTCTTGGAGCGTATAATCCTTTACGTGGCCTGAGCCGTTTGATGTGCGATCGATGGTTTCGTCATGAATAACGACTAACTCCCTATCTGCTGTTAAATGAACATCTAGTTCAATCCCTGTAATCGGAAGCTTTGATGCGACCTCAAAAGCAGCCATCGTATTTTCAGGGTAATGTGCCGAAACGCCTCTATGGGCAAAAATATCCAATCTAATAACCTCCTAGTTCGCTCACCCTTAGTTGGTGGAACGATTTTCTATCATTCAATTTCACTTGCTGGTAAATATTATATATAGTAGTATGAGAATCTACATTAATTATACCTAGGCATCATTGCGTCCGGATTCGGCTTGAGCTAGGGTCTACTTTTCTCTTCAAAAAGTTTTATTAAAACATCGTAAGTAATTAGGAGGTGCTAAAAAATGACTGCACAACATCCAGATTTTCAGGCTGAAGTGGAGCGGCTGGCTTACACTAAAAATTACATGCAGCAAATTTTACATGAATCGCAAAGAGGTTTGCAAACTGCTCAGGAAAATATTCGTAAGTCGATGGGGGATCTGGATTATTTAGATTCCAGTTTGGGCTACAATAATATTTTGGCGAATGCTCGTTTCTTTGAAATGGCTCGGAACCAAAAGGAAGGCCTAGAGGCTATTCAAAAAAAGCCCTATTTTGCCCGAATTCATTTTCAAAAGACTGGAGATCCTGAAGAATTTCTTTATATCGGAAAAACTTCTTTGTTTCATCGAGAAACTCATGAGCCAATTATCGTCGATTGGCGTTCACCGGTAGCGAATGTTTATTATGATGGTCGCCTTGGAGATATGGAATATGATGTTCGTGGAGAAGTCCATAAGGGACACCTATTTGCCAAGCGACAATATAAAATCAACGATGGTGAATTGCTTGATATTCGAGATATTGATTTAACGACAAACGATGAATTACTGCAAGAAGCGCTAGCTGGAAAAGCAGATGTGCGTTTGACAGAAATCGTCTCCACTATTCAAAAGGAACAAAATGAAATTATACGAGCACATCTTCGTCAGCCAATTATCGTACAAGGTGCTGCTGGTAGTGGAAAAACAACCATTGCCCTACACCGAATATCGTACTTCCTCTATACAATGGGCGAGGATTTTAACCCTGAGCAGCTCATGATTTTAGCACCGAATAAGTTGTTTATCGATTATATTGGTGATGTATTGCCAGAGCTTGGTGTCGATAAAATTTGCCAAACAACTTTTACCGATTACGTTCTAGCTGCGACTAAGCTAAAACTGAAACTCCAAAACCCTAATGAGCAGTTAGAATCGATTGTTGCCGGTAAACCCCAACTGGCAGCATCTTGGATATCCGAAATGAAGGGCTCTCTTTATTACCGTGATGTCATAGAGCGATACGTGCAAAAGATTGAGCAGGAAATTGCCAATCAATTTGAAGATGTGTACATTGAAAAATATTGCATTATGCGTGCCTCCCATTTAAAGAAGCTATTTTTATATGAATTTTCTTATATGCCGATTGAAAAACGACTGGCACATATTAAAAAAGTGCTAGCCAGCCATGCCCGTCAAAAGAAACAGGCTATTTTAATTACACTCCATAAAAAATATGATGAAGCACTTGGCAGAGCACTTGATGGATTTCGAGATGATGACAAACGTCGTCGGGTTGTCACGAAGTTTATTGATGAGCGTGATGAACGCATTCCCGCCATTGAAAAAGAGGCAAAGTCAACAGCAACTGTTTATATGCGACGCTTTTCTAAACATAACATCAAGACTCTCTATCGTACGCTTCTAACAAATGCTGAGCTTTTAGCAGAGCTTGCACCGGAATGGCATTATCTTGAGCAACAGCAATTTTTACAGGCACACGCTAAAGAACAATGGGCGCTTGAGGATTTAGCTGCCCTTTATTATTTACAAGCTCGTCTAAAGGGCATTCCAGAAGAATGGAAAATGCGAGTCGTCTTCATCGATGAAGTACAAGACTATAGTTTATTTCAGCTTGCTGCTTTAAAAACAGGATTGGAGACAGATATGTTTACGATGGTCGGTGATTTAGCACAAGGAATTCATAGCTATCGTTCCCTTACTGCCTGGGAACCTGTCCAAGACCTATTTCCTAGAGCAAGCTTTCGAACGCTTCAAAAAAGCTATCGAACGACCATTGAAATTATGGAGGTTGCGAACAAGATTTTAGCACAAATGGATGAACAGCTTCCATTAGTAGAGCCAGTAGTTCGTCATGGCAACATCCCTACCTATATAAAGGCTCCATCATTCGATGCCCTGCAAATAAAGGAAATTTTTGATGCTATTCGAGCCAATGGACATCATTCCATTGCTTTAATTTGTAAAACGACTGCAGAGGCGCTTACAATGCAGCGAGCATTAAAAGACAAGAAAATTGCTTCTCAGCTTTTAACTGAAAATGAGTCTATCAATCAGGAATTATTGCTCGTTGTTCCGAGTCATTTAGCAAAGGGCCTTGAATTTGATGCTGTCATCGTAGCTGCTTTCGATACCCCTTTCTACGATACAAAGGTTGATCGCAAGCTCCTGTATGTGGCACTCACTCGAGCGATGCATGAACTGTACTTAATTGGCCCCACAAAAAATACATTTCTATTAGAAAATGAACAAATGTAATAAAAAAAGTCGCTATGAAGGCGACTTTTTTTTTTGCATCGAACATTCAATGCCCATCTATCATTTCCGAGGCGGTATGCGGTAAAACCTTCCTCTGGATAAATACGCTTTCACAACTTTCCACCATGATCTTGGTGCTTCCCTTTGAGGAGACTTCTTTTTAGGTAGTGCCGGCATGCGCATCATAACGACTCCTTTCATAGGCTTGCTATTACTATATGAAGATAGTTACAAATTTATGATAAAAAGGTTTCCCAATAATAGCTTACACAATTAACTCTGGGACTTCTAGTATTATTTACCAATAAATAGCATATAAGCCGTTTTCTTCACACTAAAAGAGAGATGTATCAAGCATACGATACATCTCTCTTGAAATTAACATTTCCATCACCTAACACAATGTCATGATCTACTAGTGCGCGGAACGACATCTTTAAATGGGCTATTGCGCTAAGTCAACAGTAAGGACCTTCATTTGAGTAGTCGCGTGGCTTTTCGATACAACCTAAAATGATGTAGCTTCTGTTAGTTGTAATACACAATCAATCATAAACGCTAGCTGTTGACGTTGAAGGAACTCAAATACACCTTGAGAGGTTACAAAATCTAATGGGTTCAAATCAAACATACGCCCCCCTATTGTCGTCACGATTGAGAGCATTTCTATACTTGTTAATTGATTGGCAAACGCATGGCTTCCTATCGTTGTCTCACTTGAAGGTATTTCTATACTTGTTAATTGATTATCGGAAAATGCATAGCTTCCTATCGCTGTCACGCTTGAGGGTATATGTATACTTGTTAAGTGATTACTCCGAAATGCAGACAAGCCTATTGTTGTCACGCTTGAAGGTATTTCTACACTTGTTAATTGATTATCGGAAAATGCAAAGTTTCCTATTGTTTTCACAGTTGAGGGTATTACTATACTCCTTAATTGATTCGTTGAAAATACATACGATTCTATTGTTGTCACGCTTGAGGGTATTTCTACATTTGTTAATTGATTATTAGAAAATGCACCCATTTCTATTGTTGTCACACTTGGGGGTATTGCTATGCTTGTTAATTGATTGTTGGAAAATGCATGCCCTCCTATTGTTGTCACGCTTGACGGAATCGTTACACTTGTAAGCTGTTTGTCAGAAAATGCTTCATAGCCTATTTCTATAACTGGTTTACCATTGATCTCACTTGGAATAACTACATCCTTTGTTTGGTCATCCTCATATCCTATAATGATAACGCCATGGCCAATATTTCTAATGTCAAAATCATTGTCACTATTGTTCAGTGATCTACTATCCACCTCATCATCATTCAAAGAAATCTTTTCTTTGTCCAGATTCAAAAGTTTAGCTTCCGTGTTGGTATGACTCCCGCTTTCACTATCGCTTATCGCATGAACAGTTTGAAAGCTTAAAGATAATTGAGAAAAGGCTAAGATGAAGATTGTTAACAGTAAACTTATTTTTTTCATTTAGTAACTCCCTTTCTTTTCCTCAATAGTGGCTCCAATAAAATAGATACCCTTTATTGAGAAGTTTAAACGTTGTTAACATCTATCTTTACTTGTTATCGAGTAGTATTAATTTTTCGGTCAACCCGAGGTTATTCTTTAGACATCGTAAAACCTTTAATAGAGGGATGCAAATCAACTTTTGCATGCTTTTATGAAAATTTTGATAATCGTTAAATCGATGCGTTTTCAGCACATGCTCTGATAGCGAAAGCGTCATTTCCTAAAATAGCAACGCATTTCTCAATTTCAGCAATACTCTCCTTTGTCTTTCATTATTTCAAAATAAATAGATACCCATTAATTGGATACCTTTTTTTGAGCGTTATAAACTAGTAAAATCAACTTTTACTTGTTTTAGAACATTTATTGATAATAGGATTTACTGATTTCCCTACATAAATCCTAGTAAAATAGAAAAAGAGATGTATCAGATTAACGATACATCTCCTCTTTCAATACGGTCTACATTTTCACAAATTTTGGTCACTGGCCTGTTTGATCAGTAGCTCATACAAATCTTTTAATTTTCTAAAAGCTGAGTAGCTTTTACTTTCTTTTTCTGCCCTTTTAAGAAAAACGAGACAACGAGGGCAACAATTATAAAGACTAACCCAAGCGTAAATGCCCCTTGGAAACCAGATGTTAAACCATTTAACTTTTCAACTGGATCCATTGGATTTGCCGAGTTTTCCATATATTTAGTTGTGCCTGTCGTCATTTTAGATATAAATATAGCTGTTCCTATTGCGCCGGCTACTTGTGATAACGTATTAAAGATCGCTGTACCGTGTGGATAAAACTCTGGTGTCAATTGATTTAATCCATATGTTTGTACTGTCATGACAAACATGAGTCCAACCATTAATACGCTATGCATCAAAATAATTTGCGTTAATGTTGTTTCTGCGTTAATGCCACTGAACAACCAAATCGCAAAGGCTACTAACCCAACACCAGGGATAATAATAATCTTTGGACTTAATTTATCAAATAGTATACCTGCAACCGGTCCTATGATGCCGCTAATAATACTTCCTGGTAGCATGATGAGCCCTGATTTAAAGGCTGTAACAAGTAAAACCATTTGTAAGAACATCGGTAATAATGTCATCGTTGAGAACAAGGACATCATGACGATGAATATTAACCCAACGGATAAAGCAAACATTGGAAATTTAAAGGCGCGTAGTTCTAAAATTGGATGATCTATTTTTAATTGACGAACAACAAAAATGACTAACGCTATAACCCCAACCATTAAAGTGACATAAACTTTCGGATCTGACCATCCTAAATCACCTGAAGAACTGAAGCTATACACAATACCACCGAAACCTAGTGTTGATAAAAGAATGGATACATAATCCACTTTTGGTCGTGTTATCTCAGAGACATTTTGAAGATACTTCATTCCAATTAAAGTCGAAACGATGGCTATCGGTATAACAAGGTAGAATAACCAGCGCCAGCCAAGAGAATCAACGATGATTCCCGATAATGTCGGGCCAATTGCTGGAGCAGACATCATAACAAGTGCCATTAAGCCCATTGTGGCACCACGTTTTTCAGGTGGACAAATTATTAAAATTGTATTCATTAATAATGGCGAAATTAATCCTGTAGCGATTGCTTGGACAATACGACCGATTAATAAAACGCTAAATGTCGGTGCAACCCCGGCAATCAATGTACCGACTAAAAATGTAATCATAGCGGTTAAGAACATTTGTCTTGTTGTGAGCCATTGTTGAAGTAAAGCTGTGATCGGTACTAACACGCCCACAACTAACATGTAGGCTGTAGAAAGCCATTGAATGGTTGAAGCTGTTACATCAAACTCTCCCATTAGTACAGTTAAAGCATTACCGAGTAATGTTTCGTTTAAAAGCGCGACCATTGCACCTAACATTAATGCAATTATTATTGGCTTATGTCTAATAGTAGAAAGATCCACTTTGCTACTTGTAGAACTCGTAGTCGTCATATTCATTTATTAACTTTCCTCCTGCTGTCTTGACTATCAATACATGTGTATACAAAAGATCACATGTAATATACTATACATGTGTAGATTAAATAGGCAGAATCAATTTTCAATAGTTGTATAAATAAACTACAGTATAGGAGAAATGTAGATGAAAGGTAATGAGAGGCAGCTAGATTTACGTATTAGACGTACACATAAATTATTGTGGGAAGCTTTATTTGAATTAATGACCCAACCAAAACAGAAATATAGTGCCATTACTATTAACCAAATTTGTGAGCGCGCAATGGTACATCGAACAACATTTTATCAACATTTTGAGGATAAAAATGCATTATTGGAATTTGGTCTTAAACAAACTCAAGAAGATGCATTGACGGTACCACTTTTAGATCGATTAACGAAGCCATTTCAAGTAACTGAACAATTCTTACGTCATAAAGAGATTGGTAAAATAATAGAGTCGCAAATGGATGATGAACAATTTATTAACTTTATGACTCATCAAACTCGTGAAATGAAGAAACAAGAAAATGAAGAATTACAACGCCTTTGTAAAAATCATACGATACCATCTGAGTTGATTATTGAATTCCACTCAGGTGTCCTTACAACGTTAAGTGCGTGGTGGTTAAAAAATAGAAAAGAAGTATCAGCAAAAGATATGGATCAATACTTTCATGCAATGATCAATCAAGATATTTTTCAATTTGAAAAGGAATAAATCATAAGTGAGGAATGATAACAAATCACTCCTCCCCTTGCTCTATTAGCCTCTCGTCTTTTTACTAATTAAAAATAAAAAGGAGATGTATCAAACTACGATACATCCCCCTCAGCGGTATTACTTACTAACCCCTCAAATTAGTAGATTCCCCCAATAAAATATAAGATTCTTCCATTCATTCAACTAAAATCAATACTCATTAATTATATTTTTCAAGAAAGGCTTTGATTTTTTCAAAAGCAAACTGAGTACTTAAGTTACCTGATAATATATCAAACGCATGATCCGTTCCTGGAAGAAGATAAAGTTCATGTGGAACGTTATTTTCTTTAAGCTCCCTATCTAAAGCTTCAGTCTGTTCTTTCGGGATAATACGATCACTCGTTCCAGAAAACGTAATGGTAGGCGGAGATTTGTTGTTTTTGCTTCATTTTTCAAAGCCCCCCATTCTAAAAAATATATTCTGTTTCCGACGACAAATATCCTTCAAGAATTATTGCATAAGCTACTAAAAAAACATGAGATTTAACGTTCAATCTCATGTTTTCTTTGAATCATTTAGTTGTCAACCATGCTATGCGAAGTACTTTTCCAAAATACATAACACACTTCACATGACCGTTGCCTACTATATAGAAACCATCTTCATGATGTTATTCATTCGGCTGTACATCCTGAAGTACCCACTTTATCGTTCCTTCATAAATACCGGCTTTTGCGGTTCCTGCTTTCACCTCTAAATATAGCCCGTCCCCATCCGATTTCCATGTATCAGAAATATTGACTACTTCACGGTTTGTTGTGTCCTTTTTATAAATCTGTACGGAAGCATCTTTAGTAAGATGTGAAACATTTCTACCATAGTGATAATATAAGCCATCTAATGTAGAATCTGTCCCCTCCTTTGTTAGCGGCCGTTCCAGTTCTGCTGTCATTGTCCAAGATGGGTTTCTCGACAGTGGACGATTATCTTTTACTGTCAAAGGCGTATCAACCTTAATCAAAGGATACGTTTGATCTCTTGACGAAATCGTCAGTTTTTCTCCAAAGCCGATTACTTGAGGAGCAGAATTAAATTTCAACACGCCAATTATGACAACTTTCACTTCATTAGACGTTTGATTGACTGCATCACCCGTACTATATTTCACTGATACTGTCACTTGGCCTATAACGGATTCTCCTTCTGCCGCCTCTTCGTTCACTTTAGCATTATAAGTAACTTTTACTTTCGTGGAACGTGGCAAGTCAGTAGGGAGCTTTACTATAATCTCATTTGGAGAAGCAGTGTATGTTGCTGTTGCTTTATCAATTTCTTGACCATTTTCATCAATTACTTTAAGGTTTGTTGGCTCTTCTAAATGTGTATCATATTTTTGTGTAATCGTAATAACTTCACCATATGTGCCTGTATCATCAGAGATATAGCCAGCGTCTACTAAAATCTCATAGCGTAATGTTTCACCTGGCGGGATATCTTTTATTTCCGTGCCATCTTCATTAAATACTTGTTCTATAATAGTTAATGCTGGCCGGATATTAATCTCAATATCAGATTGTTGACCATCTTCGTCTATGATATAGACGGTTATATCGTGGTCTAAACCCTTTTCCACTTTATCAATCGGGATCGTATACGCCCACGATACATCTGTATTTAATTTTGTATTTTCATAATCTCCAATTTTCGTAAGCTCCCCACCGTCTACCTTATAATAAAGACTGACAGAATTACTGTCTTTATCTTTCCAGGTTCCCGTAACACGATAACCATTATCTGTATATTCACCGTCATTGTCTAAATGAATCTCTGGCGCAACATCGGGTTGGTTAGTTACCGCAATCTGAAGATTTTCTTCTCTAATTTCGCCTGCTCCTTGCTTTTTCGGCATCCACCTTAATGCCCAGCCTGGATGGTACATAAAGGCGGGGTACTCATTCCCCTCGCCAGGATCTTCACGAGTACCTGGCGAGTTCAATTTAGCATAATAGAAATTCGGATCGAATGGTTTACCTATCGGGTCATAACCTTTTCCTTTAAATTCAGCTGGTGAATTCTCATAACCATTACGGAAGAAAGAAAGTACATAATCTAAATTATCTTTCATTCCCTTCTCATAAAAATAAATTCCTTCATGATTTCCTAACGAAAACATCTTACTTTTATCATGCCGCCCAGCAATATCCATATGAACAGAATAGCCAATATTTGTATATGAATATTTACTACTTAATTTCAAATATTTCATATTCACATTAATACGACCTTTAATACCTTTCACCGGACTCATTTTAATTTTTACATATCCATCTAAGAGTTTAAACATACTATTTTGAGTAAGTACAGCTGCATAAGCGACCAGTTCATTTGTCTTTTCATTTTTATATAGTTTTAATAGTGGCATGTCTCCAGATTGAAACTCTGCTTTACCGTCTATACTATACCCTTGAGCAATTACAAGTCCATTACCTGGATAGTTAAAAGCTGTAGCTATCCCTTCTTTGTAAAAATATGTTACGACACCATTTTTGTCATTTGGATTTTGAGCTAGTGCTGTCACTATTCCAAAATTTTGCGCCTGAATATGCTCCTTATCCCCTAAACTGGAAAGTGTTGTATCCATTGTAGGCAACGGACGAGACCAGTCATCTTTAGGTTCACCTGGAACATCAGAAACATAAGAGCCCTCTTTTTCCAATGAGCTAACACTCCGCGAATTCCTAACATTCCCGAAATATAGGTAATTAGTTCTTTCGTTATCTTCTCTTGTGGAAAATTTAAGCCCTTTATTTGTTGTCATTTGCGTAAAACCATCTAATTCACCTGGAGTATCTAAACCTAATTCTAAAAAATCAATATCGCCGATTTTACCAACTTGATCTAGTGGTATTCCTATACTACGATTAGAAACATCCCTTTTACATTTAGGGGCTAAATTTTCTTGATCGTCTAATTCTGCCGATTCCTCACCACTAGTTGCTGGTTCTTCTTCTTCGTCTACTACCGTTAGTTCTTCGCCATCAGTTGTTGGTTCTTCTTCGCTGTCTATTTCTAGATGTTCATCACTTTCAATGACTACATTTCCCTCACTATCTAACGCTGGATATTTCTCACAGTCGATTTCTAACTCTTGTTCATTTTCTTCCTCACAATCAGGTGCTAACACTTCTTCGCTGTCTGCCTCTGTCGGTGCCATACATTCGGCTACTGGCTTCTCTTCAGTTTCGGGCTCTGGCTGTTCCTCACAATCCGCTGCTGGTTCTTCTTCGCCAGTTGACGTCATTCGTTCCTCACATTCAGCTGCCGGCTTTTCTTCAGTTTCCAACTCTGGGTGTCCTTCACCTTCAGTTGCTGGCACTTCTTCAGTTTCTGCTTCCGGCTGTCCTTCTCCCTCAGTTGCTACGTCTTCTTCTTTGTTAGACTCCTGTGCCTCATTTTCTGTTGTTGGTTCATCTTCACCTTCAGAATCTGATTGTTCCTCACAGTCAGCTGCTAGCTCGTCTTCACCGTCTGACTCTGTTTGTTCTTCACATTCAGTCACTGGATTTTGTGAATCAACAAACATCTCTGCCTCAGAGACCTTCAGCCCTGAAAAGATTAAAATGAAGGTTATCATCCAAACTACTATTCTCTTCATTTTCCCACCTACTTTGTATGCCGCTCTGAATTAGTTCGCTTAAACATGTTGGTCGACAGTTTTTAATCAATATATATATCAGAATGCCAGTTGACTAGAAATAATTTCTCTTCAACTGGCAGTTTCCATTTTGCACTTAACAAATTCGAATCCTACAATTAGAAATCATCTTCTTGACGTAGCCTGGCTTATCAAAATGCGACTAGATTTATTCATTCGGCTGTACATCATGTAGTGTCCAACTTATAATTCCTTCATATTCTACACCAACCTTAGCGGTTCCCGGCAGCACTTCTAAATAAAGCCCGTCCCCGTCTGGATTCCAAGTATTAGAAATGTTAACTACTTCACTATTTGTTGTTTTCTTATTATAAATTTGTACAGAAGCATTTGTACTAAGGAATGATACATTTTCACCAAAGCGGTAACGGAAGCCTTCTAATGTAGAGCCTGTCCCTTTCCCTGTTAGCGGCTGTATTAGTTTCGCTGTCATTGTCCAAGACGGGTTTCTCGATTGTGGACGACTATCTTTAACCGCTAAAGACTCATCAAGTGTGATCGGGATAGGATAATATGTTTTCGTTCGTGGTGAAATTGTCAGCTTATCTCCAAAGCTGATTGTTTGAGGTGCAGAAACAAATTTCAATACGCCAATAATCATGATTTTCACTTCATTTGATGTCTGATTGACTGCATCACCCGTACTGTATTTCCCTGATATTATCGCTTGACCCCTAACATATTCTTTTTCTGTAGCCTCTTCTTTCACTTTAGCCTTATAAGTGACTTTTACTTTCGTAGAGCGTCGCAAGTCAGCATTTGGTTTTGCTACAATCTCATTGTTTGAAGCATTGAACGTTACCGTACCGATTGTATTGTCATTTTCATCGGTTATTTTAAGGTCTGTTGGTGGTTGTTTTAAATGTGGATCGTATTTTTGTGTAATCGTGACCCCACCATATGTTCCTTTATCTTCCATACCATAGCCAGTATTCACCAAAATCTCATAGTTCAATGTTTCACCCGGTGCAACTTCTGTTGGCACATTACCATCTTCATTCAATACTTGTTCTGTAATAGCTAATGTCGGGCGGAGTTTTATCGTTTCAATATTAGACAGCCGATCATATTCGTCTATTGCATATATAGTAACATCGTGATCTAAGCCTTCGGCAATTGGAATCATGAATTCCCATGGAGTAGCTATATCTGGATTCACATTTTTGAAATCTTGTATTTTTTCCGGCTTACCTCCATCAATCGTATAATAAAGACTAATATACTCACTGTCCGGTGCTTTCCACGTTCCCCCAATGCGATAACCACCCTCTGTGTATTCGCCATCATTATCCAACTGAACCTCTGGCAAAACATCGTTTATTTTCGTTTCCGATACCGCAATCTCAATACTCGCTGACCTGACCTCGTTAAGCTTCTGGATTTTTGGATCCCATCTTAAAGCCCAACCTGGGTGATCTGTAAAGGGATACATAACATCTTTGCCAGGTTCATTAGTTTTAGGTGACGAATTTAAACGATTAAAAAAGTAATAGCTATTTTCGGGAATGCCAAATGGGCGTTTATTTACTGGATAATCAGTTCCTTCAAATTTAACTGGATGATTTTCATAACCATCTCGGAAAAAATAAAGAAGGTAATTTCTAGAATCGATCATAGGCTGGTTAAAATAGAACCCTTTTTCATTTCCTAACGAATACATCCTACTTTCTTGATGCTTCATAGCAATATCCATATGGACGGAATAACCAAAATTTGTATACTCATATTCATCGCTTAATTTCAAATATTTCATGCTTACATTAATACGTCCTTTACTACTCATAGGACGCATATTAATTTTTACATAGCCATCTAAGTAGAGACCTGTGTAGTGATCATTAATGACAGCTGCATATGCAATTAATTCTTTCGTCCTTTCATTTTTATATAGCTTTAAAATGGGCAGATCTACAGATTGAAATTGTGCAACATCACTTTGATATCCTCCTTGAGCAATCACTAACCCATTCCCTTTTTTATCACTCTTAGCTCGCCCTTCGCTGTAAAAGTACGTCGCGACACCATGTTCAGACGACTTATCTAACCCCAGTGTTATCATCACTTGGAAAGTTTGTGCGTTTATATAATCTTTTCCGCTTACTAAACTTTCAAGTGTTGTTTCCATATCAGGTAATGGACGACCCCAGTCATCCCTAATTTCCGGATCTTTATAAGAATTCTTAACTTCCAACGATTCTATGCTCCGACCATTATAAACGTCTCCGAAATACATATAATGCTTTCTTTCTTTCTCTCCTTGTACCTTGAATTCAACTCCCCTGTTTTCTGTCATTTGAGTGAATCCATCTAATTCATTTTCAGAATCATCCAATTTCGAAAAATCAATATCACCAATTTTATCAACATCACGTAGTCGTATTCCTTTACCAAGCTTAGAGATAGCTCTTTTACATTGAGGCGCTTGCTGTTTCTCACCTTCAATGGCTGGCTCTTCTTCATCGTTAGGTTCTAGCTGCTCCTCACCTTCAACTGCTGGCTCTTCTTCATCGTTAGGTTCTAGCTGCTCCTCACCTTCAACCGCTAGCTCTTCTTCATTGTTAGACTCTAGCTGTTCCTCACCTTCAACTGCTGGCTCTTCTTCAATGTAAAACCCTTCCTCACATTCAATTTCCGGCTTTTCTTCACCGGCAGGCTCTTCCTCACAATCAACTTCCGGATCTTTTTCACTGTCAGTCTCTGGCTGCTGCTCCTCACCTTCAGTTGCCGGATTTTCTTCACCGTCAGTCTCTAGCTGATTCTCACATGCATTTGCAAGATTTTCTTCAGTTTCTGATTCTGTCTGTTCCTCTTCTTCCGTTGATGGATTTTCTCCATTTTCGGGCTCTTGCTCTTTCTCCCCTTCCGTTGTAAGATCTTCCCCATTTTCTGGCTCTGGCTGTTCCTTACCTTCAGTTGTTGGATCTTCGCCACTTTCAGACTCTGGTTGTTCCTTACCTTCAGTTGTTGGATCTTCGCCGCTATTTTCAGTCTCTGGCTGTCCCTCTCCTTCAGTTGTTGGATCTTCACCATTTTCTTTCTCAGGTTCCTTACATTCAGTAGCTATATTTTCAACGTCGTCCGTCTCTAGCTGTTCCTCACATTCGATTTCCGGCTCTGTAGGATCATTCACAATTGTTTCTGCTACAAATACATTCAGCTCGGAAAAGACTAGAACAAAAACCAATATCGATATGACTAATTTCCGCATTTCTTCTTCTCACCGACCTTCTTATATGTTAAACAGCTTCATAACGAAACAATGAAGCTAATCGTATACCAATCCCTTTGCATCCTTCTCATTTCTTCAAATTAACTTTTTCTTTTTAATTTTTAACAAGTGATTCATTTGATTTTCATTGATTCACTTGTTAAAAAAACCAATCGCTATAAAAAGCTTGTCGTAATCAGCGTTAGCCGATACTTGCCTCCATCCTGCATCTCAGAAACATAAATTGGTGCGTAATTTCCCAAAACGAAAAGTTTGCAAAGTAACCGGTACAGCTACTTCCAGAACGAAGGCGTATTGTTGACCCATTAATTATTTATTTCTTGTTGTTTCTTCTGCTTCTTTTTGCTATAAAATATATAGAATAGTAATCCTGCTACTAGAAGAATTAGCAATCCTACCAAATACGCTAGATAATTTGGACCTTCAATCGATACATCTGCTGCATTGAATTGCTGCGCTTCTTCTCCTTTAATAGTAAAGTCTTTCTCGAATTCCCAAGATTCTTTACTAGACTTCGCTTTTAAATGTAACGTATATGTTCCAGTTTGAAATTTTTCCCCATTCAATTCAATCGGATAAGCAAAGTTAGAATTCGGGGCCATTTGCATGTCTTGTTTTTTCGATTCGTAAAGCACTTCTGTTTGCCCTTTTTTCGTCACTTCCGCTTCCACTTCAAAACGGTTTAAATACGTTGCCGTTGGATTTTGAAGCGTAGCATTAATGACATTGCGTGCATTCAGTTGTCCCGCTTTCACATCATGTAATAGTAAATCCTGTGTCACTACTTCAACCGTCTCTTGTAGGGTAATTCCTACTACATAAGCATATTTATTCTCAATACTTAAACCTTTAGTCGTTTCTTGCGTATTTGTTGACGAAGTTTCTTTCTCTTCTAACGTAATACCACCCGCTAAAATACCATCAAATTCCTCTTCAGGCATCGTTACATGTAAAGAAAGATCTTTACTCCCTTTAGCTGGAACGGTAATCTCTTTATCTGTTGTAATTAAATCCCCTAACTCATACGGCAATGTAGAATCACGTTCGGCACTTGTAGGGCCGTACTCTACAACTCCATTCAGGTTCGTTGTAGCTGAATGAATTTTAGGCTCAATAACGACATCCTCTTCCGTATCATTTTTTAATTCAATCGTTAATGTCTGCTCTTGGCTCGGCTTCATCATTAAATTAAAATAAGATTTTTGTTTATCAATTTGATTATCTGGAATAACGGTATACACACCAAAATTAAATTCTGATGCAGAAGCAAATGGTGTAAACCATACTAAGCTGATGAATAATATTCCGATTAAGGTCCATAACGTATTTTTTCTCATAATTTCTACCATCCTTACATTAAAGAGACTTTCTAAAAAATCTTCTAAGTTATTAATTGTGGTAAAGACCCACTATATGTTCCTCTAGCAATGGAGCAACAGGATGTCACGAAGACGTAGTACTCCTGTTGCTTTATTGCCAATAGAATTAGTAGGAGTTTACACGGGTTTTCACCTGTATATCAACATATTTCAATGAAATGATAGGTTCCTATTTTGCTTTTATGATAGTTCCCCATCATGACTATGTTTATTATTGTTGTGGCTCTTGTTCTGGTTCTGTTCATGCATCTTTTCCAGGTATGTCTGTTAGTTTCCAAGTTAATGATGTAGAATATTTTTTGGCATATTTTGTAGATGTACCTGGGACTTCAAGTTGAATACTTTTTGCTGCTGTACTGTTATCACCAAATACTAAAACGTAAGTACCAGCACCTGCTCCTACTTTAGCAGACATAACCGTTTCAGTAACAGATGTTCCGTCTTCATTAAATTTCAAATCAAATGATGTAGGACTAGTTGCGGGATTTGATTGAGCATTTGAATTCACCCAAACATCATTAAAAATAATTCTAGCCCCCTTTAGTTCTTCACCATCTCCTAGTTCTTCACCCTTTGCAGTTTTGAATTGACCATTTTGCTGCACTTGCAGGGTCCAACCTGCTCCGTTCCCTCGGTTATCGGTAACTTGGACATAGTTCGGACCTTCCTTTGGGGTACGGTTTTTAAATGTTTGTGGCTTTACATCGTATTTTTGAGTGGTAGAGGTAATTTTTGGACTACCAAAGCTTAAGCTAGAAGCATAGTCAATACTTAATGGACCATTTGTTCCTGAGCCTGGATCACCACCACCTGGCAGTTCTGGTTCTGGGTTAATTTCGTTACCTGGGTCAGTTGGATCTACTGGCGGTGTTATGGAGTTTTCGCCATCAAATGGTTGAAATTCGATCACTGTACTAGAGTTATAACTTCTGTTATATCCTTCTTCTGTGCCGCCTCCTCCTTCTGCAAACGCAGTTGCGCTTCCTCCTACTACGAAACCTGTTAACATTGTTGCTGCAACACCTAGTGCTTTTAAATTAGTATTAATTTTCATTTTCCATCATCCTTTAGTTTTATTTACCAGTTGGAACATCCGATAATTTCCATGTTAATTTTGTACTGTATTGAACAGCATCTTTTGGCGTTTTCCCTGGAATAGTAAGGGTAATCGCCTTGTTTTTTTGAATTTTCTTACCTTCCCCATCCGTCATTTCTTCTGCTGTTCCCCAAAGGTTCACCCAAAGGCCAGCCCCTGCATTTGGGCTTGCTGACATGACAAGTGACTCAGCTCCCTTTGGATCTAATGTAATTACTTCAGCAGCTGTTGGCGGTGTCACTTGAGTTTTACTTGTGACAGTTGGATTTTTAAATTCGATTACCGCGCCTTCTAATACTTTATTTAGTGTGGTAGCAACATCATTAGAAAACTGACCTTCTTGTTTAACAGTTAATCTCCATCCGGCATTCGTTCCGCGATTATCTGAGATTTGGACATAGTTTGGTACATATTTACTAACCCCTTCAACACGTAACTCCTGTGCATTCGCATAGTAAGTAATATCTTTGTTCGCGATTTCATTAACACCAAAATCGAGACTTGATACATAATCAATACCTAGAGGTCCGCCAGTTCCCGGCCCTGGATCTGGTACTGGAGTTACTGGCTTCCCTGGATCTGGATCAGTTGGATCCACAGGACCTGATGGATCTGTATTCGGAATAAATTTCACTACTCCATTTGTTTGATAAGTTTTTACTTTCTCTTCTTTTTCTTCCTCTGTTCCATTTGCTAAAGCAAATAATGGCGAAATGGCCATACTACTTAGTACAGTAGCGATTGCTGCAACGTGCATTGTCTTTTTCTTCAATGGTTAGCTCTCCTTTCACTTTTTTATTTTTTATATTTACGTATCAGTTCAAATGCTGATCCGGTAAATAACAACTATTATTTCTAAATAAGGTTCATCCACCGTTTTGTGGATTACTTAACAACAGTTAGAAAACCATTTTATTCATTTTATGTAATATAATTACAATTAGTGGGTAGAAAAGGACCTTTCAAGGTTCAATCACCCTCTCATTTCATTAGTTTTGTATTTTATCTATACTTATGTTCGAATAAAATCCGATATGGTAACTAATACTCCTGAAATGATGATCTTTCATAACTCCCATCTGTGGGCTTTCTCTAGACTCTTAGATTTTTGGTATCTCTTATTTTCGAATTATAACTGCCTAAAAACCTAACTTCCTGTTGATTTGATCATTTTGCAATTTAGAATTATAGATGAAAATGAATACTTAGAAACTCCTTTACTATTAACATAAATACAAGATTATTTACCTTTTACACTTAACATATACCTCATTCTGAACTTCTTTAAACATCTTTTTTCTCTTTTTATGTTTATTTTTATTTTTCAATCCTTTACAGTTACCAACTGTAACGCATTTTGCCAAAAAATAAAAATCAACTTTTGTTGCTTTTCTAACATAATTTGATAATCGCGAATTTGGAATGAATGAGTCCTGCATGAGGGCCAATACGATGTCGGCCACTCAGGCGTTTTCACAGGATGTGCAGTTCTTAGCCAGAGTCCCTCTATTTCAACGGGTGTTTGGACATCCACTGAAAGAAGTTAAACGAGTATTGTTGACTACATTGAATCTTGTATAATGACATAACATCAAGCTCGAGATAACCATTATTATTATTTGTTACAAAATTATTACATCGCAAAACAAAAAAAGGACATCCTTTTATCTTTAATGATCTGGCTTATTAAGCCTAAAACCTTCCGGAAAAGAATGCAAATCAACTTTTGTTCACTTTTGAACAAAAATTGATAAACGGTTTATTTGCATATCACGCGTATTCTTTTCAACTTTTTATCCCAAAATCGAATGTTATTTTCTTGGCATTTCCTTTGAAAGAAAGACTTATCGATCCTTTTATGTAGTTCGTTTATCTCCATCTGAAAATTCTCCGCTTCCTTATCTTCATAATTTGGATTTGTTGCTGGACACAAAAAAAGTGAGGAGCGATGCATAAAGCACCACTCCTCACTTTTCACCTACTGTTTTACAAAATAGTCTATTTGCTGAGCCTTCATAAAGCCTGCCTTCTCATAAACAGAAAGCGCCTTTCGATTGTCAATCTCTACATCTAGCATAACGAATTTCGCACCAATTTTGCTCGCATAATCTTTGGAAAATGAAAGCATTGCCGTACCTATCCCTTGCCCCTCACAAGTTGGATACACTGCCAATGCTGTTACCCATTGTATTTCATTTTCCTGGGCAGTTGTCACGGTTCCCACAACTTTCCCGTCTTTACGTGCTACCCATAGTTTTCTTCCAGTCGTTGACGTATTAAAAGCGATTAGCTCCTCAGACTCTTCAGGTAGATCTCCAAACGCTGCACTATAAATAGCAATCAGCTCTGCCTGTTCATCTGTATATGGAATAATTTCGATATTATCCTTTAATTCAACTGACTCTGCTTTTGTTTCTAAAGTGGCTTCAGAAAAGCTATATGTAAAGCCCTTCTTTTCAATAAACGTGTGTCCAAAAGGTGACCCATCTATCACTACCGCCAATTGACCCTCTGCCCCACGCTCTTTGAGGCCTGCCTGTAAAACTTCTACTAAAGCAGTTCCAATTCCTTTTTGACGGTACATAGGTGTTACAACTAAAGACCATTCATATGTATGAAGTCCCATTAAATCTATTGCACTCGCTGCACCCACTAAGACATCTTTGTCATCTTCATAAGCAAGTACCATAAAGCCCTTCGATTCAAAGGAACTCGCCATAGGCAAACCCATAGCTGTTTCATAGACACGATAGTCATGTGTAGTCGCTTCTTCACACAATAATTTTAATTCATTTACTGTTTCCCCATCTAACGGAAAAGACACTGTCATCACTGAAATATTCATCATTTACTCCGTTCTTGTATCAAACTATTGCCCTATTGTAGCAAGAAAGAAAATAAGCTGGCAACAAAATAAATTCAACACTTCTAATTATTAACAATTTTACTTCAAATATAGTGAAATTAAAAGTTTTATATGATTATTGACGGTTATAATGACTGAAAGTTACTAGAATTAGGTGTGTATTTTTATACACGCCCATTTATTTGAAGATCCCATTTCTACTGCGAATGAACGTCTAGTTGCTCCCCACCTAGGTAATATATCATCTATAAATCTTCTATCGGCCAATAATAAACCTCTATTTTTCATTTTGTTATCATCCACAATTATACTGTTTTAACAGATAAATTACATTTAAAATTTGAAATGATAGACATTATTTCATCTAAAAAAGAGCAATCCCAAAAATTTCAGAATTACTCTTTCTTATGTTTGAGAAATGAAATTTATACCTACATCATTTCGTTCATCCTACTCATCAAGATGATAGGATGAAGATTGTAGCATCTGCGCATAAATGCCTCCAGACTCCATTAACGCTTGTTGAGAGCCCGCTTCGACTAACTCACCTTTGTGCATTACAAGCACCATATCGGCATTGTGTACTGTATTTAAACGGTGAGCAATCACAAAGCTTGTGCGTCCGTGCATTAACAGATCAAGAGCCTCTTGAATCGCAAGCTCCGTAACGGTATCAATACTACTTGTCGCCTCATCCAATAATAAAACTTTCGGGTCGGCAATCAATGCTCGTGCAATGGACAATAACTGTTTTTGACCTTGCGAAATGCCACTACCATCTGCCGCAAGTACTGTGTCATAGCCATCCTTTAGCGACATGATAAAGTCATGTGCATTTGCACGCTTTGCCGCTTCCTCTATCTCTTCATCACTAGCATCTAATCGACCATATCGAATATTTTCACGTACAGTTGCTTCAAACAAAAACGGATCCTGTAACACAAAGGCCATTTGTGAGCGCAATGCCTGTCGTTCTATTTGTTGAACGTTGACACCATCAAATAAAACCTCACCCTTTGATACTTCATAAAATCTTGCAATCAGCTGCAAAATCGTTGTTTTGCCTGCTCCGGTTGCTCCTACAAGAGCTACCGTTTGCCCAGGCTCCACGTTAAAATGAATGTCCTTCAACGTGTAAGCTTCTTCTTTTTGCTCATATTTAAAGTACACATGTTGAAAACTTACCTGTCCTACTAGCTTATGCTTTTGCGCTGAAGCAGCTTCCTTTTCAGGTTGTTCATCCAGTAGCGCAAATACACGCTCAGCACCAGCAATTGCTGACAGTACGGTATTAAATTGATTGGCCAAATCATTTAACGGTCGTGTAAATTGTCTTGCGTATTCTGTAAAAATAACAATGACTCCGATGGACACATGCCCATAAAGAGCAAGTACACCACCAATACCCGCCACAATTGTAAAGCTCATATTGTTTAAAAAGTTCATGACCTTGGGGATATAGCCAGAATATGTTTGTGCCCAAAAGCCAGTACTTTTTAATCGTACACTTTTTTCGCGAAACTCCTCTTTCATTCGTTCCTCTTGTGAGAAAGCTTTCACAATTCTCTGGCCCGAAATCGTTTCTTCAATCATGCCATTTAGAGCTCCTATGGCCGCTTGCTGTTCCTTAAATAATGGTGCGGTTCTCCGTGTGATCCAACGCATCGCCCAAAACATAATCGGTATAATCGTCATCGTTAATACCGTTAATAACGGGCTTAAACTTAGCATGATGATTACTGTTCCCGTCAGTGTTATTACACTAGAAAATACTTGGATAAAGGAGCTATTTAATGTGGAGCTAACGGCTTCAATATCATTCGTCATCCGACTCATCAATTCTCCATGCTGACGACGATCAAAAAAGGCAATTGGCAGTCTTTGGAAATGCGCAAATACAGTCGTTCGTAATCGATAAATGGTTTGTTGGGCAATACCAATCATCCAATAGTTTTGCAAAAATAACGATACGGCTAATAAAGCATAAATGCCGATTAACAGCATAATCCCCTTCTCTAGTCCTGCAAGCTCTCCGTGCGTTACGTACATGTCAATCATTTTACCGATCACATATGGCCCAAGGAGAGCCAACATGGAACTCACCAAAACAAGTAACAGTACAATAATTAGTAGTGCACGTTGTTCATCGACTATTTTCCATAAACGTAGTAGTGTACTTTTCCAATTGGTCGCACGAGGTCCCTTCTTTTTCTTAACCGTCTGCTTCACATCATCTTTCGTCAAAATCGGCTCATAGCCAAAAGGTTTTTGGAAAAATCCCATTATTCCTCCACCTCCTGTTGGGAGATTGCGATTTTTTTATAGAGCGCTGACGTTTGCAAAAGCTCTTCATGCGTCCCGTATGCAACCACTTTTCCAGCATCGATCAGTAAAATACGATGTGCCCCTTTCGCTGTGCGAATTTTTTGAGTGACGACTAACATTGTTGCTTGTTCTTCACTCAACGCCTCCCACAATGCCTGCTCCGTTTTCACATCAAGCGCACTTGTACTATCATCAAGCATCAATATATGCCCTTTTCTTAATAAAGCTCTTGCAATCGATAATCTTTGTTTTTGACCACCCGAAAGATTGACACCCTTCTGCCCGACTCTTGTCTCGTAACCATTCGGGAAATCTTCCACAGAGGCATGGATTTGTGCTTGCATGGTCGCGTGTAGCACTGCATCCATATCAGCCTCTGAATCGCCCCAACGAACATTATCAGCAATGCTTCCTGTAAATAATAAAGATTGTTGCGGTACATAGCCGATTGTTTCACGTAGCTCTTGTAAATCCCATTGCTGTACATCTTTCCCCTCTACTACGATTTTGCCTTCTGTCACATCGTAGAAACGTGGGATAAGCTGTAATAGCGTTGATTTCCCTGCACCTGTTGCCCCCATAATGGCAAGCTTTTCACCCGATTTCACTCGGAAGCTTACATCGGAAAGTACAGGTGTGTCTCCCCCAGGATACGTAAAACTTACATGCTCAAACGCTAATTCTCCTTTGTTCAAGTCAGTAGATGCATTCTCTGAAGATGATGGTAACTCAATCTCGTTCTCGGTTGAAAGGACTTCTGCCATTCGATCTGCTGAGGCTTTTGCGCGCGCATAAAAAATAATAATAAAGGCAAACATCGAAAACGAACCTGTCATACGCATCGCATAATTGACAATAGCCACTACATCTCCAAGTGGTGTTGTACCGGACGCTATTTGTTTTGTCCCAAACCACAGCACTGCAAGTAAACTCATATTCATGATGAATAACAATACAGGCATAATATACTCCATTGTGCGTAGAGCTTTTACAGTATCTATTTTTAAGCGTGAGGCAACTTCATCAAAGCGCGAGGCTTCATAGGCACCGCGTAAATAAGCCTTCACTAAACGAATAGCTTGTAAATTTTCCTGTAGTACTCGATTCAAACGATCTACTCTCTTTTGTACACGTCCAAAATAAGACACACCTTTTGCCACCATCACAATAAGAAAGATGAAAATAATCGGTGCACCAATCACTAGAAACAACGCTAGTTTAGCGTTAACAACAAAAGCCATAATAATGCTACCAATAACGGCAAGTGGTGCACGAAGCATAATACGTAAACTCATAAACAGTACCGTCTGAACTTGCGTCACATCATTCGTCAACCTTGTAATAAGGGACGCCGTTGGAAATTTTTGATAAGTAGCTAATGTAAAGGATTGTATTTTTTCAAACAATGCATTTCGTAAATCATAGGAAAAACTCTGTGCTGTATGCGATGAAAAATATGAATTAACGACACCAGCTATAAAGGCTATGAAAGATAAGCCAAGTAACACCATTCCCCATTGCCAAATCATCCCTTGATTTTGAGCTTGCACTCCATCATCTATGATTTTCGCCATAATCAGTGGCTGCGCGAGCTCCACAAACAATTCCAACAGCATTAAACTAAACGCGATTAATGCCGTCCATTTATAAGGCTTCACATAGGAAAAAATTTCTTTCATCTTCTTCCCCCTGTTCTTTATAAAAGAGTTCCATAAATTTAAATATAGCAAGGAACCCTCTCTTTAATATCTTTTCTAGTTAACATTCAATTTCCCTTGGCGTAATGATAGTTATCGCGAGAAAACATTTTGCTGAATGAAGATAAATATGTAAATAATATACTACCTGCAACCGATAAACGAATTGTTACCATAAAAAAACTGTCAATAGCATATGGTTGGGTAACCATTAAAGATCAGCGTTTCCTATTCAAGCCAATAAATACTATTATTTTTAAAAGTTCCACACACTCCTTGTTCCCTATATATATACTAAAAAATGTTATTTTTCTTCAAATCTTTCCATGTTTTTCATTAAAAAAGTCCCTATTTTTTTTATTATCAAATATTTACAGTCATATTCATAATGACTAATTCCTTTTAATTAACTATAATAATAGTATATATAGATTACTCAAGGAGATCGAATAATCATGAGTCATATGCATAAATCATTTACCATTGATGAACATTATTTAAATTCACTTCCTTTTCCTGCAATTGTCATGAATCAAGACGGACAAGTTATACATTTGGGAAAGCTTGCTGAACAGCTATTTGGTTTTTCAGCTACTACTATTAAAGAACAAACCGCTTCATTCATTCACGAAAACTTACTAAATCAGCTTTCATTAGAAAAATTTCAAACCATTTTACAAAATGATGACAGTACGTATATCAATCAAGTTCAACTGAAAACGTATACAAATGAAGAAATTAACACAGCGCTGCTAGCTAAACCATTTACTGAACAAGGAGAGCGTCTCATCCTTATGATGTTTATGCTACCAGACTTAATCATCAATTCTGTCTCAAATTGCGGTACGCTCGTAAACTTAAAACAGGGCTTGGATTCGACATTTATGACTGTAACCCTTGATCATGATGGGTTCATTTTAGAATGTAATGCTGAGTTTCTAAAAACGAGTCAATGGACACCAAAACGTGTTATTGGTAAAACATTCTGGCAGCTATTCCCTGATACTAAAGACAGTGAAAAGATTGCAAATACCATCTGGCGTAATTTAAACAATGGCCAAACGTGGCAAGGTGAAGTCGAAAAAGTGACGAAGACAGGTCAGCCTTATTGGGTACTACTAACAGCTATCCCAACCTTCAATCTCGAAACAAATGAGCAACAATATTTATTAGTCGAAAAGGATATCACGAAGTCTAAGTCAATACAACATCAGCTTGAAAAAATCGCTTATATCGATACAGAAACAAGTCTTATGAATGCTCATCGACTCGAAAAAGTGATTTCCAACATGATTGAGGAGGAAAGAAACTTCTCTTTCGTTTATTTAAGTATCGATAAATTTTATACATTAAAAGAGTTACATGATCAGCAAATCGATCAAAGTCTTATTGTAGAATTTACAAATCGTATAAAAATGTACTTCCAAGATAGCACAATGGCACGTATTAACGAAAATGATTTTGTCGTGATTACACCATTAAGTGAATGGTTTATTCAAGGCTTCCTGTCTTACTTACAACAGCATCCAATTTATAGCAGTAATGTTGCTGTCCCTATTTCTATTAGTGGCGGAATTACACGTTATCCAGAGGATCAAACTACATTCTCCCAACTAATGAAGGCATCTATTGCTACTATTACAACTGTCCGTGAGGCCGGTGGCGATAAAATCGTCTCACTATCCAAAGCAACACATAAAGCATTAAATCGTAAAGCTTTAATTGAAAAACGTTTACTTCAAGCTCTTGACCAGAAAAACCTAAAAGTCCTTTATCAGCCGCAAATTGATGTTACTTCAAGTAAAATCACAGCTGTAGAAGCACTAGTTCGTTGGGAAGATGAAGTAGTAGGCGTTGTCTCACCAGATGAGCTTATTCCAATTGCGGAGGAAACAGGTCTTATTAATAATATCGGTTCCTTTATGCTCGAAAAAGCTTGTGAACAGGCACTCATCTGGAAAAAAGCTGGTCTAGATTTAAAAGTATCTATTAACTCTTCTGTACGCGAATTCCGTGATAAGAACATGGCCAAGTCCATTCTTGAAACGTTAGCGAAAACGGGTTGTCCAGCAAACCTTATTCAAATCGAAATCACCGAGAAATTTGCCCTCGAAGCAGAAGCTGCTAGCTTTATCACACAGCAAATGCGTAAGCTTGAAAACGAAGGAATCGCCTTTATACTAGACGATTTCGGTACCGGCTATGGCTCATTTAGATATATGCAAATTCTACCAATAGATACATTAAAAATCGATAAAACATTTACAAGCTCTCTATTAAAATCTGAGAAAACCCAAAAGCTCATGAACGGCATGGTGCAACTCGGAAAATCTATGGAACTTAAAGTTGTCGCAGAAGGTGTTGAAACTGCTGAACAAGCAGATCTTTTGATTTCTTATGGCTGTGATGCAATTCAAGGCTACTATATTAGTAAGCCAATTCATGCTGAAGAAATTGAAGCTCTATTCGTTAAATAGTTAGTTTTAAAAAGGAGGTTACGTTTAAGACGTAGCCTCCTTTTTTTTGGTAAGTATCTCTTCGGCAAAGTGAAGGGTTGATTTCCGTTCCGGCTGGGCGCTTTCCTGGGGGCGTCCGATGAGCCGCTTCACTCGCGTTGCTCGTTCCAGGGTCTCATCTGTGACGCTGATCCCCGAGGAGTCACCCAGCCTCCACTCCAATCAACTTATTCGCATTGCATACGTTTAACAAAATGCCATCGCTAATTTTTTTGAAATTGTAAAAAATACTCATTATGTATAAACAAATACTTTTTAGTTTTATATTTAAGGTTTATTAGAAAAAGAGATGTATCAAAAATTACGATACATCTCCCTTCAATAAGACTTGGAACCAAGCGGTCTGTAAATAGATCCATCCTAAGACCACTTGTTATGTTGAATCTTAATAACGCTTCACTTTGCTTTACTTGAAAATTTATTCTATCGCATCTTATGCCCATTCTCATGAAAGGAATGTAACGGAAATGACTGATTAAGTAATTTATTGAAGAAGTTTTAAAATTTCTTCTGGTTGTTTATTTGATTGAGCGAGCATTGCTTGGGCAGCTTGTAATAAAATATTATTTTTCGTGAATATTATCATACCTTTAGCCATATCAGTATCGCGGATACGTGATTCAGCAGATTGAAGACTTTCGGATGTATTTGTAACTGAATTATAAGCGTGGTCAAGTCTATTTTGATGCGCCCCAAGACTAGAACGTACACTGGAAACAATATTGATAGCACTGTCGAAACTACTGATACTACTTTGAGCCAATGAGCTATCCAAAACTGAGACACCATTAATACCTATAGCCTGTGAACGAATATCAGGCATTATTAATTCTGTTGTCTGACCAGAATTAGCTCCTATTTGAAGCTTTAAACCGTTACCTGTTGGGTCTGTTGGGTCTGTTGGGTCTGTTGGATCTGTTGGATCTGTTGGGTCTGTTGGATCTGTTGGTTGATTTTCTCCTGCTGTTAATTGAATATGCCCTTCAAAATAATGACCATTGGTTCCAGGAGGAAGTTTTCTATGACGTAGATCAATTGTCATACCGTTATATGAAAATATTAAACTAGGATTTTCTTTTGTAATATAAGTTCCATCTAAGTTGGACAGAATAGATAAACTTTTTGGAACTCCATTAACATAATCAATTGATATTATGAATTCTGTAAAAAAACCCTTCGCAGGGTCATCAATAACCTTTTCGCCTTCATTAAGCTTAATTTTATTTTTCTGATTAGGGTCACTACCAGGGTAATTAATCCAACCATCTTCTGCTGTATACGTGCCTATATCAACAATAGTTAATGTTGAGGTTGGTGAAGGTGATGAAAATGGTGAAGATGATATAGCATTTAGTGAACCATTAAGTAATTTTTTAGTATTAAATTCCGTATTATTACCAATAGATGTAATTTCTTTTTTGATCTCTTCTAATTCCATTTGAATCTTTGCTCTATCACTATCTGTATTGGTATCATTCGATGCTTGCACACTTAACTCTCTTCCGCGTTGAAGAAGTGAATGCACTTCATTTAAAGCCCCTTCAGCAGTTTGTATTAATGAAACACCATCCTGAATATTTTTTCCGGCCATGTTTAAACCACGAATTTGCCCACGCATTTTTTCTGAGATTGCCAGTCCAGCTGCATCATCTCCTGCACGATTGATTTTATATCCAAAAGATAGCTTCTCTAATATACTATCAGCCTTTTTCTTATTATGTGTTAATCTGTTGTTTGTATTTAGAGATGAAATGTTATGTCTTACTCTCACAAATATCTACTCCTTTTAAGGTGTCGATGTTTTTTGATCGTCTTCTGTATTACTATTTAGCGAAGATTATTATCATTAGCGTCATCATTCGGTTGTACTATGCCCTCATCATTATCGATGATAAGAACATCTCTCGGGCTGTTATCTTCACTGTTACTTTCATTAGTACTCATCGCATTAACAGTTCAATAACTAAAAGAGAATGGGGAAACGACTAAAAGAGTGGCCATTAAAAGTAAGCTTGCTTTTTTCATTTCGAATTCCCCTTTTCACCATATTGAAAAAATAACAAAGGGTAGCTACCTTAAATGAATAATATTTGTTATTTTCTACAGTTATTAACACTAGCAATCCTCTTCAAAAGATTCAAATCAACTTTTGCTGGTTTTTGAACATATGTTGATATTCACTTTTCTTGAAGTTTCTGTTAAGTTGTGTAGGTGTCTTATTCTACTCATTTTTAACTGCAAAAGAAAAAGGAATCTGCTTGTTCCTACACCTTGTAAAGGTTAAGCAAATTCCTGATAGAGTTTAGCGAATCTTTCATTTGTACAACAATATAAAGGAGGTTACGTTTAGAACGTAACCTCCTTTATATTGTTCAATCTGTTTTTAATTTTTCTATCAGCCATACTCATCCACATTGCTGTAGAGCCTTATTTCTTATAGACCTTTTTGAATGTCTCCTTGCTAGTACGGACAGAACGGAAAATAAGCTGTATCAGTACCTCTGCAAATACAAGTCCTATAACGATGGCACCAGTAATTAAAAATGCCTTAAATCCATACTGTAGCCCTTGTATATAATCAGCCTCAACTACATTTCTCATGGCATTGTAAGCCATGCCTCCCGGAACTAACGGGATAATCCCACCGACAATAAAAATAATCATCGGCATTTTGAAGCGTCGTGCATACAAATGGGCAACGATTGCAATGATGAAAGAGCTAAAGAATGAGGCATATACGATATCCATGCCATGCTCTGTTAGGATGAAGTAAATCATCCAGCCTACTACCCCAACAAAACCACAATAAATGAGGTTTTTTCTAGGAACATTAAAAATAACTCCGATACCCGCCGTCGCAAAAAAGCTAAGAATCAATTGTATGATATAGTCCAAGTCGTCTGCCTCCTAAAACGATAGAGTGACGGCAATAGCTGCACCAATTGCAAAAGCTGTTAAAAAGGCCTCAACGCCCTTCGCCATCCCTGATATAAAATGACCTGCTATTAAATCCCGAACTGCATTCGTGATCAAAATACCTGGTACTAGTGGCATAACGGAACTAATAACAATTTTATCTATTTCCGTACCATGGCCATATTTCACTGAAAAAACCGCAATCGTTCCTACTACTAATGAAGCTGTAAATTCTGAGAAAAATTTTACTTTTGTTAAGTCATTTATCAATAAAAGCACTAGGAAGCCTAACCCCCCTGCCAAACAGGCAAAAAGGAAATCAGACCATCCCCCCTTAAACATTATAAGGAAACAACCACTCGCAAGAGCCGCTGATATGACTTGAATATATGTTGGTAAAAAATAATTTGTTTTTTGTATCGACTTTAGCTCGTCATAAGCTTCTTCTAATGTTATCATGTGAGATGTGAGTCTCCGAGATACTGAATTTACCAAGGCTATTTTTTGCAAATCTGTTACCCTATTGGAAATTGATGTAATTCTCGTTGGCTGTGTCTTGCCTAACGAAAAGATGATCCCTGTGGGTGTGGCGTAACATTGCGCATCCAGCATATTTTGAGAATGTGCCATACGTAGCATTGTATCCTCCACACGGTATGTTTCTGCACCACTTTCAATCATAATTCGCCCTGCAAGCAATAAGCAGTCAATCGTAAATTCATTATCCACTTCATGTAAAACCATTACAGTTAACTACCTCCTTTAAAAGGTTCCTTGCCAATAGTATCGAACTGCAAATAAAAACTCAACTAAAATTTCAACTTTTAACACAAAAGTATTTTGGCTTTCATATGATGAAAACGATAAGCTAATGAGTAATTTATTCATGAGGATTGTTTCTACAAATTAATAGCAAAACTTCGTAGATTCGTATAACTTTTTCAATGACTAACACGTCTGATTGTATAGAAAAATAAATACGGAAAGGAGCGTCTCCATCAAAATGCCGGAACGCAGAAAAAAACGCGGCCCAATGATTGATTTCCTATTAATTGGCCTCATCATTTCATTAACGACTATTATTTTAGTCATTATCCTATCAAAGGATGACTTTAAGTTTCAAAAAATTAGTGCCTCAGACGAGTCAAATTCAGATTCAATAACGAGTAACCTATCCACAGAAAGCTCTGCGTTTCCAGGTATACGTATTGTAAGCGATGTTTCTAATGATAAGCGAACACCTTTTGCTATTCACTATCCAGAAACAGATAACAAAGCTTTTAATGATGCTGTATTACAGTACATAACGGATTCAAAAGAAAACTATCTGTCATCTATGAAAAAAAATAAAGATAAAGAGGCAATAGGTGAGCTGAATATTAGTTTGGACACTTTCCCATATCAGAAGCACTACTATTCCTTTGTGCTAACAAAAATGTTGTATACAGGTGGAGCCAATCCTGAGATTTCAACAAAAACATTCTTTATCAATCATGAAACTGGTAAATTAATTTCCATTGAAACATTGTTGAATAACGACGAAAACAACTTATCAGCATTAGCTACTTATATACGTAAGGACTTACAACAAAATCCCAAGTTAAAGGAAGAGCTTTTCAAGGACGATGTAATCAAGTCAACTGAACCTAAGTGGTCTAACTTCCATCGCTTTGCTATCGTTGATAATTCGTTACAATTCTATTTTGATGAGTATGAGATTGCTAGTGGCGCAGCTGGTCCACATACTGTGAAGCTTCCACTTTCACTGATCAATCCGTTGTTAGCTTCTGAATTCCAGATTGCTATGGAAAAACCAACGAAGCCAATTATTACAGGTGATCCAAACAAAAAACGTATTGCCTTAACTTTTGATGATGGCCCACATCCAAAGGTTACAGAACAGATTTTAAATACGCTCGATAAGTATAATGCAAAAGCTACCTTCTTTATGCTTGGTAGTCGCGTACAATATTACCCTGATATCGCAAGAGACGTGCTTGCAAGGGGACATGAAATCGGTAATCATTCATGGAACCATCCTGTATTAACAAAACTGTCACTAGAGGCGGCCGTAAATGAATACGCATCAACAACTGGGGTGATAGAGAAGGCCATTAATCAAACGCCAACTGTATTTAGACCACCGTATGGAGCAACAAACGATACGATTAACGCTCAAATTCCAATTCCTGTTGTTTTATGGTCGATCGATACATTAGACTGGAAGTTCCGTGATGCTCAACAGCTACTACCTCATGTGAAAAATAATTTACACAATAACGCTATTGTCTTAATGCATGATATTCATCAATCGACTGCCGACGGTCTTGATGCTGTACTTGCTTATTTACAAGGGCAAGGCTATGAATTCGTGACAGTATCTGAAATTCTTCCATATCGTCAAAAATAACCAAAGAAAAAGTCCAATAAACTCAAGGTTTAGGTGCTGCACCCCAAAAGTTAGAGTAATAAATCTAACTTTTGGGGTGTTTTTGTATGGCGAAATATAGCCAAGGTTTTAAATTAAAGATTGTTCAAGAGTATTTAAAAGGGAATCTGGGATACCTATTATTAGCGCAAAAATATGGTATTCCATCTCCAACTCCAATCAAACGTTGGGTTAGGGCTTATAAAGCTTTTGGAGAAGAAGGTTTACAACGGAAAACAAAGTATGAAGAATATCCTGTTCAATTCAAATTAGATGTATTAAACTTTATGAAACAAACAGGTGCTTCTTACCAAGATACAGCAATTCGATTTAACATGAATCAGCCTAGTTTAATCGCGGCTATAAATCATATAAAGGTACTGTAGGAAAAGTCGCGAAGAATCGATTAAACCGCCGTTTCCATACAACGTACTTCTTACAAAAACTCGTGACAGACGTAACAGAATTCAAATGTACAAACAACGAAAAACTCTATTTTAGTCCGATTATGGATTTATATAACGGTGAAATACTGGGCTTTAGTATGTCTAAACGCCCTACACTTGATTTCGTAATAGACTCATTGAAACAAACACTCCCAATTATTCAAGAACACGCCCTATACTGTACAACAATTCACTCGGATCAGGGCTGGCACTATCAACATCATTCATGGGTAATAACATTAAAGCAAAACAAGATTTTCCAAAGCATGTCTCGTAAAGCAACCTGTGCAGACAATACGGCCATGGAGAACTTTTTTGACTTACTCAAACAAGAAATATATTACGGAGAAGAATTAATCTCCTATGAAGCGTTAAAGAAGAAAATAGAGAAGTATATCGATTACTATAATAACGATCGAATTAAACAAAAATTGGCCGGAATGAGCCTGGTAAAATACCGAACTCATGCCAGCCAATTAGCTGCATAAATAAAACTCTAACTTTAAGGGGTCACTACCTTATTGGGCTTTTTTGTGTTAAAAAACAAAATGATCAAGGGTAATCTTTATGAATGTTAAGGCCTTTAAATGAAGGTGATCTTCGCTTTCTCATGCTTTGCCTACATTCCCGAAGTTCCTAATCATTAAATTAATATGTTTGCTATTTTATTGGGAATATATATAAACTTTTTGATATCTGCCTTTTTTGTTATATAGTCTGTAATTTTAGGATCATTTAAGGTATATTCCAATACTTTTTCTTTTTCTAGATTAGTAGGTATTTTTATTGTTGTTTTAAATTTCCCATTTATTTGGATTACCAATTCACATTCATTATTAATCAAAAGTTCTTCATTATAAATTGGCCATGAAGCATATGCAATTGAGCTCGTGTGTCCAAGTCTCTCCCATATTTCCTCTGCAATATGAGGGATAATAGGTGACACTATTTTAATAAACCCTTCGATTACTTCTTTTGAAATTTGTGTTTTTTTGTTTAAATAGTTTAAAAATGACATACATTGTGAAATGGCGGTATTAAATCTTAAATTCTCCATGTCTTCTGTAACTTTTTTAACTAGTAAATTATATTTATAAATAGTTTCCGTATTTTCTTGATTGTTATTTATTGAAGAACGAACACAATCGTCTTCATCTATAATTAAATCCCAAATGCGATTGATAAATCTTTTTGCACCGTCAATTCCGTTTGTTGTCCATGGTGCTGAAGCATTTAATGGACCCATAAACATTTCATATAAACGCAAGCTATCTGCCCCATGACTATTAATAATTTCATCAGGATTGACAACATTCCCCTTAGATTTACTCATTTTGACGTGATTTGAACCAAGTATCATACCTTGATTATATAATTTTTGAAACGGTTCATTTGTATGGACAATACCAATATCATAAAGAACTTTATGCCAAAATCTCGCATATAATAAATGAAGTACTGCATGTTCTACTCCACCTATATATATATCTACAGGTAACCAATGTTTTAAAAGTTCTGGATCTGCTATTTGTTTATTATTTTTCGGGTCAATATATCTTAGATAATACCAGCAAGAACCGGCCCATTGTGGCATTGTATGTGTTTCACGGCGGCCCTTTTTTCCTGTTACTGGATCAACTACATTTACCCATTGTTCAATGTTTGCTAGTGGTGATTCTCCTGTACCTGATGGACGGATGTTATTGATTTTTGGCAATTCTAGTGGTAATTGGTCTTCAGGGATTGTTGTCATTGCGCCATCTTCCCAATGAATTACAGGGATTGGTTCACCCCAGTAACGTTGACGCGAGAATAACCAATCACGAAGACGATAAGTAGTTTCTTCTTTTCCTGAATTATTACTTTTCAACCATTCTATTACTTTTGTAATACCTTCAATTTTATTTAGACCATTAAGAAAATCAGAGTTAATGTGTAAACCGTCGCCAGTGAAGGCTTCTTTCCCAATATCTCCACCTTCTATTACTGCTTTTATTTCAAGCCCGAATTTTTTTGCAAATTCATAGTCTCGTTCGTCATGAGCTGGAACAGCCATAATAGCACCTGTGCCGTAAGTAGTTAATACATAGTCTGCAATCCAAATTGGTATTTTTTTATTGTCAATAGGATTAATAGCGTAACTACCTGTGAAAACACCAGTTTTTTCTTTAGCCAAGTCAGTACGTTCAAGGTCAGATTTTAACTTTACTTTGTTAAGGTATTCATTTACAGCAGCTTGTTGCTCTAGTGTTGTAATTTCATTTACAAGTTTATGTTCTGGTGCAAGTACACAGTATGTTACCCCAAATAATGTATCTGGGCGTGTTGTAAATACTTCAAATGATTTCTCCGTGCCATCAACAATGAATTTTATTTGTGCTCCTTCAGAACGACCAATCCAGTTTCGTTGGATATCCTTCAAACTTTCTGGCCAGTCAAGATTATCCAAATCCTCTAGTAAACGTTCTGCATAATCTGTAATTTTTAAAACCCATTGTTTCATAGGGCGACGTATAACAGGGTGGTCACCACGTTCTGATTTCCCATCAATTACCTCTTCATTCGCTAATACAGTACCTAATTCTTCACACCAATTTACATTCACTTCATCCTGATATGCAAGGCCTTTTTCAAATAATTTTATAAAAATCCATTGTGTCCATTTATAATATTCTGGATCAGTAGTATTTACTTCTCGATCCCAATCATATGAAAATCCTAAATTTTGTATTTGTTGTCTATAAGTATCTATGTTTTTGGTAGTAATTATTTCAGGGTGTTGTTGATTTTCAATTGCATATTGTTCAGCCGGTAATCCAAATGCATCCCAGCCCATGGTATGAAGGACGTTGTACCCCTGCATTCTTTTCATTCGTGCTATTAAATCTGTTGCTGTATATCCTTTAGGATGACCTACATGCAATCCTGCCCCAGATGGATAAGGAAACATATCTAAAACATAAAATTTTGGCTTTTCCTTATCATAAACATTAGTTTGAAAAGTTTTTTCATTCAACCATTTACTTTGCCATTTTTTATCGATTTTTCTAAAATCATAATTCATTCTGTTCAACCTCCTAGTTTCTTAAAAATAAAAAACTTCGCCTCAAAAAGAGACGAAGTTGGATCCGTGGTACCACTCTTATTAGCTATTAATAGCTCACTTAAGTAGAACAATTTTAAAAAAATTGTTCTTGCATGTCTAACGGGTGCATCCGTTCACATTTACTAACTTTCGATGTGAAAACTCCTGGACGAGTTGGGGAATGTATTGGCTATTTCGCACCAATTAATAGCTCTCTGAACAATAGTGATTCCTTAATACTTCCAATCAACGTTAAAAATATTAGATTTTTCTAAAATTATAAAGTATTCAATCTGTTTTGTAAACTTTTCTCAACTAGAAGTATACTTTAGGCAATATATTTAAAAGAACTTTTATTAACATAAATTAATAAAATAAAAATAATAAAACTAGAGAAAAGAAACAGGTATGGTATAGGTAACCATTCTGCCCAAATACCTGAAATAAGTAAACCTAGAGGAAGAATTATTTTAGAAAACATAGAAGTTGTACCTGCTACTCTTCCAAGTAGATGATTAGGTGTAGTTTCCTGTCTTATAGCTAAAAAGATAATATTATTAATGACATTTGTACAAGATCTAAATGTTAATAAAATAGCTAGTTGCCACCATTCTTGAGCGAAGAAAAACATGAAAAGAATAACCATATCAATCCTTAGCATACCAATAAATATTGCACCACGTGTCCATCTTTTATGAAGTTGATTTAAACATTTTGCCCCTATGAGTCCACCAATAGCTGAAATAGAAAACATCCAGGCAACTTCTTTAGTGGAAGCATTTAATTTATCAACTGCATAAAAGGTAATAACCCCTATTATTAAACTAGATGCAAAGTTAAGGAAAATAATTACTAACGTTGGTGGTAGTAATTTTTTATTGCCAAATAACTCTACAAAACCTTCTTTCATATCAAACCATACAGACTGATTAGAACTATTAACAGGTTCTATTTTAGTATGAAGAAAGAATACACTAATCCATAATAAAACTAAGCTTATTGAATAAAATAAAAACACCCATTCGTAAGTAAACCAGATAATTAGAATTCCTCCAATTGCTGGACCTATAATTGAAAAAAGTGTATTTATAAAGGTGAATTTTGATTGGATATCCTGCAATTTTTCTTTTTCAAATAATTGTGGGACAATAGCGTGTTTGGCATTATTATATGTATAGCTTACTGTAGATATTAAAAAACCAATGAGGTATAGATTCCATGTTGCAAGTTGATCTAACCAAATTAATAGTGTAAGTAAGATAACACATAATGCCTGTAATAGACTTGTCCATTTCATCATTTTTTTTCTATTGATTCTATCAACAATTACACCTGCTAACATGCCCAAAAATATATTTGGTAAAAAATCTATAGCACGCACTATACTCATTGTTAATGCAGATTTTGACCATTCATAAATAAATAATGGAAGAATAAATACATAGATTTTATCACCAAGTGATGAAATTAAAGTTCCAAAATAAAGAATATTAAAATTGCGGTTTCTATATAATGATTGGTATTTTATCATCAAGATCCTGAATCCTTTTAGTTTTTAAACTTTATTAATCTCATTCTTCAAATTAAAGTACAATATGCCCAACTCCATCTACTATTTTCAATTCAGTATTAAACGAAGCAGAAAGCACCCTCATTTTTTCTAGTATATCCACATTTTCGCTAATTTCAGGCCAACCACGTTGATAGCGTTTTTTTTCTTGCCCTAATTCTAGAGGATACAAAGTCAGCTTAGTAAGTTTCCCGCTTCTCATGCTCCACAAAGGTAAAACAGATGTCCATGCATCTGGATATAATGAAAATCCTCGGGTATTATTTTTACTTCTAGCATCTAAAGCATCAGTTACAGCATGACTATGATTTAGCCCGAATTTTTCATAAAAATCATGGGGTAAATTGGTTATTGTTTCATTTTGAAAAATAAAATTTCCCAGACTATAAAATATTGGTCTATCCTTATAAATTTCGATTCCACGCAATACATGTGGACCGTGTCCGATGATTGCATGAGCTCCTTCATCTATACAAGCTTTTGCAAATGTTTTTAAAAAATCTGCTGGTTCTTCAATTATTTCTCCTTGGATTTCATGAGAATGAATACTTATTAGAACATAATCTGCTTGAGTTTTAGCTTCGGCAATAACCCTTAGTATACGGTTTAAATCATTCTGGTTAGGTGTCGTATATTTCCCTTCATTTTCCCCCTCTTTAAAAATAAGTCTGCCAAAAGGAAATACATCGGGATTTAATTTTTCTATAAGGCCGGCTTCGACCCCTTTATTATAGAATCCATTTACTTTTACCTTTTCAGCAATTTCAGATAGATTTTTCATTTTATCTTTCGATATAACGTGATAGGTATGATGACGAAGTGGATTTATGCCTGGTCTACCTATCATATCTGGCCGTTGTTCGCCAGCAACCCAAGAATCATGAAAAGTTGAAGTAACAGAGATTAATGCTATACGACCTGAAGGAGTGTCCAGATATTTAGCCTGACTTGCGTAGGACAAATTACTTCCTGCCCCTGCATGTATAAAACCGTATTGATTTAAGTATTTTTCGGTAGCTAATAATCCTTCATAAGAATAATCGAGGGTATGATTATTTGCCCACGCAATTAAATTAAAACCATATGCTTTTAAATCTTTTAAGACATCAGGATGGGCCATGGCCCAAGTACCCCCACTAACAGCGGAAGGTATTCCTTCCATTTTATGAGTTGTTACTTCTAAGTTAGTGAATCGGACATCTGCAGTATTAATGAGTGAAGAAATTTTCATATAGTTCTCATCTTTTGATGGAAGTCTACGAGTGATAAAGCTATCACCCGTCGCGACAAAACTTATGTCAATATTACTTTGCATAATTTCTCCCCCTGTATATTCTAGGTATCATTTTTCGGAAACTGTGGTTATTCTACTACATACCAGGGATATTTCTTTTTATAATCTATAACCATATTCTTTTTCCCAAATATCGTTGCCCTTATTAAATATTTCATTTAATACGGGAAGTTCCCCTTCTTTTTTCCCAAATCCAGCATTATGCGTTAATATTCCATTAAAATATGTTAAACTATCGGCATAATAGTATTGAGGATGTAACATATGCAAATGCCATACTTCATCAATGGATTTTGTAGGTGATAATTGCTGTTTAGGATATTTTTTTAAAATTCTCCAAAACATTTTATATTCTTTGACCATTCCTTCTATTTCTTCTTTTTCTCGATCTTCAAAATAATTACCGAAAAGTATACATGCATCAACTAATGAAAAAGAAAAATCAGGTAATTCAATTGTTTTTTCCATAATAAAACGCTCCTCTTTTAGTATTTATGTTTTTTTTATTTAAATTTCATAATTTCAAAAGAGAAAAGAGCGAAAATTCGCTCTTTCCTCTTTTATTAATTTTGGTTACCGTTAGTTGTAGGTGCATCAGCAACTTCACCGATACATAGTTCGCTTTGTGTATTCATTAAATTCACCACCCAATCATATTTTAGAAAATCGTTTATTCATTAAATGTTCTATAAACAAACATTAGTTTTGGTTACCGTTAGTTGTAGGTGCATCAGCAATTTCACCGATACAAGCTTCACTTTGTGTATTCATTAAATTCACCTCCCAATCATATTTAGAGAATCGTTTATTCATTAAATGTTCTATAAACAAACATTAGTTTTGGTTACCGTTAGTTGTAGGTGCATCAGCAACTTCACCGATACAAAGTTCACTTTGTGTATTCATTAAATTCACCTCCGGAATCATATTTTAGAAAATCGTTTATTCATTAAATGTTCTATAAACAAACATTAGTTTTGGTTACCGTTAGTTGTAGGTGCATCAGCAACTTCACCGATACAAAGTTCACTTTGTGTATTCATTAAATTCACCTCCGGAATCATATT
>NZ_JBNNSS010000012.1:75682-75962 GCF_050277945.1 Lysinibacillus sp. NPDC097214
ATTTTAGAAAATCGTTTATTCATTAAATGTTCTATAAACAAACATTAGTTTTGGTTACCGTTAGTTGTAGGTGCATCAGCAACTTCACCGATACAAAGTTCACTTTGTGTATTCATTAAATTCACCTCCTATTCACCTTTCGGAAAAATGTTTATTTATTAAATTTTCTGTGAAATTAAATTATTTTTGGTTACCGTTAGTTGTAGGTGCATCAGCAACTTCACCGATACAAAGTTCACTTTGTGTATTCATTAAATTCACCTCCTATTCACCTTTCGGA
>NZ_JBNNSS010000012.1:76059-109606 GCF_050277945.1 Lysinibacillus sp. NPDC097214
TTCTGTGAAATTAAATTATTTTTGGTTACCGTTAGTTGTAGGTGCATCAGCAACTTCACCGATACAAAGTTCACTTTGTGTATTCATTAAATTCACCCCCTGGTCATTTTTAGAAAATTGTTTATTGATTAAATTTTCTATAAATAAATGTTAACATTCATTTGATTTGTTTTGTATTGAGAAAATTCCAGAATATTCTACATTTGAATACAGAAATATTATAATTTTTATTATAATTTATAATTTTTATAGTACTGGCAAGATATAACGTTTCAAAAAAAAAACAAAAAATCGAATGGGCACATCGTTTAGAAGTCCCATTCGATCTTTAGACATATTTGTGTTTAAACTAATTTGTTTTTATATTCAAATATGTAGATTTTTAAATTCCCTTGATTGGTGGATAAATTACTTCGCTTGTTGGTACCTTGATTGGTGGATAAATCACTTCGCTTGTTTGGTAAATTACCTCGCTTGCTGGTGCATCGATTGGTGGATAAATCACTTCGCTTGTTGGGTAAATTACCTCGCTTGCTGGTGCATCGATTGGTGGATAAATCACTTCGCTTGTTGGGTAAATTACCTCGCTTGCTGGTGCATCGATTGGTGGATAAATCACTTCGCTTGTAATACTTTGATTTTTAGGAATTACAATAAAACTAATCGCAGCAATTAAAATTATAATTTTTAAAATATTACTTTTCATCATATTCACCTCCTTCAATTGATAATTCCTCAACAAGCTGAAAATAAATATCTGCAGCTTTTTTATAATGATTATGTTGGTAATATTTATTTCCAAGTAGAGTTAAAACTTCTATATAATCGTCTTTATCTCCAAAGGTTTTAAAGTAAGGTATTACATCATCATTTAAAAAAATGATTATATTTTTGTCTATCGAAAGAGTTTTATCATTTTTATATTTAAGTAATTTAAACTTATAAAAATATTCTTTATTATCAGTTTTTTCAGAGAGTGATAACCCTAAATTTAAGTATTCATCAATTGGTTCATTTAACTTAATAGAGATATTAGAGAGCATGAAGTATGATTTCAATAGAAATAAATTGTCAGTACGCTCATTGTATTTAATACTTTCAATAATACTATTTTTGGATTTTACAAGTTCATTATTTTCATAATATAAAACGCCTAAATTATGTAGGACGCTGGCTTTACTTTCTTGGTCTAAGTATTTATTATTTAATATTTTTTCGAATGCTGTCTTAGCTAAAGAATATTCTTTTTCTAGTAAATAATTAATTGCTATAACTGTTTCACAGTCTAATACTTTCTTAAACTCTAAATTATTATAGAAAATAGTTTTAGCCTCTTTTATATATTTTCTTGAATTAACATAATTATTTAAACGACTGTATATTATAGCAAGAGTATATAGATTATCTGCTTCATTAATATCAATTTCACAACCGATTTTATATGCCTTTTCGAAAAAAATTAAAGCATTTTTCCAATTGCTTTTTTTGTAAAAATAATAGCCTTGAACTTTATTCATATAATATTGCTGTCTTAGATTCATTAAAATGGATTTATTTTTGAGATTATCCATTTTTTCAAGAACCTTGTTATCACAAATTTTTTCAAATTTAATATAAAAATAAATTGAAAAAATTTCATAATAAATTTTTATTTGCATATCAGTTATATATTCTAGCTTTGAATTGACTTCCTCTTTTTTGGAAAATGCCTGTTCATAGTTATTCTGGTTAATTAATTCATACCAATTAAACAAATCATTTAATAATTGGTTATCCTCTAAATTATGCAAATCATTATATACAAGATTCATTTTCTTACATAAAAGTTTAATAATATGATCACTAGGGTTTAGCTGATTATTTTCAAGTTTACTTAAATAAGGAACAGAGCAAATTCCTTGTGATAAGTTTTCTTGAGTCATTGAGTTTTTTCTTCTATAGTATTTAATAATTTCTCCTATTTTCATTATATCTACCTCTTTATTTCCGTTTATTCGACAATCACTTTATTTGAGAATAAAGCTATATTTTCAAGTAATTTTATCGAACCAACTTGTCTCATTTGATTATTACTTTTTATCCTTTTATTAACTTTAATAAAAAATCATAATTATAAGGTAAATAAGATGCCATAAGATATATCAATATTTTAGTGACTGTTTTAATTGTAATTCAAATATTTGAAAATTGCAAAAAATACTTAGGATGGAAAATATTAGATGGCTATTATTCATATAAGTTCATCAACAGATACCATTATGTAGCTCATCTTCCTTTATATTTTCCCTTCACTATAAATTAGAATGACATGCCAGAAAATACATGCTTGTGAGTGGCGTAGGCGACTGATCAGCGTCACAGATGAGACCCTGCAGCAAAGTGAAATTCATTGATATAATAGATTTTCAACAACATGAAAAGTCCAATAACCTCAAGATTGAGTTTATTGGACTTTTTGCTTATTTAATTGTTAATGTATCAAGTGGTTTGAAGTCTTTTAGCTGATAACTCTTTACTTCATTGCGAGCTACTGTGTAAAGAGCGTCATCTATATAGACTACTCGCTGTACAAGCTGCTCCCAATTTTCATACTGATCGCCCTTGCTTTTATTAACGATATTTCCTTTTAGTACGATGCCTTTATCTGCAGTGATTTCATAGATGTGTGCGCCTTGACCTTTGTAGACAATTTCATCGCCCTTTCCTGCATCATACAGGACAACTGGGAAACCAAAGTAGTTGTATTCCTTGTTGCGGAATAACGCTTTAGGGTTGTATTGAACATCGGAGTACGACCCTTTTCCACCGATTTTTACTGTTGATTGTTCCTTTGGATGTTTGAAATCTGACACATCAAACAATGACATTTTCATATTCGTTGTCACCGTAAAATTCCGCTTCGAATAGGCATCATAGCGTTGCTCCGTATCATAGCCAATACCGATTAAATGTGTATCGTCTAATGGATGTAAATAGTTACTAAAGCCTGGAATCTTTAGCTTCCCTAGCACAGCTGGCTTTTTCGGGTTTGCTACATCAATCACAAACAGTGGATCCACTTGTTTGAATGTTACGATATATGCTTTTTCGCCCATAAAGCGTGCAGAATATACTTTTTCACCAGGAGCTAAATCTTTTACTGCACCGAGCTGTTGTAAGTTTTTATCTAAAATAAATAGGTGATTTTTTGATATTTGTTGTTCATCCCAGGCATTTCCTTCCGTTGTCACGATACGGAAATTACCGTCATATTCATCCATTGAGTATTGATTTAACACGGATCCTTTTACTTCCGTAGTACCAACAAAATTCATGGCAGTTCCATCAACATTCCATTTAAAAACTTGTGTATTCGTTGTTCTTGGCATCCAGATTCTATCCATAATGAGGCCAGCAGCAGGCACTGGATTTCCATCATAAATGGGTGTTGTTAAATAAAGTGAGTTCTCCGACATATAAAGTCCACTACTACCACCTAAGTATCCTTTCGTATTCGCCGTTTTCTTAGCACCATTTTTTAAATCTACTGCTGTCATTAAGCTATATGTTCCATCCATTGTATTTGGTAAAATAGAAATCTTCTCTAGCGGTAAACTTTTATATTCTTTTCCTTCTACACTATCATATGTTTTCGGTTTTAAATCCGGCGCTTTTTTCTCTCTAAGCATCCAATAATTCGGATACATATTACCGATTAAATATAATGTGTCATTTGTAATTCGAATATCTTGTAAATACCCCTCTTGCCCCACTTCACGTAATAGCTTTGGATTTTTTGGATTTGAAATATCATATAACGAAGCTGTCGTCATGCTTGTGCCTATTTTTTCTAAATATTCATTGCTAATTGCTATTAATATATGGTCGTATACTGCTAGCTTCGAAATATATTGTGATTCCTTCATCTTGATCGTTGTTGCTAGCTTTAAATTTTTCGGGTTTATTGCATCCACTACAGTAATGCTCTGATCTTTTACAGCGTAAATATAGTCATCTTTGACAACAACTATATCCCCCTCCTCCACGCCTTCGACCTGATTATTCGTTGTAGAGGAGTTGTTCGAACTTGCTTTGTCCTCGCTCTTCGCCACTTCTGCGTTTGCTTCTACTTGCACCTCTCTTTGTTCATTTGCTAAAAGTGTTTCAAAATATTGTTGTAGCTCTTTTTCTGATTTGACAGCTTCAAGCTTTTCAATGATGGTGAACGCTATTTCTTGCGATGTTATTTTAGGTCCACCTAGTGCAAACGCTTCTTTATTCACATGTAATTTATAGCTTCCGGGTGCTAAATCGCTAATGAGAATGGTCTTGTTATCATCTGTCAATGCAACAGTTGCTGTTACCTTTTGATTTTTGCTATTTGTTACGTAAACATTGTCTTCCGTTATTTTGCTGGCCTTTAGTGCATTCGTAAAGGATACTTGCCAGTTATGAGTTGTCATACTCGCACTTGTAGTCTGTGCCTCTACTTTTGGGGTCGACATGAGCGTAAAAATTCCTGGCAAAATAGCTAGTACGATGATGATTAGCAATGCTGTCCACTTATTTTTCATCATTTTTCCTACCTTTCATAAAGTTGTTTATAAATTAGACTAACTAAGAGCAAAAGAGTTACATTCTTCTGAATTTTTCATCAAATAAATAAAAGAAAAACGAGAGGGAGTGAATTCCTCTCGTTTATCCTTATGGCCATTTCGGTAGCATTTTTGCTAACGGCTTATCTTGGCGTGTTCCTAATACATAGTCAGCCTGCATAATTGTATGAATCTCCCGCGTGCCTTCATAGATAACGGGTGCTTTCGAGTTACGCAAATAACGGGCGACTGGATATTCATCCGAATAACCATATGCTCCATAAATTTGTACCGCATCATCCGCAGCTTTATTGGCAAAATCACAAGCCTGCCACTTTGCTAATGATGTCTCTCGCGTATTACGTACACCTTTGTTTTTTAATTCTCCAACACGATAGACAAGTAAGCGGCTCATTTGATAGCCCGCTTCCATTTTGGCAATCATTTGCCCTACTAGCTGGTGCTCGCCAATAGGCTTTCCAAATGTTTCGCGTTCATGACAGTATTTCACACTCGCCTCGAGACACGCTTGAATGAGACCGACGGCGCCAGCAGCTACGGTAAAACGACCATTATCTAACGCGGACATTGCAATTTTAAAGCCTTCTCCTTCTTCTCCTAGACGATTCTCTACAGGTATACGTAGATTTTCAAAAAAGAGCTCACCAGTATTACCTGCACGAATACCGTATTTACCTTTAATCGCCTTCGACGTAAAGCCCGCCATGGAACGCTCCACGATAAATGCGCTAATGCCATGATGCTTCTTCGATTTATCTGTGTAGGCAAAAACGATAAAATGATCAGCTATATCACATAAGGAAATCCATGTTTTCTGCCCATTTAATACGTAAAAGTCTCCATCCCTTATAGCGGTGGTAGACATAGCAGCTACATCTGACCCCGCTCCAGGCTCTGTTAAACCGAACGCTCCAATCCGAACACCTTTCGCCTGCGGAACAAGATATTGCTGTTTTTGAGCCTCTGTTCCCCATTGCATTAAGGTCATGCTATTCAAGCCTGTATGAACTGAAACAGCTGTACGAAATGCTGTATCTCCACGTTCAAGCTCTTCACAAACGATGGCGAGTGCATTGTAATCCATACCACTGCCACCGTATGGCTCTGGAACACAAACGCCCATTAAGCCGAGCTCAGCCAGTCTTGACCAAATCTTCGGATTGAAGCCGCCTTCAGCATCCCACTTCGCAATATGTGGAAGTATCTCATCATCCACAAACTTCCGTACTGTTTTACGTAACATTTCCTGCTCAGTGGTAAATTCGAAATTCATGACCTAGCACCTACCATTTCACGATCATTGCAGATGTATGAGATGTTTCCTTAATAACTACACCTCGTTTGGCCATTTCTTCAATATAAATGTCGCCCGGTACAATTGATTCAGGTGCAAATACACCGCGCTCTGAAATTTTATTTTCTCCAATCATTTGAGCAACGACAGAAATTGTATTGGCTGTTGCACGAGCCATAGCTGTTTCATTAATCGTCATATCTTTACGCACAACCATTTCGTACTCATACGTCACTTGTTGCTGTGCCTTTTCACCCGCTACAATAACACGCAATAGCACTGCATCTGGTTTTGTACCAAGCTCAAGTTGCTTTTTAAGTGCCTCACGAACAACTGGACGTACAGAAACCTCCTGATTTTCTACCTCTACCTTATTACTAGCATCGAGGAATCCTAAATCGGCTAATAGCTTAAATTTCTCTGCATGCCCTTTATAACGAATTGTTTTATATTCTAGTGTTTGGACATTTGGGAATGTCTTATCCAACGTCGATATACCGCCAGCCGTATAAAATGCCTCAAGCACACCAAAATCTTTGAAATAAATAGGTTCAACGCCTGATAACGACGGAACTTCTTGAAGTTTACCTTTTAGAATCACTTTTGATGGATCTGTATAATGATCAAAGACACCATCTAGAGAAAATACGCGTGTATAGTTAAGAGGTGGCTTCGGCTCTGTAGGAATACCGCCTACAAATAGTTTAATAGATTCCACCTCATCTAATTTCGAAGCACCGTAACCTGCTAAAATATTGACCATACCTGGCGCAACACCTAAGTCTGGAATAATGGTTACACCTTTTGCTTTTGCCTCTTCGTCGAGACCTAATATTTTTTCTGTGACACCGCCAATATGACCACCTAAATCAACGGAATGAACACCCGCCGCGATGGCTGCTCTTGCTACACGCTCATTAAAGGCATAGAATAATGCATTAACGACTACGTCGCCTTTTGAAATAACCTCCATTAACGAGTCATCGCGCTCAGCATGAAGCTCTACAACCTCAATTTTATCTGTATTTAACGAGTCCACAAAGTCCTGCGCTATTTTTACGTCAATATCCCCTAAAAATACACACTCTACTTTGCTATTTTTTATTAAATCACGAGCTACCTCTTTCCCCATTAAACCTGCACCTAATACAACAACTTTCATCAAGAACATCCCCTTTCATTGATCTGTTATTCTGTATCGATTTGTGCTCTTTGTAATTTCCCGCTATAGTCTACATAAATACTTTTCCACTCTGTATAGACATCCAAGGCAGCTACACCCGAGTCACGGTGACCATTCCCCGTACCCTTTGTCCCACCAAATGGTAAATGGATTTCAGCACCCGTTGTGCCAGCATTCACATAAACAATACCTGTATCTAAATCTCGTTGTGCGCGGAAAATCGTATTCACATCTTGTGAAAAAATTGAACTGGATAAGCCAAATTTTACGCCATTGTTTACTTCGATTGCTTCATCTAAACTTGCTACTTCAATAAGAGAAACGACCGGACCAAAGATTTCTTCTTGTGCAATAATCATGTCAGGCTTCACATTGGTAAATAGTGTAGGCTCATAATAAGACCCTTTGTCATAAGGAGGCTCAGATAAAATTCTACCTCCAGCTAACAACGTCGCCCCTTCCTGCTTGCCGATTTGCACATAGTGATTAATCTTTTCCAATGCAGCTTTGTTAATGACAGGTCCGATTTTCACACCTTCATCTAGACCGTCACCAATTGTTAGCTTATGCATTTCGTCTAATAGACGTTTTTCTAGTTCCTCTCTTACATCTTTATGCACGATCACGCGACTACATGCTGTACATCTTTGACCAGCAGTGCCAAATGCACTCCATAGGATTCCTTCAGTTGCTAGCTGTAGATCGGCATCATCCATCACAATGACTGCATTTTTGCCGCCCATCTCTAATGAAATCTTTTTCAGGTGTTTACCACCTAGCTCTGCTACCTTACTTCCTGTTGTTGTAGAGCCGGTAAATGAAATGACCTTAACATCTGGATGCTCAATTAATGCTGTTCCAACTGTTGGCCCTGTACCAAAGACGATGTTTGCCACGCCATCTGGTAAGCCAGCCTCTTCAAAAATTTTACCCATTTCATACGCCATCATCGGTGTTTCATTCGATGGCTTCCAAATGAACGTATTGCCAGCAACGATTGCCGGGAATGACTTCCAGGTAGCAATGGCTACAGGGAAATTCCACGGAGTTATTAACCCTACGACGCCAATAGGTGCCCGTACGCTCATGGCAAATTTATTGGCTAGCTCAGACGGTGTTGTCTCCCCAAATAACCGTCGTCCTTCACCAGCCATATAATAGGCCATATCGATTCCTTCCTGTACTTCACCTCTAGCTTCTTCAATGACCTTTCCCATCTCTTTTGTTAAAACGGTCGCTAAATGCTCCTTCTTCTCCTTCATTTTTTGACCGATGGCATATAAATAGTCAGCACGTTTTGGCGCAGGTACTAATGCCCAGTTTTTTTGTGCCTGTTTTGCAACCGCTACCGCTTCATCTACCTCACTTGCCGTAGAACGCGGTATCGTAGCTAGCTGCTCCCCATTTGCAGGATTGGTCACTACTATACTTTGTAAATGGGAATATGTTGCCCATTTACCACCGATATAGTTTTTGATTTCCACTACAAACACCCCCTGAAGTATCTATGTTGCCTCTGTATCATCGCTACCAGTCGCATTGCTTTTAAACAGATGTCATCTATTAATCTCTATGCAGAATCAAATATGTCAAAATTCCGAATTTTTAATATATAACAATCTGTAAAGCATGCTTTTGGTTCAACGACATTGGTGACAATCACCAGAGATTTTCTTTTCTCTTAGCTAAACATTGATGTCAGTTCAGGATGAAAATCTTTTGTGATCATTGAAAAACAATCACAAATTTTCAGCTAAACGAAAATAAAAAATACTCATACTAGTTTTTTATATTCGACATTTTCTATCTTATTCCTTTTTTTTCTTAAATAATTAATTATTCATTGAAACTTACATAACATATAATCGTATATACTATTAAAATGAATTTTGGAGGAATCCTATTATGAATAATCACGAAATTGACTACAAATTACATGGCGACGATATGCAATATGTGCAAGTTGAGCTTGACCCGCAAGAAACAGTAGTAGCTGAAGCTGGTGCTTTAATGATGATGGATGATGCTATCCATATGGAAACGATCTTTGGCGATGGTTCAAGAGGAAGCCTAGAAAGTGGTCTTATGGGTAAATTATTTGGAGCTGGAAAACGCCTAATTACAGGTGAAAGTTTATTTATGACGACATTTACGAATGTTGGTTCAGGTAAACGTCATGTGTATTTTGCTGCTCCATACCCTGGTAAGATTATTCCAATGGATTTAAGTGAATTAAACGGGAAAATTATTTGTCAAAAAGATGCTTTTTTAGCTGCTGCAAAAGGCGTATCAGTTGGCGTTGAATTCCAAAAGAAAATCGGTGTTGGCTTCTTCGGTGGTGAAGGCTTTATTATGCAAAAACTTGAAGGAGACGGCATGGCTTTTGTACATGCAGGTGGCGCTATTCACGAAAAGGTTTTACAGCCAGGCGAAGTATTGCGTGTTGATACAGGTTGTTTAGTAGCCATGACATCTGATGTACATTACGATATCGAGATGGTTGGAGGCGTAAAAACAGCATTGTTTGGTGGCGAAGGTATCTTCTTTGCTACTTTAAAGGGTCCGGGTAAAGTATGGATTCAATCCTTACCATTTAGCCGATTAGCAAGTCGCGTATTCGCTGCAGCACCAATTTCTCAAGGCGGTGGCGGTCAATCTAAAGGCGAAGGCGGCATTGGCGGTTTATTTGATATGTTTAATAAATAATGAACGCTATTTAGAAATACAGAAGAAGGAACATTTAAGGAACCAATCAGCGTTCGCGTAGAATTTTTATAAATTTTATGCAGTGAGGCTATGGCTACTCACCTTAATTAAAGTGGTTGATTGGAGTGGAGACTGAGCGACTCCTCGGGGATTAGCGTCACAGATGAGACCCTGGAGCGAGCACCGCGAGTGAAGCGGCTCATCGGACGCCCCCAGGAAAGCGCTCAGTCGGAACGGAAATCAACCCCTCGTTTTGCAAGAGCCATACTTAATCAACATGAAAGGAGCACATCACAATTAGAAGTGCTCCTTTCTTCATTACATTAATCTATTCGATTGGATGGAGTTTGGCCCTGTCCGTAAGCAGTAAGTGCTTTAACGTTCAGCATCAGCATAGCCGTTCTAGTTTGAAGCGAGGCACTACCAATATGCGGGAGTGCTACAACATTAGGAAGCGTCAACAATGGATGATCCAACGCAATAGGCTCTTGCTCAAAAACATCTAGCCCTGCAGCCCACAGTTTACCACTATTTAACGTCTCATAAAGTGCGTTCTCATCGATAATGCCACCACGTGACGCATTGATTAATACCGCGTCATCCTTCATTAACGCAAGTTCCTCTGCTCCTATAAGTCCTACCGTATCATTGTTATAAGGTGTCATAATAACAACAAAATCCGATTGTTTTAAAAGATCCTCTAACGATACATATTGAAAACCATACATTTCCTCTGCCTCATGGCGACGTCTACGATTGTTGTATAAAATTTTCATATCAAAACCTTTTGCTCGTCTTGCAACAGCTTGACCAATACGTCCCATACCAATAATTCCTATCGTGGACCCTGAAACTTCTTTCCCCACTAATTGCATTGGATACCAGCTTTTCCATTTGCCCTCACGCAAATATCGATCGCTTTCTGGAATTCTACGAGCCGTCGCAAGCAATAATCCCATTACAAAATCAGCCGTCGTATTTGTTAGAACTCCTGGCGTATTTGTCGCCATTATTCCGCGCTTACGCAAAGCTTTGACATCAATATTATTAAATCCAACCGCTAAATTTGTCACAAGTTTTAAATTGGGTGCGTGTAATAATAACTCTTCATCTACTTGATCAGCAAGAGTTACCCACAATACTTCACAATCTGCAACAGCTGCCAATAGTTTTTCTCGCGGTATAACAATTTCCTCCTCCTCCCATTGTTTGATATCATAAAACTCTTTCAACGGTTCAACTATATGTGGCGGAAACTTACGTGTAATAAATAATTTCTTTTTCATATTCCGAACACCTCTCTACTCAATTCGCCTATAGCGTAACACTTAGAACGCTCATTTTCTAGGGATTTCTTATTTTTGCATTCATGACACTATTCCTTTTTTATCACTTTCCAAACTTCATCCGCCTATTTGTTGTTTTATCCTTCTGAAAAGTGATTTTGTCTTATTATTTGTGAAAAATAAAACTAGGCCTATCAGTTGTGGATGGCAAAAAGGTTTGTTCATGAGGCTAAGTTGATTGGAGTGGAGGATGGGCGACTCCTCGGGGATCAGTGATAGGGGAACGAAGGCTAAAACCCTCACATCCTGTGATAACGCCTTCGTGACCAACATCGTGTTGGCCCGAGACCCTGCAGCGAAGCGAAGCGGCTCATCGGACACCCCCAGGAAAGCGCCCATCCGGAACGGAAATCAACACTTCACTATGCTAATAAGCAAAAAAACTATGCACAGGCTTTATGCATAGTCGTTAAAAGTCTCTAATTGTTGTGTCTAAACGATTGGCAACTTGTTTTAATTCCTCGGAAGATTCCCCAATTGTTTCAATAATTTCCGCCAATTCTGTTATTTTCAGTCCGACGTTTTGGAAGTTTGAGATAGAACCGTTTACTGAGCCAGATATGGCATCAAACGCTTTTAAAGATTCCGAGTTTTGTTCAATACTATTGTTCACTAGCTCTTGGATCTCATGAATGGCTTGAACAACTTGTTTGGTAATGCCATTCGACATCGTGATGAGGTCCCCGATTTGTTCAACCGAACTTTTCGTCTGGTCTGCAAGCTTACGAACTTCACTCGCCACGACACCAAAGCCTTTTCCGTGCTCTCCTGCACGTGCAGCCTCAATAGCTGAATTTAACGCAAGTAAATTTGTTTGATTTGAAATCCTTTTCACTATTTCAATAACAGCATTAATTTTCGAGGAAGAGTGATTTAATTGCTCCACCATTGTCGACATTTCAACTGTTTTATGATGAATTTCCCCTGTTTGCTCATTGATTCGGACTATTTTTGAATAACCTTCAGATGATACTTTTTGCATTGTTTTTGCCTCATCGATACTTTCCTTCAAGTATTCATTCACTTCTTTAGCGTTATCAACAAGTTCGGTCACGGTTTCATTCGTGCTATGAGATTGAGTATCTAGCTGCGTAGATATCCCACCTATAACTTCCTTCACATGTACTCGAACACTATCCTGTTGCTGTTCCATTAATGTCTTAGCATAATGATCATATTCCTCTAGGACAATCTGTTGTTCAAAGTTACATATTTTACTAATCGCCTCACAAAACTTTTCTTCTTCGTCCCTCGTCAATTGAAGCGTATAAACAATCTTTCTTAACAATTTCTCAAGGTTTTGAAAGGCGGCTAAATACCACTTAGGATACAAGTTAATCTTTACATGCATTTTTGCGACCCGCCGTCTCTTCTCCAAAAATGCATCGTCTATACGCCCTTCGAACATTTCAATAATATGACCGCGTAATGTTTGGCGTAAACGCTCACTAGAGCTGTACTTTTCAATAACTTCACGTAAGTCTGGCACACTTTCAATCGCCTGATAAAATGCGGCTACCACTTCGGCGACATTTCGTTCAACATACGGTTTTAAACTTCTAATGAATTGCAAATCTTCTTTCGTTAAATTTACTAGATTTAACTGTTGTAAACGTTCCTGATCTTGAATAATAACTCCTATACTTGATTCTTCACTAATCTCAATTGTATTTTCCTTAGGCTTATTTCCAATATAAAACAACTTATACACCCCACCGTACCAATGTCTATTCTACTAAAAACTAATAATTCTAAAATCAATTATACTGTCTAGACAACTGAAATGACAATAAATAGGTAAAAAATATCTATTTCCGCAATAAGCAATAATCCATCATACTTACAAACGATTTTCATTAACCACTCCATTCTTCTTAGAACGGGATAAAATCGCTAAAAAAAAGCCACTCCTTCTTTAATAGAAGAGTGACTTTATTCATTACATAAAGATAATAACAGCTAGCACAGCAGCTAATACTAAACGATAAATAGCAAATGGCATTAATTTCACTTTTGAAATAAGTGCTAAGAAGAACTTAATAGAAAGTAACGCAAAGATAAATGAACTAATGAAGCCCACTACATAGAATCCGAGATAATCCATAGATAGCATATCCCAGTTTTTCAGTACAGATACTAGACTAGCACCAGCCATAATCGGTACTGCCATAATGAATGTAAAATCTGCAGCCACGCGGTGACTCATTCCAAATAGAACACCACCAGATATTGTTGCGCCTGAACGGGAGAACCCTGGCCAAAGTGATAAACATTGTACTAACCCTACTTTAAATGCTAAACCATAAGAAATTTTATCTAGCGAATCCACTTTTGGTCTTTTCGGTGCAAATTTATCTGCAATAATCATTAAAATAGCCCCAGCTACTAAAGCATAAATAACATGCTCTACTTTAAATAAATGATCATCGATAAAATCTTTAGCCGCAAAGCCTATTATAGTTGCTGGCAACATGCCTACAATAACATGCGCTAAGTTGAAGTGACCTTTCACTGAGTTTGATTGGCCATCAATTTTATAGAGACCTACTAAATTTAACATTCGTTTCCACATAACAACGATTACGGCTAAAATAGAGCCTAGCTGTACAACGATTTTAAATGTATTGGCGGGATACATCCCTAAAAACTCCTCTGTCTTTAACCACATATCGTCTACAATAATCATATGACCTGTCGACGACACTGGTGCAAACTCCGTCATCCCTTCGACAAAGCCTAAAATAAGCGCCTTTAATAATTCAATGATATCCACATTGTCACCTTACCTTTTGTTAATTAAATACAAACATATTATAAAATACACTATGAGCTCATTACCATAAAGTGGGGTTGATTTCTGAGTGTACAGTCACCAACTAACGAAAGTTTATATCCACAACCCATAGTTCGGAGCGGCTGCCTAGTCGCATTGGAGGACCCCAAAAGCCAAAACCTGATGAAACAAGTGTATGCATTTTCTCCTTCATCTTATAACCATAATCGAGCTCAAATACACGAGCTGTAATATACTGATTGGGCCATAGTTGACCCTTATGTGTATGACCTGACATATGGAAGTCTACGCCCAATTTCGCAGGCGTACTTAAATCATTCGGGGTATGATTCATAACAAACCAAGGCAAGTCCTCTGTTGTCTTCAATGCATCTAGTTGCTTTCTATCCTTGTTTGTAATATCTTCTTGACCCGTTAATACTAACACATTATCGATTCTAATAGTTTCATCACACAAAATTTTTACATTTGCGTTTTCCATCTCTTCAATAAACTCAGGGATTTTCTTGCCATAATACTCGTGATTGCCAAGTACACCATACACCCCATATGTAGATGATAATTGCTTCATCACATCTGCCATTCCCTCTTTAACAAACCATTTAGGATCATCATCCACAATATCTCCAGCTAAAAAGACGATATCGGGCTTTGCTTCATTCGATAAAGTAACGAAGCGCTGTAAATGTCTTTTATTTGATAAAACTCCCAAATGAAAATCTGATGCAACTACAACTCTCATCGATTCTAATTCACTACTCTTTTTATCCATCGTTATGTCTAAATGACGGACTACAGGTGAATATGCTAAATAGGTACCCACAAAAACTAGTACAAACAACATAGCAATTGCTATACTGCCAACTATCTTTACATTGTTAAAGGGACTTAACCAAATAATCAAGTGCGCTACTAAGCAAAGTAATAATCCATATTCAAAAATAAACATCCAGTAATTACTGATGATTGAAAACATTCGTAAAGACTCGTGCAATCTACTAATAATAATACTAAACGCAATGATATACAGTACTAACCAATATAAAATTGGATAACGGAACCAGCCCATCGCCACAAGCCACTGTCTTAATCCCCATCCTAAGTAAAAAGTTAACGCACTATATATACTTATTAAAAGAATTCCACTAATTACTTTAGGCATATTTCTGTTCCCTACTTTCATATAGTCTTAGTTGATTATAGCATTCTCTTCTAGAAAGTAAGGGTAAAAGGGCAACCGCTCATTATATCAAGTGTACAACTTCTATATAATTTAATCGTATGATTTACATGACATTGTAATTAGGAAAGTGACAATATTGTCATCTACTGGAGGCTGGGCGGACTCAGATGAGACCCCAGGGCGTCTAAGAATAGAACCTATTATAGTAATACCCCCTCTTTCAATTCGACCTGATTATACGATTACCAAAAAAACTATAAATAATATACTTTAATTTTTCTGAATATTTCAGTAACATTATAGTTGCAAGAGGAAATTTATGCATGTACGAACAAAAAAGGGGTGTTGTTCATATGACAAAATATAAATTCGAATCAACAGAACATGAGTTATTCCGTAAAACCTTACGTAAGTTTTTAGCAGAGGAAGCCGAGCCACACTATCCACAATGGGAGAAAGATCATCTTATTCCACTTGAATTTTGGCGTAAGCTTGGGGAAATGGGCTTTCTATGCCCTCAAGTAGAAGAGCAATATGGCGGTCTCGGGCTCGATTTTAGTTTTGGCGTTATTATTCAAGAAGAGTTAGAGCGTGTAGGTTCAAGCCTTATTGGCGTTGGTCTACATAACGATATCGTCGTGCCCTATATCGAGGCATACGGCTCAAATGAGCAAAAATCACGCTGGCTACCGAAATGCGTTACAGGCGAAAATATTACAGCCATTGCTATGACAGAGCCAGGTGCAGGTTCAGATTTGGCAAACATCCAAACAACTGCCATTCGTGATGGCAATCATTATATCGTTAACGGACAAAAAACATTTATTACAAATGGTATTCATACAAATTTAGCAGTTGTTGCTGTAAAAACAAATCCTCAGGCAGAAAAAAAACATCGCGGCATTAGCCTCCTTGTCATTGAGGACGGGACACCAGGTTTCACAAAAGGTCGCAAGCTCGAAAAAGTTGGAATGCACGCGCAGGACACAGCCGAGCTATATTTCGAGGATTGTCGCGTCCCTGTCGAAAATCTCCTTGGTGAAGAAGGTAAAGGCTTTATCTATATGATGGAAAAACTGCAGCAAGAGCGTTTAGCGGTTGCCATCGCCGCACAAACGGCTGCTGAGGACATGCTTACTTTAACAATTGATTATGTAAAATCACGTGAAGCTTTCGGAAAATCAATTAGCGACTTCCAAAATACGCAATTTAAAATAGCCGAAATGGCAACGAAAATTGAACTTGGCAAAGCATTTTTAGAATCTTTAATAGAGGAACATATCGCAGGAAATGATGTTGTGACAAAAGTTTCAATGGCAAAATACTGGATAACAGAAAATGCCCGTGAGCTCGCTGTCCAGTGTATGCAGTTACACGGTGGCTACGGTTATATGGAAGAATACAAGATTGCTAGAAGATATCGAGACATTCCTGTCATGTCCATTTATGCAGGTACCAACGAAGTCATGAAAGTGATTATTGCTAAGAATTTAGGGTTATAACTATGGGATTGAGTGTGAGTATGACCCTGAATTGGCAGCGATTTAAAGCAAAGAGCCGAGGTGACGGAAAGAAATCTGAGCAACTGATTGACGTGCCAAGGTGACGGTTAGAACTGCCAAAGTCGTGGATAGGAACGTCAAAATCGTGGATAGAACTGCTAAAGTCGTGGATAGCACCGCCAAATCCTCGGATGGACACGCCAAAGCGACGGTATGATGGGCCGGAACGACGGATGAATGAGTCTAAGCGACGGAACGAAGAGTCGAAGTGACGGATAATAACCCAAGCGACGGATTGATTGGCTGGAACGACGGATGTATGAGCACAAGCGACGGATTGAAGAGTCGAAGTGACGGATAGAACTGCCAAAGTCGTGGATAGCACCGCCAAATCCGTGGATGGACACGCCAAAGCGACGGTATGATGGGCCGGAACGACGGATGAATGAGTCTAAGCGACGGAACGAAGAGTCGAAGTGACGGATAATAACCCAAGCGACGGATTGATTGGCTGGAACGACGGATGTATGAGCATAAGCGACGGATTGAAGAGTCGAAGTGACGGATAGAACTGCCAAAGTCGTGGATAGCACCGCCAAATCCGTGGATAGCACCGTCAAATCCGTGGATAGCACCGCCAAATCCGTGGATAGAACTGCTAAAGCCGTGGATAGCACCGCCAAATCCGTGGATAGGAACATCAAATCCGCGGATGGACACGCCAAAACAACGGATTAACGATCACAACATTCACAAAGATCCCTTCAAACCTTTCCATTTTCAACATAACAAAAACAGCGGCAATATAATTGCCGCTGTTTTTGGTTTATGCTGTTGGAATTCGAACGATCACTTTAAATAAATCTCCATCTACCTCTATACTCATGCGAGCACCATGCAAATCTACAATGGATTGTGCGATGGCTAACCCTAGCCCTGAGCCCTCTGTATGGCGTGAAGCATCAGCTCGCTTAAAGCGTTCGAATAACTCATCGGCATTCTCGCTAATTTCATATTTTGCAACATTTTTCACCGTGAATTCAGCATCGCCTTCTGCTGTACGTTTCAATGTTACATAAACACGTGTGCCTTCTAATGCATATTTCAATACATTGACGATTAAATTATCAATCAGTCTCCACCATTTTTGTCCGTCTACATACGCGTAGATTGGCTCATGAGGTTTTGTCATGCGTAGATCTAATTGAGCCTGCGCCAAATCTTCCTCGTGCTCCCCTACTGCCTGCTGTACAAGTTGGGTTAAATCGACTCGACTGCGATGAAGCTCCATATTACCACTCGCCATTTTGGATACTTCAAAAAGATCCTCAATCAGTAATTTTAGACGTTCTGATTTTTTATCAAGGATATGAATGTATTGCTGGCGCTCTTCCTCCGTAATATCAGGATTTTTCAGTAAATCTGTATACGTAATAATAGATGTTAATGGTGTGCGTAAGTCGTGACTAACATTCGTAATAAGCTCTGTTTTTAAACGTTCACTTTTTGCCTGCGCATGCATAGACGTGCTGACGCCTTCTCTTAAATGATTAAGATTTTCGGCATGCTCCGCGAGTGGTGATTTGCCCATTACTTTGACGTTGCGATTTAAACGCCCTTCTGCCATGTCTTTTGTATCTTTCATAATTCGGTTTAAGTAGCCCATTTTAGAAAGGAAAAGAATCATGGCTGGAATACCGATCATCGCACAGATGCCCAATACTAGTACGGGGAATCCACCACCGCCTATCATTGAAGCAACAAGACTTCCACCGCCAAAAAATGCTGCCCCAATCATCACAATGGAATGTAATGCGATGGAACGATTTATAAACAAATCTGTAATGGATCCTCCTAGTGACCATAAAACGCTACCTTTTAAGTTCTCCTCTAATTTCTGCGCTGTATTCACTCGATCATACAACCAAATTAGCTGTACAAAGAACAGCATAGCAATAATGATTAAGACACCTAGTTTAAACAATATATCCATTAAACGACGTACATAATTATAGTCATAAAAATCATTTAGTATCGAATAAAAAGCAGTGTCAGATGTTATCAAATATACGAATGCGCTTATTAATAATAATACGATTGAGTAATCAATTTTCATCTTTGCAAAGGCTTCTTTCCCCTTTAAACCTTGTACCATCTGCAGTACTTCTTTACGCCCTTTCCATGCAAAAATAGCTGCCACAATACTCGTTAACCATATAAAGGAGAAGGTGTATTGACGGGTTTTAAAATTGTTATATCCCACCATGATGCTTTCTGCTTGTGCTGATTTTTTTGAGATAGTTATAATGCCAGTGTAATCAAAATTTTCCTTAAGTTCCTCTGTATCCAAGCTGATATCTGTTTGATAGAAAATATCGTGTAAATAACCGCTACTAATATTTGAAGTCGTTAATGGATGTTGCCCAGTAAACTTTATTTTGAAAGCACTACTATCTGAAACATTACCCGAACTAAATGTTTCACCTGTTTCAGTATTCGTTAATTCATAAGACCATTGATTATTATTTTTCACAAAATTCTTTGCTTCTTCTTGTACTGCCTTTATATATTTATCAACAAGCTCTTCTTTTTGAGTGAGAATTTTTTTGCGGACATGCTCATCATCCCCAAAATTAGTCGTAATATCTTTAACTTTGGCATCTCGCTCTTTCTCAAGCTTTGTTTTTAAATCAGTTGCATTGACATTAGTAGCTTCTTGAATGCGCTCCGCATATTGGGCTTTAATATTACCTATCTGTTCTCCTAATGTTCCATAGCGATTACGATGCTCCTCAATTTCGCTTTGTGTCACCACAATTTTACTTTTTAAATCTTCGGCCGTTGGTACATTTAACACTAATGGTCCTAATTCCGACTGGAAATTATCAAGTTGGGGTTGTAAATTTTCAGATTGAAAATAAGACTTTCCAATATATCGATGCCCGACTTTTGAGAAAGTAAAAATACCAAATATCACCCAGATTAAACATAAAAGAGCGAGAAGAGGTTTCCAATTTTTCACCATACTTTTAACTCCTCTCTAAAAAATTTTCTCAAGCAATTGTAACATCCCCGAAGAGCGGGCAGTTACTAACTGATAGGCATACACACCAAAATAAATTAGTCCAATAACCCCTGCTACAAACCCTGCAATTGTAACATAGTGCTCTATTTTATTTTTCCATTTTATAGCCAACGCCCCACACCACCTTTAAATAACGTGGATTTTTCGGATCTGCTTCGATTTTTTCACGTATTTTTCGAATGTGTACTGCCACAATATTTTCTGCATTGTAAGCCTCCTCATTCCATACACGCTCATAAATCTCTCTTATCGAAAATACACGTCCTGCATTTTTCATTAATAATTCCGTAATTTTATATTCGATTGGTGTTAATCGAACAGGTTCGCCTTCTAAATTGACTTCCTTTGCATCTTCATCTAATACAAGTCCATCGATTTCCACCTTTGCTGCTTCTTCATTGTACGTCCCAAGTTGTACATAACGTCGCAGCTGAGATTTCACTCGGGCCAACAGCTCTAACGGATGAAAAGGCTTTGTAACGTAATCATCCGCACCTACAGATAGACCATGAATTTTGTCGCTATCCTCTGCCTTTGCACTAAGCATAATGATTGGAATATTGCGCTCTTCTCTAATTTTAAACGTCGCTGTAATTCCATCCATATTCGGCATCATAATATCTAAAATAATTAAATGTACTTCATTGTTTTCTAATTTTTCAAGTGCCTCTAAACCGTCAGCAGCTTTAATAACATTGTAGCCTTCATTGTTTAAATAAATTTCAATACCATCACGAATATCTTGATCATCGTCTGTAACAAGAACTGTTAGTTTCGTCATGATATACACCTCGCTCTCAATTAATAGTGTACATTTTAAATCTTAAAAACCAGTTATTATAAAAATGAAGAAATTCTTAAGATTTTAAGGAGTCTCATCAACAAAATGTGGGGTTGATTTCCGTTCCGACTGGGCGCTTTGTAGCTGCCGCTTTGCTTTCGCTACAGAAAACATTTGTTGTTGCTGACGCTTCGCTTTTGCACAGAGCAAAGCTTCCTGTGGGCGTCGGAGCAACAGGATGTTGGTCACGAAGGCGTTATCACAGGATGTGATGGTTTTGGCCTTCGTTCCTCTATTGCTGATCCCAGAGGAGTCACCCAGTCGTTACGAAAATCAACTTATATACAGGGCATATGTAAATTATCAAAACAGCAATAAAAATATAATAAATTAGTCTTACATGTTCCTAATCTAAAAATTGTCTTGTATGACTTGTCCTCAAAAGCGTTTTACGCCCTTTCTAATGTCAAAAATATAATATCCATTCTAAACAATTCAACTGTTCAAATAACCCACCTGTTAGACGAATTAATTAGAAAAAAAGACATTGGACTATCGCGCAAAATGGGAATAGCTAATTATAGCCCCCACAACCCATTAACATTAATAATACAGATTTATCGAAAAGTAAACAATTACCATTTCTTCTTTCCTTTCATTTATTAACCCACAGTAAGCTTTCTTTTGGTTATAATATAAACAACAAAAGGAGCGAAATTATGTATAAAACAATTGAAGAAACAGCTATCGACCTTAGTATGCCAGAGGATCAAATACTTCGCCTAGTTTACGAGGGCCGTATTCGTTCAGTTTTCGATGGGGACCAAATACTGATTAATAGCGGGCAGTTTAGCACTTATTTTGAGCAGCTAGATCGTATTAAAGAGGAAATTGAAATTTGGCGGAATACTCCTATTCCAGAGGATATTGATGTTAAAGATGAGGACTAAAAAAATGCCTATCATTCAAACAAGTTGAGCATTGTTGAATGATAGGCATATCTATTATATTGTTACGACAAACCCAGCTCTTTTACCGATAATCTCGGCATAATCTTCTACCATTACACTAGCTGTTGGATACATACCTGCTCCAGGTCCAACTAGCGTTAAAGTGCCAATATAATTTGTATCCAATGCCACAGCATTATTGACGTCATCAACTGGGTATAGCGGATGTTCTTTATCTACTAATTGCGGACCAACCTTTGCGACCACTTTCCCATCTGCTAGCTTCTCAACCTCAGCAACGTGGCGGTAACGCAAGCCTTTTTCGCACGCTTCTTTGACTTGCTCTGCCGAAATACTATCAATGCCAACTACCTCGACGTCAGCCCAGTCTGGTTGTTCACCAAATGCCAAAGCACTTAAAATCATTAATTTTTTAAAGGCATCCTGTCCGGAAATATCATTATATGGATCTGCCTCTGCATAACCTAAATTTTGTGCCTCTTTTAAAGCAGTTTCGAACGACCAACCCTGTGAACGCATTTTCGTTAAAATATAGTTGGATGTCCCATTTAAAACACCCTGAATACGACTAACATCATTGACAAGCAAAATATTTTTCATCGTTTTAATAACTGGTACTCCACCAGCGGTTGTTGCCTCTAGGCCTACAAATACACCGTTTGCTTTTGCAAGGTCCTGTAACTCCAAACCTCGCTTTGCAAACATTACTTTGTTAGCTGTGATAACATGACATTTATGTTCAACAGCCCGCTTTAAGTAAGTAAATGCTGGCTCCTCATTCACGATCGCCTCAAAAACAACCTGCATACCCGGCTCTGCTAACACTTCATCCATACTAGTTGTCATTAAATGTGCTGTCCCTGGTACACGTTCACGGCTAGCGTCTGTAACTAAAATTTTTGCTACTTCTAGCTCAATTCCTAATTTATTTTTAAGCTCTTCACGCTTTTCGTTTAATATATGGTAAATTCCTTGACCTACCGTTCCAAATCCTAATATAGCTGCCTTTATAGTTGCCATTTCTGTTATTCCCTCCAACTTACATTCCGCAGTTTCATTATATTTATTTCGTCTCAGCTTAATTCGTACAGATTTTGAATTGTTCGCCGACTTTACAAAGCAGGTCGTGTTTAACACTTCGTTTTCAGACAGATATTTAGTCATGGTGTTTCACGTTCACTACAAAAAATATTCTGAATGAAGATACAGTCTGTGAAACACACAAATTCAAATAATTCAAAATTCAACTTAATGAAGATTGTAACGTAAATACATACATTGCACAAGAAAAATCTTTCTAGGATGGACATTTGTTTACCCTAGAAGTGCAAAGGAAATCGTTTTCATTCCTTTTATTATATGATTTTTCACTTGATCTATAATAATTGAACAAATATTGACGATTCTTTATAAAGGATCATCACTATAGCGTGGGGTTGATTTCCGTTGCAGCTAGGCGCTTTCCTGGGGGCGTCCGACCTCCACTCCAATCAACTTATATATGGCATAAATTTCAACAAATGTCATCCACAACTTTTGGTGATGAGCCAAAAACAAATGTCTTTCTTCTATTATATATATGTATGTAAATACATTCATAAAAATTGTTCTTTTGAAATATATTAATAAAAATTTTTTCAATTATGCTAGTATATCTTCCAACATCTAATTAAAAAACTCATTCCCTGTAGCAGCAGAGAATGAGCCTAATTATATGAGGGATAATTAACTAGCTTTGGTTAGCAATTTATAACGATATTGTATTAAAGCCTGTTGCACTAGTCTTATTTCCTCTAGCGTAAAATTTGGTATTGCATACGTACGTTCAACTAATTGGAATGTGCCGTATTTTAAGTAATACTCTGTTGCAGGTAGAGGAATATGACTTGCTCCATAGCCTTCATAAGCTTCAAAAACTTCTTTTACTGTATAGCCTTCCTCTTTGACATAAACAATTTCCTTAAAAGCTGAATGTCCAAAGATTTCTTGCCATTTACTCTCAACTGACGCAAGTATGTTTTGAATGGACATGTTGTTCACAAACACATGACCTTCATTTAACTCATAAATAAGATAAGATGCAATGTTTTGCGCACTATACACATTTCCCATTTAAAACACTCCTTTATCATCAGTTTTTGTAGATAAGAGTAGTTACTGACTGAGCAACTACTCCGCTTCATATATTTCAAAAGTGGGGGAGCACTTATGAAAACTAAATGTCGAACGCTTTTCTTATTCCCTAGTATAAAACAAGGAATTAAGCAAGTCAATAATACTTATCAAATTACTAGGTATTATTTTAGAAGAATTTCAATTATCCTTACCAAATGAGGCAAGCGGATGATGCAGCAACGTTTTACGCATTACCAAATGAGGCCTATCGAATGAGAAAATACGTAAACGCTACAACATTAGCCAATGTGTTTTTTTATTAGGCTTCTACTTGTTGTTGTGAAGCTGTTACTTGTTCAATAGCTTGGTCTAAATCTGCAATAATGTCCTCTACTGCCTCTAAACCGATGGATAAGCGAATGAGCGACTCGGTTACGCCAGTTTGGATTAGTTCCTCAGCTGAAAGTTGCTGATGTGTAGTAGACGCTGGATGGATAATTAATGATTTGGCATCCCCTACATTTGCTACGTGCGAGAATAATTTCACACTATCAATCAATTTACGCCCTGCTTCTCGTCCACCTTTAATACCAAATGTAAGCACTGAACCGAAGCCATTTCTCAAATATTTTTTAGCTAACTCATGAGTAGGGAAATCTTCTAAACCATTGTAATTTACATATTCCACAGATGGGTGGTCTCGTAAATATTCAGCTACCGCTAATGCATTTTCATTGTGTTTAGGAATCCGCAAATGAAGCGTTTCTAAACCTTGTAATAAATTAAATGCTGCATCTGCACTTAATGTTGGTCCGAAGTCACGTAGTAATTGCACTCGCAGTTTTGTGGCAAATGCAGCCGCTGCTGTGTCAATACCATAACGCAAACCGTGATAAGAAGCATCTGGCTCCGTAAAGCCTGGGAAGCGTCCGCGAGTCCAATCAAACTTCCCTGCATCTACTACAACGCCACCTAAAGTTGTACCATGGCCGCCGATCCATTTCGTTGCGGAATGAACAACGATATCTGCACCGAAGTCAATTGGTGTAGAGCCATATGGTGAAGCAAATGTGCTATCAATAATTAATGGCAAGCCGTTTTCATGTGCTATATTCGCTACTGCTTCAATGTCTAGCACTTTTAAACTTGGGTTACCGTAAACTTCAGCGAACACCGCTTTTGTTTTATCCGTAATAGCTGCTTTGAAATTTTCTGGATTTGTTTCATCTACAAAAATTGTTTTAATACCGTAGTTTGGTAGTGTGTTGGCGAATAAATTATAAGTACCTCCGTACAAAGAGCTACCTGCAACAATTTCATCACCTGCCCCTGCAAGATTTAAAATTGAAAATGCAATAGCTGCTGCACCAGATGAAAGTGCTACCGCTGCTGTACCGCCTTCTAATAAAGCGACGCGTTTTTCAAAAACATCTACAGTTGGGTTTGTAATTCGTGTGTAAATATTGCCAGCTTCCTCTAAGGCAAAAAGACGTTGCGCATGAGCAGTGTCTTTAAAAACGAATGCCGTTGAGCGATATACGGGTACTGTTCGAGATCCTGTTACCGGGTCTGGCTCTTGGCCACCGTGTAACAGCAATGTTTCTGGTTTAAAATTTGTCATTGTATACCTCCATATGGTTGTTTTTTTTACGATGGTACCGGAGATGAGGAGGATTTTTTCAGTAGAAAACAAAAACCCTCTTCAGCTAAGAAGAGGGTTGCGGGTGCAAGTTTTCCTCCCCTTATCTGCCAGATCCAAGTAAGAATCTGTAGGAATTAGCACCTTAGCAAGTTCGTCACTTACTGGTTGCCGGGCATCATAGGGCCTATCCCTCCGCCGCTCTTGATAAGAGTATGAGATTCAATTTCCATCGTTGTTACAAAGTATAAACATAGACTATTTCTCTGTCAACACTAAAATTTTATTTTTTCCGAAACTTCTGTCTGCTTTTTTACGTAATACGAACGCATACATTATTTTAGTGTTTACTAGTTTCTCATCAAAACGTAGGGTTGATTTACGTTCCGACTGAGCGTTTCCTGGGGGCGTCCGATGAGCCGCTTGGGCCAACACGATGTTGGTCACGAAGGAGTCGCCCAGTCGTAACGAAGATCAACTTATATACAATGACACGTTTTAAAATGTCATTCCTAACTTTTAGTGAGGAGCCTATTTATTTAGAAAGGAGGACTTTTATGTTAAAAGCGGTTATCATTTTTCTTCTTGTTGGTTATTTGATTGGCTGTGTTCACGGTTCTAAAGTTGCTCAGTTTTTATCCGGGGTAGATTTAAAAAAGGCTGGATATGGCAATGCAGGTGCCTCTAACGCAACACTCTCCCTCGGATGGAAATACGGCATATTAGTTGCACTTATCGATATCGGTAAAGGTGTTGTCGCTATTATCGGTGCACATGCTTACCTTGCCGATATAACACAATTAACAGACATACAAGTTTGGCTCTTTACTTATCTCGTAGCTGTTGGTGTCATTTTAGGTCATAATTTCCCGTTTTATATGGGCTTCAAAGGCGGTAAAGGGACCGCTTCAATCATAGGAATATTACTTGCGATTGATTGGAAAATTGGTTTATTAGCACTCTTATTATTTGTTATTTTATCTTTCCTGACGAACTATTTAATTGTCGGTGTACTTGTATTTTATCTCGTTTTTTGTCTAGCCACATATTTATGGATTCCTGGAATAGGTCCAACGATTATAGCCCTATTTCTTTTTGGCATAGCCATCATTTTGCACATCGAAAATATTAAACGATTAATGCTAGGAACTGAACCTAAAGTTACTTCTGCATTCAAAAAGAAAAAATAATATCTTTTTTGGATATTTTTGTCTTTTCTATGACCACATATTTTCTCGTAACTGGCCATTATCGCTATAAATAGAGGGTATTTTACACACTAGTTTTTTTACCAATAAATAGACAAATCACTCCCTTAATAAAGCATTTTACTAGTCGATGTTATAGAAAATACTAGAGAGGATGAAAAAGTATGTCTACTTCTGAACAAGCAAAACCGAAACGTAATTTGAAGCCACTCTGGATCGCATTAGCCTTCGCTTCACTAATCATCATAACTTTTTTACCGAACAACGGCGATTTACCTGTAGCTGGACAACGGGCCTTGGCTATTTTAGCTTTCGCTATCATTCTTTGGGTTACAGAAGCAGTATCCTATCCCGTTAGCTCTGCCATGATTATTGCTCTCGTTACAGTTTTACTAGGATTAGCTCCGTCAATGGAAGATCCAACGAGAGAGCTAGGAACATCAGATGCATTAAAATTAGCATTAAGTGGATTTAGTAATTCAGCAGTTGCACTAGTAGCCGCAGCTCTTTTCCTAGCGGCAGCCATGCAAATTACCAATTTACATAAACGTCTTGCGCTATGGATTCTTTCACTAGTAGGGACAAAAACGAAAGCCATTGTATTCGGTGCTATTTTAGTATCTATTGCACTCGCATTCTTCGTCCCTTCTGCTACTGCACGTGCAGGCGCAGTTGTACCAATACTACTCGGAATGGTAGCGGCATTTGGCTTACCACGTGATAGTCGACTTGCTGCTTTACTTGTCATTACCTCTGTGCAAGCTGTCTCCATTTGGAATATCGGTATTAAAACGGCAGCAGCTCAAAATATGGTCGCTTTAAATTTCATTAAAGAACAATTTGGTGTGGATATTTCTTGGGGTGCTTGGTTGCTTTATGCTGCCCCCTTCTCCATCATCATGTCAGTGGCTCTATTTTTCATTATGATTACACTAATTAAACCTGAAACAAGTAATATCGAAGGTGGCCGAGAAGTAATCAAAAAACAGCTTGCGGAACTTGGCCCATTAAAAGCTCCCGAAATTCGATTAATCATCACATCTGTAGTTTTACTATTTTTCTGGGCTACTGAGGGCAAACTCCACCCATTCGATACGACAACCGTCACAATCATTGCAATCGCTATTTTATTAATGCCTAAAGTCGGGGTCTATACGTGGAAGCAAGTTGAACCGCATATTCCTTGGGGGACAATTATCGTCTTTGCAGTAGGCATTATGCTAGGAACAGTCTTGCTTAATACGAAAGGTGCATCGTGGTTGTCTGATAAAGTATTCGGTTCACTCGGTTTAGATTCTATGCCAATTCTTGCAACCATTGCGCTTGTCACTTTATTTAATATTCTTATTCATTTAGGCTTTGCGAGTGCAACAAGCTTAGCGTCTGCGCTTATACCAGTGTTTATCGTTTTAGCCTCAACATTAACGGCTAATGTCGATCAGGTTGGTTTCGTTATCGTGCAACAATTCGTTATTAGCTTTGGCTTCCTCTTACCTATTAGTGCACCGCAAAATATGCTTGCTTATGGTACAGGAGCCTTTACAACAAAGGATTTCTTAAAATCTGGTATTCCATTAACGATCATTGGATACATCCTAGTTCTCCTATTCTCCGCAACGTATTGGAAATGGATTGGATTATTGTAAAGAGAAGGGATCATCACCATAACGTTTGGTTGATTTCCGTTCCGGCTGGGCGCTTTGCCGCTGACGCTTCGCTTTCGCGCAGAGCTTCCTGGGGGCGTCCGATGAGCCGCTTGGGGCAACAGGATGTTGGTCACGAAGGCGTTATCACAGGATGTGATGGGTTTAGCCTTCGTTCCTCTATCGCTGATCCCCAAGGAGTCGCCCAACCTCCACTCCAATCAACTAATATACATGGCATATGTTTTTACAAATGCCATCCACAACTTTTGATGATGAGCCAGAAGAAGCCGTTTCTAAAACAACAAGAAGCCTTGAAGGAACAAATCAACTGTCCTTCAAGGCTTTTATTACTTTATTATTTCGATAAAGCTGGGTTCTTCATCGTTCCATTTTTTGCGTAATTCACATGCCATGAGAGTGCTTTTTCTAGAACATGTGGCGTATGATGTCCACCTGTTACTTCATTGGCATCGTTATAATACTTCCATAATTGCTCACGGTATTCCGGGTGTGCACAGTTATCGATAATGAGTCCCACCCGTTCTTTTGGAGCAAGCCCACGTAAGTCTGCCACTCCCTGCTCAGTTACGATGACGTCTACATCATGCTCTGTATGGTCGACATGCGACACCATCGGAACGATACTAGAAATATTTCCGCCTTTCGCGTAAGATTTTGTGACGAAAATACCTAATCGCGCATTACGTGCAAAGTCTCCAGAGCCGCCGATTCCATTCATCATTTTTGTGCCAGAAACATGTGTAGAATTCACATTCCCGTAAATATCCACTTCTAATGCTGTATTAACAGAGATTAGCCCGAGTCGGCGAATAATTTCTGGTTGGTTAGAAATCTCTTGCGGACGTAATACTAGTTTATCTGTATATTTTTCAAAATTCCCATAAACTCTGTTGCCCACTTCCTCGGAAAGGGTAATAGAAGTGGCAGATGCGAAGTTTACCTTTCCTGCATCCATTAATTCGAATACTGCGTCTTGCAGCACTTCTGAATATACTTCTAAGTTCTCAAACTCAGAATCTTTAAAACCTAATAAAACGGCATTCGCTACTGAGCCTACACCCGATTGAATAGGTCTTAAGCTTGTTGTTAAACGACCTACTTTAATTTCTTCGCGTAGGAAATTTAATAAATGATTAGCCATTATATCTGTTTCTTCATCCGCAGGAACAATCGTTGATGGTGCATCTAAAATATCTGAAATCACAATACCTTTTACTTTATCTAAATCTAGTGGTATACCAATTGTGCCAAGTCGATCGGATACATTTTGCAATGGAATTGGATCACGTTTCCCCTGTAGTCCTGGTACAAAAATATCATGGACACCCTCTAATGCATCAAGCTGAGCTACGTTCAACTCAATGATTATTTGGTCTGCCTCTTGCACAAAAATCGGAGAGTTGCCAACTGAAGTTGTAGGAATTAGTAAGCCCTCTTCTGTAATAGCAGCTGCTTCAATAATCGCAAAGTCAATGGGACCGATAATACCTTGACGTACTAGCTCCGCATTATGTGATAGATGTGCATCAACGAATGTGATTTCACCACTGTTGATTTTGTTACGAATGCCGGCATCTGCTTGGAAAGGTCCACGTTTACGAATAACGCCAGCTTCTGCTAAGTATTGGTCGACTTCTGGACCAAGTGATGCACCTGTATATACATCTACCTTGAAGTTCTCTTTTTTAGCTTTCTCCACAAGCGCAAGTGGTACCACTTTAACATCACCAGCACGAGTAAACCCACTCATCCCAAGTACCATACCATCCTTAATCCAAGACGCTGCTTCATCTGCTGTTACCACCTTGCTCCGTAGCTGTTCATTACGAAGCTTTTTCGCTAACTTTTCTTCCATCCCTTATTCCTCCATCCGACTTTATTTTTGTTCAACTAGATTACTCGGTTTACTCCTTTTGGCATAGTCATCCATTTATTAGAAATCCAACCAAATAAACCGCCCACACATAATTTTAAACTATTCAGAATTTTTAATCTATAACTAACAAAATATTTTATTTTACGAGAAGTTTTATGCATTCGCAAATTATTTAAAAATAATTTCAACATCGAAAAAGTTCGATTTTGACAAAGAAGCGTGATATGCTCTTGATATATACAAAGAGGAAAAGGAGATTTAATAAATGGTTAAAGAATTATTACGTAACCACTCTTCGGTTCGTATTTATGATGGAAATCCGATTTCAAAGGAAATTATTGAAGAATTAATTGCTACTGCACAAATGGCTGCTACATCACATTTTGTGCAAGCTTATAGTGTTATTTGGGTAACTGATGAGGAGAAAAAGGAAAAACTAGGGTTACTCTCTGGTAATCCTCGCCAATACGAAACTTCTGGTGGTGCCTTTGTCTTCTGTGTAGACTTCAAACGACTTCAATCAGCAGGCAAATTAGAAGGTGTAGACATTGTCGCGGATTCCGCAGAAAACGTACTTGTTGGAGTAGCCGATGTATCATTATTCGCGCAAAACTTTGTTGTTGCTGCAGAATCAATGGGATATGGAATTTGTTACATCGGAGGAGTGCGTAATAAGCTAGAGGAAATAAGCGAATTATTCAATCTACCTGACTATGTTTTCCCACTATTCGGCTTAACAATTGGGGTTCCTGCACGTCGCAATGAAGTAAAACCTCGTTTACCTGTCGCAGCAGTATTACATGAAAATGAATACAATGCAGAACAATATAAGGAGCTTTTACCAGCTTACAACGACACAATGGAAACATACTATAATAATCGCTCATCCAATCGAAAAATTGATAACTGGACGAAGCAAATGGCTGATTTCTTAATTGAACAACGCCGTCCTCATATTAAAGATTTCTTAGCAAAAAAGGGTTTTAATTGGAAATAATTTTATCAACAAGCTAAGTGGAGTTACTATCGCATGATAGTAACTCCACTTTTTTATCCTTAATACAGTTAACGATAAGTCAAAGGGGTTACATCAATTAACTTTTAGACATTTTTTATGATTATGGTATCTTCTTATAGCCTTATCAATACGGAGTCAGGATAGTTCAACAAAGGATATGTTATGATTAAAGAAATGAAATAACGAGTAAGCTTTGGTGGTATACAGTGGTATGTCACATCCGTATGAACAATTTGAGGACAAGCAGAGAATACATAGTCGGCTACCTTTTAATTGATAAACTAGTCAGTAGAAAAAGATAAGTGAATGTGCTTGTTTAACTAACGTGTGTGTTAATTAAAGACCATCGAGTTGCATATGCAGCTCTTTTTTTCTTTATTGAACTATCGGCGCTGTTTAGTTTAACAACCTGGCCATAATGTGGAAAATAAAATTTGTCATTATTTTAATGTGGAGTAGACTTAGTAACTACACTTTTACTCCTATTTACTTGGAATGAACTTTTTTATTTTTTAACAAAGAGGAGAGTCAATATGGAAGTAGTATATTTAGCAGGTGGATGTTTATGGGGAGTACAAGCTTTTATCAAAACTTTACCTGGGGTTAAGTTTACAGAAGCAGGAAGAGCTAATGGGACAAGTCATACACTTGAGGGTGATTATGATGGGTACGCCGAATGTGTGAAAACAGGATTTGATCCGACAGTTGTCACAATCAGGGAATTAATGGGATATTTATTTGAAATCATTGATCCATACAGTTTGAATAAACAAGGACAGGATGTTGGCGAGAAATACAGAACAGGAATATATAGTGATAAGCCTGAACACTTAATAGAGGCGAAGGCGTTTCTTGGTGAGAGAGATGATTACGACCTTATAGTTGTTGAAGTATTACCTCTTACAAACTATATGAGAAGTGCAGAAGAACATCAAGATAGGTTAGCTAGATGTCCAAATGATTATTGTCATATTCCTGAAGAAATATTAAATAGGTATAAGTAAGGGAGATTATTAAAAGATGGTTTATGGAATTTATAGTTTGGAACAGAACTGTTTAATCATTTTCAACGATCAGGCGCGATTGTTTAATAAGCGTCTCTGTTCTTCTTAAACTTACGGTGGCATTAATTAAAGATCATTGAGTTGCAAGTACAATAAGGTGAAACGCTTTTTTACTAACAGAACATGCTAGCGGAAATAGGAATTTGATTTTACAGCCCCCCTCTTTTGGGATTAGATTAAAAAATCAATTTTTATACTATTCACTTGGTTATAGAAAGAGAAATAAAATAGCAATTACTATCAAAAAACAAAATTATAAATCCTCTAAAATTAGGAAGTGAGGTGAGCAATATGTATAGCAAAGTGTCTCAAGATGTAATTTATTCTTTAGAAGAGTGTTTATTAGATGAATGGCAATTAGATGATTATGCATCACATATTGGCTATTCAAAATTTCATTTATCACGCATTTTCAAGCAAGAAACTGGTTTGACGATAAGTGAATATATTCGAAAACGAAGACTGGCAACAGCAGCAATGTATTTATTATATTCAGATGAATCGATAATCCAAATTGCGTTTGAGCTACGTTATCAATCACAAGAAGCATTCACACGTTCTTTTAAAGAGCTATATAAAATGCCACCTGGTAAATATCGCAAAATCATGCGAACACTTCAAGGGATGGAGGAAAAAAATATGAGTGATTTAACGACAATTAAAGGCTGGATTTTAAGTGGTTCACACCCGGCTCTTTATGAAATGAAAACGGATGGACAAATATTTCATACGGGTATTAAGTCAGGTTTACTGACTTCCAAAACAGATGTAGGTGAAGATCAATTCGGGACAATGATGCAAAGTTTTTCCGCAGAAAACTGGTTAGGAAAACGGATAAAACTATCTTGTTTCTTAAAGACAGATGAAGTTGTAAAATGTGGAGTTTGGTGTCGCGTAGATAATAGTACAGGTGATGTGATTCAGTTTGATAATATGGATAATAGACCTGTTCAGGGCACAACGGACTGGAACTTCTATTCGATTGTATTAGATGTACCAAAAGAAAGTGCTTCTATTCACTTCGGTATTCTATTAACAGGAACAGGTAAAGTATGGGCTGATGGATTTAAGTTTGAAGAAGTAGATTTATCTGTTACATCAACAAATATGCTTGGTCAAGAAAACTTGCCATTAGAGCCGGTTAATTTAGGGTTTAATGAAGGCTGATTTAACCCATCAACGTTTTTTAGATACATTGAAATATAACATTTGAATAAGAGCTACAAAAAAATATATAAACTGTTTACTCAGGAAAAGAAAGCATTTTGATCCGTCTTTGTTCAATGTGTACTTTCTTTTCTTTTTGTCATCGAAAGTTTCTTAGCATTGGCTTTTAGATTCTTCATTTCTCAACCTCCAATATTGTTGATTGACTTAAAAGTTGCAAACAAAAAAGCCGAGGAATAAATCCTCGACTTTTCTAGGTGCCTAGCGATGTCCTACTCTCACAGGGGGAAGCCCCCAACTACCATCGGCGCTAAAGAGCTTAACTTCCGTGTTCGGTATGGGAACGGGTGTGA
>NZ_JBNNSS010000013.1:0-105253 GCF_050277945.1 Lysinibacillus sp. NPDC097214
ACGAGTATCTTGAAAGCCGAAAATAGTCTAGTGATGATGGCAAAGAGGTCACACCCGTTCCCATACCGAACACGGAAGTTAAGCTCTTTAGCGCCAATGGTAGTTGGGGGCTTCCCCCTGTGAGAGTAGGACGTCGCTAGGCAATCTAAAGCCTGAGAATTTTTTCTCAGGCTTTTTTATTTTTTTAGGCTGTCTTATACAACCGATGTATAAGACAGCCTTTTATCTTCATTCAGCAAATGTTTTCTGTGCGAAAGCAAAGCGGCAGCAACAAATGTTTTCTGTGCGAAAGCGAAGCGACAGCAACAAATGTTTTCTGTGCGAAAGCGAAGCGACAGCAACAATTACGCCAAGACAAAATCTAAAATTCAAGAGCGTTTCGAAGATTATTTAAATAAGATTGGCTAACGGGTAGTTCACTTCCATCCTTTAGAGTGACAATAAAATTGGAAGTAAGATCACGAGCCATTTTTTTTATGAAATGAATATTAACAATATAAGATCTATGAATGCGAATAAAAGATGATGGTAGACGCATTTGAAGTTCTTTCAGTGTAATACTTGTTTTAAATTGTTCTCCCTCCACATAAAACCACGTTTTTTTCTGCAGGCTTTCAATATGAGAGATTTTTTCAATTGCAACAGGATTCCATTCCTCATCTTGCTTTCCAGTTAAAAATTGAAAGGGCTCTAATTTCTTTTCGGTAAAGGTTGAAGGTAATACTACAATAAGTGCTGCAGGCACATCTAAAATGTTTATAGGATAACCTATCCCATAATACGGTGTTTCAAATAAGGAATTATCTAAAATGGCGTCTGTTCGTTTCCTTGTACGTAGTACTTGCTCAGCAATGCTGCCAGATTGTACTTGTTGGCCTACTTCTAAGTTAATGTTTTGATGTCCAGAATGAAAGTAAATATAGGAGCTTTCAGCGGCAATTGCAATGGATGAGTTGACTGGAACCCAGTCCTTTAACATTGAAATAAACTGTTGTGAAATATCTTTTGGCAAAGAATTAAACTCATTATTCATTGTGAATATCCCCCTTGTTTGTAAACAGTTTACCAAATTTCGTCGCCAAAAAAAGCGGTTTCATCATAAAAATTTGGTATTTTATCTAAAAATAATGAAAATTCAGATGTTCTGTTATATATTAATTTACAACAAATAAACCTGTTATGGAACAGCGGATTAAAAGTTTTTTAACAGAGTATATTGTCTACAAAGGGGAAGGTGGAATTTCAATATGTCAACACGTCAAGAAAAAATTCAAGCATTAGAAAAACAATGGGCTGAGAACTCTCGTTGGGCAGGTATTGAACGTGCATATTCAGCTGAAGAGGTTGTTAAGTTACAGGGCTCTGTTGTACTTGAACAAACTTTAGCAACTAAAGGTGCCGCTCGACTTTGGAACTCTTTACAAGAAGAACCGTTCATTAATGCATTAGGTGCATTAACTGGTAATCAAGCTGTACAACAAGTGAAAGCCGGATTAAAAGCAATCTACTTATCAGGCTGGCAAGTAGCTGCTGATGCTAACCTTTCTGGTCAAATGTACCCTGACCAATCCTTATATCCAGCAAACTCTGTACCAGCAGTAGTAAAGCGTATTAACCAAGCTTTACAACGTGCAGATCAAATCGATCATGCTGAAGGCCGTGTAGATCAATTTGATTGGTTCGCTCCGATCGTGGCAGATGCTGAGGCAGGCTTCGGTGGTCCTCTAAACGTATTTGAGCTTGTAAAAGGTATGATCGAAGCTGGAGCTGCTGGTGTTCACTTAGAAGATCAATTAGCTTCTGAGAAAAAATGTGGTCACTTAGGCGGTAAAGTTTTACTTCCAACACAAAATGCTGTTCGTAACTTAATTGCTGCTCGTCTTGCAACAGACGTAATGGGTGTTGATACAATTTTAATCGCTCGTACAGATGCTGATGCTGCTGATATGGTAACATCTGATATCGATCCACGTGATGCTGAGTTTATTACTGGTGAACGTACGCCAGAAGGCTTCTTCCGTACAACACCAGGCATCAAACAAGCGATTGCTCGCGGTTTAGCTTATGCGCCATATGCAGATTTAATTTGGTGTGAAACTTCTAAACCATCTCTTGAGGAAGCTCGTGAATTTGCGGCAGCTATTCATGCGGAATTCCCTGGTAAATTGCTAGCATACAACTGCTCACCTTCATTCAACTGGAAAGCAAATCTATCAGAAGAAGAAATCGCAGAATATCAACGCGAGTTAGGTAAATTGGGATACAAATTCCAATTCGTAACATTAGCTGGTTTCCACGCATTAAACCACTCTATGTTTGAGCTTGCGCATGATTATAAAGATAATGGTATGGCTGCATACTCTAAGCTACAGCAAGCTGAGTTTGCATCAGAATCAAAAGGCTATACAGCTACCCGTCATCAACGTGAAGTTGGTACTGGTTACTTTGATGACGTATCTCAAGCTATCTCTGGTGGTACTTCTTCTACAACAGCGATGGCTGGCTCTACTGAAACAGAACAATTCGTATAAGTTTCATAAAGTACGTGTATTCCTAAATTCATAATCATAGATTAGTCTCCCCCGCCCCTCCTAAAGCGGGGGAAGACTACTTAAAATCGCAAAAGTGGGGGAAATAACTGATGGAACAAGCAACAACAGGTAAGCTTAAAATTGTTGGGGAACAAAACGAGCAAACAAAAGAAATTTTGACACCAGAAGCCCTTGAGTTTGTTCTTGCCCTGCACGAAAAATTTGATGCTCGTCGAATAGAGCTGTTAGAGGCTCGTCAAGAACGCCAAAAGCGTCTTGATGCAGGTGAGAAACTCGACTTCTTACCAGAAACAAAGCATATCCGTGAGGGTGATTGGGCAATTGCACCACTTCCAGCAGATTTGCAAGACCGTCGTGTAGAAATTACAGGACCTGTTGACCGTAAAATGGTTATTAATGCTTTAAACTCTGGTGCAAAAATGTTTATGGCTTGCTTTGAGGATGCATCTGCTCCGACATGGGAAAACATGATTGGCGGCCAAATAAATATGCGTGATGCTATTAATAAGGCAATTGAATTTACACAAGCATCTAATGGTAAAACGTATAAGTTAAATGAAAACACAGCCGTGTTATTAGTTCGTCCACGTGGTCTTCATTTACTTGAAAAGCATGTACTAGTAGATGGCGAACCGATCTCTGGTAGCTTCTTTGATTTCGGTCTGTATTTATTCCACAATGCTAAAAATGCATTGGCACAAGGTACGGGACCTTATTTCTACCTGCCGAAGCTTGAAAGCCATTTGGAGGCTCGCTTATGGAATGATGTCTTTGTGTTTGCACAAGATTATATCGGAATTCCACAAGGGACAATTAAGGCAACTGTATTAATCGAAACAATTTTAGCTGCATTTGAAATGGATGAAATTTTATATGAACTGCGTGAACATTCAGCTGGTCTGAATTGTGGACGCTGGGATTACATTTTCAGCTATATCAAGCGTCTGCGTAATCAACCTGATGTAATTTTACCGGATCGCGGACAAGTAACAATGACTGTACCATTCATGAAGGCATATACGTCTTTATGTATTCAAACATGTCATAAACGTAATGCTCCTGCGATGGGCGGTATGGCAGCACAAATTCCTGTTAAAGGGGATGACGATGCGAATGCTGTAGCGTTTGCAAAGGTTGCAGAAGATAAACGTCGTGAGGCAACAGATGGCCATGATGGAACTTGGGTAGCGCACCCGGGTATGGTTGCAACGGCAATGGAACAGTTTGATGCGATTATGACGACACCAAACCAAATCCATAAAAAGCGTGAGGATGTAAATGTTACAGCAGAAGATTTAGTAGCTGTTCCAGAAGGTACAATTACACTTGAAGGTCTTCGTATTAACTGTAGTGTAGGCGTTCAGTACATTGCTTCTTGGCTACGAGGCAACGGAGCTGCGCCGATTAACAACCTAATGGAAGATGCTGCAACTGCAGAAATCTCTCGTACACAAGTATGGCAATGGATTCGTCATCCAAAAGGTATCTTGGATGATGGTCGTGGTATTACATTGGCCTTTGTCCTAGCAATCTTGGAGGAAGAGCTTGTGAAAATTAAAGAGGCTGTTGGGGAACAAGTCTATAACAGTGGCCGCTATGAAGAAGCTGCTGAGCTGTTTAAATCTTTAATTGAACAAGATGAATTTGCGGAATTCTTGACGCTTCCAGGTTACGAAAAATTAGCTTAACTTGCTTTCAGTAATAAAGCCTCCGGCGGGTCACGCAATTATGCCGAGGCATAATTGATTTGAGATATGAATCTATTAAACGAACATATCCTAACTTTCCTAAATTGTTGTGGACTAAACTCGAATGGAGTCCACTGTATTTCACTATTGTAACGAGCGGGGTCTGTTCCCCCGTTCCTTACTGAAAATTGAACACGGTTACAAAAAAGGGGTCATTAATAAAGAGATTTAAAAAGGTGAAGGATGTCTTACGAGCTTAGATGGGGAGCTTGTAAGGCATTTTTTTTATATTCTAAAACATTGTAAGGGGGGGCATAACAGACGAAATAACGAAATATTATTGATTCCTGGACCGATTAATAGGGGAAACAGTAAATGAAAAAGGATGTCTCGAATGAATCATGAGACATCTCCTTTTTCAATTATTTAACTACGGCGAGTACAAAACCATCATAGCCTTTATTGCCAACTGTTTGTATTGCTGTGGATTCAATTCGAGATTCTTCTTGCAATAAATCCATAAACTGTCGCACACCTTGTACCCTCTCATCTTCATTTTTTTCATCAATTACAGCACCATCACGAACTACATTATCAGCGATAATTATTGCTCCTGATTTAGCCAATTCTAATGCCCACTTCAAATAGTGTGGATTATTAGGTTTATCTGCATCGATAAATACTAAATCGAATGGCGGGGCTATTTTTTTCAAAGTAGGTAACGTATCTAAGGCCTTTCCAACGATAATTTCAACTTTATCTTCACAACCAGCTCTTTTAATATTTTCCTTAGCTACTGAGGCATACTCGGGATCAATTTCGAGTGTATAAACTTGACCCTCGTTCGGTAGTGCACGGGCCATCCAAATACTACTATAGCCACCAAGTGTTCCGATTTCTAAAATGTTTTTTGCTCCTTTTATTTTAGCTAGTAAATATAATAGTTTGCCTTGAGTTGGTGATACATCAATCTCCGGAATACCCGCTGCTTTATTAGCTTGTAATACTTCTTCAAGTTCTGTGTCTGCCGGTATTAGTTTTTTCATAAAGTACTCATCTACATTATTCCAAACATTAAAATTGGTCATCAAACAGTCCCCATTTCCGCATTTTTTCGTGCAAGCTTGCATGTAAAGTGTATGATAGAATGAATCATAATGAAAATATATTATTATTATTAACTCATAACTTTAGATTATGGGTATGAGGTGAAAACATGAATACTCATGGATTAAAATTGTTTTATCAAGTTGCTACTACAGGTAGTTTTACGAAAGCGGCAGAATTACTTCGTATAAGTCAGCCGGCAGTTTCAAGCCAAATAAAAAAATTTGAGCATGAGATTGGCGTTCAATTATTTAAACAGCAAGGAAGGGGCGTAGTATTAACTGAATTTGGAGAGGCTTTAGCAGAAAAGGCAAAAAAACTCGTTATGCTTGAAGAACATATTGAATCATTCATTGGAGATTATCGACTTGCTAAAGCAGGAACAATACATATAGTTGCTACATACTTACCAGCTAACTTTCTAATTCCTAAGTGGGCCGCTACCTTTAAAGGTGCAAATGCAGATATTAATTTAGTCATTACGACAACTAATACCCAAGATGCCTTCAAGCAATTAATACAGTATAAAGCTGATATTGCAATTTATGGTGGTGGTATCTCAGAAAGACCGGAAGAAGTAGCGTGGGAGGAGCTTTTTGAGGATGAATTATGGTTTGTAGTCGCACCTGAACATCCTTATGCAAATCAATCCATTTCACTTGCTGACATGATGAGAGAGCCATTTATTATGCGAGAGGAAGGGAGTTCTATGAGGGAGCATCTTTTTTCTTTATGTCAAACGTATCAAGTCAAACCACCTAAAATCGCACTACAATTTAATGGGATCAATGAAACGATTCGTTCAGTAATGGCGGGCTATGGTGCAAATTTTATTTCGTCACTAGCTGTTAAAGAGTATGTTGGTAGTGGGCAATTGGCAAGGGTTTATGTAAAGGATGTTCATATTAAACATAAAATTGCAATTTGTACAAGAAAGAATGAAAGGCATAGCTTACTTGTGCAAAAGTTTATAGAAACTATTAAGAACTCTCTATAATTTCAATAGTCCTCCTTTATGCACAATAAATGATTATCTGTTATACTTTTTGTATAACAATTTTGGAGATGATAGTAATGTTTATTCAAATAGAACCACAATCTGATGTACCAATTTATGAACAGGTAACACGACAAATTATGGAAGGTATTGCAAGAGGGGAAATGAAACCAGGAGATACTCTGCCATCTGTACGTAATTTAGCGGCTGATTTGGGCGTCAATATGCACACGGTTAATAAAAGCTATCATGAGTTAGAGGAGAAGGGGATTATTACAATTAGAGCTAAATCAGGTGCTATTATTCGTTCAACAGAGGAGCGAGCGTTAACGCCTGAACAATTACAACAAATTGAAAAAAACTTAAAGCCTGTTGTGGTAGAAGGAATGGTGCTCGGCGCAACAGTTGAGCAAATCGAGCACATGATGAAAAAGGTATTTTCTGATTTGCAAATACCTGCACAAGGGGTGTAGTACATGCTACTTGGCGTTTTTTCAACCGTCTACATCATAACACTAGCTCTACAATTATTTGTTCCGTTTATAGTACGAGAGACAATCGCTTTTGGCGTTACAGTACCGGAACAAAATGTGAAACATCCTGCATTACGTAATATGAAAAAGCATTACGCTCAAATTGTTGGAATTTCTGGTGTCATGTTATTAATGATGATGATTGTTAACTATTATTACCTTGCACCATCTGAGTTTATGCAAGGTTATTTTCTGCTTGGATGCTTATTTGCGATGCTTACAGTCAGTATGACATTATATTGGATATACCATCAAAAAGTTTTAAAGCTTAAAAAGGAAGAGCAATGGGGCTTAAATATAAAACAAGTTCGTACTGTTGATGTAACGGCACGTAGTCGTGATGAAATGCTTCCATGGCCATTTTATGTAGTCCCTTTTGGTGTTACGGTGTTTCTAATTATCTTTACATTCCTCCATTATGACCAAATACCAGATCACATTGCTGTACACTGGGGACCAAGTGGTGAAGCGGATTCTTGGAGAAGTAAAACATATTTTACTGCGATTTCACTACCGCTTGTCATGCTAATGATGCAATGTATGATGTGGGGAATTGTAGATTCCATCAAGCGTTCAGCAATCAAGTTAGCTGTTAATCGTAAGGAAGAATCATTGGAAGATCAGCTGAAAAGTCGAAAGTATATGAGCTGGAGCATTATGTTATTGAGCTATGCCTTTACTATATTTTTTACAGTATTACAGCTAAGCAATATTTATCCTTCGATGACTACAGGGAATAGGCTATTGCCAGTATTTGTTTTATTTTTATGCCTTGTTTTTGGCTCAGTCCTTGTGTACGCGTGGAAAAAACGCAAGCTGAGAGTGACATATGGAGATAATGTCGTTGCAGAAGTAATGGATGTTGATGAGGATCGCTATTGGAAGGGTGGATTAATTTATGTGAATCGTCAAGATCCCTCCGTTTTTGTCGAGAAACGCTTTGGGGTCGGTTGGACGATGAATTTTGCAAATCCACGAGGCTATATCGTAATTGTTTTGCCGTTACTTATATTGCTGCTGATTTCTTTCTTTTCGTTATAATATAAATGTATTAAAAATTCGCTACACTCTTGCTGGACAGCGAGCAACGCAAGGCTTGCAGAACGTCCGCGGAATGGAGCGGATTTTTTGTTAAAATAGTGTACCGGAAACAAATTGGATGGGGGTAGACTTAAATGAAAATTCTCGTAGTAGATGATGATGTACATATTTTACAGCTAGTAAATATTTATCTGACAAGAGAGGGCTATCAAGTGATACAGGCGGAAAACGGACAACAGGCCCTTAAATTACTTGAGGGAAACTTGCCTGATTTGGCAATTGTAGATGTTATGATGCCTGGAATGGATGGTTTTACATTAACCAAGACATTGAGCCAGGACTACGATATTCCTGTACTGTTATTAACAGCAAAAGGCGAGCTTGAGGACAAGGAACGAGGGTTTTTGGCAGGTTCAGATGACTATGTTGTGAAGCCTTTTGAACCTAAAGAATTGCTGTTCCGCATAGCCGCGATATTGCGTAGATTAGATAAGAAAAATCAGGTAACCATCCAGGTAGGCAGGGTCGTTATTGATCGTCGGAGCTTTGAAGTTGTCATTGGGGAAGATACACTAGTTCTGCCGTTAAAGGAGTTTGAACTATTGGCTTTACTAGCTTCTCGTCCGAATCAGGTGTTTACACGTAGTTTTATTATGGAGCAAGTGTGGGGCTATGACTATGATGGAGATGAGCAGACTTTAAATACGCATGTGAAACGGATTCGTGAGCGTTTGTATCGTTATGAAACAGGTGTTGAAATTACAACGGTGCGTGGTGTTGGCTATAAGCTAGAGGTTATTGCATGATGAAAACGTTATATAGTAAATTTGTTGTCACGACAATGCTCGTTATGATCGGCAGCTTATGTATCGGCTTTTTAGCGACAAATATTTATTATCATCAAGTTGTAAAGGAAAAAAATGATGCTAAAAATGTGAAGATTGCGCAAGATATTGCGTCATACATTGAGTCGTCAAAACCTGACGATTTAGAAAATTATTTAACAACTCTTGGGGAAATAGGTTATCAGATTTATGTAACAACCGGTGACGAAGGACATTTCTTCGGCGGTAAGTATCGTGATAAAGCACTACCGCCCAAAACAGTCGAGCATGTTTTAAACGGGGAAATTTATCATGGTATGCGTGATTTTCCTAAAGAGACTTTTGTGACAGGTTTTTTTGCGAATGAGTTAATAAATACAATAGGTGTGCCATTTACTTATGAAAATAAGCAGTATGCACTGTTCATTAGACCCGATATTCGCTTGTTGTTTTCTGAGGTTCATACGATACTTGGTGGACTTATTCTAGCGATGACAGTACTTAGTCTGTTGGCAATGCTACTTTTTGCTAAGGCACTAATTCGCCCTATTACGCAACTAACAGAGGCAACGCATCAACTTGCACATGAGAAATTCGATACGCTACTAGATATAGAGCGAGCTGATGAGATTGGACAATTAGCAGATAGTTTTAATGTCATGACAGAAAAATTACAGGAAAATGATCGAATACGAAAAGAGTTTATTAGTAATGTGTCCCATGATTTTCAGTCGCCGTTGTTGAATATTCAAGGCTATGTAGATTTACTAAAGAATCCCTCGCTTACCGACAAGGAAAGGCAGGAGTATACAACGATTATTGAGCTAGAAACGAAGCGTATGTCGACGTTAACTAAGCAATTACTGTTATTAACGTCACTCGATCAATCTACAAGGTTGTTAAAGCGTGAGCCTTATCGTTTAGATGAGCAATTAAAGGAAACAGTTAGAAAATACCGCTGGCAGCTTGAAGACGCAAATGTACAATTATCGTATCAGCTTGAACCAGTAACATGTAATGGTGATGCTGGGCTATTGCAAAATGTTTGGGATAATTTATTGACGAACGCTATTAAATATAATGTCGAAGGTGGAGAAATTCATATTCACTTGCAAGAATTCTCAACCTCAATTGAAGTGCTTATTGAGGATAGTGGTATAGGATTGACTGCTGAACAACTACAAAAGGTATTTGATCGCTTTTATCGAGTAGATGAGTCCAGAACAAAGCAAGGTACTGGGCTTGGACTAGCCATCGTGAAGCAAATTGCTGAGCTACATGGGGGAACGGTTCATATGGAAAGTGTTATGAATTCCGGCACAAAGGTCCGTGTTCACTTACCAAAATTGTAATGAGGAGTTCATGTAAAGTTCATGTTCACGAGATAAACTGCTGACTAAGTTGAAAAAGCTTAGGGGGAGTTATTGTATGGAACTAAAATGGAGTATACGCCTTATTCGTCTTGCTGCGATTTTTGCCTTATTGGGAACGTATCTAGGCTCACATATGTCTGCCTCAGGTAGTTATGAATATAGACCGATACATGCACATATTTTGCTCGTAGGTTGGTTAAGTATGTTTGCATGGGGCATTTTCTATCGTGCTTTTAAAGTGAAATCGCAAAAATTAGTAACAGCTCATGGTTGGACAGCTATTCTCGGTGTTTTTGGTTTAACACTAGGCATGTGGTTCTACAATATAAATCCATTTCATTTTAGCAGTACATTTACATTAATTTTCTTTATCATAGGAGGGACAACGCTATTAATTAGCTTTGCTCTATTTATCGTTGTAACATTTATGGTGAATCAAAAAGAAGAAATGAAAAACTAGAAAATACCGTGTCACTGTCTTTACGAGGTACACGGTATTTATGATATTGAAAAACTAAGGTGTTATATTAAATAAAGTGTCATTTCTGCAAAACGAGGGGTTGATTTCCGTTCCGGCTGGGCGCTTTGTTGTTGCTGTCGCTACGCTTTCGCACAGATAAAACAATTGCTGACGCTTCGCTTTCGCACAGAGCAGAGCTTCCTGGGGGCGTCCGATGAGCCGCTTCACTCGCTTTGCTCGCTCTAGGGTCTCGGGCCAACACGATGTTGGTCACGAAGGCGTTATCACAGGACGTGATGCTTTTAGCCTTCGTTCCTCTATATCGCTGATCCCCAAGGAGTCGCCCAGCCTCCACTCCAATCAACTACTTCATATAGCATGTAGCAAGGTATCTGTGCGAAAGCGAAGAAAATCTCGACGCTCGACGTAGGAATGAGTAACCTAGAAGAAATCAACTCTACGCTATGGTGATGAGCCATTTACTTTATATTTTCAAGAGATTTCTTAAGCCATTTTGTTGCCTCTGTATAATCCTGCGCGACACCATGTCCTTTTTTGTAAAGCATACCGAGCTGGAATTGGGCTTTTTGATGCCCTTGATTGGCAGCTAGTCGATACAGTTGGGCTGCTTTCGCAAAATCCTTCGGTACCCCTTGTCCATGGCTATGCATTTGAGCTAATTGATACTGTGCTTTGGCATGCCCCTTAGCGGCAGCTTGTTCAATCCATTTTGCTGCCTCGGTGTAATCCTGTGCAACACCTTTTCCCTTATCAAATAAATTACCGAGCTGATATTGAGCACCTGAATGCCCTTGGATGGCTGCTAGTCGATAGCAGCGTCGTGCCTCTTCTAAGTCCTGCTCGATTCCCAATCCGTGCTCATATAATAACCCTAATTGATATTCAGCCTGAATATGGGACTGATCCGTAGCGGCTCTCCACCATTTTACTGCTTCATCATAATTCAAGTCAGCTTCATATAATAATCCGAGCTCGTACTGAGCATCAGCATAACCCTTTTCGGCAGCCGCTTGGAAGTAAGGGAGCGCTTTCTCTAGTTGCTGAAGTTGGTATACATAAATACGTCCAAGCTCAAAACCTGCACTTATATGTCCATTATTAGTGGCTAACTGTAACCATTTTTCAGCTGAAGGTATATCGTTTTCTTTGACATAGAGTACACCGAGACAGTATTGAGCGTTTAAGTGTCCTTTATGTGCTGCGAGCTTAAACCATTTTATTGCCTCTATGCGGTCCTGAGGAATACCTTGACCAGTGTTGTATAACATTGCCAATTGAAATTCTGCATTTGTATGGTCTTGAAGTGCAGCTAAATGGAACCATTGCGCAGCTTCTTCAAAATTTTGTGAGATGCCACGACCTTTAAGGTACATATAGCCAAGATTATACTGAGAACTTGCATCACCAGCTAATGCGGCCATTTCAAAATAGGCTATAGCTTCCTCATAGCTTTGCTCGACGCCAGTTCCGTTGTGATAAAGGAATCCAAGGTTATTTTGAGCACTTGTATTCCCTTGATTGGCTGCTAGCATGTACCATTTTGCAGCTTCCGCAAAATTTTGTGGCATACCAAGTCCTTGGTTGTATAGGACCCCAAGGTTGTACTGTGCATCTGCGTTTTCTAAATCCGCAGCAGCTTTATAATAGCGAGTGGCTTCTTCATAGTCTTGTACAACACCATGACCTAAATGATACAGCACGCCTAGACTATAAAGTGCATTTGCATCATTTTGAGCAGCGGCGCGTTCATACCACATTTTTGCAACTGTATAATCTTTCTTAACACCACGGCCTTGATTATAAAGAGCACCTAAATTATATTGAGCACTTGCATTCCCTTGTTTTGCTGCAAGCTCAAACCAGTTTGCGGCACTTTTATAGGCCTCGGGTGATTGGTTATCTTGAAGAAGCATATTTACATCAAAAATTGAAGTTATATCTTCAAAACTAGGAGCTATGCGAATCATTTTTGCCTTTAAGCTACTGTCATAGCGTTTAATAAACCATTCTACAATATCACTTATATAATCTAGAACAATTTTTGCGACCTTTGCTTCCACAATCTCACTACTATTACTAGATGTCATTTTGTTTACAAGGTTCATTAGTAAATAAATGCGACGTGGATGAATTTTTGCAACAAAGCTACGATTATTGAGTAATGATCGAATGTTTTTTAGCTTTGGTTCTGCATCCATTTCTAGTTTATAATGCTCATATAAAATTTCCTCCAATACAAGGAGGGATTTTTGTAAAGATAGAGCTGGCTTTGACGTGGCGAGAGAGCTAGCATCCTGTAAATTTTTAGCCAATTTAATGAAGGACAAAGCTTTTAATTTCTTACATTGATCTTGGAGAATATCATATTGAATGACGATAGCACTCACCTCTTTCATAAAAATGGCTCATGACCATAACGTGGGGTTGATTTCCGTTCCGACTGGGCGCTTTCCTGGGGGCGTCCGATGAGCCGCTTCGCTGCGCTGCAGGGTCTCATCTGTGACGCTGATCCCCAAGGAGTCGCCCAGTCGTAACGAAGATCAACTTATATATGGCATATGTTTTGAACAATGCCATTCCTAACTTTTGGTGATGAATCATAAAAGTCCTCTTTTTTCATATATCGGGAAAATACCGTTATTGTTGAATTGTCCTCGTTAAGTGATACTATGTGATATAAGGAGATTTGTAGAGGTTTGAAGTAGTGATTACAAAAAGTGCATCTGCCAAAGTTTCATGTTATCCGGGGGATAGAAATGATGAAAAATATAGCAGCAATAATACCAGCCTATAATCCACAACAGTCACTTATAACCTATGTCCATCAATTATTAGCGACCACCATTAGCCAAATTATTATTGTCAATGATGGCAGCGATCAAAAATATGCCAGTGTATTTGAAGAGTTAAAAAATATTGATTGTTGTCGAGTACTAGAGCATGACCACAATATTGGTAAGGGAGCCGCACTAAAAACGGCCTTTGCCTATGTAAGGTCGCAAAGAAGTATGCTTCAAGGTGTTATTACAGTAGGTGCTCATGGGCAACATACTATACAAGATGTAAAGCTCGTTTTAACGATGACAAAGGTCTTTTCTGAAGGAATTGTGTTAGGAGTACGTAACTTCCATTCTTCGGACAGTACGTTTTTATCATATTGGGGTAATCGTACAACAAGTTTGTTTTTTGAAATCCTTTATCATAGAAAATTAGTGGATACACAAACAGGTTTACGGTTTATTTCTATAAAGGAACTACCATGGCTGATGAAAGTAAAAGGTGAACGATATGACTACGACACAAATATGCTAGTCGCAGCACTTAAAAGAAAGTGTCCAATTTTTGAGGTAGAGATAGGTCAGTTACGAATAAAGAAAAATACAGTGATACAGTATGATGAAATAACAAATGCAGGGGCAATTATTGCTACAATGCTTATGAATTATTTAAAACCAAGGAAAAAATAGCTACAGATTTTATTTTGTAATAGGATAAAGAATAATAACTCAAGAACGTAGCGAGTATAGAAAGAAGGAGCAATGATGATGGAATATTCAGATCAAGTAAAAAATCGTGTAAAGCGCATGGAAGGCCAGCTACGTGGAATTTTAAAAATGATGGAAGAAGAAAAGGACTGTAAGGCAGTCATAACTCAATTATCGGCTGTACGTTCAGCAGTAGATCGCACAGTTGGTGTCATTGTTAGTACGAATCTTTTAGAATGTGTACAAAATGCTGAAGGTGATGGCGAGAAAATGAATGAAGTTATTCAAGAGGCCGTTAATTTAGTAGTAAAAAGTCGTTAACATAAAGAGAAGCCTGCTCGATAGAAAATGGCTTAGAAAACTCACTAAAACAGGTGAGTTTTTATTTTTGTACAAAAATATAGTTTTATTCGATACTTATTTTGTATTTAAAGGAGTTTATACCTATTTGAAGTTTATTGGTTATACAGTTAAAAGTCATAGTTAGTGAACTTGTCCGATAGATTCGTAGTTACTTTCTTTGTTATTCTAATTACAAGAATATAACAAATGGGAAGGTGATTTATTGTGAAAAAATGGTTGATAAGCGGAGCGGCATTGCTGATGTTAAGTCCAACAGCAGTCTATGCTCAACATGCAGACGCTCGTTCAGTAAATACTTCCCCAGCGATTGCTTATCATGTAGTAGCTAATACTAACGTAACAACTTGGGATCAATTCACAACAGAAATCGTAAAGCAATTAAATAATTTCGCTCCTGAAATTAACATTACATATAGTGGACCAATGACAGATTTCAAAAAGAAATTTATGGAGTCCTTTGAAAAAGCACAGGAGCAAGCAGTCTATGCGAGTGGTCATATGGAAAGTACCACTATTTCTGCAGACTCAACAGGCAATGTGACGTTTAAAGTGAAGTATTTGACAAACCAAACACAAGAAGCAATGGTACAAAAAAAGGTTGATCAACTATTAAAAACGATTATTAAGCCTTCAATGACAGAATTCGAAAAAGTAAAAGCGATTAATGATTATATCGTGTCAAATACTACATATGGTACTAAAGCAAAGGCTAGTCCCCATAGCGCTTATGCATTGTTAATGGAAGGTCAAGCTGTGTGTCAGGGTTATGCGTTAACGACTTATAAAATGTTAGAACAAGCTGGATTCGATGCAAAGTATGTTGTTGGTACTGTTAATGGTAACGAGGCACATGCATGGAATTTAGTAAAGGTTGATGGGTACTGGTATCATTTAGATACAACATGGAATGATCCATTACCAAATCGTTTCGGGGCTTCTTCGTACGATTATTTTTTAGTAACGGATGCACAACTAAAGAAAGATCATAAATGGATAGTATCCAATTATCCAACTGCAACAAGTACAAAATATAACTATATGCTAAATGTTCATTTTGCATATCAAGTTAATCATACACTGTACTTTAGTAATACAGCAGATAAAGATAAATTGTATAAGCTAGATTTAGCGAGTGGTAAGAAAACAAAGGTTATGGATAAACGTGCCTTGTATATTACAGGAGTAGATGACTTTTTATATTTCAGCGATTACAGTAACAGTGGCTACTTAACAAAATTAAATCTAAAAACATTAAAAACTGAGATGCTCGTGAAGCAAGCAGTTACAGATTTAAGAATGAAAGATAATTATTTAGTTTATAATGTTAAGGGCAAAGAACAGAAACTTAAAATTAAATAAGAATATCCTTATCTATTGATAAAATGAAAGCACAAAAGGACCTCCAACTGAGTTCTTTGTGCTTTTTTTGTATATAATGAATACAGGAAAACGGTTGGAGGTGAGGATTTTGTGGAAAAAGTTAGCCATTATCGTAATGATCATTATTTTTATTGACCCTATTTATACTGCTGGTAAGGCAGTTGTACAACAAGTGATAACTTGGGCAAATAATGATGAGATAGAAACGATGCTTCATTCAACAAAGGAAAAAATAATAGACGTTACTGCTAAACTTTCTGAGAATACCTCCATTGAAACGGCCACACCTATAGAAGAACAGCCAAAAGAAGGAGTAGCCGTTACAGCTCCTGCAGTCAAAAAACCTGAAGCAAAGTTAGTTGTAACAAACGCAAAGGAAATGGCTGATGCGATGTATGCGTACTACAGTAGTTTTTCACCTACGTTTGAGATTCAATATAAAGGCAATACACAGCGAATTGAACAGTTAGTAGAAGAAGCCTATGAAAATGCTATTAAACGAGATGATTATGTATATGGGCATATTAGTAAACACTCAATTCGTTTTGAATATGGAGGAAGAACGGCCAAAATCTTTGGGGAGCAAAGTTATTTAATGACACCAGAGCAATCGGCATTTGTTGAAATGAATGTTCAAGAGGTTGTAGCCTCTATTCATAAAAAATCATTAAGTGATGTAGAAACGGTTAGGGCTGTCAATGATTATATCGTTGCCAATACTGCCTATACGGATCAAACGAATTCAAGTCCACATAGCGCTTATACAGTGCTTGCGGAACATGGTGGCGTTTGTCAGGGCTATGCATTGCTGGCTCATTCGATGTTACAAAAGCTAGGGATAGAAACAAAATATATCGTAGGCTATGTCGGCCAGGAAGGGCATGCATGGAATTTAGTAAAGTTGGATGGTCAATGGTACCACCTCGATACTACATGGAATGATCCGGTGCCTGATCGTAAAGGGGCGGTACGCTATCAATATTTCTTAGTGGATGATCGAACGATGGCAAAAGACCATACGTGGATTGCTGGAGACTACCCGAAAGCCACAAGTACAAAGTATAACTACTTTCACAATGTAGATTTTGCTGCACAGGTAGGGCAACAAATATTTTATAGTAATGTTTCTGATGATAATAAATTGTACGTGCTTGATTTAGAAACAGGTAAATCGAAACGCATTTCTAATTCACGTGCGCAGTACGTTGTTTATGCGGATGGTTGGCTATATTTTAGTAATTATTCACACGGAGCGTATTTAACGAAGATTCGCCCGGATGGAAGCGGAGAACAAATGTTAAATAGGGAAGAAACGAAGGATTTATTTGTGAAGGACAGCTATTTATATTTCACGACAAATGAATTGAAAAAAATGGCGCTTTAATGATATTTGCTAAAAATAAAGAGCTTATGACATTGCAGTTAAATAAAGAATGACTATTCTGCAAAACGAGGGGTTGATTTCCGTTCCGACTGGGCGCTTTCCTGGGGGCGTCCGATGAGCCGCTTCACTCGCGTTGCTCGCTCCAGGGTCTCATCTGTGACGCTAATCCCCGAGGAGTCGCCCAGTCTCCACTCCAATCAATCACTTCACATAGCGTGATCTTTTGGCATGTCACTCATATAATATAGACACCTTAATTTCATTGAACATAATAGTTTTTTCACAACATGAAGAGCCTATGACATTACAGATTGTCATAGGCCCTTTTTGTACGCTCCATAAGATAATGGATAGGTTGATGCTGACATAGAGAAACTTCAATTTGTGGATACATCGATTTCATTTCTTGTGAAAAAGTTTTAAAAATTAATGGATTATGCTTAATGGCACCACCATTACAATAAAGGCTAAATGCTTCGCCTTGATAGTCGATTTTTTTCAACACGGCACATGCAAGGAGCGCTAATTCATGGGCAGCACGCATTGATATTTGGATGGCACATGAATCCTTTTTGGTCACGGCATCTGCTAAAAATGCCCCCATTTTTGCAAGCTGCGCGTTCGTGTAAGATGGGCGGAATAGCCATGTGGCTAGCTCTGTAACATCTTGTATGTGTAAGTGATGATAGACAGCATTTTTTAATAGGGTCGGCTCACCGCGTCCGTCTTCCATGCGGAAAATGGCGCGTATTACTTCTTGCCCTAGCCAATAGCCACTGCCTTCATCTCCTGCACGATGCCCCCAGCCACCTGCACGTACTATTTGTGTACCGGTAAATGCGTAAGCAATGGCTCCTGTTCCAGCGATGAGTAATGCGCCTGCCTGTCCAGCAGTAACACCAAGTAAAGTGGCTTGCGCATCATTTTCTATAATAAGCGTATCTATTTTTAGCTGTAATGCTGATACGGCGCTATGAATGATTGCTGATACGATTTCATGATCTTTGGGAGAATCAATCCCAGCCATTGCAAAGGTAGCTACAGCAATAGTGGAATCAGCTTGCTTTTGCAAAAAGTCCTGTACATTTGCTAATAAGGCTTGCACTATTTCTGTAGCAGATGTAGCTCCGATCGCTTGATAATTCGAGCCACTTGTTGAATGTGTATAGTTTATTTCGCCAGACTCGGCATGTACGAGCGCACATGCCGTTTTTGTAGCACCACCGTCAATAATTAGTAGCCATCCCATCATTGATTCCATTCCTCTATAAATACGGTTAATTGTTTTTCTGCCTCAATAATCTTAAATTCCTTCAAACGAATCCACTCATAAAGATTTTGAGAATTTGCCTTGGAGCGTTCAAGAGACGCTTTCATCGTTACTGGCGCTGGACCACCAGGTAATGTACGTACACCAACGAAGGATTCTGGTTTTAATGTGTTATAAAAATCTTCCTCAGAAATTTTTAATGGTTTACCAGTAATTAATTTGGATTGTGTATTGGTAAGACCCCATGTAAGACTTGCTAAAGACTCCTCCCCATGAGAGAGCAATACTTTAATACATTTACTAACAATACTATGTGCCTGGCGGAATGAAATCCCTTCAGAACGCACTAACGTATCGGCAAGTTCTGTGACATTGGCAAAGCTATTGTTTGCTCGACTTCTTAGCTTTTTCTTGTTGACATCCATCGTGACAACTAACGAACCAAATAGTTTGTAAATACCTATTAAACGGTCGATGGCGCGCCATAAATATGGTTGCATATCATCCTCTGTGTCTACAATATCTCCAAATGGTGTATTATGTACCATCTGTAATACAGTACTAGCGTCACCTACAACCGCTGATAGCAATGAACGTGTATGCTCTATTGAAACTGGATTGCGCTTTTGTGGCATGATTGAGCTAACTTGTACGTACGGGCTCGCCAACGTAAATGCATTGAATTCCTGTGTAGCCCATAGTAGAAAATCCTGGGATGTACGGCCGAGATTAAGAGCCGCAAGCTGAACGATACTCGCTGCCTCTGCGATATAATCTGCACCAGCAACCGCATCCCACGCATTTTCGATAATATCGTCGAAGGCCAATAACTCACGCATGCGCTCTCTATTAATATTGAAGCCAGTTGTTGTTAATGCCGCTGCTCCCATACTACTACGATTCACCGTTTTGTAGACATGCTGTAAACGTTCAAAGTCGCGTTCAAGTTGATCAATGACAGCCTTCAAATAATGTGCAAAGGTTGTCGGCTGTGCCTGCTGCGTATGTGTATAGCCAATCATAATCGTATCAACGTGTTCCTCAGCAGCTGCAATTAAATCATCCCGTAATGTCAGTAATTCACGCATAAGCAATAACAATTTTTTTCTCAAAGTCATTCGATAAATGGCAATGCCCATATCATTACGACTTCTACCAATGTGAAGATTTCCTGCAATATCGCCAGCAAGCTCTATTAATTTATTTTCGATGCGGAAAAACAAATCTTCGTATCGCGGGCTGTAATCCTCTATACGAAAATAGTTCAAGTCTAGTTTTTTTAGAGCGATACCAATCTCTTTAGCTTCTTCTTTTTTGACTAGTCCCTGTTCTTCTAACATTTTTAAGTGTGCAATATTGATTTGTAGCATAAATGTTAAAAAGTTTTTCTTGGCTTCATCGTAAGCCGGCTGTAAGACAATTTTACGATAAATATTAGAAGGGAAGATCATCCCATCCTCTTGCTGTGTTTTGTTGCGGAAATCTTCAAACATATGAATGGCCTCCTATTAGATTAGCAGTTATATGGCCGAACCAGCACTGCCTTTAGATAACTTCTCAGAAATAATAAGCACAATTAAAATTAAACAAATTTGTAAGACGCCATATGCACAAGCAGTTCCAAATTTAAACGAATATAGTTTTTGGAATATCGCCACTGATAATGGGATGGTCGACGTACTGTAAATAAGAATGGACGCTACGAATTCGCCAAAGCTTTGAACAAGTGCTAGTAGCGTACCTGCCAAAATGCCTGTAAAGGTAAGGGGAAGTACAATACGTCTAAATGAATACCACCATGTTGCACCTAAACTCCGTGATGCTTCTTCGATAGATTGATCTAATTGAACAAGTGATGCCGATGTCGAGCGGAAAACAAGAGGTAAATGTCTAATAAAATAAGCTAACGGCAAGATCCAGAATGTCCCGACAAGAACTTGATTCAAGGCGAAGATATTTTCTGTACTAAAGGCTGCGATCAAATTGACAGCTACAACCGTTCCCGGCAATGCCCAAGGAACCATGATTAAAATATCTAGTAATGTTTTACCTTTGAAGTTTAACCGAACCATTGCATAGGCTGCCGCAACACCGAAAACTATATTGCCAAGTGTTGCAACGATCCCCATTCGAACGGAATTCCAAATTGGTCGCCACGTCCGTTCATCTGTAAAAAGTACTTGATAATGATCCAATGTATAGTCTGTTGGGAGAATTTGCGTTTTCCATGCACCATCAACGGAAAATGAAATTAATATAAGCACTAAAATCGGCAAAATTAAAATTAATGTGCCTATGAAAGACGCAATAGTTGCCATAACTTTCATGCCTCTTGATGACACTTCAGAACGATGAACACTAATACCTTTACTAAGGTTTTGATAATTTCGGCGGTTTTGATACCAGCGCATCACAATTAAAAAGGTAATGGACACAAAGGATAAGATCATAGATTGTGTCGCTGCCATATCTAAATTCCCGTTCGTACGTGATAAATAGATTTGCATGGTCATTGTGCGTTCGACACCGAACATTAAAGGTGCAGTGTAAGACGCCATAGATATCATAAATACGAGTAAGGATGAGGCAACAATCGAAGGTGTTAACATGGGCAAAATAACCTTTGTCCATACCCGAATACGCCCGGCACCTAAACTAGTAGCAGCTTCTTCTAAAGCTGGATCAAGACCTTTTATAGCTGCTGAGGCGGTTAAGTAGAAGTAAGTGTACATAGTGAATGTATGTACTACGATAACCCCCCATATGCCTTTTAATGAAAAGGGTACTTGCTCTAAACCGAATAGGTGCTGAAATGCACGTGGGAAAATACCACTGTCTCCATACAAAAATGTAAAGGACAGTACACCTACTAGTGGCGGAAGAGCCATAGGTACCAATACTAAAACAGAGAGTATCCGTCTACCTGGGAAATTATAGCGTTCCAGAAGAAAGGCCATGGTTACACCGACGATTGCACAACAAATAACACTGATAGCGGATATATATATACTAGTCCACAAAGCCTCTATATTTGCTGGGCTAGCTATATTAAAAAAGTTTTTATAATTAGAGAGCGCATCATCACTAGAAAAGCTTTCTTTAAACGTTTGATAGAACGGGTATACCACATAGGCAAACAACACTAAAAATAAAGGCGCAACTAAAATATAGACAAACCAATTCGAGCTAGTTAGACGTGTCCATGCGTTTCCTTCAGAAGGATTGTGGTGTGTTTTTTCCATGTTGGTACCCTCCTATTCTCCTAAAAAATACAGTGAATCTTGGGCTATAGTTAGAGTGATTTCTTCACCAATTTTTTTGAATTGACCATTCATATTAATAATCATTACTTTTAGTGAAAAATCTAGACATTCCACAATGTAGTTCACACTAATTCCTGTAAATTCAACAAAAGTGATTTTACCCGTTAATGTGTTTTCACCAGTACCTTGATGAATAGATTCAGGACGAATAGAAATAAACACTTTGTCTCCAATCATATGCGTTAAAGTGGGGGAGCTTTGTTGCTTTCGCCCAGTGAGAACAAGTCCACTCGCTGTTTTTACTTGTATATCGTCATCATTAACAGCATCGATTGTCGCCTCAATTAAGTTTGTCTCACCAATAAAATCTGCTACGAAGCGGTTTGAAGGTCGATTATAAATCTCTTGAGGCGTACCGATTTGTCTGACGTTCCCATTTTCCATGACCATTATCCGATCTGACATGGACATAGCTTCCATTTGATCATGCGTAACATAGATGGTTGTAACACCGAGCTCAGATTGAATACGTTTTATTTCAATGCGCGTTTCTTCGCGTAATTTAGCATCTAAATTTGACAATGGCTCGTCTAATAATAAAATATCAGGCTCTATGACAAGCGCCCTTGCCAATGCAACCCGTTGCTGCTGCCCACCTGATAATTCATTAATTTTCCGATGACCATATTGCGATAAATGGACAAGCCCTCTAATACGGTCAACTTTTTGCTTGATCTCCGCCTTTGAAAATTTCCGGACTTGTAATCCAAAGGCGATATTTTCGTCTACCGTCATATGTGGGAAGAGGGCATAATTTTGAAACACCATCCCTATGTTCCGTTTATTAGGTTGAAGCCTTGTCACATCGAAATCATCAAAAAGAATTTTTCCTTCCGTTGGGTAATAAAATCCGGCTATCATCCTTAGTGTTGTCGTTTTACCACAACCACTTGGACCGAGGAACGTGAAAAATTCACCAGCTTTAATATGAAGATCTAAATCTTTTACGCCATGAATTTGACCGAATTTCTTAGAGACATTTTCTATTTTGACACTTTTCAACTGAAATGCTCCTTTCTCGTTAGAAAATTAGTTGCATGAAGCCTCGAGCAAAATATACTCGAGGCTTATAAACATGAACAATATTCGTAGATGTTTTATGATATTTAAAGGCTCATCACCATAATGTAAGGTTGATTTCCGTTCCGACTGGGCGCTTTCCTGGGGGCGTCCGATGAGCCGCTTCACTCGCGTTGCTCGCTCCAGGGTCTCGGGCCAACATGATGTTGGTCACGAAGGCGTTATCACAGGATGTGATGGTTTTAGCCTTCGTTCCTCTATCGCTGATCCCCAAGGAGTCGCCCAGTCTCCACTCCAATCAACCTTTATCAATTTCGCCTTGGCGTAATTGAGTCCGGATTTTGAATTGTGCCAGCACAATTCATTCCTTAGATGTTTGGACACCCCATAAAACGCATCCGCATTCATCTCAACATCTTTAGAGGTGGGAGTCTTCTACTGAATGAAGATAAAAGGCATACGTTTTAACAAATGTTATTCCTAGCAACATAGGGCCAGCTCATAACTTTTTAGTCATCGGTCACTTTTTTCCGCGGCCTTTAATATTGTTATCCCAATGCTCCATCCACTCAGCTTCTTTTTCAGTCATGAGCTGCCAATCTATATCAAAAGTTTTTAAATCTAATTCTTTATACCACTCAGGCATTGCTGCTTTATCGATATCTGAGCGAGTAGGAATTTGATAGTAATCGTGGGCTAGTTGAGTCACCATACCTTTTTCAAATATGAATTCTGTGAAGAGCTTTGCATTTTCTAAGTTTTTGGCATTGTTTACAACACCAACACCATCAACTAAAATCGGTGCACCACTTTTCGGATAAATGTAATCGAAAGGATAATCAGTCGTATATTTCTTTAATAAAATATCTTGCAAATTCCATAAAGAAACGCTGCCTTCTTGTCGTGTCATCTTTAAATAAAGTGCATTTGGATCTTGTGTATATTCCTTCGTGTTGGCATCTAATTTTAATAACCAATCGTAGCCCTTCTCAGGTGAATCTGCGCCTTGACGTAAAATCATAGATGAGTAAATCGTACGCATCGTCCCAGAAGCCAATACACCTCGAATTAAAATTTTATCTTTCCACTTTGGATCTAATAACTCATCCCAATCCTGTGGGCCCGTTTCTTTCTTTAATACATCACTGTTAATCATAATAACTTCTGGTAGTAACATTTCACCAAACCAACGACCATCTGCATCTTTATAAGCCGCATCAATGGAGTCGTTAAAGCTAGGCTTCCAAGCTTGAAGTAAATCTTCATTGGCGCCGACAGTTAGTGCAGACTGCGTACCGCCCCACCAAAAATCAGCCTGAGGATTAGCTTTTTCACCACGTAGGCGTTCTAAAATTTGCTGCGCACCCATTGTTAAAAATTCCACTTCAATGTCTGGGTACTTTTCGTTAAACTGATCGATTACCTTTTGTACCATTTCCTCATCGCGCCCTGTATAGATCACAAGCTTTCCAGATGGTGTAGCTGCCACATCGGTCTTTTCAGAATCGGATTTTTTGTTATCTGTAGCATCTTTTGTAGAAGTCTTACTATCACTACTACAAGCAGCTAATACAACAACCATCAGCACAAGTAAAAAGCCGAAGATACGTGTTTTCTGCATAATCTTCCCCCTCCCTAATAGTGAAAAACTTACATATAGCAGTATAATCCGGAGACCTTACATTAATGTTAGAATAATTAAAAAATTATAATTAGATTCCTCATAGCTAAGAAAATACTAGATAGCAATGGCGTTTAACTTCTTTCAGCGAGTGCCCAAACACCCGCTGAAAGAAGTTAAAGCCTCCGGCGAATGTCACGGAATCGGCTTTGTGCAGGCACAAAGCCGATTCCGGACGCACTTATACCGAGGTATAAGTGATCTAGAGTCGAAAACGCTTTAAAGTAGCGAGTAGTCTCGGTTTTGGGGACTTTGAGAATAGATTATCAAAATATGTTCAAAAGTGAACAAAGATTGATTTTGGTGTTTTTGAAATACTTGTTGGAAATTAAAACGAGGAAATCTATAAAGTTTAATTTATGTATGTCTAAATATTGCAGTAAAGGAGTTTTATAATGATTTAAAGATCGTTTCATGGGATTTTAGCAGAAACAATTTTGTTTATCTGAACTTATCTAATTATCAAAATTTTCTCAAAAGCACGCAAATATTGATTTTGATTATTCTGAAATTGGTGCTACGATTTGAAAAAAGGACATCTATAAAATTTATTTTTATGTATGTCCTAATCATCTTAGTAAAGGAGTTTTTATAATGATTAAAAAATCGTTTCGTGGAATTATAGCAGGATTAGCAGTTTGTACATGTTTAAGTGTATCAGCAAAAGGAGCTTTGGCAGAAGAATTACCTACAAATGGAGGCGGTATTGACTTGGATGCATTAATAGCCCAAGAAGAAACAGGTTCTTTCCTAGTGGATGATACTAATAATATCGTTAGAAAACCTGTAAAAGCTGGAGGCGGTACATGGGAAGTAATCTGGGGATTGGATCGTCATTCCTCGGAGTACAACCATCCTTCAAAAGCACATATGTCAGCCGCAGGTAATTGGAGTACCAAACGTAAAAGTGAATGGGAAGCACCAGGTAACTTAGCATATATATGGGTTAAAACTTCACTTTGGGGTAATACAGCAGGTTGGGATACTAAATAAATATTAAACAAATACAAAGTGTAGGGATTTTCTCTATACTTTGTGTTTATTGAAAGGATATATTCATGAAAAAAATAATATATCTATTTTTAACTATTGTGATAATCACATCAAATTTATTCAGTTTTTCACTATTTTCGAATAATAAAGTAGTTGATTTTTTATATAAAAGAAATCAAATTGTTATGATTGATTATAGTTATGCTAAATTAAACTTCAACGTTAATGAATTTACTGAACATTTAGTTGAATTTTCTAAGAAAAATAATATTAATATTTCTCAATATAATTTTATAAGCGAAAATTCTTTAAATATTTACTCTACGAACGTTTTAAAAGATTCTTATATAAATTTAAAATCAGGAGGATTTCCGATTGGAAAGCGTTTTATCGCTAATTACTCGAAAGAAGATGAAAAAAACCAATCAGGTATTTTTTACTTTCCACTATCTAATTGGAAAGTTCATATATATGATTTTAAACAAATAAAAAATATAGGATTAAACAATGAATTTTATTTGAGTAGTGTAGATAAAGAAATCCTCCATTCTTTTACTAAAGAATTCTCACCATACGGTAACATACAAACTAAACAAGAAAAGATAAGTAGTTTAGCATTAGCAAATATTTCTTTATTAATGATTGTTATTTTTTCTTTTGTTATTTATACAATAGGGATATTTTATTTTTTAATTCAAAAACGGAAAACGTTATTATTATATAATTTATGGGGGTATTCAAAAGTAAAAATTGTATGTTCTTTTATTAGTCCCTTTTTGTGGTTCTTGTCCATTGTATTCACATTAGTCACAATGGGATTAATTATATTTTCCGTAATTTTTAAACACGTGTACTTTTTAAAAGATTTTTTCCCACTGTTCATACTAGTGAATATTTTGATTTTAATGATTCTTCTATTTGTTACATTACTAGGTATATTATTAATTTTTAAATTTAATAAATATCGTTATAGTGTTAAAGGTGCTTTACCATTTCGAAAGATTCAGTGGATGTCTATTATTTTAAAGACATTAGTATCTATTGTTCTTTTTAGTATGATTAGTTTTTCTTTTATGAAATATAATAATTTAACCAATAAATTAAATAGTTTAAGTTACTGGGATGACACTCAAAATGTATTTCGTATTCAAGTAGGTGTGCTAAATAATAGTATTTCGGATAATTTAAAACTCGATAGAGATTTAAACGATAGGTTAAGTCTGTTTTATGAAAAAATCAAAAAAAATAACCAGGCCTTTCTCATAGAAGCCGAAAAATTTAGTGTTATTAATTATAAAGATGGAAAACCTATATATAGCTATATGTTAGGTATTAAAAATACAAATGATCTTTATACCCCTCAGGGAAGACGTATTGTTATAGATGAAAATTATCTCAAAGTCAACCCGATTCAAAGTAGTAATGGTGTGTCGATTATTAAGCAGTTGCATGAGGATAAAAATACCTTGAATGTATTAGTGCCTGAACATTTAAATGTTATCGAAGAGCATATTGTGAATTCGTATCGAGATTGGTTTTATTTCCAAAGCGTTGAAATTGTCAATATGTATAATAAAGAACTCGCTCAACCATTACTTGAAAAGAAAATAGACGATTTAAAAATTAATATAATCTATACAAAAAAAGGACAAGAATATTTTACATATAGTAATTATAGAGGAAACCAAAAAAATAGAGTTATAGACCCTGTCGCTATTTTATACACTGATAGCTTAGATACCTCTACCATAGGTGCGTATACGACACATTCATTATTTTTCTTAGATAATTCGAATGGAAATGCCTATGAAAATATTTCTACATCGTTAGAAGAAGCAAACGCTAAAGAAATAAATAGCGTAGTATCTGTTTATGACGAAGCAAGTGATGAAATAATTGAACTAAAGTGGGAATTGTTTCAACAACTAATTGGTTTAACTATTGTTATTATATTTTCATTTATACTTTTTATTGCATATATTTGGTCTTACTATAATGCACATCTTTATCAATTAACCCTTAAATATTTGTTCGGTTATTCTTATTGGAAACGAAATAAAACTATTATTCTTATAACTAGTCTCTCTAATTTTTTTGCAGCTGTATTGGTGTTTTATTTCTTCAAAAGTACTAATGTTATCTTATTACTTTTAGGAACTTTATTTTTAGAACTGCTGTTTTTGTATATATTCGCCAAATTTTCGAACGAGAAAAATACAAACAAAGTAGTAAAAGGGGATTGAGTATCTAATGATTGAACTCAAAAATATAAGTAAAAGTTTTTTGGGGAAAACTATACTTACAAATTTTTCATTGAGCATTGATAAAGGAGAATTTGTATCTATTATGGGTGAAAGTGGTGCAGGAAAAACGACTGTTTTAAATATGATTGGTCTATTAGATAAGCCTGAAAAAGGTACTGTTTCTATAGATGGTCATTTAAATCCAAATCGTAAAGTTACTATGTATTTGCGAAGGCATAAATTCGGATATATATTTCAAAATTATGTGTTAATGAATAATGAAACAGTTAAAGATAACTTACTAATTTCACAGGCGTATAGTAACAATTTTAGTAATGAAATAATGATAAATAATTTAGAAAAAGTCGGCTTGAATGCTACATATTTAGAAAAGAAAGTTTATCAGTTAAGTGGTGGTGAACAACAGAGGATTGCTATAGCCAGAGTAATGCTAAAACCTTGCGAAATAATATTAGCAGATGAACCAACAGGAAATCTTGATGATTTAAATAAAGAAGTTATTTTGAATTTATTTAAGCATTTAAAAGCTTCAGGGAAAACTATTATTTGCGTAACTCATGATAAGGAAGTAGCTGAATGGTCAGATAGAATAATTAATATAGAGCGGAAAGAATAAGATGAAAAAAATCATAGCATTATCTTTAATCAATTGTATGTTAATACTATTAACTGTAGTTATACATAAAATTATTTATAGAGTAATGTTGTTGGGATATGTTAATCTAGTTACATATTGGGGTCTATTCATACTAGTTTTTTTAGTATTAAATGTGCTTGTAAATATAATGTTCTATAAAGAAAAAAATAATTTATAGATGTGGTAGGACTTCACAAAAAGAGCTGGTAATTTATCATCTATCTTAAGTGACTTTATCTCTTTTATCAACTTTAAACTAAGTGTGAATAGCATTGTACTAAGCGATGAAAACGGCAATTTTAGATCAAACGAAACTTGACACGCGCACAACTTACAGCGTTTAGGTATAGAGCGCTTGATTTATAGTTAATACAGAAATAAGGGAGATGTATCAAAAAATGATACATCTCCCTTTTAAATTTAGATGAAAGTATTTACTTACTATTAGGCTCTAAAGATTTATCCTTTTGTCGTCGCTGCGAAAGTATTGTTGGTAGCATCATACCTAGAATAACCAAAATAATACCCGCTATTTGTAAAAGAGTTAAAGGTTCATGTAAAACAATAACTGAAACAGTTACAGCCACGGGTAACTCCATAGCACTTAAAATAGAGGCAAGAGCTCCTCCCACCTTCGGAACAGCTATAGAGAATAAATAAATCGGCAAAATAATACCGAAGAGTCCCAGTGCTAGTCCGAATTTCCATAAACCACCGGCAAATAATTTACCGTTCCAAAGAACTTCAGGGTTTAGGAAAATACTAATGATGATAAGGGCGACAAAGGAAACAATCAACACGCGTGATGTAGTTGTAATACCTTCCACATGACGAGAGTTAAATTGGATAAAGCAAGCAAAAGTAAAGGCAGCAACAAAACCTAGTAGCCAGCCTTGAATCGCAATACCGCTTAAATCTACATTTAGTACGCCAGCCGCTAAAATAGTTCCAGCAAATAATACAATAATAGAAATCACTTCAGTTCGACTTGGTAAGCGTTTATGAAGTGCGCAATCTATTAATAAGCCGATCCACGTGAATTGGAAGAGCATTACTACGGCAAGAGAGGCTGGTAGATACTTTAATGATTCTCCGTAAACAATCCCTGTAGTACCGGTAAATATCCCGGCGCACACTAAAATAAGCAGTCCCTTTTTAGAAAGCTTCGGTAATTGTCTTTGTGTAATTATAAAAATAGTTGCAACAAGCATAAAGCCAATAATATATTGACTCGATACTGCCTCTCCTGTTGTAAAGCCATGCTGCATAGCTACTTTGACTATTGTCGATAGTACACCGTAGCTACTAGAAGCAATGACAATCAAAAGAGGATATATTAAATTCTTTTTCATGTTTTTTATTTCACTTCCTAAAATTGTTTCACCATATGATGAAATGGTTCATCAATGATGGACCACGGCTCTGTAATAACAAAGCCCATACGTTCATAAAGGCGACGAGCGTCCTCTTTTTCTGTTTCAACATTTAATGATAATTTTGTATAACCTCGTTTTTGTGTTTCCTCTAAGGCGAATTGTAATAATAATGTTCCAATTCCTTTACCACGAGCTTCTGGTGCTACACAAACAGTATCAATATAATATTCATCTTCATGCGCTTCTTTATCGATGATTACAGATGGCGCATTTTTTTCTTCAAGCCACTTTACGAGATTCGCATCCATGTGAATGGCTTCGACACCATTATAATAAACAAGAATTCCTAGTACTTGCTCATTCTCAACAGCAACATAAGTATTTAAATAGGAATGTCGATTATCCTCACGCTTGAATAGTACAGTAAGTTCTTGTTCTACAGCTTTAGCTGTCTGTTCTCCTGTTAAACGGTTGGCAATTTCACCAATCGCATCAATAATTAGTGGTATAACGGCATGGGCATCCTGTGGTTGCGCTTGTCGAATTGTAATACTCATTGTCAAAATCCCTACCTTTCTATACGCAAGTATAACAAAGATAAATGCTGACTCAAGTTTTTGAATTAATGGTGATATTCTGACGGCATTTTTACATTTTTTCATCGGATGTCCAAACCCTCGATGAAATAGAGGAACTCAGTCAAAGAACGCCACGTCCTGTGGCATTATCGAAATGACCGACATCATGCAGGCAAAAGCACAAAGTAGATTCTGGAAGCATTGTGTATCTGTGCGACAGCGGTAATTATGCCAAGCTGTATTTGATTATTTTTCCGAAAGTTTAAAACTTTATACGATATCTGATTTCGTGTTAATCTATAATGACTAGAGTTTCGGGAGGACAACAATGACAAAGGAAGATAAGGATTATATTTTAGTTTATGGAGATGCTTTTATTGACTATATCGCTGATGATGTAACAAATACATCATTTACTAAATATATGGGTGGTGCGACGGTAAATGTTGCTGCGGGAATTAGCCGTATCGGCGCTCCATCTGCATTAATTACGATTACTGGAGACGACGAAGGCTCTCAATTCGTTCGAGATGGTCTTGCACAAGAAGGGGTAAACTTGGATTATGCTGTATTTGACCCTGCGAAGCGTGTTAGTGGTGTCTATGTACATTTAACAGAAGCATGTGAGCGAATTTTTAAAGATTATGTCGATGAGACGCCAGATTTACAAGTAGAAGCAACACAATTAAACGAAGCAGCTTTTAAACATGCATCTGCTTTAACAGTATGTTCGGGGACAATGTTCCATCCTACAGCACTTGATACAACACGAGCTGCTGTAGAGATGGCAAAGGAAAAAGGCGCCATTATCGCAATGGATGCGAATATTCGTCCTCTACGTTGGAGCAGTGAGCAAGTTTGCCGTGAAACGATCACGTCATTTTTTGAGCAAGTAGATATTTTAAAGGTTACTGATGAAGAATTATTTTTCCTGACAGAAACAACTAGTTTGGAAGAGGGGATTGAGCAATTAAACAGTTATTTAGTGCCTGTTATTTTAGTAACAGTAGGGGAAAATGGCACTTATGCGGTATTAAATGGTGAAGTTATCCATGTACCGACAGAAAAGGTTGTGCCAGTAGATACTACAGGTGCTGGAGATGCATTTATGGCTGGAGTATTACGCGATGTTCATTACAATGGTTTACCTACAACAGAGGAAGAACTTGTTCGTTGTGCAAGCTTTGGCAATAAGCTAGGTGCTTTGGCAGCCACTAAAGCAGGGGCACTAACAGCTCTTCCATACTATGATGATATTAAGCATTTACTTAAATAGTCGTTTGGAGCGTGCATACAATGGAGAAAAATTACGATGTATTAGTAAAGGATCGATTATTCTTTGGCGGTGCGAAAGATGCAGATGTAGCTTTTGAACAAGAAACGGTGGATATCGTGATTGATGTTCGCGTAAATGGCTTATCTAATGAGGAGCAGGAGTCGGCTTCATATGTGTACAAGCATATGCCGATTGCTGATGAGGACATAGAAGTAGCGCCATCTATTCAAAAAGTTGCGAAGGAAATTGTTTCTGCCTATGAGAATGGGCAGAAAGTGTACTTCCATTGCGGAAGCGGGGGAGGTCGCGCAGGAGTGGCTGCCACTGCTGTATTAATGGAGCTTGGCATGACCGATTCTCTAGAGGAAGCGGAAGCGGCTGTAAAGAACGCGCGTCCACAAGTAACAATTCGTCCAAAAATGGCGGATGCTTTGCAGAAGTTATACAAATAAATGAGAAGATGTACCGAAAAGGTTTTTTCAACTTTGGTACATCTTCTTTTTTAATTCTTTTTGAAAGGTAGATGTCGATAGAAATTAAAAGTTGGGCGATAAAGCGTGAAAGTTGATCGATAAAATTAAAAAGTTGGGTGATATTTTGTTAAAGCGTATGTCATGCGATAGGTTGATTGGAGCGAGCAACGCGGCTCATTCTCAATATGTAAAATTGTGCTATACATATTAGAAAAGTTTTTGTTATAGTAATAGTATAACAAAGATGAGGTGATCAGTATGATGGAGGAGTTAGCGAAGATTCCATGGGCAGTCATAGCACCACTAATTGTGGTCCAATTTATTTTAATGATTGTAGCTCTAGTTGATTTGCGTAAAATCCATGCAACAAATGGTCCTAAAATTTTATGGGTGTTTCTTATTATTTTTACAAATATTATTGGGTCGATTGCGTACTTTGTAGTGGGGAGAAAACAATCATGACGATATTATTCCAGGTAACAGGACTTACAAAGCAATTTGCAGAGAGAGTAGTTGTGGACGGAATCGAGTTCACATTAGAAAAAAATACATCGACAGCTTTAATTGGACCTAATGGCGCGGGTAAAACAACGACATTATCGATGCTAACAGGTTTATTAAAACCAACCTCTGGAAGTGTGAAAATGCTGGATGGTAATGTAAGAGCCAATATTGGTTTCTTGCCGCAATATCCGCAATTCCATCCTTGGTTAAGTGCGTTAGAGTTTACTGAAATGGCTGCAAAGTTAAATGGTGTGCCTGCAAAAAAAGCAACATTAGAAGCACAAAAAACACTTGAGTTTGTAGGTCTAGGTAATGCTTTAAATAAGAAGATTGCTACATTTTCTGGTGGCATGAAGCAACGGCTTGGAATTTCCCAGGCAATTGTGCATAAGCCTAAATTACTGTTATTGGATGAACCTGTGTCTGCATTGGATCCGGTAGGTCGTAGGGAAGTTCTTGATTTATTAAAGGGCTTACAACAAGAAACAACTATATTATATTCGACGCATATTTTAAATGATGCCGAAGAGATGACCGATCAATTATTGTTTTTACGTGATGGGAAGCTAGTAGAACAGGGGACATTACGTGAAGTTCGACAACGTTTCGATGAACCAAATTATGTTGTAGAATTTAGCACTGAAAAAGAGGCAAAACTGTTTGCTAGTCAATCTGAACTTATTGGGGAAGTAAAGGGCAGTAATGTTTATATAGAAATTATTGATGCGAAGCCGAGTATGCAAGAGCTGCTTCAATATTTAAGTAGTAGTCCTTATAAAATACGAAAAGTGGAGCGACAAACAGCATCACTTGAAGAGATTTTCATGAAGGTGGTGAGAAAAATATGAGAGGATTTACTGTACTTCTGCAAAAGGAATTTAGAGAAGCTTGGCGAAGCTGGAAGTTTTTATGGATACCTCTTGTATTTGCATTGCTCGGTATGAGTGACCCACTAACAAACTATTACATGATGGATATTTTAAATGCTGTTGGTAACTTACCAGAAGGCTTTGAAATGTTGATGCCGGAATTAATGCCAGTTGACCTATTACAAGCTTCCATTGGGCAATTTCAAACGATAGGTTTACTCGTATTAATAGCTTCTTTTGTAGGAACTATTAGTAAAGAAAGAGCAAGTGGAATGGCTACTTTATTGTATGTTCGTCCTATATCGTTCGGCGCTTATTTTATGAGTAAATTTATCGTCATGAGTACTATTAGCTTTATTAGCATTTTAGCTGGTTTTGCTGCGAGCGTATACTATACGGTCGTGCTTTATGGGACATTTGAGATAGGATCACTTATGGCAAGTTTTTTCACGTATTTTTCGTGGCTGCTCTTTGTGATAGCAGTGACATTAATGATGAGTGCGACTTTTAAAACAGTGGTAGCAACAGCATGTGCATTTGCTTTCATATTTATTGGACAAATCTTGGACGCTTTAATTGGGGCATTTTGGACAATATCACCGTGGAAATTACCGGTATATGGTGTTCAATTAATGAGGGGCACGATGGAGATGTCGGATTATTGGTGGAGCCTATCTATTACATTAGTTATCACGATCATTTGTATGAGTATCGGAATTTTGACGATGAAGAAAAACGCATCGATGACGAAAATATAACTTCTTTCAGACGATTCCGGACGCAATTATGCCCTGCCAATACCAAACTAAAGTGTACTTAGCCACATGGTTACAGTAAGAACTCCATGTCTGTTGAAACAAATAAGTACTGTTTTTAAACGTCATCAACTTGATAGATTCTTATCGAGTTGATGCTTTTTATTTAAATTAGATAATAAGGTTTTATATTATTGATGATATTTGTTTATAAGCGTATTCAAGGTAATTATTATCTTAAGTGCGATTTTTTATTTTCGCATAGTTACTAGGGTGATTTAAAAAATTTTTTTAAGCAAGGAGTGGAGTGGGGACGCCGCTTTAAAGCTTTATACATCAAAAACGAATCGGCATTGTTACATCATTAGATATTGTAGAAATAGATAAAGCAAGACGATACAAGCTGTTAAGAGCTGGATCGTCTTGCTTTATCTTTCATGCTAATATAGAGGGAGCCATTTGTTTGAACCTGAGCAAAATAAACATCTTCAACAGATTGGACATTTTGCTTTTTCAGCTTTTTCATAAGCCAATCTTCAGTTAATTCAAGTTCAACTAAGTTTTCATAAATAACCTTCCCATCTGAAGCTACTTCTGTTGGTATATAGGTTGGTGGTGTAACATCGGCCTTTACATCTTGTTTTGTAGCTGGTTGTTCAGCAGGCTTTGGTAGCACACTTAGTTTACCCGTAGTTTCAAGTAACGCATATTGTACATCTTGTACAGAGAATACGGCTTGTTCTCTTAGCATCATCGCTAATTCATCCATATGCAAACGATTCTTCTTTAAGGCAGACTCTAAAATAATTCCATTTTGAATAAGGATTGTTGGCTTGTCATCAACAATCACACGAGCTTTTTTAGATTTAATGGTAATGATGGTCATTAAATATGTTAAAACGCTCCACCAAATGAGGGCAATGAGTCCATCTAAAAAAGGTGTCTCAGCCTGTGCTGCTATTTCTGATGCAATGGAACCAAATGTGATACCCGTTGTATAGTGGAAGAATGTAAGTTGTCCAAGCTGTTTTTTTCCTAGTAGTCGGGTTACGATGAGTAATGCAAAGAAGGAAAGGGTGGACCTAAGTATCATTTCCCAAAAATCAGCTTTAAAAAATTCGTCTATATTCATACATAAATCAACTCCCTTAAAACTGCTATTTTCAATGAATAGCTTGTGCAAAAAGGTCAATAGTATGCGACGATCTCTTATAAATAAGGATTTACAAAAATCGGAAAGTGGGTGGTGGCATGAATAAGCAAAAAGAGAATTTAAACAATCCAGTCTATCCAATTATGATTGCAATAGCTGTTGCTCATCTTATCAATGATACGATGCAAGCTGTTATTCCGGCGATGTTCCCAATATTGAAGAGTGATTTAGGGCTAACTTTCACACAAATAGGTCTGATTTCGTTCGCATTAAATATGTTTGCCTCTGCCTTGCAACCGGTTGTAGGTTTTGTTAGCGATAAAAAGCCGATGCCTTATGCTTTACCAATTGGTATGATTAGTTCATTTATTGGCATAGCCATAATAGCGTTCACATCACAATATTGGATAATAATTATTGCAGTATTATTTTTAGGATTTGGCTCTGCTATTTTTCATCCTGAGGGTTCACGTGTTTCCTTTATGGCAGCAGGCTCAAAAAGAGGGCTTGCTCAATCGATTTACCAAGTCGGAGGTAACTCTGGGCAAGCACTTGCACCATTAATTAGTGCTTATATTTTCGCTATCTTTGGACAACGTGGTGCAGCAATTGTCTTAGTAGTGGCAGCAATAGGTATTCTACTTTTAAGTAAAATTGCAACGTGGTATAAAAAGCAGTTGGAGCAAGAACGTCTGGCAAAGAAAAAACGAGTATTAATTTCGAATTTGCCCCCATTAACAAAGAAACAAGTAGGCATTGCGTTGACGTTACTATTTACTATTATTTTTGCGAGATCATTTTATACAACTAATATTACAAGCTTTTATGTGTTTTATTTAATGAATCATTATGGAGTTAGTCTTCAGCTTGGCCAAATTTTAATTTTCACTTTTATGGCATTTGGCGTCGTTGGTACATTTTTCGGAGGGTCATTATCAGATCGAATTGGTAGAAAAAACGTTATTGTACTGTCCGTTGTTGTTCCGATGCCATTTTGTTTAGCGTTGCCTTATGTACCATTATGGGTAGCCGTGATATTTTTAGTGATTATCGGTACGCTCATTATGATCAGCTTCTCGGTAACAGTGGTTTACGCGCAAGAGCTTGTTCCGACAAAAATTGGTACAATGGCTGGTTTAACAACTGGTTTTGCTTTCGGAATGGGTGCAATAGGTGCGATGGTCATTGGTGTATTGATGGATCATAGGGGTATTGATTTTACGATGATGGTCGTATCTTTACTACCTTTATTATTACTAGTAGCATTTTTCCTACCTAAAGATAAACCGGCTTCCGCGGTGTAATCATAAGCTGTATGGTGATTTTTTGTGGGGAGCATCGAAACAGTCTGATTCCTCCAAGGTGAGGCTTGATTTGGGAGAATAATTTTTAGTATTTTAATCAATGTTATTATACTATTTTGGTTCAGCTTGCTACTCAAACTAATGATGAGGAACTGTTGATTTTTCACGGAGAGTGGCGACTCCTGCGGGATGAGCTTGCGCTGAAAGCCCCGCAGGAACGTAGTGACGAGGAGATTGATCAATTATGCCTCGGCATAATTGCGTCCGGAATCGGCTTTGTGCTTGCACAAAGAACTCCTATCCGATTTCATGACATCCGCCGGAGGCTTTAGGCCAACATGATGTTGGTCACTCAGTCGTTGCCACAGGAAGTGGCGTTCTTAGACTGAGTTCCTCTATTTCGGCAGGTGTTTGGACACCCGCTGAAAGAAGTTAAAGCCAAGCCCGCGGAAAGTAGCCAGCTCGGAGTGAAAATCAACTTTTGTTTAATGCTTCACTTTAATTTATATTTATTATTTTATCGATAAATAAAAACGCGTTCTCAAATTAGAGGAACGCGTTTTTATTATTGACGTAATGGTGATAAAAATTCAGATGGGAGTTTTCCCTTATCTTGTATATAGCCCTCTGATATGTGAACTTCATGCATTTTATCATTGTAAGTGAATTTAAAAATACCATTATCAAAGTCAGTACCAATCTCTTTGAAGAATATTCCTTCAATGGATACATATTTAGGACAAGTAAATGCTACTTTAAAGTCTTCATGTTCTTGGATTAAATAAGCACGTACACCTTTCTCATATGTATCGTTTGCATCATCGTCAGCTGGACGTTGGACAGAAACGATGTGAAAATCAACGAAAGGAACCTCTTTTAATAAAACATTTAGGAAGGAACCTTTTGTAATCTCTTCCCAGCGACTTTGTGCGCTTTGACCTACGATAATTTGAGAAATTCCGTAATTTTTTGCCACTTCTGCAATAACCTTTTGTATGGGACGCTTTTCATTATCTTGTAATATGAACTCTTCAATTTCAAGCTCATCAGATAACTTTTTCCATTGCTCAATGTAGCTAGATTTCTCTGCGTCAAATGCATCAAGGGGTTGCGAATCGACCGAAAGGATATAGAGTGGACAATCTAGCATTGTAGCCATTTTATGACCACGTCGTATTAATCGCTCGCCGTTAAGCCCATAGTAAACACAAACTAATATACTTTCGTCTAAACGCCCTTTTACATGCTTCATAAAAATTAACACCTCTTACCTTGTTGTTATTTTGTTAATTCTACTGCCGATTTTGAAAAAAATATCCTAAAACAGCTAAAATCGATGCTGGTACAGTGCATTATGCTCATTTATATTGTATACTAAAAAACGTATAAAAGTTAATGACAATATATCGGGAAAGCCTTGAGAAAACTGGTTTATCTTTATACTTTACAGTTATTTGATTTATGCATTTCGTGCATTTAAACCAATTGCTTCTATATGCCACACTATTATGCAGTGAGTTAAATAGATAGTCAAGTGACTTGGTACGCCAATGTGTGTGTACATATTATCTCATTTAAAAGTCAGGCCATTCTCTAAAGAGTTAAGGCGATATTGGTTATTCAGGCTTCCTAGGATATGAAGCTAAATAGCCAAAAAAGTTCCCCAGGTTTTATGCAGTGCTGCCATTAAAAGCTTCTTCCTGCATAAAATATGTGCTGAATGTTGAATGAACAAGAATTGTCTTTATTTATAATATCTATTACTTCAACACATACCGCTTACTTTCCAATTCCAGTTTATTACGTGATGAAAAATCAAATTTCAAGAAAATTTCTGATATGTTAGTTAGCTTTATTTATTCAATATCTGCCTGATGGTAGGCAAAAGGCTTTACTATTTTTCAGTGTAAACGTTTGCTGAATAAAGTTAGAGTCTCCAACAATTGCTATAGATTTTTTGTGTGCGATGTAAAGTATAAACGGTAGTAACTTCAGTATATTTGGGAATACTTTATTATCGGTTATCACAATTTTTTGCACTATAGTAAACAGTTGCTGAACGAAATTGATAGTAGGAGGTTTTCACTTGGTTACAGTTCTCATTGCGATACTTTTGCCATTTGTTTGTGCTGCGCTTATTCCACTACTTTATAGGCGACTAAGGCGTGTTGCACATCTTGGCTGGTTTGTTTTATCCGTTCCATTCATCCTGTTTCTTTTACTCGCGCGCTACATTCCTCAAATTGCCGAGGGTAAAACGTTTATTCATACATATGAGTGGATTCCCTCTTTTAATATAAATTTCACAACATACCTCGACGGACTCAGTATGATTTTTGGTTTGCTGATTACGGGTGTAGGTAGTTTAGTCATTTTATATTCTATTTTTTATTTATCAACGAAAGAATCACTTCACCATTTTTACTGCTATTTATTACTATTCATGGGCGCTATGCTTGGCGTCGTCTTTTCAGATAATTTAATGGTATTATACACATTTTGGGAGCTAACAAGTGTATCTTCATTCTTGTTAATTGCATTTTGGCATCATCGAAAAGCATCTCGTGCTGGTGCAAGAAAAGCGATGACAATTACCGTTTTCGGTGGTCTTTCAATGCTTGCAGGCTTTTTAATGCTTTATGTAGCATCAGATACATTTAGCATACGTGAAATCGTAGCCAATGTAGGGGTTATAAGCGATCATACACTGTTTATCCCAGCATTAATCCTTATACTAATCGGTGCATTTACTAAATCTGCACAGTTTCCTTTCCATATTTGGTTGCCAGATGCGATGGAGGCGCCAACACCTGTCAGTGCTTACTTACACTCGGCAACAATGGTAAAGGCCGGGATTTATTTAGTTGCGCGTTTTTCTCCAGTATTTGGAGGAGAGGCGATTTGGTTCTGGCTAGTCAGTGTGATTGGCCTTGTAACGTTGTTCTGGGGCTCATTTAATGCGGTGCGGCAAACAGATTTAAAGGCGTTACTGGCCTTTTCAACGGTTAGCCAGCTCGGTTTAATAATGAGTTTATTTGGACTAGGATCCGTTGGTCATTATTATGGCTATGCTGCAGATACTGTTCTTTACACGCAGGCAAGCTTTGCAGCGTTGTTTCATCTCATTAATCACTCCACATTTAAAGGTGCACTTTTCATGATGGTCGGTATTGTCGATCATGAGGCGGGCACACGCGATATTCGCCGTCTTGGAGGGTTAATGGCCTTAATGCCGGTAACTTTCACCATTGCAGTCATTGGTGGATTTTCTATGGCCGGCTTACCTCCATTTAATGGTTTCTTAAGTAAAGAAATGTTTTTCGCCGCGGCACTAGCTATTCGCGATGTAGAGGCATTTTCAATTTCTGATTTGGGACTGTTATTTCCAATAGTGGCATGGGTGGCAAGTATCTTTACATTTGTCTACTGTATGATTTTAATCAGCCGAACGTTTTTCGGAAAACTACAGCTTGATAAGTTGGATAAAAAACCGCATGAAGCTCCGTTAGGTATGCTACTATCGCCAATTATTCTGTGTGTCTTTGTAGTTGGGATTTTCTTCTTTCCAAATGTACTAGGGCATTATATTTTAGAGCCTGCTATGGCAAGTATTTATCCAACATTCCCATCAACTAATGAATTAACACCACATATTCATGCTTGGCATGGCATTAATGCTGAATTGTTAATGACTCTTGGTGTCATTATTGTAGGGATCATCTTATTTAAAACGTTAAAAAGCTGGAAGCCTTTGTATCGAATATTCCCGCAAAGATATACGTTTAATATGTATTACAATCGTTTGATTGAGTTTGGTGAAAACAGTTCTGCAAAGCTTACGAATCGTTATATGACAGGTAATTTAACACATTATTTTGTCTATATATATGTATTCTTTGTTGCCCTTATCGCAGGATATTTTATATGGTCGGATGCTATGGCATTTAATTTTGCGATGGATTCCGCAATTGAGTCCTATGAGCTCATTTTAGTGTTTGTCATGATGTTCGCTGCAGTATGGATGATCTTCGCTAAAGGACGCGTAACAGCAATGTTATTGAATGGCGTACTTGGCTATTCAATCGCATTTTTCTTTGTTATTTTCCGTGCTCCTGATTTAGCATTAACCCAATTAGTCGTTGAATCTGTGACAACTGCATTATTCCTTCTATGCTTTAAATATTTACCTGATTTAATGCCTGAAGCCTCTCGTAAAAAAATGCAATGGTCTAAGGTCATTATATCTATTTTCGTTGGCGCCACAGTTACATTAATAGGCTTAGCAGTTGTCCATTTCGATCGCTTTGAGCCAGTAGCTACTTATTTCAATGATTCCTACAAGTTGGCGGGTGGTTCAAATATCGTCAACACCATATTAGGCGATTTCCGTGCATTTGATACGATGCTAGAAGTTGTCGTTCTTCTGATTGCTGGCTTAGGAGTGTATACATTAACGAAGCTAAAGCCACGAAAGGAGGAAACGGATCATGAAAATAAATGACGTTATTTTACGGACGGTCACAAAGACAATCGTATTCATTATTTTAACTCTTGGTATTTATTTATTCTTTGCAGGGCATCATGCGCCGGGTGGCGGTTTTATAGGTGGTCTCGTGCTAGCCTCTGGCATCGTTCTACTGTATTTAGCGTATGACATTGAAACAGTGCATAAAGGGATGCCATTTGATTTTAAAAAAGTTGCAGCGCTTGGTGTATTACTTGCGACTGGCACAGCAATCGGCTCACTATTTTTTGATGTTCCGTTTTTAACGCAGACACATAGTTATATAAATGTACCGATATTCGGGAAGATGGGCTTTTCGACTGTAACCATTTTCGAGGCTGGTGTGGCTTTAACTGTAGTAGGTGTTGTAGTCACAATTATTTTAAGTATAAGTGAGGATGAGTAGCCAATGGAGTCTTTAATACTAGTTTTAGTTGGTGTATTAGTAGCTGTTGCGACGTACTTAATCCTCTCGAAACAGTTATTACGTGTGATTTTAGGAACGGCGGTATTATCGCATGCGGCGCATTTACTGATTTTAACGATGGGCGGACTGAAGAAGGGGAATGTCCCACTTTTAGAGGAATCAGAAGGTCCTTACACAGATGCTCTGCCGCAAGCATTGATTTTAACTGCAATCGTAATTAGCTTTGCAGTGACGGCGTTTGTGCTTGTTCTCGGTTACCGAGCTTATAAAACGAACGGTTCGGCGAATTTTGATGAATTGAGAGGTACGCCGGATGAGTAATATGATTGTTTTACCATTAATTGTGCCGGTTATAACGGCCATTTTACTTGTGTTTTTACGTGACAATGTTTTTTTGCAGCGCATCATTAGTTTGTTGACAGTAAGCTTTGTTGCCTTTATTAGTGTTATTTTATTGCTAGAGATTCAAAAACAGGGTGTAATGCGTATTGATTTTAGTGGCTGGGCACCGCCATTCGGCATTTTATTTGTTGCTGATTCGTTCGCAATGCTTCTTGTATTAGTGGCGAATATTGTCGCAGCCATTTGTCTGTTATATGCCATTTTTACAATCGGTAAGAACTTTGAAAAGATGTATTTTTACCCGTTCGTCCTACTGATGGTAGCGGGTGTGAATGGCTCATTTCTAACAGGGGATATTTTTAACTTGTTTGTGTGCTTTGAAGTGATGTTACTTGCTTCTTATGCACTCATTAGTTTAGGTGGCGAGAAAGTTCAGCTACGAGAGGCATTAAAATATGTCCTTATTAATATTGTTGCATCTTGGATTTTCCTAGTGGCACTAGCTTTTTTATATGGAACCGTTGGAACGTTGAATATGGCACATATTTCTGTCCGCGTGATGGAGCTAGGAGCCGACCCACTAATCACGACTGTGGCTCTTATTTTCTTAATTGTCTTTAGCTTGAAGGCTGGCCTATTATTATTCTTCTGGCTTCCAGGCTCATACAGTGTACCTCCAACAGCTATAGCCGCACTTTTTGCAGCATTATTAACAAAGGTTGGAATTTATGCACTAGTTCGTACTTTTACATTACTTTTCCCAAATAATACTGAAGTGACTCATATGGTGCTAGGCATTATGGCAGGACTTACGATTATTGCTGGATGTATGGGAGCACTAGCAGGACGAGATGTCAGAACAATTGCCGCTTATAACGTCCTTATTGGTGTTGGCTTTATAGTAGCCGGTCTAGCGATCGGTACGGAGTCTGCCTTACAAGGCGTAACTTACTATTTGATGCATGATATGGTAGCAAAGGCCATGCTGTTTTTAGCAGTTGGCATGATGATGTATGTTACCGGTGAAACGGTTATTGATAAAATGAGTGGGCTTATTCGAAATTACCCTCTATTTGGCTGGTTATTCTTTATTGTCATGTGTTCCCTTGCTGGGATACCACCATTGAGTGGCTTTTTAGGTAAGGTTTTAATTGGGCAAGGAGCTATTGAGGGTGGAAATTTTGTTCTACTAGGGCTAGGATTTTTATCTAGTTTAATTGTTTTGTATTCACTATTACGAATATTTCTCTCCTCATTCTTTGGGGAAACGATTATTAGTCTAGAGGATGAAAAACCGTTACCAAAGCGTATGGTCTTACCATTAACATTGTTGGCAGCTTGTACAATTGCTTTAGGAATTGGAGCTGAATGGATGGCTCCTTATGTAACAGATGCAGCAAAGACGCTCTATACGCCATCGATCTATATTGATGCAGTGCTAGATGGCACAACATGGCAAGGTGAGGTGAATAAATAATGGCGATGCAATTTATCTTAAATTTATTTATCGCAACACTTTGGCTCTTGTTACAGGATGAAGTGATTCCACAGTTTTCGACATTTTTAATGGGGTTTATCGTCGGAATAGGGATTTTATATGCAATGCACCGCTTTTACGGCACACAATTTTATTTACGACGTGTGTTTTCAATCATTAAATTATTATGGCTCTTTAATTGGGAGCTACTATTATCGAGTTACAGCGTATTAAGACAAATAACTACTCCGAAGCTCACTATAACTCCTGGAATATTTACGTATAAAACAGCGCTAAAAGGAGATTGGGAAATAACAGCTCTTGCGTTGTTGCTCACTCTGACTCCAGGTTCAGTCGTGATGGAAGTTTCTGAAGAGGGAGATATGTTTTATATTCATGCAATGGATATTGAACAATCAAAAGAAGCTGTCATTCGTTCAATAGGGAAATTTGAACAAGCGATCATGGAGGTGACACGTTAATGATTGATAAAATTTTACTTTTGGCTCTTGCATTATTCAGTGTATCGATTGCGTTGTCGCTGTTTCGTGTGATTCGGGGTCCTTCGTTGCCTGACCGTGCTATTGCACTTGATACAATAGGTGTTAATCTACTTTCAGCAATCGCTATCGTCTCTATTATTTTGAAAACAAAGGCGTATTTAGAAGCCATTTTAATATTAGGGATTTTAGCTTTTATCGGCACAATTGCGTTTACGAAATATATTGAAAGAGGTGTGATTGTTGAACGTAAATCAAATGATTGAATGGGCGGCAGTCATACTAATATTGATTGGCTCCGTTGTAAGTGTTATTAGTGCATTTGGGATGATTCGTTTACCTGACGTATACACGCGTTCACATGCTGCAACGAAAAGTTCGACATTATCGGTCTTAACATGTCTATTAGGCGCATTTATTTACTTTTGGGTTCATGATGGATATGTTAGTGTACGTTTAATTTTAGGGATTGGCTTCGTTTTTGTAACAGCTCCTGTAGCAGGGCATTTAATATGTCGTGCAGCATATCGCTCTCGCGTACCTTTAGCAGAAGGGTCAGGAGAGGATGAGCTAAAGGAAAAGCTATTTGCAGATGAAAAATAAAATAAGTGGCAAACCTCTAAAGGCATAAATGTGAATCTATAAATAAAGGTTGATTTCCACTCCGAGTGGACGCTTTCCGCGAGCCTCGCTTGCTTCAAGCTCCTCGTGGTTTTCAGCGCAAGCTTATCCCGCAGGAGTAGCGTTAGTTAATAATCTGAGACCCCCATTTTCGGGGTCTTTTTTGTTAAAACTCTCAATTAAATGAATGTATATGCACTTTGAAATGATTTGCTCATCACCAAAATTCGAGGATTACATTTGTTAAAACGTACGCCATGTACAAGTTGTTGGAAGTGCAAGGGAAGCGGCTAGGGGAGTGAAGGCTAAAAGCAGCGCGTCCTGTGATAACGCCTTCGTGACCAACCTCGTGTTGTGATGATGATGATGTTGTTATTGCTGCTGCTTCGCTTACGCACAGACAACAGGACGCCCTAAGAAAGCGTCTGGCCGGAACGGAAATCAACCCCACGTTATGATGAGGAGCGTATTTTTTATGGTGTAAATCTGAATGTATTGATTTTTCTAAAAATTATGTATATAATGTTTTATCGGGAAATTTTCAGATTAGCTTGATTATTACTTCGAAAGAGTATATCTTATTAGCAGATAGATATTTATTCTCTGCAGTGAATAAATATCCATTCAATTATTTTCGAGAACAAGAGTTTCATAGACAATAAAACATAAATAAAAGGAGATTGTTGAATATGAAGAACAAATTTTTCATGCTTATGCTCGTTCTAGTAATTGGTGTACTAGCGGCATGTGGCGCAAAAGATGATAAGACAAGCGATAAAGATTCAAATGCTAGCGGAGGCACAGAGCAAAAGCAAGTATTAAAAGTAGGTACTTCATCTGATTATGCACCATTTGAGTATGTTGATGCTGCAAAAGGTGACGATATTATTGGTTTTGATATTGATTTAATTAAATTAGTTGGTGAAAAGATTGGTGCAGAAATACAAGTTCAAGATATCGACTTCAATAGTCTAGTGCCAGCTCTACAAGCAGGAAAAGTGGATATTGTTATTTCTGGTATGTCACCTAATGAAGAACGTGAAAAAGTTGTAGATTTCTCTGATAAATATAATCAAACAGAGCAAGTGTTTATCGTGAAAAAGGATAGTGGAATTAAAAAAGAGGCTGATTTAGCTGGTAAAAAAATTGGTGTTCAAAATGCTTCTATCCAAGAAACTTTAGGTAATAAAATTGCTAAAGAAGTAGATGCTACTGTTGAAGGACGTACTCGAATTCCTGAAATTGTTCAAGACATGATGTCTAAGCGTTTAGATGCGGGAATTGTAGAAAGTGGCGTAGCAAAAGGTTATCTTGATACGAACGATAAACTAGAAGCGTTCCCTGTTAAAGAGCAACCTGAAGACTTTAAAGCAATCGCTGTTCCAAAAGGTAGCGATCTTAAAGATAAAATTAACAAAGCATTAAAAGAATTAGCTACTGAAGGTAAAATTAAAGAGCTAGAAGACAAATGGTTAAAAGTTAAATAAGCAAGTTTAACTGCGATAGCTCTATTTTGGGCTATCGCTTATATCTTTCATTTCCTGAAAAACGAACAAGAAAGGAGGGGGCACTGTGAATTTAGATTTTACAGCTATCATTCCCTCTATTCCTTATATACTAAAAGGGATAGGTGTCACACTTCAAATTGCAATCGGCGCATCAATCATCGGTTTTATAGTTGGTATATTACTAGCGTTATGCAAAATTGGTAAAGTGAAAGTTTTACGTTGGTTTGCAGATTTTTATACATCGATTTTCCGTGGTACACCGCTTGTACTACAATTAATGATTATCTATTATGCAGTGCCACAATTATTAGATATTCAAATTGAGCCAGTTCCAACGGCTATTATTGCATTCGGGTTGAACTCAGGTGCTTATATTTCAGAAATCATTCGCGCTGGTATTAATGCGGTTGATAAAGGACAGATGGAAGCGGCACAAGCACTAGGTATTCCATATGCGAAAATGATGAAAGACATTATTATCCCACAAGCCGTAAAAAATATTTTACCATCTTTAGTGAATGAGTTTATTACATTAAATAAAGAAACAGCTGTTGTGACGGTTATTAGTGCACTTGATATTATGCGCCGTGCTTACATTGTAGGTGGTTCAACATATCGCTATCTTGAGCCTTTACTATTTGCGGGTGTAATCTACTACATTATGACGCTTGTCTTAACGTTCCTTGGTAGACGAATTGAGAAAGGAATGAGAAAAAGTGATTAAAATTGAAGATTTACACAAATCATATGGACAAAACGAAGTACTAAAGGGTATTTCAACAGAAATTAAAGAAAAAGAAGTAATTGCTATTATTGGTCCATCAGGGTCTGGTAAATCAACATTCCTGCGCTGCTTAAATTTATTAGAAGAGCCAACGAGTGGAAAGATTACAATTGCGGGCGACGTTCTAACGGACAAAGGGACAAACATTATGAAGATCCGTGAAGAAGTCGGTATGGTATTTCAGCATTTTCATCTTTTCCCTCATAAAACGGTACTTGAAAATTTAACATACGCACCGATTAATGTGAAAGGAATGGATAAGACAGCGGCTATCGAAAAGGCTGAAGATTTATTAACGAAGGTAGGCCTATTTGAAAAGCGCAATGAATATCCAAGCCGTCTATCGGGAGGACAGAAGCAACGTGTTGCCATTGCCCGAGCACTTGCAATGGATCCAAAAGTAATTTTATTTGACGAGCCTACTTCAGCTCTTGACCCTGAAATGGTAAAAGAGGTATTAGCCGTTATGAAAAATCTTGCTGATACGGGTATGACGATGCTAATCGTAACGCATGAAATGGGCTTTGCACGTGAAGTGGCTGACCGTATACTGTTCCTTGATGGCGGAAAGTTAATTGAGGACTCACCACCAGAACAGTTTTTCTCATCACCATCTACACAGCGTGCGAAGGATTTCTTAGAAAAAGTATTATAAGTGAAAAAACGCATTTAGACTCTGTTCAAGGAGTGTCTAAATGCGTTTTTTGTTTACTTATCAATAGGACAGTTAAAATAAGATTTCTTTTCAAAAGAAAGCACCAATATGTACATTTATTCAATCTCAATATTTATTGAAATAGGTAGTAAGCATCTTTTATCCCAAAATCTTCAGGAGACTAACACGAAGGCGGAGTTAGACTTTTTGTGCTATTTGTGGATTTTTAGAGCATATGCTTACAATTACTTTGTTTTATGCTTATAATAGGAGGGTCAGATTTTTTCTGAAAAGTAGCCACAAAGTGAGCGATTGCGATTGAAAAAATTATTATATGTAGCTTTTTTTGTTGTTTTTATAGTCATTTTTTTGTACGTAAACAATCATTGGCTGGTTGTAAGCAAGCATGAATTCGAGTCAGAAAAAGTGCCTGCCAATTTTGATGGGCTACGCATTACGCAAATAACAGATTTACAGGATGCTCTCTTTGGTGAACATCAAGAGAAACTCATAGCAAAAGTGAAGACAACAAATCCTGACCTGATTTTTATTACAGGTGATTTAGTTGATAGTAATCGTTATAATTTGGAGCGAAGCTTGCAAGCTGTTAGAGGATTAGTTAAAGTAGCGGATGTCTATTATGTACTAGGAAACCATGAAGTAGCGACGAATAAAGTGAATGTAATTTATGACGAGCTATCATCGTTAGGGGTACATGTGTTGTCCAATGAATCGACCGTTATTGAGCGCGACGGGGAGCGCTTGGCGATTGTTGGCATCGAAGATCCGTTATCGGGTAGAACAACGAAAGAAATGCTAGAGATAGCAACAAAAAATGTTCCGCCCAATGTATTAACGATTTTACTAGCGCATCGACCAGAAGTGTTTAATACGTATGTGGAATATGGAATTGATTTAGTATTTGCAGGACATGCACATGGTGGACAAGTTCGAATTCCTGGTATTGGTGGTCTTTTCGCACGAGGACAAGGAATACTCCCGAAGTATACGGCAGGCGTTGTTGAAGAAGGAACAACAACTATGGCCGTTAGTCGAGGATTAGGTAACAGTACAGTACCTATTCGAATTTTTAACCCACCAGAGATTCTTGTAATGGAATTAAAGAAAAAATAAGCACTGCGTCTTTGCTACGCAGTGCTTTCTATTTGTTTACGCTCTATACGTTTAACAAGATAAATACTTATTTCATATAAAATAATCATTGGAATTAATACGAGTAGCTGACTAATAAAATCGGGTGGTGTAATCACAGCGGAACCAACGCCCATCCCGATATATGACCAGCCTCGTATTTTTTTCATGGATTCAGCTGTTAGGAGCCCTATGGACGATAAAAAGAGGGCTACGATTGGTAATTCAAAGAGTAGTCCGAGTGGTACAGTTGTCATCACTAAAAAATGCATGTATTCATTTGCTGATACCATAACATCAAAATTAGTTGCCCCTATACTTACTAAAAATGAATAGCTGAGTGGATTAACAATAAAGTAACCGAAAGCTACGCCTAATAAAAAGAGTACAAGCATGACCGGTGCATAAAGACCGAGGAAACGGCTTTCTTCTTCTTTTAAACCTGGCTTTATGAAACTCCACAAAAAATGAACTAAAAAGGGCATAGATAGTCCGAATGCTAGTGTTGTGGAAATCGTCATGTAAAATTTAACAACCTCTAAAGGCCCCAAAATAATTAGTGAATGTCCTCGAGTGACATAAGGAAACCAAATATTAATAGTAGAGAATACGATAATAAAAAATAGAATAAATACGATAAGCCCTTTAATCATTTGTTTTCGTAGTTCAGTGAGATGTTCGAGCAGAGATGCAATTGGGAAAAGGGGTTCATCTACTACTATAGTCTGTTCAATTGTCTCTTCCGGAACTTTAACAAAAGCCTCTACAGGAGTGAGAGGCTCGGCTTCTTTCTTATCAAGTGGACTTAAATATTTTCTTTTTCCTTCTTCATATGGATCCATAGGAAAACCTCCTACGAAGCGTCAGATTTTTTTTCTTCTTTTTTCGCTGGATCATCCTCGTCATCGATAAGCCCCTTCGTGGACTTTTTAAACTCTGCGAATGTCTTACCGACTGCACCGCCGATTTCTGGCAATTTTTTTGGACCAAACACGATTAAAACAATGACCAAAATAATGATTAACCCAGGTACTCCAATTGCTCCGAGACCTCCCATAGTCTTGCCTCCTTTTACTAACATGTCTGTTTTTAAACTAAGGAACCACCTGATTTGCTATATTTCACAACACCCTCCGCACAGCGGTAGGCTAGTGCCCCTAAAGTACCGGTAGGATTGTAGCCGCTATTGTGTGCAAAGTTTCCAGCACTCACAGCAAAAAGATTTTCTACATTCCAATGCTGCAGGTAGTTATTCACAACGCCATCTTCTGGCTTTAAGCTCATAACTGTCCCGCCTGTATTATGGGTTGTTTGATACGGTACAATATTGTAATCAGTTATTTCGGCATTTGGGACAACAATTTTGGCGCCCATTTCTTTCATAATGTCAGCTGCACGTGCTGAAATATATTTATGAAGCGCGCGGTCCTGATTCGTAAAGTTATACGTTAACTGCATTAGAGGTAAGCCGTAAGCATCCTTATACGTAGAATCAAGAGATAAATAATTTTCTTTATGTGGCATTGAAGCCCCTTGTGCACCAATCCCGAATGAGCGTGTATAGTAATGAATCGATTGTTTTTTAAATTCTGCACCCCATATTGGCGTATCAGGAGGTGTTGGATTCGAGCCGATAGGGCGTGCACCTGTTTGTGTTAGAGCGATATTTCCACCGTGAATAAAATCTAAGTCACTATGATCGAAATTATCACCATTATAGTTATCTAAACTCATACCGAGTGAACCTGCACCCATAAATGTGTTATACTGCTCATCGAAAAATCCTGCTGCTCCCGGTAGTATTTGATAGCAATAGTTTCTTCCAAGTGTCCCTCTTCCAGTAGCTGGATCATAGCGTTCTCCAATGTTAGAGACCATCAAGAGCTTGGCATTATTAAAGACATAACTAGTAAGTACAACAGCATTTGCTGGTTGAATAAATTCTTCACCAGATATTGTATCGATGTATCGGACACCAGTTACTTTATTGCCTTTCTTTAAGATTTCAACAACATTGGAATTATAGCGTAAGTCAAAATTATTTGTTTTTAATGCAGTAAGAACAACAGTAACCTCTGCAGATGATTTGGCGCCATATTCACAACCAAAGCGCTCACAGAAGCCGCAATATTGACAAGCATTAATCGTTTCACCGTCAGGGTTCTTATAAACTTCTGATAAATTTGCAGAAGGAACCATGTAAGGTGATAATTTTAATTTTTTTGCAGCTGTTTCAAATTGCGTAAGCATCGGTGTCATTTTCATAGGGCCGGTCGGATAAGGATTTGAACGTTTTCCGCTAAATGGATTTTTATCATCTCCAGAAATACCTGCCGTTTTTTCGAATTTGTCGAAATAGGGCTCAAGCTCATCGTATGTTAATCCCCAATCCTGTAATAAATAATCAGGTCCAAGCTTTTTCGATCCATACCGTTTGTCTGTTAATGTTTTAATTTGAAAATCATATGGTAAGAAGCGATACGTCATACCGTTCCAGTGTGTACCAGAGCCGCCAAGCCCTTCACCAAGTAAAAAGGAACCGAGCTGACGCATAGGTAATGCCTTCATATTGCGATTATTACGGAAGCTTACGGTTTCTTTTGAAAGGTTTTGCATAATATCGTAACGAATCGCATAGCGATATTCGTCATGGACCGTCATATAATCCTCTGTGCCACGCCTTTGGCCACGCTCTAAACCAACGACCTTTAAGCCAGCTTTTGCGCACTCTGCAGCGACAATGCCGCCGGTCCAGCCTACCCCTACTGTTACAACGTCTACACTTGGTAATGTTGTTGCCATTTTTTTACCCCCTATATTAGTGGCTACCTAATGAATTAGGCTCAATTTTTTGGAATTTCGGATCTTCAATTTGAGTAATATACGCCATTTGATGACCAGGGAAGCCTTTCATACGCCAGCCATCCATATTGCGATTCCCACCATATATAGGGTCAGAGTAAGCGCCCTCTAATGTTGCGGCTCGTAATAAAGTAAAGAAGAAAGCAGATGTGACACCACTCATTTGCACGTCACCTTTCTGGAAGGCAGTTAAAATTTCGTCCATTTGCTTTCCATCAATATCATTAAAGCTCTTTTTATAGCGATTCAGTGCTTCCGACTCCAGCTTTTGAACACCTTGCTTAAAAATTTCTGCACGGGTTAACCGACTTTGATAGCCTTGTGTTGGAGCACCTTCACCAAAGGGTCCATGCATATATTCTTTAGAATTACTGCCGTATTGCCCCGCTAGCTGATGATCGATAAAGTAGGGCACATCTAAGCCCTTCGCCCCTGGGCCTAAATCATCCTCAGGAAAAATACGTTCAGTAGCATTTGCTAAAATATTAAAATCTCGTTGATTCATAAAAAACATTTTAGCTTTTGGCGAACCAGTCTCTGCAGTAGCAGTTCCATGCTGACCATGATCTAACGTGGTAGTCCCTTTACCAGGCATGTTATAGCCTACAAGACCTCCTATTAAGCCGCCTCCGACTAATGTACCCGCTGCGATTCCCGTTGTTTTTAAAAAATTACGACGTGAAATATCCTTTTCTGGACTCATCGAAAATCCTCCTTTCAAAATGTATAGAAACTATTCTATTTTTTATAATCAGCAAAAAAAGGAAATAATAATCAGGTATCTATGGAAAAAATTTTTATTTAATCCAACTGGTGAATCGATTAGATATAATCAAGATAAGTTGTGGGTTAATTGTGGATAATTTGTGGATAAAGTGAGGTGCTGAAGGATCGATTACTTCGACTGAGCAAATGTCTGTGGATAATCATCGATGTGGGAGATAACAGCAAAAGAATGTGCAAATGATTATGTGCATAAATGAGGAAAGGAGCTCTCCTAGTAAAAGGAAAGCTCCTAAAGTGTCACATCGCTTCTTCCACTTTGTGATGTCGCTGCGCTTTCGCACAATAAACATTTGTTTCTGAATATAAAGTTAAAGTAATATGCCTGAAGATACAGACTATGTAAAAGTCGTTGATTGGAGTGGAGACTGAGCGACTCCTTGGGGATTAGCGATAGAGGAACGAAGGCTAAAACCATCACATCCTGTGATAACGCCTTCGTGACCAACATCCTGTTGCCCTAAGCGGCTCATCGGACGCCCCCAGGAAAGCGCTCAGTCGGAACGGAAATCAACCCCGGTTATGCCGAAGAGCGCTACTTTATTTAAATATGATACTTTGATCTCATTGATATAAATAGTTTTTAATAACAAAGGAGCCGCCCCAGTAACAGAGCAGCTCCTTTGTTGTAATTTATTGAAATCAGTTGAGAACTTCTTGCATTGCTTCAAATAGTTGCTCGGTAGAGATGATACGCTCGCCACCGCCTTGCACCATCTGATCACTGCCGCCGCCTTTTCCATTAACGAGAGGCAGTGCCTTTGCGGCAATGTCCTTCATACTTTTTTCAACTTTTGCACCACGTGCTGCGACAAACTGAAGCTTGTCTTCATTTGCTGAAACAAGTAATACGATAGCATCTACCTGCTCAGCGACAACAGTCCGAGCTAATTTTTGAAGCTCTTGCATAGTACGTTGAGTAAAGGCAGCAGTAATAATACGTTTTTCACTAGAAACTAGCGCTTTTGCTTCATAATTTAGCAGCTCTTCTTTTGCCGCCACAAGTGCTTTTTCTGTATTTTTCTGTGTCGTTAAGATTTTTGTAAGTGCTGTAGCTGCTTCAGCCTCAGGTACACTTAATTGTCTTGCAACGTCAGCTAGTACTTTCTTTCGCATGGCAAGCTCCGCTAAAACTCGGTGGCCACAGACAAAGGAGACGCGAATATTACCTTTCATTTTTTCTGTGCCAAGGATTTTTATTGCGCTAACTTGTCCTGTTGATGTTGGATGGGTACCGCCACAACCGTTGTAGTCAAAATCAGGAATAATAACAAGTCGAATATCTCCTGTAACGGCCACCTCTTTACGTAGGCTATAGTTCTCTAGTTCTTCTTCTGTAATCCATGTCGTTTCAATCGGACGATTCTCTAGAATCATTTCATTGGCACGGGCTTCTGCGGCCACAAGCTGTTCTTCCGTTAGGGCATCCACGGCAATATCAATTGTGACCTGCTCACTACCTAAATGGAAGCTAACAGTTGGTGCATCAAAAAGCTCGACAAAGGCCGCTGTTAAAATATGTTGCCCTGCATGCTGTTGCATATGATCAAATCGTCGTTGCCAATTCAATTGTCCATGCACTTCTCTAACTAAACTAGAAGAGTCGCCTTGAATATAGTGGCGAATTTCATCATTGATCTTCTCGACATCAATGACCTCGATATCGTTTAAAGTACCTGTGTCATGAGGTTGTCCGCCTCCTGTTGGATAGAATGCAGTATTTGATAGCACCACGTAGTTACGGCCATCTATATCAGTACCTTTATTGACAATTGTTGCATTAAATTCACGTAGCATAACATCTTGGTAATATAGTAGCTCTTTCAAGAAAAAAGCCTCCTTTTATGTAGAGTATCCTTAAGAGAATCACGTCTCTCAATTATTTTATTTTCATTGTGGCATAATTACTTTCAAGTGTATACGAGTTTTCTATTTGACCCATGCTGAATTTGATTTAATATAATATAGTAAGAACAGGTTAACTTAAAGGAGATCGTACAATGGAAATTACACAATTCGCAATGGAAGAAATTTTAGACCCAACAAATATTATTGAAGGTAAACGTTACGAATTTATTTTAGATGTAAATATTGATGAAGAAGATGAGCTTTATCACGAGGCAGGAATTGAGATTCGAGTACTGATTGCTGAAAAAGGTGAAGAGTCATTTATTTTAAATTACTTCATCATAGAAAAAGCAGAAGGTGAGTATTTGGATTTTGCATTAGAGGATGATGAGTTAGAAGAAATTTTAGCATTCTGCAAAGAGGAAGTCGCAAAAGCATAGTATGCTCGTGTAAAAGTCTTTCCAACAAAAATTAATATTTTCTTATTTGGTAAAATTCCGCTTTTCTTTCCGTGGGCAGGCACGAGCTACATTTACGTACTCTTGTTTTTCTCCTGAAAGTCTACGCGGAATTTTCACTTTACATCAATAATAGCTAATTAAGAATTATTTAAGATTGGTGAAATATTAGTGTTGTGTTCAAGTGATAAACTAGGTTTATGAAATAAAAAAACGGATATTTTTAGGTTTATCATCAAAAGTTAGGGATGATATTTTTCAGACGTATACCCTATGGTGAAGAGCCGATTTTTAAACGAAGAGGTGTTCTATGTCAGTTTATACACATTCTATAATGGTAGCTTTTTTAATAACAATTTTCTCATCCTTTGTGCTATTTGTACCTTGGCTTATTTATACGTATCGGAAATATGGCTACTTATCTGTATCCAAAACCATTATTACGTTCTCATTTATTTTTTACTTTTTATCGGCATTATGCTTAGTATTATTGCCTTTCCCGGAGACACGTGATACTTGCTCTCTGCAAGCCCCAGATACAGTCCATTATAATTTACATCCTTTTCAATTTGTCACGGATATTTTAAAGGATAGTGGGATTGTTCTGACGAATCCATCAACGTGGATTTATATTCCAAAGCAGCCTGCTTTTTTTCAGGCATTTTATAATTTCTTACTGCTTATGCCTTTTGGCGTGTACTTGCGTTATTTTTTAAAAAAAAGAAAGTACTGGAAGCGTGCATTTCTATTTAGCTTTTTGCTAACATTGTTTTATGAGGTAACCCAATATACAGGGATATATGGCTACTTTAATTGTGCGTATCGAATTTTTGATGTGGATGATTTAATACTTAACAGTGTTGGTGCACTATTAGGGTTCTTCTTAGCCCCTGTTGTGTGGGCGTTGTTTCCTTCTCATGAAAAGGTGACGGCTAAAGCAGCAGAAATGGTCGAGAAAGATATTGTCAAACCATTATCTATTTTGTTGGCATTAGCAGTAGATTTATTTATAGCGCAAGTTATTTTGTTCTTCGTTAGTGTCGTAACAGGATATAGTGGTATTTTCGAGTTTTTAGTAAAAATTGCTTTGTATTTGTTGCTATTTGGTGTTGTTCCAAGCTTTACAAAAGGTGCAACATTAGGGATGAAGTTTATGCGATTTACAATGGTAAGTGAAAACGGCAAAAGTATTGTCAGTCAATCTTTGCGCCGTTGTGTTGCTATTCTCGTGGTAGTCTGCACTTCGGAGATTATAGCAATTATAGGGAATATAAAATTAGATATGGATTCACCATATTATGTACTACAAATTGTCATTACATTGTTAGCCTTTATAGCGAACTTTGTTTTAATGATGGTCATTGCTATTCATGTAATACGTGTCATTGTAAGTGGAGGTAGACGCCGTTTTTATATGGACTATTATGCAGGCTTACTAGCAACGAGAAAAAAATAAGGGGGATTGTTGGATGAAATACGTAATCATCGGAGGAGATGCTGCCGGAATGTCAGCAGCAATGGAAATATATCGAAATGTACCTGGGGCAGAGATTACATCTGTAGAACGTGGATTTATTTATTCATATGGGCAGTGTGGCTTGCCCTATGTTGTGGATGGGCGTATTTCATCGACCAAGCGTCTTATAGCAAGAGATGTAGAAACGTTTCGTGATAAGTACGGTATTGATGCTCGTGTTGGTCATGAGGTTAACGGAATTGATGTAGACAAGAAGCTTGTTTTTGGAACACAGTCATCTGGAGAATTATTTGAAATTCCTTATGATAAGCTTCTTATTGCAACAGGCGCGGATCCTATTATGCCGGTGGAGAAGGGTTCGGATTTGACGGGTATACACACTGTGAAAACAATACCTCAGCTAGATGAATTACTAGCCGATTTAACGCCGGATATAGAAAATGTAACAATTATAGGCGCAGGCTATATTGGACTAGAGATGGCTGAGACGATTCATGCTTGTGGCAAAAAAGTGAGATTGATTCAACGAGGTAGCTTTGTAGCTAGGATTCTAGATGAAGAGCTTGCACAACATGTTCATGAGGAAGCGAAAAAGAATGATATCGACCTTGTGCTAAATACAAAAGTAGAGGCGTTTGAGGGGAATCACCGTGTTGAGCGTGTTATAACGGACAATGGCGCATATGATACGGATTTAGTCATAATGGCTGTGGGGATTAAACCAAATACTCAATTTTTAGAGGGAACAGGCATAGCACTAGCTAAAAATGGTGCGGTTATCGTCAATCGACATTTAGAGACATCTGTTGAAAATATTTATGCTGCGGGAGATTGTGCAACGCATTTTAATATTGTGAAAGAACGCCTAGATTATATACCTCTTGGAACGACAGCTAATAAGCAAGGTCGATTAGCAGGGCTCAATATGTCGGGCAAGTTTGCGCCGTTTCGTGGGATTGTAGGTACTTCGATCTTAAAGTTTTTCAATTTAACGATCGCCACGACTGGTATTAATGAGCGCAATGCTAAAGAGCTAGGTTTTGAATATGAGGCATTTAAATTGTCTGCGCGCCATATTGCAGGATATTATCCAGGTGCCCAACGGATGTTTATTAAAATTGTTGTTCGTAAACGGGATCAACAGCTTTTAGGCGCACAAATTGTTGGTCCGGCAGGTGTTGATAAAAGGATCGATGTGTTTGCGACAGCCTTATACAATAAAATGACGTTACCAGATTTACTAGATTTAGATTTAGCCTACGCGCCTCCATTCAATGGTGTTTGGGATCCGCTACAGCAGGTTGCCAGAATAAATGCGCGTTTATAACGTAGGGGGTAATTAGAAATGAGCATTTATGACATTCAGGTTGCTTTAGAAGATGGTACTGAATATAGCTTAGATCGTTATAAGGGTAAGGCAATGCTAATTGTTAATACGGCTTCAAAATGTGGTTTTACACCGCAGTTTGAAGAATTAGAAGGTCTATATAAAAAATATCAGGATGAAGGTCTTGTTGTTCTTGGCTTCCCATCAAATCAGTTTAAGCAAGAGGTAGCGACTGCTGAGGAAGCGGCGTCACAATGTCGTTTGACATATGGGGTGTCGTTCCCTATGCATGAAATAGTGAAGGTCAATGGTAAGGATGCACACTCTATTTTTGAGCATTTGACATCGCATTCAAAAGGCTTTCTCGGCAACAGTATAAAGTGGAACTTCACAAAATTCCTTGTGAATCGTAATGGTGAAGTTGTTGGACGCTATGGATCAGCTGATAAGCCAAGTAGCTTTGAGGACGATATACAAAAAGCATTAGCATAATAAAGTTAAAGGATTCACGCACAGTTGTGTGTGAATCCTTTTTTTGCTCTTTTGAGGGGAGATGTCGATAAAAATTAAAAGTTGGGTGATAAAACTTGAAAGTTGGTCGATAAATTTCAAAAGTTGGGCGATAAAACGTGAAAGTTAATCGATAAAACTCAAAAGTTGGGTGACATTTTGTTAAAACGTATGTCATGTGGATAGGTTGATTTAAGGTTGTTGTAAGCTTGGGACAAATTTGTTGTAAGTTTGAGGGCGTATACTAAAGTCAGAAAGAAGAGGTGAGCGTTTATGACGCCATTATTAAAAGTACAAAATGTAGAAAAGACTTACGGCAAAGGCGCAAATACATTTACAGCGCTATCGAATATATCATTTGAAGTAGAAAAAGGAGAGTTTGTTGGTGTAATGGGGCCTTCAGGGGCTGGGAAATCGACACTATTAAATGTGTTAGCCACAATTGATACGCCAACGACTGGTGAAATTATTATTGGAGATACAAACTTAGCACGTATGAAGGATGCAGAGTTAGCAGATTTTCGTCGCGACAATCTAGGTTTTATCTTCCAAGATTATAACTTACTCGATTCTTTAACAGTTCGTGAAAATATTGTACTGCCTCTGGCGATTGCAAAAGTGCCAACAAAGGCAATTAACGCAAGGGTAGAACGTATAGCTACACTGTTTGGGATAAAAGAGTTACTTGATAAATATCCATACCAAATTTCTGGTGGGCAAAAACAACGTACAGCATCATCACGTGCGTTAGTAACAGAGCCGAAACTAATCTTTGCGGATGAGCCAACGGGTGCTCTTGATTCAAAATCAGCAACAGACTTGCTTGAAAGTTTAAGTGATTTAAATAATTCACAAGCTTCCACGATTATGATGGTTACACATGATGCATTTGCAGCAAGCTTCTGTCAGCGCATTCTATTCATTCAGGACGGACAGCTTTCTAAGGAAATTCATCGTGGTACTCAAACAAGAAAGCAGTTCTTCCAAGAGATTTTACAGGTGCTTGCTGGCATCGGAGGTGGAGTAAATGACGTTATTTAGTTTAGCGCGTAAAAATGTTCAACGTAATTTGTCGAACTACTTTTTATATATCGCTTCGATGGTCTTTAGTATCGTCATCTACTTTACGTTTGTGACATTGAAATATAATGATGATCTTTCAGCCTTAAAACAATCATCGCAGCAAATTAAAGGATTGATGAGTGCATCATCCGTTGTGCTATTATTCTTTATCATCATCTTTATGGCGTACTCCAATTCATTTTTTATGAAGAGACGAAAAAAGGAAGTAGCACTTTACTCGCTACTAGGTGTGCGTAAGCAAAAAATTGGCTTAATGCTCTTTTTCGAGAATTTAGTGATTGGTCTTGTTTCTCTAGTACTAGGAATTGTTCTAGGATTCTTTATGTCACAAGGGCTATTAATGATTTTAGTTCGATTAATGGGCTATGAGGTTGTAGGAAGTTTAACTTTTTCCTCTGAGGCTCTAGTAAATACAACAGGCATTTTCGCTCTATTATTTTTATTCACATCTTTACAGGGCTATCGTGTCATTTATCAATTTAAACTGATTGACTTGTTCCATGCTGAGAAGCAAGGAGAGAAGATTCCGCGTGCATCATTATTAGCAGCTATTCTTGGGGCAGCGCTAATTGCATTTGGTTATTACACAGCATCTGAAGATATATTTACAAGTAATATCTGGAGATTCTTCACAATACTAGGTACGCCATTAATGGTTATAGGTGTGACAATTGCAGGGACATATCTGTTATTCCATAGTGTTAGCGTATTTGTGTTAACGGCGTTGAAAAATGCAACTTCTTGGTCATGGAAAGGCTTGAATTTAATTGGTGTATCACAATTATTGTACCGTATTCGAGCAAACGCTAAATCGCTTTCGATCATCGCTATTTTAAGTGCGACAACGATTACAGCAGGTGGCGGCGTTTTCGGGATGTATTACAATGCGGAAGCAACTGTACGTCATATGCTACCTAACACATTTATGTGGAAGGGTGAGACAGTAAAATTTTCACAAGAAGGCGTCTTGTACAACGAAGCGCTTTCTGTAAAAAATTTACGTGTCGATAATGAATATTCGTTTTTTGAATATACATTATTAAAGGAAGCTGACTATAATCGTTTAGCAAAATTGCAGGGGAAAGATGAAGAACTGCACATTGCAGATGGTTCAACAGTGTTACTTGATGCAACATTCGATGAACGTTTCTCACATGATTTTACGGGTGAAGCGTTTAAACTGGAGAACGGGGAATCATTCCATGTTGATAAAATGTATACGGAGAGTGTGTTAAACTTTATACCGGCTGGTACAGTACTCGTTGTTAATGATAAAGTGTTCGCTGCAACAAATGCAGAAAATGTTAAAATGCAAGTAGTTGGTATGGATAATGACTTGAAGCAACAGGAGATTTCAAAAGAGATTTCCAATCAACTAGCTCCTGAACAGCAGGAAGGGTTTTCAAGTGTTCCACAAAGTTATGAGGCTAGTTTAGCTACTGTAGGATCACTATTGTTTGTAGGAAGCTTTTTAGGATTAGTATTTTTAGCAGCGACAGGAAGTATTATTTACTTTAAAATTTTAACAGAGGCAGAGGAAGATCAGTCTAAATATGCGATTTTAAATAAAATCGGTGTTAATAAAAAACAGATATTAAAAACAGTTGCAGGGCAGGTTGCCGTTATCTTTAGTGCACCACTCATTGTTGGTATCGCACATAGTGCATTTGCGCTGCTAGCCTTTTCACAGTTATTTGGTATGGATATAACGAAACCAGTAATACTGTGGATGATTGCTTATTCTGCAATTTACGGCATATATTATATCTTTACAGTTCGTTCATTCTATAAAATTGTTAGACAGGGGAATTGATATGAAAAAAGTTTTCTTAGGTATAGGAGCATTGTTTTTATTGTTCGTAGCAGGTCTTGTTGTTCTAATGACCGTAGATTTTAACCGTTTAAATAAAGAAGCATACTATGTTCATATCACTACTGACGGTAAAGTAGAGGAATTCAAGGCAAGCGATGGTGAAATATGGAAGTCATATTGGTATGAGGTACCTGCTTATGACAAAAACGGTGAAGAGCAAACATTAAAGTTTTCAGCTCAGAAAAATTTACGCCACGATGCATACTTGAAGCTTTATGTAAAAAAAGAAACGGAAGTTACATCATATGATGAAGTAAAATTCCATGAGCTACCTACTAAAGTACAGGAGCTAATGAAGAAATAAGAAGAAGGAGTAGTCCATAGTAAAGGGCTACTCCTTTTTTTCTTCATGTAATTGAATGCTGACAGTTGTACCTTGTTGTTCTTCAGAGGTAATCGTTACAGTTCCTCCGTGCGCTTCAATAATATCTCTAGCAATAGCAGTACCTAAACCAGTACCATGTGTTTGCTCAGTATTTGTCCCTCGATAATAGCGCTCAAAAATATGTTCAAGGTCTTCTGCTGAAATGCCGTTTCCGTTATCAGAAATCGTAATTGAATGATCTTCAACAAAAATGTTAACTGATACATCAGAAGGATTATGAAGCAATGCATTGTGTAAAAAATTCATTACGGCTCGTCGCATAAAGTGCTCGTCAATGTGATGCTTGATAACATCTTTAGTTGCATTAAATTCAATATTGGCCTCCTCATATTGAGGTGTATTGAGTGTATCAATGACGATTTCGCGAATAAATTGCACCATATTTACTTCGATTAAGCTGAGCGGAAGCTGCTGATGTCTGAGGCGCATAGTTAAGTTTAAATCATCCAGTAAATCTTGCATATGCAATGACTGTTTTTCGATAATCTGAGCGTATTCTGTTTGTTCATCAGTGGTTAATTTTCCATCATTCAGTAGCTCCGCATAACCACGAATTGAGGCAAGTGGTGTTTTCATATCGTGTGATACATTGCTGATCCATTCCTCACGCATCATCTCAAGTCGTTTGCGTTCCTGCTCGTGAGCAGCTAGCTCTCTTGATACTTCATTTAAATTCTCGAAAACAGGTTTGTACACACCGCCTGGCACTTTACTAGTTACATGCTCATGATTTTTTAAATGACGAATACGTTCAATCATTGCATGTAGAGGCTTGGTCAATGTTCGACCGAAAAGCCAGCCAACGAGTGCAGCTACTAACAAATCAGCAATGACAATGAGTAAACCAAATTTTCCAATAAACTGTAAGACTGATGAGCCAGAAAAATGAGTGACATATCTAGTAACGCCACTTCCCTCGATACCGATAAGATAACTAATACTTTCTTTATTTCCCACGTATACGGTTGTATCGACATCGAATTCTTTATATTTATAAACTTGAATTAAATCAATCGGCGCATAGTGCGAAGGAGCTTTATCTGGAGCAAAATGGGCTTCAACGACCTGTCCATTATTATCAAGTAATTGAATCCAGGCATTTCGCTGATGCAATTGTTGAATTCCATCCTTGCTTACTGCTACCGTTCCATTACTTATATTAATATACTGCTGGAACTCGCGTACGAAGTTTTCCTCTGAATACGAAGTGGTATGATCGTAATCTTTTACCTGTTGAAAAATGAAAAACCCAATTAAAATGGCTGTATTCAAGAAAATAACAATAATAACAATAGACAGCACAGACAGAAGGAATCTAGCTGTTAATTTCCATTTCATACTTGCTCCTCTTTTGGAACGACAAATTTATAGCCAAGCCCTTTTACAGTTGTAATATATACAGGTTTTGATGCATCTTTTTCAACCTTTTCACGTAGACGTCGAATATGCACCATAACAGTATTGTCTGAGCCGAAAAAGTCCTCTCCCCATACACGCTCGAACAGAGTCTCTTTGCTTAAAATTCGATTAGGATTGTGCATAAAGCTAGCCATCAAGCCGATCTCTTTTGCCGTTAGCTCCAATAAAGCGCCGTCCTTATGTACCTCCGTTTCATCATCATTAAGCAGGAATGGACCTACTTGAATCGACTTCGCGGAAGCTACTGGTGCTGCTTCCTGCGTCTGATAGCCGGCTCTACGAAGCTGTGCCTTCACACGATAGGCAACCTCTTTAGGACTAAAAGGTTTCGTAATATAATCGTCTCCTCCGATAGCAAGTCCTAAAATTTTATCAATTTCCTCATTTTTAGCTGACATGAAAAGCACTGGCACATGAGATACTTCTCGAATACGACGACATAAATCGTAGCCCTCGCCATCAGGAAGCATTACATCAAGAAGTACAATATCGGGTTGTGTTTGTTGAAAGCTCATCCAGGCTTCTTGAATGGAGCCAGCTGTATGAATTTGTTTATAACCTTCTTTTTGCAGGCTGACTTTTAGCAGGTTTGCTAAATCAGCCTCATCATCCACCACTAGAATAGTTGGTTCTTGCATGGTTCACACGTCCTTTCCCTTTATTATTTTGCGTATAGCTAATATGTTTAGCAGTAGCTCGATAAACATTTCCTTATTAAGTTATTAACCGAAGAGCCAAGATAAATGGTCTCTTAGCTTGAGATTTACCCAACGATTGAAGTGTCTTATGTGACTCATTATAAATGAAACTTGCGTATAAAAGGAATTCAGACATTACTTGAGTTAATAAATGTTCTTTGTGCAAGCACAAAGCCGATTCCAGACGCAATTATGCCGAGGTATAATTGATCAATATAATTTAAAGCAGCCTTTTACATTAGAGTACAGGGCTGTACACAATCAAATGTAAATAGCGATGATTGTTTACGGTTTAGATGGCAAGCCTCACACAGAGTCATTGAACATACTTATTTTCATAGTACTAAGATTTCCTACGCCTAAAAAGAAATGAAGATGCTTGTGGTAATTACAAAATAAAAGCACAGACTTTTACAATGCATTTGTGCGAGTCTGTGCTTTTTTATGTATAAATGGTTGAAAATACATAAAATGAACGGCATAATTTTCCATATATTCAACAGCCATTCTGTTGGGTGAAAAAAGGATTTCAACGCTACTTTAATTATTCAATACATACGATTCATTACATTTTCCTCGATATGGAAGGAATTATCGAGCTTGATGTCGAAATTAAGTTTTACAATCGACAATTTACTACAAAGAGATATAAAAAGCGTTGAAATCAAATTTAACTTGTTCAGCGGGTACCTAAACACCCGCTGAACAGAGGAACTCAGTTCTAAGAACGCCACGTCCTGTGGCAACGACTGAGTGACCAACATCACGTTGGCCCAAAGCCGATTCCGGACGCAATTATGCCAAGGCATAATTGATCAAAAATCAATATACATAAAATAAAAACTAGGGGCGTGACGAAAAAATGATAAACGAATTGCATGTACTAGAAAAAGAAGAAATACAAAATGAAAATCTTGTACAGCAGCCGCAAGCCGTCGAAACATTATTCGTAAATGAGTTCATAGATGGTATTTTAGATCCACAACAGAAAATGCTTGGACCTGTCAAAGATGGTGGAACGATCATTGCTAATACGACACCAGGATGTTGGGGCCCGATGCTAACACCCACGATTCGTGGTGGACATGAAGTAACAAAGCCTGTATTTGTAGAAGGTGCAGAGGTAGGAGACGCCATTGTTATCAAGATTAAATCACTACAGGTAACATCTGTAGCAACAGCATCTGGACACGATGAGGTAATTGTAGATCGATTCATTGGGGATCCGTTCGTATCAGTAAAATGTCCAGGCTGTGGTAAGCTTCATCCTAATACAGTTGTCAAAGGGATAGGTCGGCAGGCTATTCGTTGTGCGACATGTGATACTGAAACATCACCATTTAACATGACGAATGGCTATACTATGGCGTTAGATCATAAGGGTAATATTGGTGTCACTGTTGGGCGAGAAGGGGCTCGCCGTATTGCACTTGATGCGAAAAATTATATGCGTACCCCTGAAAATTCTGTGCAAAATCCTGTGGTTGCGTTAGCACCAAGTGATTTGATTGGTGTTATGGCAAGAATGCGACCGTTTTTAGGGCAACTTGGAACGACACCTTCAAAGGCAATGCCAGACTCCCACAATGCTGGCGATTTTGGTTCGTTTTTAATCGGTGCACCCCATGAATATTCATTTACGCAGTCGGAATTAGATACACACCGTACAGATGGCCATATGGATATTAGTCGTGTTCGTGAGGGGGCAACCATTATTTGCCCAGTAAAGGTTCCAGGTGGCGGTGTGTATATTGGTGATATGCACGCAATGCAAGGGGACGGTGAAATTGCGGGGCATACAACGGATGTTGCTGGTATAGTTCAGCTTCAGGTAAGTGTATTGAAAAAAGTAGCTTTGGATGGCCCTATTTTATTGCCAAATACAGAGGATTTACCTTATACGGCTAAACCTTTTACAAAGGAAGAAAAACGTCGTGCCCGTGAGCTTGCAGAGGAATTCGGCGTTAAGCAAGTGGAGGACGCATTCCCTGTATCAATTGTTGGCTCAGGAACATCATTAAATGAAGCAACAACTAATGCTATTAGCCGCGCTGCAAGGCTTTTTGAGATGAGCGAGCCAGAGGTTATGAATCGAGCGACAATTACAGGATCGATTGAAATTGGTCGTCATCCAGGCGTCGTAACCGCAACCTTCCAAGTACCTAAAACAGTACTGAAAAAAGCACGAATTTATAAACCAGTGAAAAAACAATATGATTAAATGCATATCGAAAAAAAGCAAACTAGAAAATTTCATAGTTTGCTTTTTTGCTATAGGGCGAAAAACAACTGAGTTAGATACTATTAAAAATGTGTCTAAAATTCGACATTTAGAAATTGAATTCTATTTAGTAGTGTTATAATAGAACAAGCTTAGATTATACAAAAAATCGAAAGATTCTATAGAAATTTGGATAGAAAAGAAGGTAACTTATGGCTGATTTCGTACGTTTGGAGGGCAAGAGAGAAAAAACAAGCCCTATTAAAACATACATATCCAAGATGAAAGGAGGGGGACCTGCTCCTTCACGAACAAATTTTGCTGATGCTATAACAGGTGCAATCGGTGGATTAATATGTATTTCCGTATTGCTTTGGTTGACGAACTATACAGGGGCTCCATGGTTAATGGCGTCACTTGGTGGGAGCTGTGTACTCGTGTTTGTCGTTTGGAATGCGCCGTTATCCCAACCTCGAAATATTATTGGAGGTCATGTAATTTCAGCCTTTGTCGGCTTGATCATGTATTCGCTGCTAGGGACGAGCATTGTCTCCATTAGCATTGGCGTAGGTTTAACCATTTTTTTTATGGCCCTATTAGGAATCATTCATCCTCCTGCAGGAGCAAATCCGATTATTATTATTTTAGGAGGCTATGGATGGAGCTATCTAGTAATGCCCGTTCTTATTGGTGCTCTCATTATCGTATTTTTTGGTCTTATGATAAATAATCTACGTGAAACGCGGAAGTATCCTTTGTTTTGGTGAGGAATAAATTTTAGCAAGTGGGGGAGTTTCGTTTTTGGGGCAGATAAACATTGTTGTGCGTTTTCGATGCAGAAACATCCCTCAAAAATTTGACCTGGCCCCTGCCGCTCTGCATTCGTAACTATTTTATTGGTCGCTCGTCTACTGTTGTGAAAATTAATTTCTCCTGATTGTATTGGTGAATGATGCATAGCTTTCTTTAGTTGTGCGAACTATGGCGCTAGCTTTGATAGAGCTAATGTTAAAATGGGCTACCAACTTATGAGTGATTGTCCAATGAACTCATTTGCCGTTTTTCTTTTAAACCGCAAACTGAATTTTTTAACCCATCTATGAGGTATTTGCCCTTTATAGATGGCTTTTTTATACTGCTGTAGCTGAAGTTGGCGATTTTGCACGAATACTTTTGTTGTCTTCTTTTATGCATATTACGATTTTTTTAGCATATGATGGATAAGATTTGTTATATTGAAGAAAGAGTGTTAAAAAATTTGGCAAGTATTTTCAGAATAGGGGAAGATCGTTGTTGGTTGAATTTGATGGGGGGCTCCATTTGCATGCTGTTGGATTGTGATGAGCAGTTATTCATGACATATAAAAAAAGTGGTGAAAAGGGTGCTGAAAAATTACTGTCAAAATGGTTAGAGGCAGAGAGTGATTCACCGGCAGACCCGAAAATTCTAGGTACTGCACTTTCACCGAAATTATTTTTAGTGAATGAGGAAGCTGCGATGAATATTGCGTTTTCAACTGCGCGAAAATATTGGGGTCGTGTAACGATAGAGATGCAAACTTTTTTTACCAAGTATGGTTTGGATACTGAATTTGTGAATGAACGTCTCAATGCTTTTTTTTATACGCAAAAAGGCAAGGAGACCTTTTTTGATCAGCTTTTTGCACAGCATACAATGGACTTAGAGCGATTAATCTGGCTAATTTTCGGGAAGCGAATGCAAATTACAATGCCGGTCAACGAACTACAAACTATATTTTTATATAAATTTGAGGATGAATATTTAGTGCATATGATTTATAAAGAAGATGCTCAATTTTGGCATTGGCTTTTCATGAAAAAAGTTTATTCACTGTTTATCCACAAACCATTAGAACAATTCACATTTATTCATGAAATGATGGGTCATATTGAACAATGCACAAGAAAAGTTTGTGGATATGTGGATAACTTTGTGAATAATTATAGAGAAACTCTGGATAAGTGTATAACTCACGTGGATAACTATAATGCTACTTGTTTAGCAAAAAAGCAGTTACACCTTTACCAAATTGTAACGCATTATCGTCTATCTGAAGGAGAGTATTCATGCGTTAAAGCTCTAATTACTTCCTTTGAAGCGGATTGGCGTTATTCGATGTATGCATTAACAGAGAAAGAAAAAGTTCTGATTGCCTATCTTCTGTTTCATATAGCGCACAAGGAGAAGAATCCTGAAACTGTTATTCACTACGGTGAGTACTTATTAGAAGATGAACGACTAAATAATTACGCGATAGAGATTTTGTTGGAATATAAGGAGTTATTGCCGAATCGCAAGCCAACGCCTCCTGCCATTATTAAAAATTATGAACTTAATTTTTTAGAAAACTTGTATGCAGTATTACTTGATCAGTATGTAAAAATGGAGCGTTATCAAGAGGGGCTTCAGCTTTTAAAGGAACATGTACTAGCATCCAATAAAAAAATACATGCCGCTTTAGTACAGAACAACTATAGTAATGAACAATTTATTGCGATTGAAGCGTCAGTTCAGCAGGATATTGCTCTCCATGTTAATAATTCATTACAGCATATTGGCTTGTCTGTGGAGGAGTGGCGCCAACATTTTCGTCAGCCAGAAATGCCTTACTCTTTGGTGGCACAGAGCGCATCCTTGCATATGCTCAATATTTTAAAGGTGTTATTTGTAACGGAGCAGTACGAGCTTTTTGAAAAATTAATGGAAATATATAAAAAATATTTACTCATTGACGATCATTTTGAAAAGTTACGGGTCTTTATAAGTGCATATGTTTAACTGCTTTCAGCCGATTCCGGACACAATTATGCAGAGGCATAATTGATTAGAAATACAAAAAGTGTCTAATGTGTGTGTTAAATGCAGCATTAGACACTCTTTTAATTTTGTGCGGATATTATTCTAAAACTCCTTTGTCCTGTAAGTCTGCAATTTGCTCGACACTATAGCCAAGTGAAGACAACACTTCCTTGTTATGCTCTCCAAGCTTAGCACCGACATGTTTGTATTGCGGTTGAACACCATCAAACTTAAACGCAGATGCAATTTGTTTTTGGGTAGTACCGTCGCTTTTGGGAATATCAACAATCATGTTACGAGCTTTGAGTTGAGGATGCTCGCATGCTTCTGGAAACGTTAATACTGGTTCGACACATCCCTCGAAATCCTCGTTAAACACTTCAAGCAATTCTTCGTAAGTTTTTGATAAGAATGCATCATGGACGGCTTCTTTAAAACGAATTTGTGTATAGTATGAATCATTAAAAGTATTATCAATGAGCTCGGGAATATCAAGCGCTTCACAAAGCAATTTACGGAATTGAGGCTCGAGACTTCCTACCGAGAAAAATCGACCATCCTTTGTTTTGTAAAAGTCATAGTAGCTGCCACCGTTTAAAATTTCTTGCTCGGGTTGAGGCACGCGACCACCGCCAATATAGGCAGAACCATACATAGCATTGAGCGAAAATACAGCATCGGTCATACTTATATCAATGTATTGTCCTTCACCTGTTTTTTCACGATGTAAAGCAGCAGCGAGTACTCCAATTGCCGCATGCATCGTGCCTCCAGCAATATCAGCGAGCTGAACACCCATGGAGACAGGTTTTTTATCTTTATGGCGTGAATAATCGAGTAAGCCAGCTAATGATAAATAGTTATTGTCATGTCCTGGCCGATTGCTAAATGGTCCAGTTTGTCCATAGCCTGTAATAGCACAATATATAACCTTAGGATTTACTTCTTTTAGAGCTTCGTAGCCAATGCCAAGCCTTTGCATGACACCAGGTCGAAATCCTTCGATAATTATGTCGTACTCTTTAACGAGTGACTTCACAATTTCTATAGCTTCAGGCGATTTTAAATTTAATGTTAAAGACTTTTTAGAGCGATTCAAATGTTGATGAATATACGCCTCATGATCATCGTCGTAAGGAGGCATAATACGCGTTAAATCTACGCGCTTTGAGGATTCAATGTGAATAACCTCTGCGCCTAAATCAGCAAAAATCATTGTCGCCATTGGCCCCGGTAGTAATGCAGAAAAATCGAGAATTTTTAACCCCTTTAAAATACCCAAATCTCCCAACCCCTTTTTGTGTAGGCTACATTGTCATCCATTCAAGAATGCATTGTAGCGCTTTTCTCATAATCCCCATTTTGTGAAAAGCATTTATCACCACTGTATTAATACAGTGGTGAATATAAATTATCAGTATTATAACAGAAGAATTGATGGCTTGACTATGTTAAATTTTATTATAAAATAATTAGTCAAAAAATTATATGTCAGAATAACAAAAAAAGTAAAAAAATTTAGAAAATAGAATTGCCGCTATAACGAGGAGATGATTTCGTTCCCAATTGATGCTTGGGGCAGAGGTGTTTTCTGTGAGAAAGCAAAGCGACAGCAACAAATGTTTTCTGTGCGAAAGCGAAGCGACAGCAACAAATGTTTTCTGTGCGAAAGCGAAGCGACAGCAACAAATGTTTCTGTGGTTACAGAAGACTCTTAGTTGAATATTCCAGAAAACGGTTATTATAAGAGTACAAAAAATCTCTATGCAATAGATTTCTGCATAGAGATCTTTTGTGTATATATTGGTCATGACGATAAACTTCACCATTCAAATTACTTAGAATAAAAGTTAACCGTATAATACGGTGCGCCGTTATCTTTAAAGCAAACACCAACAAAAATATGTGTAAACTCTTGCCTTAAAATATTGATACGATGTCCTTTTGAATTCATCAGGGCTTCATGGGCAAAAATACTATTGTGCTGACCTTGTGCTATATTTTCGCCATACCAATAGTAATTAACTCCACCAGCAGTGAGGCGGTCGTTGGAATGATTACCTTTATGATCTTCATGACTAAAAAATTGATGTGTGATCATATTGCTACTATGCTGCCGAGCAATAGGATTAGATTCTTTGTCATAAATGAGTGGCTGCAAACCTTCTATAACTCGCTCATGGTTAATAAGGTCAACCATTAAATCTTCAAGTCCTGTTCGTAGTTCGTTGGAGGGCTTACTATAATAACCACGTTTACTTAATTCTGTTTTGGCATTAATCCAAATAATAGAACGAACAATATTGTTTTTGTGTAAATCATAGAAAAAAGTAACATAGTGATCATCAATGAAATAGGTCCCGTGTGTAGTATTACCCTCACAATCGTTGTAATCGAGCAAATAGCTTGTATTTTCATAGTGAATGGCTTTAAGCGGAAGACCGTATTTTCTATTTACATCTATTCGATTAGCACCGATACGAATGCCAAATACGCTATGCCCAGTACGTGTTTCATATCTTCCAACCTCGTTAGAATTATGTATCCCTACGAGGGAAAATGCGGAATAGTCCTTCGCTACTCGATGCCATTTCATTTTATAGTCACTTTGAAAGCTGGATAGCGACAAAGCTTTTTGTGTCTTTGTTACATTCGAACGGGCTGACTTATTTGGATTGAAAGAAGTATTCGTCCATAGAGCCATACTAAAACCAAGCATTATTGGAGCTACTTTACGTAACAACATATTAAAACCCTCTTCTTAAAATAAATTTATAATAAAAATCTATCGAATTAATAAAAGTTTTATAGATATAAATTACTATATTTTTGATCTGTTAACGATGCTAAAATTATGGAACTTTCTCTACTATATTACTTTTGTTATAAGAGGGCCTTGAGAAGCACTATTTTGACAAATATTTTACTCTTACTATACGAAATTTTCTTAATAAGAAGTTTTTTTGTGTTTTAATAGAATAATAGAGGAAATTATAAACTAGGGGTAAAAGATAGAAAATGAAATCAAAACAGATAAAGTTAAAGTATTTAATCATGGGAGTTGCGATAGCTGCTTTTATCTTAACAAGTATTGGCAGTATTTGGAGTGGTTACCGAATGAACGTTGACTCGATTAAAGAGAATACGCTTGAAACGAATCGAGTCTATGCACAAAAATTAGCAACAACCGCTAGTTCCTATCTAGAAGAATCTTTTCAGATTTTAGGATATAGCGCCGGTTCGATAAAAACAAAAATGCATGATAACAATGCATTGACTCAGGAAACAGAGCGTTTGAAAATGCAAAATGACATGTTTAACTCTGTGCTGATCACAAATGCAGAAGGTCTTGTATTATCTATTTCACCACCATCTGAAGAGGTACAAGGTGCGGTGTTAACATCTGTTGGAGCGAAGGAGGCTTTATCTAAAAAGAAGCCTCTTGTCTCAAAGCCTTATAAGGGAATGACTGGGCGCCTCCTTATTTTTATATCATATCCTATATTTTCAGAGACAAATGAATATTTAGGGATGGTAGCTGGGACAATTTATTTAAAAGAACGAAATGTTTTTAATGAATTACTCGGAGAGCATTATTATCATGATGGGTCATATGTGTATGTAGTTGATTCGGATGGGCGCGTTATTTATCATCAGGACCCAAGTCGCGTTAATGATATCGCTATTGATAATAAAGTTGTCCAATCGGTAGTTTCTGGGAAAAACGGTGCTTTTCAAGTAGTGAATACTAAAGGAGTAGAAATGCTTGCTGGTTTTAGTACCGTACCTTTAACGGGTTGGGGAGTAGTTGCTCAAAGACCGTTAGATATAGCATTAGCTCCTTCGTTTGATAGAGTACAGGAAGTTGCTATAAAATCCATTCCGATTATGCTAATTTCAATTTTAATTGTCCTTTGGGCGGCAGCACGTATTGCAAATCCCTTACAGCAATTAGCTACTTTAACAGAGGAGAGCATGGAATCGAAAAATGTAGAAGGCTTGAAATCTGTACGTAGTTGGTATTTTGAAGCGCATTATCTTAAAAGTGCTCTCATTCGGAGTTTAACATTTTTACAGGGACAGGTGTCCTTTTTTAAAGATCAATCTACAACAGATCCGTTAACAGGTGTAACCAATCGTCGCACAATGGATGCGATGCTAGCGGAGTGGCTTGAGAACAAGTTGCCGCATGCCCTTATTCTGCTTGATTTAGATCATTTTAAAAGTGTAAATGATACGTATGGTCATGCAGTAGGTGATAAGGTTTTACAATTTTTGGCTCAAAATATGAAAGCTGTTGCTCGTGAGGGAGATGTTTGCTGTCGCTACGGTGGTGAGGAATTTGTGATGTTATTGCCAATTACTGCAGCTGAGGAAGCGGCACAGGTGGCAGAGCAACTACGCGATATTTTGGCGCATACTATAAGTCCTTGTGGTCGTCCAGTTACATTATCTGCAGGTGTTGCCGTGTATCCACAAATGGCCGACACGACAGAAAAGTTAATTGAAGCAGCGGATGGTGCGCTGTATCTTGCAAAACAAGCAGGACGAAATCAAGTCATAGTAGCAAAGCAAGAAAATAAATAAAATTTTTTGTGTTGAAATAAGCATACATTTCTAATTTTGGGGTACATGATTAATGCAACGGTCATTTGGGCAAGCTACTTTTAAGTCATTCCCCATATGACTTATCAAACATGTTCAAATGATACGTAAACTCGGGACACATCTCTTGATCGACTTGACAAGATGCAAGGTTATCCCCCTTTCCCTTATGACATCACAAGTACGTCTAGATGTATGCCTATATATTGTTAAAAGCCAAGCGAGCACCGATGCTCCTTGGCTTTTTTATGTGGAATTAAGGAAAAGGAAAGCGCCCAGTCGGAACGGAGATCAACCTCACCTCATGGTGGTGAACTTTTTTGCTTATTGCCGATTTTCGCTAACAATTTTATTCCATTAATTTAGATTTATCTATGAAGGTTCACTACCTACCTGTCGATATAAAGGGTATGATGAAAATGATATTTTGAACGTATCAAATACATAGATGAAAGGAAGAGTGGGATGGATAAAACAAAAATCCAAAAAGTGAACAAAGCACTTATAGCAACTGTTTTTGCTACTAGTGGGATTGCTGTTGTAGTGCCACCACCACAAAAGGCAGCTGCGGCTTCTTCACCATTTACGGATGTTGACCCCTATTCAAGTCATTATGACGATATTTTAAAACTATACACGCAAGGTGCGATTGATGGGTATGCAGATAAAACGTTTCGACCAAATCAAAGTGTAACACGTGGTCAGGCGGCAAAAATGCTGGCAACTGTTTTAAAATTAGATTTGAAAAATGTACAAGATCCATACTTAAAAGATGTTCCAAAAAGTAGTGAATATTACAAGTATATAGCGGCCTTACAAAATGCAGGAATCATGTCTGGCTATTCAAACGGAACATTTATGCCTAATGAAGTGATGACACGTGGGGAATTAGCGAAAATTTTAGTGCTTGGCTTTAAATTTGAGATAGCCTCTAATTACAACAATAGTTTCAAAGATGTAACTAGCCAAACAAGCAACGCTATCTATATCCAAAGTTTAGTAGATTTAAAGATTACGGAAGGGACAACGCCTGTCACTTTCTCACCACATAATGCGGTTACACGTGGACAATTTGCATCCTTTATTGTGCGTTCACAAGAGAAAAAGGGCAATGCCACTTCTTTCAAAATTACAGGTGTTGAGGACGATACTGTCTACATAAATGGTGAGCGATACTCAGTACCAACAAGTCTTTCACATATTTTTAACGAAGATAATGCACCGGTATTAAAAGGCGCGCTTATTGAAGGGGATCTTTCAGGTAAAACCATTCGCTCTGTATCAAAGCTTACATTGAATGCAAGTGGGACAAGCTCAAGATTTCTAGAGTTCGATGGCGATCATAAGTCCTTCGGCGCGACAATCGTTGTTAATGGGAACTATATTGAATTCTCAAATGTTACATTGACTGGTACAATGCTTGTCAACGAAACGGTACGTCCACCTTTACAATTAGGCGTCTCTACCTATAAGCCATTAGCGTTTGGCCGTATAGCAAGCACTAACACTGCATTTATCAACTGGTCGAATCCAGATAATCCAAATGATGAAGGCTCGTCTTCATCCAATAACGGTCCAGCAAAAGATCTTCAAGATTGGACAGATCAGAATTCTAACAAGAATCCTGATAAAAACAAGCCATTTGAGAACTGGTCTAAAGATAAAGTGACGATGAAAAATGTTGAAAAACATATTGAATTTTATAACAGCACTGTATCACGCCTAGTTGTCTCTCAAAGTGGTACAAAAATCGAAACAAATATGAAGCTACCACGTGTAGACATCATCGGAAGTGTTCGTGAATTTGAGATTCAAGGAAATATCGGCACACTAAACCTTGATACAGAAACGAAGCTGACAATTTACGGAGATGGCAACATCGACTGGATTAACTACAATAGCTATACAGATTTAGAGCTATATATAGATGGTCGTGTAGGTGTTCTGTATGTTGATAATGTATACGGTTGGGTTGATATTGGAGATTACACGTATATTGACAAAGTGATTATACCGAAGGGCGAGGGACCAAATAATATCTTCGACGACTTCTTAGAGGATAAAGATAATATTGGCAATATTGTAGATGAAGACGGTAAACCAGTCGATAAAGACGATATTGATAAACAAGACCCAGCTGATAAAACAAAACCGTTAATCGACATTACGAATGTAACAATTTTAAATGGTAGTGATGTTCAGGTAGACTTCACTTCAGATAAAGTTGGAACTTACTATTATATTGTTCGTGACAAAGACGCTGATCCACCAACGAAAAAAGAAATGGTGAATCGCATTTCTACTGACAATGTAGCACATGGAACAGGCGCGGCAGTGAATGGCAAAAACACTATTAAAATCAATAGTTTAGGTGAGAAAAAAGAATATGTTGTTTATGTGATGGTCGTTGATGGAGCGAAAAATGTTTCTGATATTAAATCACAATCATTCCAAATGAAAGATGGAACACCGCCAGTTGTTAAATCTTTAACAGTTACACCTCTACATGGTGGAAAACGTGCTGAATTTAAATTTACAGCAAGTGAACCAGGAGACTATTACTACTACGTACGTAAAAAGACGTCAGCAGCTGATCCAACAACTGAAGATATTGTTACTAAACCAACAGGTAAGGGCAAGGCGGTTGCAGGGAAACTTGCAATTGCAGAAATTCTAACAGGCTTAGACGCTAAAACGGACTACCAACTTTATGTAGTAATGAAGGATGATTCAGGCAATTATTCAAAAGATCCTGCTGCAGTGAAGGAATTTACAACGGGAGAACTTGATAATATCAATCCATTCGTTGAAAAGACGAAGCTTGAGCCTGCCGCTGGTAAGGAAAATCAATTCTACATTTATTTAAATGAAGCATTAGACCCTGAAAGCGCACGAAATGTAAATAACTATGATCTATCAGGAACAGTTATCGTCAATATGACAGGTCAGAAAAAAATAAAACCTTCTGCTGTAGAGTATAAGGAAGGCGATAAAAAAGTATTATTAACCATTCCATCTGAAACCGGTTTTGTCTATGGAGATACATTACGTGTAACAGTATTACCGGGTGTTAAGGATTTAGCAGACAATGAATTTGAAAATGCTAATACTGTTGAAGCTGGTAAAAATGTTCGGAACTTTGCAGAATATGTGCATGAAAACTATGTTCCACCGAAGATTCTAGCATTAAACGTTATTGGGAAACCAGACCAAGATGAAAAATATAAACGGGCTGAGGTAGAATTTAAGCCAAATAAAGCAGGAACGTACTATTACATGGTGCTACCTGATACGGTCGAAGACAATGGAGAAACAAAAACATTTGAGCAATATTTAAAAGATAAAGGTATTACGGAGAGAGATTTCTATAATGAATTTGCGAATGAATCCTCATTAAAATCTGGGTACTTCCAAATAGGCGGAAAAGATATTTATATTGAAATTGGCTCTGGTCCGGCCGACTTAGAAGATGATACAAAGAAATTCCCGATTGTTATTGATAAAGATAAACTAAATCCATTCATAAGCTATTCAGTTCATATGATATTAAAAGACCGTGGCGGCGAGCTTTCCAAAATAGCTTCTAAAGAAATATTTGGCGACTCAAAAGCACCATTAGTGTCCGAGATAGCAGTGAAGTCTGGTACTACTAAAGGTTATGATGATACGAAAGCCACTGTAAGTTTCAATACAGATGAGACAACAAAGCTTCATTACTGGTTCGTACCAAAGAAAAACGCTGATGGAACAGATAATCCGGATGCAAAGCTAACTATTAACACAGCAGCAGAAAGAAAAACATTAGAAGATAAACTTAAATCAAGCCCTTCAGTCACAAAAAGTGGAAAAGGCGCGTCAGGAACTTTAGATATGACGGGAGTTACTTTAACACCACATACCGAATATGTTGTTTATTTGGGTGCAGAGGATACGTATGGTAACTTTACTGTTTATAAAGCTAATAAAGATGGAATTCACGATGAATCAAATGCTGGTTGGATGAAACAAGACTTCTATTCCGATGGCACACCACCACGTTTTGAAATGACAGTCGGTAAAGAAAAGAAACGCAATATTGTATATCGCAATCCAGATAGTACATTTACGATTTCATTCAGTGAAGCCATCATGCGTGATGAAAAAGGCGATTCTTCACTTAAAGATCTAAGTTTATTAACCATTACAGATGAATCCGGTAAAGATATTACGTCGCAATATCAGTTTGTTGAGTATACACAAGGTACAAAAACAACTGATGAGAGCCAATTAATTATTAAAGCATCTGACTCAGGTACGGCGGATAAAACATTTACTGTGAAAATGAAAGATGAAGCACGCGACTACATTATTGCAGACAATAAAGGTAATAAGTTTGATATAGCTGACTTTGGTAAGTATGTTTACCAAGGTAAAGATGCATATAACACGATGAGTTATGCTAACTTAACAGGTAGTGTTGGTGGCGTACCAGCAGAATACAATTCAACAACAATGGATGTTTCTGTAAATATTCTGACACTGCTTGAATTAAACCAAGAATACTTCTATGCAGTTACTGCTGCGAATAAAACAACATTAGATCCGAAATTAATATTAGAAAGTGTTAAAAATAATAAACCAGCCGATAATGGCATATTATTATTTGGTAAAGGATCTGTTAAAAAGGCAGCCGATGGTAGTGCGATTTTACCTCTTGTAGCTAATCCATCTACTGAACCTGGAATTAAGAATGTGTTTAAAACGGGTCAAAGAGTATTCTTATTTACAAAAGATCAATATGGAAATATTGTCTGGGCTTATCAAAAAGAGACAACTGGTTCAGGCCATACTTCACAACAATATGTTGAAATTCAGTATTCACCTGCGCCAAGACCATAAAAAAGAAGAAGCAAAGCTAGAGAATTCTTATGTCGAATTCTCTAGCTTTTTTTAAATAGCACGAGAGGTTTTACTTTTTGATAATTTCTCTAGCCTATAAAAAGTTTATCTTTGTCCAGCAAATTTATTGAATACATTAGTGATTGAGAGAATAAAATGGGGCTTTTAAACAGCCCCTCCCATCCTCATACCCAACCAAACGCTCGAGCAATTGTTGCAGTCAGCCACGTTACGCCAATGGCAATAACAGTTGGAATTAAGAATGACATAAATGTCCACTTTGCACTTTTGGTTTCTTTATAAATATTGACTAAAGTCGTTCCGCAAGGGAAGTGTAGAAGTGAGAATAACATCATGTTTAAAGCTGTTAGCCAAGTCCAACCTTGGTCGATAAATACTTGTTTTAGCTTCGATAAATCCTCAATTTCTAGCATAGCTCCTTGTGATAAATACGCCATAATTAAGATAGGGATAACAATTTCATTGGCTGGTAGCCCAAGAATAAATGCAGCCATAATAAAGCCATCCATACCAAGCGCCTGACCAAACGGATCTAAAAAGTTAACAAAATGCATTAAAATACTCGTACCACCAATGTAAATATTGGCGAATACCCAAGTTAAAATAGAAGCAGGCGCTGCAACGACAACCGCTCTTTTTAATACATACCATGCTTTATCAAGACTTGCTCTTAAAATGGTGTTCCAGAACTTTGGTCTTCGGAATGGCGGAAGTTCTAATGTGTAATGGGTCGGTACCCCCTTTAAAGCGGTTTTAGAAAGAACCCAGGACACAGATAGTGTCACAACGACGCCCAGCATAACAAATCCTATTAAAATAGCTGCTGTTACAAATGTACCTGTTGCACCTGAAAAACCAGTTACCATAAATAATGATGCTAATAAAATAAGTGTTGGCCATCTTCCGTTACAAGGAACAAAATTGTTCGTTAAAATGGCTAACATTCGTTCACGAGGAGATTCTATAATTCTCGTTGACAGAATAGCGGCGGCATTACAGCCAAAGCCCATTGCCATTGTTAATGACTGCTTCCCGTGTCCTCCTGCTCGTTTAAATAAACGGTCCATATTAAATGCTACACGTGGTAGGTAGCCGTAGTTTTCTAATAGAGCGAACATAGGGAAGAATATAGCCATTGGCGGTAACATAACACTAATAACCCAACCCGTACCTCTAAATAGCCCAAGAATTAAAATACCGTGTAGCCATTCGGGTGCGTGCATTGCTTCAAAAAGAATGGTTAGCTTTCCTTCTAAATAGCCAAATAAGTTTGCTAACATATCAGATGGTACGTTTGCGCCAGCGATAGTAATGTAAAAGACGGTTCCAAGCAAGATAAGCATAATCGGGAATCCCCAAATGCGGGATGTGAAAATTTCATCTAATTTATCAGATCTGTACATTGTAGGCTGCTGCGATACCACTTTTTTACATAGAGATTTGCTTTTAGTATAAATATCACTGACGATTTCATCTCGAATATCCTCATTCGAAACCTCGTTCACTTCAGCTAAAATAGCCTTAAGTGAATTATGATTTAACACTGACTGGGACTCCATTCGCTCTCACCTCGTGCTGTTTATTATCCTTATGATTTTGCAGTTTTAAGATCAATTCTTCATCACCATCAAGTAAGCGAAGGGTAACCCATCTCGATGGATATTTTTCATCAAAATAACCTTCTAATTTTGATTCTATCTTTGTAATGGCTTCCTCTATTTCTTTCGAATATGTCATACGATATGGCGTTGTAACGATTTGCCCCTTCACGAGTTGACTTAATGTATCGAGCAATTGATGAATACCTTTTTTATTTCTTGCCGATATTTTGACAACTGGGACTCCTAGCTCACGAGCCAATCTCTTGTCATCAATTCGGATTCCTTTTTTCTCAGCTTCATCGATTAAATTGATACAAATGATGACATTACTCGTCATTTCTAAAACTTGGAGCGCAAGATTTAAATTTCTTTCTAAAGATGTTGCATCGAGCACAACAATCGTTGCATCCGGTTGATCGAAAATAATGTAGTCTCTTGCGACTTCTTCATCTGCTGAATTGGAAAATAAAGAATAGGTCCCGGGTAAATCCACGAGTACATATTGCTCTCCGTTATGTTCAAAAGATCCTTCCGCATGAACAACCGTTTTCCCGGGCCAGTTCCCAGTATGTTGCTTCAATCCCGTTAATGTATTAAACAATGTGCTTTTACCGGTATTTGGGTTACCTGCTAAAGCAATTCTATTTACTCTCACTTTGTATTCCCCCTAACAATTTCGCCCAAAATCATTGAGCTTTCATCATTCCGTAAGGCAATCGTCGTATTGCTGACGCGATAAGCAACAGGGTCTCCTAAAGGGCTTTTGCGAAGAACAGAGATTTCTGCGCCTTTTACAAAGCCTAAATCCAATAATCGTCTTCTTAAAGGGCCCTTAATGTTTATTTCTTTTATTAAAAAGCAATCTCCAAACGAGCATTTAGAAAGAGGTTTTAATGTTTTTTCCATACGCATTTTTTATTCCTTTCTATAATAATATTTCCCGAACGTCATATTGTTTCCTAAAGGAAACTTTATTAATGATTATGCCTGTTTTATGACAATTGTCAATAGTTTTCTGAAATCTTTTTGAAAGAACATGATAAAAGAGCGTCCTAATGTAAGGGATGACGGCACATTTTTGTTGGACAAAGAAATGTTGAAAAAAGGGGAGTTGTATAGCATACAAAGCGGGCAAAGTATTTGATGTAATGATATGAAAAGGTCCTTACTATGATGTATTAAGGAAAGTGGATTTTCGTTACAGATGCCTATTGAATTTTTAACTTCTTTCAGCAGAAGTCTCCCACCTATAGAGGTGGTGAGATGAATGCGGATTTAAGCTACTTTTCAGTGGGTGTCCAAACACCCGCTGAAAGAGAGGAACTCAGTCTAAAAACGCCACGTCCTGTGGCAATGACTGAGTGACCAACATCGTGTTGGCCCAAAGCCTCCGGCGGATGTCACGGAATCGGAAAGGAGTGCTTAGGGGATGTTAGCCTAAAATCATCGCATCCATGCGATAACGGCTAACTGACCTGCATCATGCAGGCCTAAGCACAAAGCCGATTCCGGGCGCAATTATGCCGAGGCATAATTGATCATATGAGGGGATCTGCTGTGAAGAAGCGGTAGCGGAGCAAAAAATCATGACCCTCTGCTACTAATAAAGTATTGGCAGAGGGTCGTGGTTTTTCCTTTATTCTGGTGTTACTGGAGGATTTGGAATGAAGCAGAGGAATTTGTTTGAATGAAATGACGATTTCCTTCTACTGTATAATCAGCCGGTACTGGTTTGCCAAAGTCATTACGAACGATGGAGGCATTCGGTGATAAATTATTGATAATGATTTCCATGTTCGCTTCGAATTCAACTGGTTTTTTATTTAATGTTGCCTGGAATGTGATACGATTCGATTTTTTTGTAATGTTAATTTCCATAACACCAGTATCCTCATTAAGAAGAGTTCCTAGTGGTGGAATAATAACAGTCATATTGGATTTTGTTGTTAAAACAAAGCGATCTGTACTATTTTCCGTGTCGGCAACGTTTATTTTTGCTGTATAAGTATTTTTGTTTTTAGTCATAGCTGTAATTTTACCTGGTACGGCTGCTGTATCCGATAAAATTGGCGTTTTTGTCCCGTTCCCTTTAGTTGGTAAATCATATTTTCCATTTACAAAGTCTACTAAAGTCCAGACATTTGGTACAAGCTGCTGTTGCACGGGAGTTAAGGCTTCAAAGGCTGTTTTGACTGCCTGTACATTTTCGGCAGTGGACGTTTTAGGCGATAAAGCGGCAATGGCGTTTTCCACTTCCTTAGCTGCCGCCTTATCCTTCACTACAAGCTGTTCAGCATCTAATAAAATCTGCTCTATGCCAACAGGTAAATAGATGTATGCAGATCTGCGTAGTGCATTTAACTCAGCTCTAGCATCAGCTACATCTTGATGGAAGGTAATGCGAGATGAGTTTAATAATTGGATTTTATTGACCACCTTATCTATAGATGTATTTGGCGCGATATAGGATGTCAATATTCTTTGTGATTCCGGACTCACAAAAGACTTTTGCGCAGCATTTAACGTATTGTACCAATCTTTCGCTTCCGTAACGTTTTGGTAGTAATTAACGGAAGTTGACTCCACCGAAGCTAATTTCTCTTCAATTTGTTCAGCAAGCTTACGGTACGCAACTCTCGTCTGACGATGATTTGACAGCGTAGAATAGTTCGTAACGTACGGTTTTTCTGTTTCAGTTAACTCATCGTAGGCCTTATTGGCTGCTTCTAAAGCTGATTGGAACGAAGCTGTTGTATCATTAATGTTTGAAATAAGTCGAACAACATTCGAAACGTTAGCGTTGTAGTAATAAGTATAATCGTATATGTAAGCAGTTTTTGAATGTCCAGTAAAATCAGCAGCTGATGCTGAAGTAGTAGGTGCAGTATAGATTAGTGAAGGGACCGCAACTAGGGCTAGTAAGGCTAATTTTCTTTTGTTTTTCATAATACGGGAAACCTCCTATTTGGTTTTGGATAAGTGTGATGGGTAAATCATAGGATTTTTAACCCAGGTGAAACCTTCGATTGTCTTGTGAAGTGGTTTATTATTTACCTGCCGAAAAGAGTCGTGTCTAGACGGGAGTTTCCTAATATATGTTGTTAAACCAATTTTATCATAGCTTAGGACTTTTTTATGTATATTTTAAGTGAATAGGTAGATTGATTGTGTAATTTTTAAATACTTTGTGTCTTATGTACTTATGGAAATATGAATGGAAAGCAGAATGCTCTTTTAGAGAGAGGGATAGAATCGTCGAAGTGACGGATATAAATCAAAGCGACGGAAAGAACTGTCGAAGTGACGGAAAGAATCATCAAAGCGACGGATAGAACCGTCAAATACGTGGATAGAACAGCCAAGGTCGTGGATAGCACCGTCAAATACGTGGATAGAACCGTCAAAATCGTGGATAGAACGGCCAAAGTCGTGGATAGCCTCGTCAAAGGACGGATAGATCAGTGTTATCGAAGCCGGCACCACGATTCTGGACGCATAATTGATTTTTTGTTGAGATTGAAAAGGACTTGGCTTTGCGCCGAGTCCTTTTCAATCTTTATTGTTTACCTGAACGTTGAGCATCTTTATAGATGTCGATGGCCTTGTTTAATTTGTTAATAGCATCTGTCACGTCGTACGAAGAAGCATAGACGTTATTAACAATGGATTGAGCGTGTTGAACTGCTTTTTCTAGACTGCGTTTTTCTCTTTCTGTTGTCCATAGTTCGTAATAGGGGATATCAGAGCCATCTCCATTCTCAGAAACTTTTACATATTGAACAGAGTTAATGAGTGATGCTAGCCAAGATTTATCAACGTAATGCCAATAATTCGTACCGGATTTATAATTACTCCTATATGTTGAAATGGCATTATTTAAATAATAATAGGCAGACGAAATATCTGACTGAGACGAGGAGCTATTATTTGCAATACCTTGTGCGTATGAAACGGCAGAAACTAGAGCATCTTTTTCACTTTGCGTCGTCCAAATGACATTGGAGGATAATTCAGATCCATTCACAGAAACGGTTACATACTGAACAGAGTTAATAAGTGAAAAAAGGGCAGATCGATCGACATTCGTTTGATAAGTACCGTATTTTTGCACGTTTTTATAAACTGTAATAGCGTAGTTTAAATTGTTAATAGCGTTTGTGATATCAGACTGTGTTGCATAGTTATTATTTACAACATACTGAGCAGATGAAACGGCAGAGGTTAGAGCATCCTTCTCGCTTTGAGTCGTCCAAGGTACATATGATGCTACATCATTACCACTGTTCCAAGAAACCGTTACATACTGAACAGAATAGATGATCGATTGTAGTGAAGACTTATCACCATAGACATATTTTGTTCCGTATTTTTGCACAGCTTGATAAGCGCTTAATGCTTTTTTGTACTGTGTAATAGCATTGTTTACTTGTTCCTGAGAGGCGTAAGAATTATTAACTACTGCTCTTGCGCTGCTTACGGCAGATTCGAATGTTGTACGTTCAGCCTGCGTTGTCCATTTCTCTGTTGTTGAAACGTCATACCCATTAACAGATACTGTAACGTACGGAGGTGAAGCTACTAAATTACTTAGCTCTGTTTTATTCAAAACAGGTAATGTCACAGAGGCTTTTTTATCATCCACCTGCACTTTGTTAATTAGATGTCCTGAATTTAATGCCACCTTTGTCCCATGCTTGACAACCACTTGCTCAATTTTACCTTTTCCGTAAAGGCTGAAATCTTTCTCAACATCGATAGTCAGTTTATCAACATTGGCCGTTACTTCAAATGCAGTAACTTTACCAACTACCTCGACTTCCGAAATAGTTTTGTCAGAAGTCACACTTACTTTAGTGCGCTTTAAGTTAATTTTTGGAGATTGCATATCTTTTAGAGAAACATTTAACCAATTACTATTTCTAGTCAATAAAGGTCTAAAAGTAATTGTATCCCCAATAGTAACGTCATCAATTGTAATGGCCTTCTTCACACGATTCGTTACAATAAGTTCATCTTCAATAGTGACATTTTGAACTTTTACATAATCCGCATTTACAGTTAGGCTCCCAGCAATTTGCGCGTCACCACCATCAAAATCTACCGCTTTATTTTTTGTTCCAGCTTTAGTTAGTGTTAGCGATGAAATACTTGTAATTTCACCGTTCTTTACGACTATAGTAGCTTCAGCATTCGCCAATGCAGCATTATTAGATGTGTTTAAGAGGGGCTTCAATGACTGACTAATTTTAAATTGGCCATTGGATGTACGTACTTTATCATTAGTAATGTTAGTAATGGTCACACTTTGCCCCTTTGTTTTGGCTGCAGCTACCTGCCCATCAATGTGAATTGAGTGGTTTAAAGATGAATCATTAGATGTGGCATTTGCAGTTGACGCAGGTACTACTAAGGTTGCTGTAATAGCAGTAGCCATAAAAGTAGAAATTATTTTATTCTTCATTTTTGTCACCCTAATCATTGTATTTAATGGATAATATATCATACATTTCTTCAATTTAGTGCGCAATTGGGTCATTTTACTATATTAATTTAAATAAAGTAATAGCCTCTTTTTCTGTATCATTTGTTTTAAGATTGAATTCTTTATTATCTCAATAAATAAATCATCCTTCCAACCAAAAGAGCCATTTGCCGTTGTTTTAACATGATGAAAATACTAGATGAGTTTCGTTATGTTCAGAAAATGGCCTTGTTATGAGGAATGAATAAACGATGAAGTGCATTGACCGAGTATACAAACAGCACTACTATAGGAGAGGAAAGGGGGACATCGCTATGATGTATCTCGGCATGATTTTTTTTCAAATTGTAGCTCCGATTTTAGTGCTTCTAGTACTTGGCGCAGTTTTACAAAGGAAATTTCGTTTTAATTTAAAGGCGCTATCTCAACTTATTACATATTGCTTTATGCCAGCAGCTGTTTTTGTGAATTTATACGAGACGAGTATAGAGCTGTCTGTGCTAGGGGAAGTGGCATTATTTATTCTGCTCTTTATCGGAAGTCAAATGGTGCTTAGCCACTTTCTGGCAAAGGGACTCGGTTTAGTAAAAACAGAGGCTGCGGTGTTTAAAAATAGCGTTGTCCTAATTAATTCAGGCAACTATGGTATTCCAGTTGCACAAATGATTTTCGTGACCCAACCGATTGGGGTAGCGATTCAAGTCATTCTCGTCATATTTCAAAATATGACGACCTATACTTACGGCTTGTACAATTTAATTTCTTCAACAAAATCAGGCATGTCCATTTTGAAGGACTTCCTCAAAATGCCTATTATTCATGCACTTATTATTGGCGTTACTATGAACTATTTTAATATCCCTATTCCGCAGTTCGTAAAAATTCCGATAGACCATGTGGCAGATGGCTTTATCGCTGTAGCATTGATAACTTTAGGGGCACAATTATCACAGCTTGAAATTAAATCCATGTTCAATAAGATGGTATACATTAGCTGTTTTACACGACTAATCATAGGGCCAGCCGTAGCATTGCTTATCATTTTTGCGCTTGGTCTTGACGGTGTCGTGGCACAATCACTTTTTATAGCTAGTTCATTCCCGACTTCGCGAAATAGCTCTAGTCTGGCATTAGAATATGACGTAGAATCGGCAACTGCTGCACAAACAGTTTTATTTTCAACGATTGTTAGCTGTATTACAGTCACAATTGTGATTTATGTAGCGGAACTGTTGTTTACCTAACCTAAGTGCTCTTCTGAATCAAAGATAGGGTTGCAGCCCTCCTTGTAGGGACTTATATAAGTTAATTACCAAAACGTGTGGTTGATTTCCGTTCCGGCTGGGCGCTTTGTTGTTGCTGTCGCTACGCTTTCGCACAGATAAAACAATTGCTGACGCTACGCTTTCGCACAGAGCAAAGCTTCCTGGGGGTATCCGATGAGCCGATTCACTCGCGTTCCTCTATTGCTGATCCCCGAGGAGTCGCCCAGCCTCCACTCCAATCAACTAAAATTCATGGATTACGTTTAAACTTCTTTCAGTAGAAGTCTCCCATCTCAGCAGTGTCCATGCATCAGTGGAACACGGAATCGGCAAGGGATTAATATAGAATGTTAGCCTAAAATCATCATATCCATGCGATAACAGCTAATTGACCTGCATCATATTATTGCTGACGCTTCGCTTTCGCACAAAAAACATCTGCAGGCCTTGGCACAAAGCCTAATCCAGACGCAATTATGCCGAGGTATAATTGATCAATGGCTGTCGCCAACTTTTGATGATAAGCCAAAAATAATCAAATGAAGCTTCCATCTATTAGCAAAATCTGCTACACTAGCATCAAACTTAATAGTATTAACTAGGGGAGTCTGATGAGTCAGGCTGAGAGGGAAACGCATAGAGGTTTCTTGACCCTTTGGACCTGATCTGGCTCATACCAGCGTGGGAAAGTTAACCATTATTGCACACTATGTTATTTGCAATAACTATACCTTTACATTCTTAGCCGGATCCAAAATTTTTTTGGATTCGGCTTTTGCTTTTGTTGGGTGAGCTAGATTCGGTCCTTATATAAATATAAAAGGGAGCGAAGTAGTTTATGACAACAGTTAGCGATAAGAACATTACGATTATGTCAAATTTTGAAGGAAGTAAAAAGGTTTACGTAGAAGGATCTCGAGCAGATATTTTAGTCCCAATGCGTGAAATTGCTTTAAGTCCGACGACAGGAAGCTTTGGTGAAGAGAAAAATGCACCAGTGCGTGTTTATGATACGAGTGGCCCGTACACTGATCCTGCGCATAAGGTGGATATTACGAAAGGATTGCCAGCTTTACGTAGTGCGTGGATCAGAGAACGAGGTGACGTTGAAGAATATGAAGGTCGTACGATCAAGCCAGAAGATAATGGGTTTCGCAATGCTGACGATCCACGAATAAAAGAAAATGTATTTCCTGATTTATCTAGAAAGCCTTTGCGCGCGAAGAAAGGTGGAAATGTAACACAGCTTCACTACGCACGAAAGGGAATTATTACTCCAGAAATGGAATTTGTAGCGATTCGCGAAAATATGGATCCTGAGTTCGTGCGCTCAGAGATCGCGGCGGGGCGTGCAATTTTGCCATCTAATATTAATCACCCTGAGGCAGAGCCAATGATTATTGGACGTAACTTCCACGTGAAAATTAACGCCAATATTGGAAATTCAGCGGTGTCATCCTCTATTGCTGAAGAGGTAGAAAAAATGACGTGGGCTACACGCTGGGGTGCTGATAACATTATGGATTTATCTACTGGTAAGCATATTCATACGACACGTGAATGGATTATCCGTAATGCCGCGGTGCCAGTAGGAACGGTGCCGATTTATCAAGCGCTAGAAAAAGTAAATGGTGTGGCAGAGGATTTAACGTGGGAAGTGTATCGTGATACGTTAATCGAACAAGCAGAGCAAGGTGTTGATTACTTCACGATTCATGCAGGGGTATTGCTACGTTATGTGCCATTAACGGCTAATCGTGTAACAGGCATAGTGTCTCGAGGAGGCTCGATTATGGCGCAGTGGTGTTTATATCACCATCAAGAGAGCTTCTTATATACACATTTTGAAGAAATCTGTGAAATTATGAAAACCTATGATGTTGCTTTCTCTTTAGGTGATGGTTTACGCCCGGGTTCTATTGCAGATGCAAATGATGAGGCTCAGTTTGCGGAGCTGGAAACGCTAGGGGAATTAACGCAAATTGCCTGGGAGCATGATGTACAAGTGATGGTAGAAGGACCAGGGCATGTGCCGATGCATCTTATTAAAGAAAATATGGATAAGCAGTTAGAGGTGTGTAAGGAAGCTCCTTTCTATACTTTAGGGCCACTGACAACAGATATTGCTCCTGGCTATGACCATATTACATCAGCCATTGGTGCTGCGATGATAGGTTGGTATGGTACGGCAATGCTATGTTATGTGACGCCTAAAGAGCATCTTGGCTTACCAAATCGTGATGATGTTCGTGTAGGGGTTATTACGTATAAGATTGCTGCACACGCTGCTGATTTAGCGAAAGGGCATCCGGGGGCACAGCAACGTGATGATGCACTTTCTAAGGCACGCTTTGAATTCCGCTGGCGCGATCAATTCAACCTATCGCTAGATCCAGAGCGTGCAGTCGAATATCATGATGAAACATTGCCAGCAGAAGGAGCAAAAACTGCGCACTTCTGTTCCATGTGTGGACCTAAGTTTTGCAGTATGAAAATCTCACAGGATATTCGTACTTATGCAAAAGAAAAAGACTTAAATACGACTGAAGCAATCCACAAAGGTATGCAGGAGAAGGCGAAGGAATTTAAAAAGGCAGGCAGTCAAATTTATCAATAATTATTAGAGCGGGCTTGTGTCTATCAAATTAGGCACAAGCTTTATTTTGTCATTAAGAAAAAAACTCCATGTGAGGTTGCCCTTCACATGGAGTAAAAAGTTGGATTTGGATATCAATAATAGTTGGAAATCAATTTTGCCTCGGCATAATTGCGTCTGGAATCGGCTTTGTGCTTGTACAAAGAACTCCTTGCTGATTCCGTGACATCCGCTGGAGGCTTTAACTTATTTCAGCAGATGTTTGTTTGCTGAAATAAGTTAAACGTTAGTTGGTTGTTTCACGTATGGATTTGAAAGATCCATACTTTCTAATGAAAGACCCATAGCTTTTGCTACACCTTCACCATATGCTGGATCAGCTAAATAGCAGTGAAGGATGTGACGACGTTTGATGAACTCTTCAACTGATGCCATATCATTAGCAGTATTTTCGAATAGGCGTTGTTGCTCTTCAGCAGTCATTAGGTTGAATAATTTACCTGGCTGCTCGAAGTAGTTGTTGTCATCTTCACGGAAGTCATGGATACCTGCATGACCGTCAATACGTAATTCAGGCTCTTTATAGTCTAAGTTATGCTCCCATTCGCCGTAGCTATTTGGTTCATAGCCCAAAGTAGAACCAAGGTTGCCATCGAAACGCATAGCACCATCGCGGTGGAATGAACGGAATGGACATTTTGGTGCGTTTACAGGAAGCATGTAGTGGTTTACACCTAAACGGTAGCGTTGTGCATCTGCATACGCAAAGATACGAGCTTGTAACATTTTGTCTGGCGAGAAGCTGATTCCAGGGATAATGTTAGATGGTGCAAATGCAGCTTGCTCAACTTCAGCAAAGTAGTTGTCCGAGTTTTTGTTTAACTCAAATTCACCCACAGGAATTAATGGGAAGTCTTTTTTATACCATACTTTTGTTAAATCGAATGGGTTATATGGTAATTTGCGAGCTTGTTCCTCTGTCATTACTTGAATAGACATTTTCCATTTAGGGAAGTCGCCATTTTCAATTGCTCCATATAGATCGCGCTGTGAAGATTCGCGGTCGTTACTGATTACTTCTGCAGCCTCAGCACCAGTTAGGTTTTTAATCCCTTGCTCTGTACTGAAGTGGAATTTAACCCATACGCGCTCATTTTCTTCATTAATAAAGCTATAAGTGTGAGAACCGAAACCGTGCATATTGCGGTATCCAGATGGAATACCACGGTCAGACATTACGATTGTTACTTGGTGAAGCGCTTCTGGTAATGAAGTCCAGAAATCCCAGTTTGAATTAGCGTTTTTCATATTTGTACGTGGGTCACGTTTTACCACGTGGTTTAAATCTGTGAAGTGTAAAGGATCACGGAAGAAGAATACAGGTGTGTTGTTACCAACTAAATCCCAGTTACCTTCTTCAGTATAGAACTTAAGTGCAAAGCCACGAATATCGCGCTCAGCATCCGCTGCACCACGCTCACCTGCAACTGTTGAGAAGCGTGCAAACATGTCTGTCTTTTTCCCAACTTCTGAGAAGATTTTTGCTTTTGTATATTGAGTAATATCATGCGTTACTGTGAAAGTACCGAATGCACCTGAACCTTTAGCGTGCATACGACGTTCAGGAATAACTTCACGGTTGAAGTTCGCTAATTTTTCAACTAACCATACATCCTGAAGAAGTAGAGGACCACGAGGACCTGCTGACATTGAATCATGGTTGCTTACTACTGGAGCGCCACCTGCTGTTGTAAAACGACGGCTACGATCATTTTTGTTTGTCATATTAGTTTACCTCCTAAAGAAAAATTGTGAGTCAAACTCTTCATCAATAACTATAACAAATACAAACTAGAATTGCTAGTAAATTATAATCATTATTGTTAAAGAATATTTATATTAAGATATAAACTATAAATATATGCTAGATTAAAAGTGCTTATGAATAACTTTTACAACAAAACTAGTTTATTGAAACGTTTTTCGAGAATTATTGAAAATGAGCTATAAAGAAGGGATAGCTCAAAATTAAAAGGTTTTAAAGTGAATTCTTTTGATTATTGAAAATGAAATATGATAATTGAAAAAAGGGCTTTTTATGGCTTATGAACAAAGAAGGGTTAAAGCCAACGCATTCTGTGATAACGCCTCTATCCTCTACACTTTCGCCTAAAGCGCTCAGTCGGAACGTAAATCAACTCCACGTTACGTTGATAAGCCCTATTAAGCTTTACGATATCGATTAGGAGTAATGCCGATGTGCTGTTTGAAAATTTTAATGAAGTAATTCGAATCTTCGAAACCATTTAAATCGGCAATTTCACTAATAGCAAAATCAGTTTCTACAAGCATTTTTGTAGCATTATGAATTCGGACCTGCTGCAGGTAGCGTTTAAGTGGCAAGCCTTGCTTCTTTGAAAAAATCGTACTTAAATAATTGGGACTAATTCCTAATTTATGGGCAACGTAAGGTAAAGATAACCCGCTATCCTGAAATTGTTGGTCGATAATTTCTATGGCCAATTCTACATAGTCAGCCCGTTTCTCCATTCGTGCCTCACGGGCCAATTCAATCAGTTTTTGTGTAAACGATATGATGCCATTTTGAATCGTATAAAATATAGGATGTTCAATAATTAAATGAAAAAGCTGACGATAATTTTGCTCAATTGCAGCTTTCTCATGTAATTTATACTTCAGCATAAAACGTCGGATTTGCGCTAAGACACTTGTTAGATGAATACGTAAGTCATCTTGCTCGTAATAAATTCCTTCATTAGATAGTCGATATAAAAAGACTTTGACAGCCTCGATATTCCCGTCCTCTAAACTACTTATCAATAATTGTTGCTCTTCGGGTGTTAGTAAAGGATCGAAGGGCTGTGTCTTCAGCTGTTTACTCGTATAAAAAATATGCCCATAGCCTTCGTAAAAACTTTGACGAAGTGCACGCTTCGTTAAGGTATACATATTCTTCATAGTTGTAGGTTCCCCATCGTAAATGCCGATATTTAAAGAGCTATTACTTGTCAATCGCCATTCCTTGATTAATGAACGAACATCTTTCTCTAAATCATTTGTTTGGAATAAGCAAACCATTCTCTCTGATAAAGGATAAATCCTCATACTAGAATAAATAGGAGTTTGCTGAAGCCAGTTGTATAGTTTGTTAAACATTTCGGGATGCTCAGGCTCAATCATGGTGAAATGTATATTTGTCTCTAGAGTACTAGTTTTGCTATCTAAAAATAGTTGATCGTAAAAAGATTCATCTGTAGCTTCTTGATACACTGCCTCTGCCTTGGGTGTTCGAAGGGAAATAGCAGTGAGTTTTTGCTTTAATACTTCTAAATCAATTGGTTTAACGAAGAGATGTGCGACCTGTAAATCGATTGCCCTTAATGCGTTTTTAAATAATGGCTCTGTTGTCATAGCTAAAATAGTTCCTGAATGTTTTTGTAAAACACGATAAAGCGCAGTTAAACGATTATTCGAGAATAGGTCAATATTCAGTAGTATCACGTCAGGCTCGAATTGCTGGATACTTTGAAGTGCTTCATTAATAGTTGTACATATTTCAATGGTTACATCCCCAGGGAAATATGTATGTAAAAACCAACGAATACCTGAAAGATCAGCGGAGTCTCTATCAATTAATAACAATTTCATACGTACAAACCCACCTTAAAATTATCTAGTTTCGTAAAAAAATACGATTATATTGTTAAAATAACAAAAAATCTGAAATAATTCATGTATTCTCTTTTAAAATTCCCTATTTTCTGAAAAAGGTAGTTAGTACAATGTAGGTAGAGTAATTGTTATTTATCTTTAGTAGCGATAGCGAAATGGATTAAAAACATTTTTACATAGTTATAAAGGAAACAGGGGGATGGCATTATGAAGTCTATTATCGAGCTTGATGGCAAGACATTAACAAGACAACAAATAGGGGAAATTGTAAACGGTCTTGCTACGGTTGCGCTATCTGCAGACAGTGTGGAGCGTATTCGTTTAAGTAGGGAGCGAATTGAAAAACGCTTAGCTGAGGGCCAAACGATATATGGTGTGAATACAGGCTTTGGAAAGCTAAGTAATATAAAGATTGAAGAGGAAGACATTGAACTTTTACAGTTGAATTTATTACGCTCAGATGCGACAGGTGTTGGTGTACCATTCCCAACAGATGTTGTACGCGCCATGATGGTTTTACGTGCCAATGCTTTAGCACGTGGTTTTTCAGGAATTCGTCTAGAAACAGTACAGCTACTATTGGATTTTATTAATAAGGGAATCCATCCGATTGTACCTTCTCAAGGTTCAGTTGGAGCAAGTGGAGATTTAGCGCCGTTATCACATTTGGCTTTAGTACTAGTAGGCGAAGGTAAGGCGGAGTTTAATGGAGAGGTTATGAGCGGCAGTGCGGCGTTACAGCAAGCTGGGCTAATGCCTGTCCGATTACAAGCTAAGGAAGGGCTAGCGCTTGTAAATGGTACACAAGCAATGACGGGCATCGGCGTTTTAACAGTGAACGAGGCAGAGCGTATGGGGCTAGCAGCAGATATGGCAGCGAGTTTAACGCTTGAGGCACTGAAGGGGATTACTTCCGCATTTGATCCAGCGCTTTTGGCGGTAAGACCACACCCAGAACTAGAGCTTGTTGGTGGACGAATCCGCAAGTGGCTTGATGGAAGTAAACGTGTGACAAAGCAAGGTGAAATCCGCATGCAGGATGCCTATTCATTACGTTGCATTCCGCAAGTACATGGTGCTTCATGGCAGTCGTTTTTCTATACGGAGGAACGCGTGAAAATTGAAATGAATGCAACGACAGATAATCCGATTGTTTTAGAAAATGGAGAAGTATTGTCTGGTGGGCATTTCCACGGTCAACCAATTGCATTAGCAATGGACTTTTTAAAAGTCGGTGTAAGCGAGTGGGCTAATATTTCGGAGCGACGTACAGAACGCATGGTTAATCCACATCTTAATGAAGGGTTACCGCCATTTTTAGCGACAAATCCTGGTATTGAATGTGGACTAATGATTGCTCAATATACAGCAGCTTCTATCGTATCTGAAAACAAAGTATTGGCACATCCTTCAAGTGTAGATTCTATACCGACATCAGGTAACCAGGAGGATCATGTGAGCATGGGTACAACATCTGCTCGCCAAGTACGCCAAATCGTACACAATGCCGCTCGTGTCATCGCGATAGAAATGATTTGTGCTTCGCAGGCGATCCATTTAGATAAGGCAGAAGAGCAGTTATCTCCAACAACACGAAAGTTTTTAGAAAAAGTGCGTGAGTTTTGCCCACCACTATTAGCGGATCAACCTATCGGGGATGAAATTGAAGCGCTTTCGGAATATTTATTAACAAGTGATGTTCTGTTGAATGAGTATATGTAGGTTTTAAGGCGATAACTCCCTAGAGAAAATTCAAAAAATCCATTAGCTTGTTCGGATGACCTGGAAATTTCTCTAGGAAGTGATACTTACATGGGGGGATAGGATGGAGTTTCAACAACAAGAGCTGAGGCAAGACTCGCAATTTCGAGTCTCCTCCGCTATGAAGATGATTGCATGTAGTTTAGTCGGAATATTCAGTTTCTTTATATCATTTGAATGGCAAGGTAAGGATACAATTTTAATTGATCACATTGTGAACTTTATTCGCACCGAAGCACCACTGCTAGTAACTGCATATGTGCTCATAATGCTTGTAGGTGGAGCGGTCCATCCATTTCTTACTAAGAAGTGGAATAAGTCGATAGTCAATATTGTATTGTCCATTTTCAAAGTGGGCGGTATGGTTGCGGGGATTTTATTAATTTTCAATATAGCGCCTGCATGGCTAGCGAATGAAAGTATCGGTCCATATTTAATGGAGAAGCTTATTAAGCCGGTAGGGGTACTAATACCAATTGGATCTTTGTTTTTGGCACTTCTAGTAAGCTATGGATTGCTTGAATATATCGGTGTTTTAACACAGCCGTTTATGAAGCCTATTTTTAAAACACCGGGACGTTCAGCAGTGGATGCTGTTGCCTCATTTGTCGGCAGTTATTCCGTTGGATTACTTTTAACGAACCGTGTTTATATGGAAGGTCGCTACACAGCAAAGGAAGCCGCGATTATTGCAACAGGTTTTTCGACTGTATCTGCAACGTTCATGGTTGTGATTGCGAGTACGCTGGATATTATGCAGCATTGGAATGCGTTTTTCTGGGTGTCGCTCGTTGTAACATTCGTGGTCACTGCGTTAACAGCACGTATTTATCCACTTCGTTCCATGAAGGATGAATATTACAAGGGCGCGACGCCGATGCCAGAAAAGATTGTTAAGAAGGACCGTTTTAAAGAAGCATGGCGTCAAGCGATGGATGCAGTTGAGCAAAATCCACCTTTATCTAAAATTTTATGGGCGAATCTAAAGGATGGCTTCATCATGACGATGGGGGTTATCCCATCGATTCTATCAATTGGACTTTTAGGAATTGTACTTGCAACGTATACACCAATTTTTGACTGGTTTGCGTACATTTTTGTACCATTCACATATTTGTTACAAGTTCCAGAACCATATTTGACGGCGAAAGCGCTGTCATTATCGTTAGCAGAAGTATTTTTACCAGCACTTGTTGTCACACAAGCAACACTTGTGACGAAATTTATTGTGGCGGTCGTATCAATATCGGCAGTTTTGTTCTTTTCAGCTGTTATTCCGCTTATTTTATCATCTGAAATTCCATTGACATTGCGCCAAATTATAATCATTTGGTTTGAACGTGTCGTATTAACTTTAATCATCGTAACACCAATAGCATTTTTACTATTTTAAAGGAGTGTGTTTTTTATGGTAGTCAAAACAAATATTCGTGCACCACGTGGGAATGAATTATCTTGTAAGGGGTGGACTCAAGAAGCTGCAATGCGTATGTTAATGAACAATCTAGATCCTGAAGTGGCAGAAAATCCGGATGAGCTAATCGTCTATGGTGGGATCGGTAAGGCGGCGCGTAATTGGGAGAGCTATGAGCAAATTATTGCATCATTAAAAGAATTAGAGAATGATGAAACACTTCTGATTCAGTCAGGAAAACCGGTAGCTGTATTCCGTACACATGAACATGCACCACGTGTATTAATTGCAAATTCTAATTTAGTACCGTCATGGGCGAATTGGGAGCATTTCTATGAGTTAGAGGACCGTGATTTAATGATGTACGGTCAAATGACAGCTGGTAGCTGGATTTATATTGGTGCACAAGGCATTTTACAAGGAACATATTTATCATTCGTAGAGGCAGGTAAAAAAGTATTCGGCTCAGCGGATTTGCGCGGCAAATTCATCCTTACGGGTGGTATGGGTGGTATGAGTGGTGCGCAGCCTTTAGCTGGGAAAATGGCTGGCGCTGTTATTTTAGTAGTCGAAGTGGATCGTGCTCGAATTGAACGTAAAATTAAAGAGGGCTACTGTGATTATCTTGTAGAGACAGTAGATGAAGCGATTGAATTAGTCAATAAACTACGTGACCAAAAAGAACCTGCGTCGATTGGTCTTGTTGGCAACTGTGCAGATGTTAATCGTGAACTGTTGAACCGCGGAATTATTCCTGATTTTGTCACAGACCAAACATCTGCCCATGATCCGATCAATGGCTATGTTCCAAATGGCATGACGTTTGAGGAAGCGCTTGATTTGCGTAAAAGTGATGTAAAAACGTATGAGCGAAGAGCAAAAGAGACGATGGCTGAGCATGTTCGTACAATGCTTGAATTCCAACAGGCGGGTGCAGAGGTATTTGATTACGGTAACAATATTCGCGCTTATGCCAAAGAGATGGGTGTAACGAATGCCTTTGATTTCCCTGGTTTTGTTCCAGCGTATATTCGTCCTTTATTCTGTGAGGGGAAAGGGCCATTCCGTTGGGCTGCACTTTCAGGTGACCCTGAGGACATCTATAAAACAGATGCACTTGCTAAAGAAATGTTTGCTGAAGATGAAGGTCTTGTGAATTGGATTGATATGGCGCAAAAAATGGTTAAATGGCAAGGGTTACCGGCGCGAATTTGCTGGTTAGGCTATGGTGATCGTCATCGTTTTGCATTGAAGGTTAATGAAATGGTGGCTAATGGTGAGCTATCAGGGCCGATTGTCTTTGGTCGAGATCATCTAGATTCAGGATCAGTTGCATCACCAAATCGTGAAACAGAGGGTATGCTTGATGGCTCTGACGCAGTATCAGATTGGCCAATTCTAAATGCACTTGTTAATACAGCGAGTGGTGCTAGCTGGGTAAGTGTGCATCACGGTGGGGGTGTAGGAATGGGTTATTCGCAACATGCTGGCCAAGTGCTAGTAGCGGATGGTTCTGAACTAGCCGCAGAGAAGATTGCACGAGTGTTAATTTCGGATCCAGGAATGGGTGTTGTGCGTCACGCAGATGCAGGCTATGAAATTGCCATTAATACAGCGAAGAACAAAGGTGTGCATATACCAATGTTAAAGGATGATGCTAAGTGACTATTTTAATTAAGAACGCCAATGAAGTGATCACGTTAAAAAGTGCCGTACAAGGTCCGCGTACAAAAGAACAAATGCGTGATATTGCAGTAGTGGAAAATGGTAGTATTTTAATGGAGGGAAGTAGCATTATTGCAGTAGGGCCAATTGCACAGTTAAAAGCGGACTTCCCTGAACTTGTAAAGGTGGCTGAAGTTATTGACGCCACAGGTAAGATTGTTATGCCGGGTCTCGTCGATTGTCATACGCATTTAGTTCACGGAGGTACACGTGAGCAGGAGTTTAATATGCGACTCAATGGTGCGACATACATGGAAATTATGAATGCGGGTGGCGGGATTCATGCCACAACAAACCGGACACGAGAAACTAGCTTTAATGATTTATATGAAAAAACGATGAATCATTTAGATGTGTTTTTAAAGCATGGTGTCACAACGGTTGAGGCCAAATCAGGCTATGGTTTGGATTGGGAAACAGAAAAGAAACAGCTGGAAGTAGCAAAGGAATTGCAAGCTACACATGACATCGAGGTTGTTAGTACCTTTATGGGAGCTCATGCGGTGCCGCGTGACTATAAGGGACGTGAGGATGAATTTGTGGATCTAGTCATTCATGATATGTTACCGAAAGTAGCTGAGCTAAACCTTGCGGAATTCAATGATGTATTTTGTGAAAAAGGTGTATTTACGCCAGAGCAATCACGACGCATTTTAGAGGCCGGGAAAGCGTTGGGGTTAACACCGAAAATTCATGCAGATGAAATTGAGCCTTATAAGGGAGCGGAGCTTGCTGCGGAAGTAGGAGCCATATCGGCGGAGCACTTGCTAGTTGCTTCTGATGAAGGGATACAAAAAATGGCTGAAGCTGGCACGATTGCCGTGTTACTACCTGGAACAGCATTCTTCTTACGTGCACCATTTGCGAGAGGACGCCTAATGATTGATGAAGGGGTACCAGTAGCTATTTCAACTGACTTTAACCCTGGCTCATCTCCGACGTTGAGTCTGCCATTTATCATGAATTTAGCTTGTATGCATATGGGGATGACACTAGAGGAAGTGTTAACGGCGACTACCGTTAATGCAGCATATGCTCTTAACCGTGGACATCAAATTGGTTCACTTGAAGCGGGCAAACAAGCTGACCTCATTATATTGGACGTTGCCAATTACAAGCAATTACAATATTTCTATGGCATGAATCATACGAATACTGTCATTAAGAATGGGCGAGTTGTCGTACAGGATGGAATTCTTTTAAAAAATCAACTAGTAAATTAAATAATAAGAAAGGCATAAATAAGGCAGAGATGCTTTGTTTATGCTTTTTTTATGGAAGGTAATTCTTCTTACTCTTTATTATAAAAACAGTTGAAATTTTCAACTGGAAAAGTTATCATGTTATTAAATAGTAATTCTTGAATTGCAAATTACTGATTGATAATTAGTGATTTATGGAAAATGAATAGGGTAATGTTCGAATTTCTGGATAAGCTAATTTTTGACTCGTCAACAAGTGTTGTGGATGACATTTGTTAAACGTCTACCATATACAGGAGTTGATTGGAGTGGAGGTTGGGCGACTCCTCGGGGATTAGCGATTAGGGGAACGAAGGCTAAAAGCATCACATCCTGTGATAACGCCTTCGTGACCAACATCGTGTTGGCTCGGGACCCTGCAGCGAAGCGAAGCGGCTCATCGGACGCCCCCAGGAAGCTCTGCTCTGCGCGAAAGCGAAGCGTCAGCGGCAAAGCGCCCAGTCGGAACGGAAATCAACCATACGTTATGGACAAATACTCGCCCTCTAAAGGGGTGTATACATTTCATCGCATTATGCTTTATCAAAACTTTTCCTGCAAAACATTGAATCAAAGGAGTTATCTTAAAATGACAAAATATCGCTCACAAGAAGAAGTTCTTGCGAATTATGATTCTTCTAAATATATAACACCTGATGGGTATACGTCGGATATCGCAATTTTTACAATAACATCCGAAAAAGTAGAGGAAAAAGCACCTCCGATGATGACGCTTAAAATCATGTTGATTAAACGGGCTGAAAAAGATCATGAAGGAAATCCAAATATCGAAGGTGGAAAATGGGCGCTTCCAGGTGGATTTGTAGATGCGACAAAAAGGGAAACTGCCTATATAGCTGCTAAAAGAGAATTGAAGGAGGAAACGAATGTCGACGGTCTACACATTAAGCACTTTGGTGTCTACGATAATATAGATCGTGATCCTCGAGGTTGGATGATTTCAAATGCCTTTTATGCAATCGTTCCGGAAGTATACATTGACCAGCGTCAAGCCAATGATGATGCGGCAGAAGTAGAACTATTCGATATAAATGAAGTGTTCAAACTCAAATTAGCCTTTGATCATCGGAAAATTATTTCAGACGCATTAGAATTTATTAAGAAAGATATGATTCAAACAACGGTTGCTAAAAACTTTTTACTGGAAGAATTCACGTTATCTGAACTACAGAGGGTTTTATTGACAGTGGGAGATGATCCACGCATTTCAAATGATTCGGTGTTCTTTACAAAAGCGCCCAAGTTGCCTTTTATTGAAAAAGTTTTAGATGAAGAAGGGAAACCGAAGAAAACGAAAAGAAATTCATTTAGACCGTCGCAATTATATTCTTTTAATGACTTCGAAATCGTAGAGTCAATTTATCATTAGGAAAGCATTTGTCTTTCCTAATTAATTTTCAATAAACTAATTTGTAATTTGTTAATTACTAATTAATGAAAGAAAGAGGAGTGATGGAAATATGCCAAAACGTGCATTGATAAATATTGATTATACAGTGGATTTTGTAGCACCAGATGGAGCTCTAACTTGTGGAATACCGGGGCAACTATTGGAAGAGGTAAATACACAATTAACAAAGGAATTTATGTCAAACGGCGATTTTGTAGTTTTCGCTATTGATGTTCATGAAAAAGAAGATAGCTATCACCCAGAAACAAAGCTTTTTCCTCCTCACAATATTCGAGATACACGGGGGAGAGAACTATATGGCTCTTTAAAAGAACTATATGAAGGCAATAAAGAGTTAGATCATGTCTACTACTTGGATAAAACCAGATATTCTGCTTTTGCAGGTACGGATTTAGAGATTAAATTGCGCGAAAGAGGCATTACTGAACTGCATTTAATAGGTGTATGTACGGATATTTGCGTTCTTCATACAGCGGTAGATGCCTATAATAAAGGATTTAACATTGTAATTCATAAAAATGCAGTAGCATCCTTTAATCAAGCAGGGCATGAGTGGGCGTTAGGACATTTCGAGCATTCGCTAGGAGCTACTATTATGTAAACGGAGGAACAGGGCATGAAATATGCAGACGATAGCTTCATGTTGCACACGGATTTATATCAAATTAATATGGTGGAAACTTACTGGAATGATGGTACTCAAAATCAAACAGCGGTTTTTGAACTGTACTTTCGACAACTTCCGTTCGGGAATGGCTATGCGATATTTGCAGGCTTAAAAAAGGTGATGGAGTTTATCGAAAACTTTGGTTTTTCTAATAGCGATATTCAATATTTACGCGAGGAAGGAAAATGCTCAGAGGAATTTCTTAAATACCTTCAAAGTCTAAAATTTACAGGCTCTATTTCTGCAATGAAGGAAGGTGAATTGGTATTTGCAAATGAACCTATTTTACGAATTGAAGCCCCGTTGGCAGAAGCTCAATTAATGGAGACACCTTTATTGAATATCATTAATTACCAAACTCTTATTGCAACGAAGGCTTCGCGCATTAAACAAGTGATTGGTAAGGATGTGGCGATGGAATTTGGTACTCGTCGAGCGCATGAATTTGATGCAGCGATTTGGGGAACTCGTGCAGCTTATATAGGTGGATTTTCTGCAACTAGCAATGTAAGAGCTGGAAAATTATTCGGCATCCCTGTCTCAGGTACTCATGCACATGCCATGATACAGGCATATCGTGATGAATACACTGCATTTACAAAATATGCAAATACGCATAGAGATTGTGTTTTTTTAGTAGATACGTATGATACGTTGCGTTCGGGTGTCCCTAATGCAATTCGGGTCGCCAAGGAGTTTGGAGATAAAATTAATTTCGTAGGAATTCGTTTGGACAGTGGAGATTTAGCGTATCTGTCAAAAAAGGCAAGGGAAATTCTAGATGAAGCTGGCTTCACTGAAGCGAAAATTATAGCATCTAATGATTTGGATGAATACACGATTATAAATTTGAAGTCACAAGGGGCTAAAATTGATACATGGGGAATCGGAACTAAGCTTATTACAGCCTACGATCAAGCAGCTCTTGGGGGCGTATACAAATTAGTATCTATTGAAGATGAAAACGGGGAAATGGTCGATACCATCAAAATTTCCGGAAATCCTGAAAAAGTAACGACTCCAGGCGGCAAGCGTATTTATCGAATTATTAATAAAGACAATGGTCATGCGGAAGGAGATTATATTGCATTGGACTACGAAAACCCGCAAGAGGAAAAACGCTTGAAAATGTTTCACCCTGTTCATACTTATATCAGTAAATTTGTGACGAATTTTACAGCGAAAGAATTACATCAAGACATTGTAGTCAATGGATCTATTCTTTACAAAGAACCAACACTTCAAGAAATTCAAGTATATGTAGAAGAAAATTTACATCTACTATGGAGTGAGTACAAACGAACAATGAATCCGGAAGAGTATCCGGTCGATTTAAGTCAAGCGTGCTGGGATAACAAAATGACAAGAATTAAAGAAATTAAAGAAAAAGTCACGAAGATGATGGATGGGAGAAACTAATAGGGAAGAGGAATGGAGGGATAGGAAATGGCGAAAATAGGGATTTACGGATCATCCTTTGATCCAATTACAAATGTTCACCTTTGGACCGCAAGCACAGTCGCACATCGTTGCAAATTAGATAAAGTGATATTTTTACCTTGCTCTAATAAACGAAAAGACAAGGAGATAAAAACAAAGAATTCGCATCGATGGAATATGCTGCAGCTGGCTATTGCTAAGGATGAGCGTTTTATTGCAGATTCATATGAAATGGAGCAAGAGGGCTGGAATATTTACACGTACGATACGATGAAATATTTTAGAGAACAACACCCGAATGATGAAATTCATTTTATTATGGGAGCTGATTTATTAGTTGATATTGGTGCAGGGTTGTGGAAAAAGGGAGATGCTTTAGTAGCTGAGAATAAATTTATTGTAATGGCAAGGCACGGAATTGATATGTTATCAACAATTAGTCGTTCCCCTATTTTGAGGAATCATGACGATGGAAGATTTCATTTAATTGACAAAGGGTTAGCGATGGAAATTAGCTCTACCTATATTCGAGAAGAATTTGCAATGGGCGGTGAACCAAGATACCTACTCCCTGACGCTTGTTATGACTATATTAAAGAACATAATCTTTATCAAAAATAATTTAGCTGTGGCCGATATATGATAGTAGAGTGCGGGATAAGACCGCACTTATTTTTTTCGAAACGAAAATCAACCTCGCGTTATGTGACGAGACTTTTATTTTGAAAAGATGGTGAACTTTCTCATATTTAAATCTTAGTAAGATATAATAAATCTAAGTGATATAGGAAACATGCAAAGTGCTGGCATTACAAAAGGCTTTGCGTATCACCCTCAATAAAACACAGTGATTAATGTTAGAAAGGAATTCTTAGATGTGCAACTTACATTAACATTTCTTATTTTAGGAGCGACAATTTTTGCATTTGTGACTAATAAAGTACGAGCAGATCTCGTTGCGATTGTGTCACTTCTAGCATTTGTTATTACGGATATTTTAACACCCGCAGAAGCACTAGCTGGTTTTTCAAACTCTGTAGTTTTAATGATTGCAGGGCTGTTTGTCGTGGGTGCAGGAATTTTACGAACAGGACTTGCGGGGATGGCAGGGCAATTACTACTAAAGTGGTCAGGTAATAGTGAGTTGAAATTATTTGTGTTATTGCTCATTATTGTAGGTTCTGTCGGTGCATTTATGAGTAATACAGGTACTGTAGCTTTGATGATGCCAATAGTTGTTAGTATCGCGATTAGTATGAAGATAAGCCCGTCAAAATTTTTACTACCACTTTCTTACGTTGCAAGTCTTTCTGGGCTGATGACACTTATTGCTTCACCGACAAATCTAATCGTTAGTCAGTTATTGGTCGATCGTGGTTACAATAAACTAGGTTTTTTTGAAGTAACGCCCATCGGTATTGTAGGGATGATTGTTGGTATTACCTATTTAGTACTTGTACGCAACATTCTTTTACCAAATGAAAAGAGTCGTACACAAACAAAGGCTGACTATAGACTTTCTCCGAAGAAAATTATTAAGCAATATGATTTAAACAATCGTTTGTTTAAAGTGTTTGTGCCCGAGGATTCGTCGATTATTGACGCAACATTAGCAGAATTAAAGCTTCCGGCCAAATATACGCTTTGTATGATGAAAATTCATCGACGATCTCAAGAAGGCATTAATTTTTTACCGGTGACATATCAGGAAATGGCAGGTCCGACAAGTGTGATACATGCCAAAGATGAATTGTATGTCCAAGGTGAGGAAGAGAATATTCGTCGTTTTGCTTCTGATTATAGTCTTGAGATGCAAGAACTGGCTGAAGGTGAGGCTGATGAGTTGGTATCGAAGCATCTTGGTATTGCTGAGGTATTATTAACACCAAATTCTAGCTTTATTAATAAGACTGTAAGCACCCTGGGCTTCCGAGAGAAATATAATCTTAATATAATTGGCATTAATCGTAGAGGTGGCTATAAACTTCAAGATATGGTGATGCATAAATTGAAATTTGGAGATGCCATTTTAGTACAAGGTGCATGGGATGAAATTTTGTTACTGGCAAGGGAAACACAGGATGTCGTTGTTGTTGGTCAGCCAAAAGAGCATGCTAGTGTAGCAGCAGCGACGGGGAAAGCAGGTATTGCTGGTGTCATTATGCTTTTAATGATTGTGTTAATGGCTTTTGAAATTTTCCCTGCTGTTATTTCCGTTATGATTGGTGCCGTATTGATGATATTAACAGGTTGTTTGCGTAATATGGAAGATGCATACAGCAATATGAATTTTGAAAGTATTGTGCTTGTAGCTGCAATGCTTCCGATGGCGACCGCATTGGAGAAAACAGGCGGTATGGTCATTTTATCCGACGGTATTATTAACGCGCTTGGAGATTATGGATCATATGGAGTACTAGTTGGCGTATATATTTTAACAGCTATTTTTGGACAATTTATTAGTAATACGGCGACTGCTGTATTGTTCGCACCGATTGCTATGAATGCCGCGATAGCGATGGAAGCAAGTCCTACGACATTTATGATTGCTGTTGCTGTAGCAGCAAGTATGGCTTTTGTTACACCAATTGCTTCCCCGACCAATGCACTTGTTATGACAGCGGGTGGCTACAAATTTATGGACTTTGTGAAGGTTGGAATTCCGTTACAAGTTGTTATGTTTATCGTCATGATGCTCGCAATTCCATTCTTCTTCCCGTTTTAAAAAACTCGGTCTCTATACCGAGTTTTTTTTGTTGATTATTTTTTGAAATCTATTAATTTCTTATTGAAAATTATGATAGAATTCTATTTTAGATACCAATATAAAGTTAAATTAACTAGAGATGAAGCGTCTAATAATAATTTTTTTCGTAAGTATATAAATAGGAAGTTTTTCGATGAAATGAAAAAGTATCAATTTTTTTTAGAAAAAGTGTTGACCTTTTTGAATTAAGAGAGTAATATTATACGAGTCGCCAAGATAACTTCTGAAAAACAATTAAATTAAATA
>NZ_JBNNSS010000014.1:0-98834 GCF_050277945.1 Lysinibacillus sp. NPDC097214
CGCACAGATAAAACCGTGTTGCTGTCGCTTCGCTTTCGCACAGATAAAACCGTGTTGCTGTCGCTTCGCTTTCGCACAGATAAAACCGTGTTGCTACCGCTTCGCTTTCGCACAGATAAATTGCCACAGGACGTGGCGTTCTTAGACTGAGTTCCTTTATTTTAGCGGGTGTTTGGACACCCGCTAAAATATGTTAAAAAAACCTCCTAATTTCTTACTTTCTTTTTTCAAATTCCTTTGTTATAATAATTCTAAATTAAAAATGAATTAATTGATATCTATTTTCAATTAGAAACAGTTTATACTCATTGATTTATATAGATTTTGATATTGATTTTCATTATCAGGAGGGATAGAAATGGAACATGCTAATCGAGAAAATATTAGTTTAATTGAGAAAACAAAGGAACACGCTGAATTAATCGCCGCTCTTATAGCAGGTTTGTTTATTTTACTTGCATGGCGTTTAGATACAAGCGGGCAAACAACAGCCTCTATTCTTTTATTTATTGTTGCATTTTGCGTTGGTGGATTTGCTAAAGCAAAAGAAGGTATTGAAGAGACCATTGAAAATAAGGCACTTAACGTTGAACTACTGATGGTATTAGCCGCAATCGGTTCAGCAGCAATCGGTTATTGGACGGAGGGTGCTATTCTAATTTTCATCTTCGCTGTGAGTGGTGCTCTTGAAACATACGCAATGAACAAAAGTCATCGTGAAATTTCTGCACTCATGAATTTACAACCTGAAGAGGCTTGGCTTGTTCGTGGTGGTTTTGAACCCATGAAAGTTGCTGTATCAACTCTACAAATTGGTGATCACCTACTCGTTAAGCCTGGTGAACGTGTACCAGCAGACGGTGTAATCTTCAAAGGACAGTCTTCTATCGATGAATCTGCAATTAGCGGTGAACCACTTCCAGTAGCAAAACAGGAAGGTGACGAGTTATTTGCGGGTACAGTGAACTTAAATGGTGCCATTACGATGGAAATGACAAAGCCAAATTCCGAAACACTATTCCAAAAAATTATCCAGCTTGTACAAAGTGCTCAGAGTGAAAAATCACCATCACAACAGTTTATAGAAAAATTCGAAGGTACGTATGTGAAATTTGTGCTACTTACCGTTGCCCTAATGATGTTTCTTCCTCACTTTGCCCTAGGTTGGGACTGGACGACAACTTTCTATCGAGCAATGGTACTCCTAGTCGTTGCTTCTCCGTGCGCACTTGTTGCATCTATTATGCCAGCAACACTTGCAGCCATTTCAAATGGTGCAAAACACGGTGTGCTATTCAAAGGGGGCCTACATTTAGAGCATCTAGGTGCATTACGTGCCCTTGCAGTAGATAAAACAGGTACCTTAACACAAGGTAAACCAACCGTTACTGATTTTATTGTTCGTGAAGAATTTGACCGTAAAAGCGCAATGTCCATCCTTGCAGGTATTGAGGCACAATCGAACCATCCACTTGCTCAAGCAATTACATTATTCGCAAGAAAAGAAGGGATCACACAATTTCCTCAGGCCACTATTAAAGATATCCCAGGTTGGGGTATTAAAGGTTACGTTAATGAGGTCGAGTACCTTGTTGGTAAACCAGACTTTGTTGGTATAGATGAGGCAAATGAATTTGCCGATGGTGTAGCGGAAAACCTCGCTTCAGAAGGAAAAACGGTAATTTTCATTCGTGATAAAGATGGCATCGTTGCATTGGCAGCCTTAAAGGATACCGTTCGCAACGAAGCAAAAAAAGCAGTTTCATTACTAAAAGAACTAGGGATTAATGTTGTCATGCTAACAGGCGACAACGAGAAGACTGCAAAGGTAATCGCTAAGGAAGCAGGCGTGACAGAATACGTCGCAGAGTGCCTCCCTGAAACAAAAGTGACTGAGATGAAACGACTTCTTTCTGAGCATAAATTTGTAGGGATGGTCGGTGACGGTATTAACGATGCACCCGCATTAGCTACTGCCACTACCGGAATTGCTATGGGAGAAGGAACAGATGTTGCTTTGGAAACAGCTGATGTCGTTTTAATGAAAAATGACTTATCAAAAATTGCCTATGCCGTACGTTTGTCTCGTAAAATGCAACGTATCGTCAAACAAAACATCTTCTTCTCAATCGGCGTTATCGTTTTATTAATTGCCTCAAACTTTTTACAAGTTGTCGATTTACCCCTAGGTGTTATCGGGCATGAAGGAAGCACCATTTTAGTTATTTTAAACGGCTTACGTATGCTGAATAAAAACGTCTAAAACAAACAGCCTCGTATCACAAAACGTGATATCGAGGCTGTCCTTTTTAATATTCCTAACTATTTGTTAATATCTCCTGCTTCACAAGCTCTTTTTGCAATGTTTTTTTCTGCATCGTCGCATTTAAAACGCCACCAAATATTAAAATAATCCCCGTGAAATATAGCCAAAGCATTAAAATAATAACACCACCAATACTGCCATATGTAGCTGAATAATTTGCGAAATTATTAATATAAAAGGAAAAAACAAACGTAACCGCTAGCCAGGCTAGAGTCGAAAACAATGCCCCCGGCCAAACGCTCATTATCTTCAAACGAGGATCTGTATTCGGAACAAATCTATAGATCCCCATTAAAACAATAAAAATAAGTAGTGGTGGTATCGACCAGCGCATTCTATGCCAAATGATTTCAAACTGCTCCTCAATGCCAACAATCGAAAATAAGAAATGCCCCACCTGTTGCCCAAAAACCGGTAGAAGTAGAGCGACAGCAATAACAACGACAAATGCTATGGTGAAAACAAGGGATAACCCTCGATCCAATATACTCCCCCTAGTTTCTGTATCGTAGGCCTTATTCAAGGCTCTAATCAACGCATTAATCCCTTTAGAAGCAGACCAAATTGTTCCAAGCACCCCGATGGATAACAAACTACTATTACGGCTTGTTAAAATTTCATTTAATGTATTTTCAATAAGCCTATATACCTCGTCCGGCATAATATTCACTAGAAAGGAATACACTTGCGTCGTCTCTAAATTCAAATACGGTAGTAATGTAACTAGAAAAATTAGTAGTGGAAAAAAAGATAGTAAAAAGAAATAAGCCAATTCCGCAGCAAGAGCCGATACTTCCACTCGCTGTAAGCGTAGTATTAAATCTTGCATAAAGCCTCTTGATGTCATCACATCTACAGTGTCTTCGTCTGGTGAGACAAATGATTTCACCACACCAACAGCTGTATGTATCGATGCTTTTTTCTTTTCCATACAAATTTCCTCCTGTACGAACCGACTATTCTTTATCAGGTAAAGAAAAGGCTGATTTTGTATCATTAATCATACCTTCGATTGTAGAAGGTAATTCTTTAAATTCATCCACTTTTTCAACAATGGCATTCACATTTTCTGTAACACCTTCACACAGTACTTTAGCGGCCAATACTTTTTCCTCAACTAGTACTTGTAATTCCTCTCGATTGGTTGCATAATACGAGATTGCCTCTTTCATCTTTTTCGTTGTAGCTACTGTTTTTTCACGCGTTACACGGTCCAACATGCTTAATGCAGCACCAACTGCGGCACCAACTACGATGGATGCTAATAATTTACTTCGTCCCATATTAAATACCCCCTGCTTTAAATGTGTTTTAGAATAATAAATCAATTATGCCTCGGCGTACTTGCTTCCAGAGGCTTTAACTTTCTCACTGCCCTTATTCTACCCAATAACAGTCTATTTTTAAAGCAAAGCTCAAATACAGTGTTGACATTTTTTTTATTCAATGAAATGATATTTCCGAGGATTATGAAAGGTAGGTTTAAATAATGGATTTATCAGTACCGTCAAAAGAGAACGTTATTTATATGGTTGATCAAATGAAAGAAAAGCTTCGTATGGTAAATGTCGATGCAATGAAATCGGAAAATTTCGATGAAGCTAATTACGAAGACCTTGTCTATTTATACGAAATGGTCATGAAGCGCGATTCATTTAGTCCGAGCGAGATGCAAGCCATCGTTGCTGAATTAGGATCTTTACGTAAATAAATAGGATTTTGTAAATAAAAAGCTATTAGCAATAGGGCATCAAATCCTGTTACTAATAGCTTTTTTCTAATTTGTTTTTTTTGCGGAAGTACCATCCTCAGTCACAAGTGGTTGTATTAACACTTCTACACGACGGTTTTTAGAACGCCCTTCTGTAGAATCATTTGGTGCAATGGCACGATTTTCACCGTAACCTTGTATACTAAAGTTTCGACGATCTAACTTCGAGTTACTGTTTATTAAAATTTCTGCGAAGTTCACTGCACGCAACCCCGAGAGTTGTAAGTTAGAAGTGAAGTTTGGACCAGCCGGCACATTATCCGTATGACCAGTAATCACAATACTACGTGGTGGATTAGATACTATTACATCTGAAAGTTCTTTAGCTATCGAATTATATTCTGGTTTAATCTCTGCTTTCCCTGGATCGAACAAGATACTATCACGAATTGTTACAAGTAAACCCTCATCAGTCATTGCTGTTGCAAATTGACCTTCCATCTCATTCACTGCGATAAAATTATCAACACTATCTTTAATTTCAGCTAACTCCTTCTGATCCTTTAAATACGCGGAGTTTTGTTGCGCTTGTTGTGGTGTTTGATTACTTTCTGCATTCGGACTTTGTATCGGTGCAGGCTGTTCTAAAAAGCCAGTACCACCATCAAATACTTGATTAAACACCGCTGACATTTTCTCTAACTTTTCTTGGTCTACTGAACTGGACGCAAACAGTACAATAAATAATGCTAATAACAGCGTTAAAATATCAGCATACGGTACTAACCAAGACTCATCGATATGCTCATCATGCTTTTTTTTCTTAGCTTTCTTTGCCAAGGCCGCCCGCCCCGCTTTCATCCGAAATTTGACGACGTTCTTCCATTGTTAAGTAAGAAGATAATTTTTGTTCGATAACACGTGGTGCCTCCCCTTCTAATACCGAAAGGATACCTTCAATCATCATACGTTTTTGTTTTACTTCTACAGCAGATTTTCGTTTTAATTTATTCGCAAATGGATGCCATAAAACATAACCTGTAAAAATACCTAGTAATGTAGCCATAAAAGCAGCTGAAATAGCATGTCCTAGCTTTTCTATGTCATTCAAATCTGCTAATGCGGCGATTAAACCTACTACCGCACCGAGTACCCCTAAAGTCGGGGCATATGTACCAGCTTGTGTAAAAATTGCAGAACCACTAGCATGACGTTCTTCCATTGCTTCGACTTCTTCCGTTAGGACATCACGAATATAGTCCGCATTTTGACCATCAATTGCTAAGGTAAGTCCATTTTTCAAAAATGGGTCTTCTATCTCTGAAGCTTTACTCTCAAGCGCTAATAGACCTTCACGGCGAGCTAAATCAGCCCATTGCGAAAACATCTTAATAATCTCAATATCATCTGCCAATTTTGCTTCTTTAAAAAGAATTTTAAATAGCTTTGGTACACGCTTTAACTCCTTCATGGGGAAGGCAATTGTTACTGCGGAAACAGTACCGACGATGATAATTAGAATGGCCGCTGGGTTATAAAACGCACTTAAGTTTACACCCTTCATCACCATCCCTGTTAATAGCGCGATAAACGCTAAAATTATCCCTACTACCGACGACAAATCCATTTTTTTGAACCTCCAAATCTCCTATTTACCTTTATTTCGTCCTTTTTTTCATATTTTGAATATAGTATAAATGTATTTCACATTTTTTTCGATGTAATAAATACTTTTTATTCACTTTCCGACTACATTTGATTATATTGAATTAAGAATAATACACTAAATTGTCTTTATTTGAAATTAGTTAAGAATTTGTTATTATCCTTCGACACAAAATTATTAAAATATGCTGAACGAGTCGTAAAAGTAGGCTTAAATACCTAAAAATATCAATTTTACTATATAAGCTATTCGACTGATAATTTGAAATCTATTCGGATAATTACTAAAATTTCGCAGAAAAATAGTGTAAAACAGTTGTTTGTCGATGTATCAGACGATACTTTTTTTCACGCTCGCAATAAAAGCACTCCGAAAGACTCATTTATTTTTTTCTCCTATTTAATCAATTATACCTTGGCATAATTGCGTACGGCTTCGGCTTTGTGCTTGGACAAAAAGCTCCTTTCACCACCTAAAGGCACGGAATTACCTATTCCACAGTCTTGTATATTGTTTTTGATGAAAATGCCTCTAACCAATACGCGATAGAGAATGTTGCCTTTTCTTTTCGTATCGAGAGTAGGAAGGAAATGTCTTTTGGAGAGCTATTGAAGAATGTGCTAAATGAAAGCTTGGCACATGACTTTATAGTTAGTTTTAAGTAAATGAGTACAAACAATATTCCTACAGATAGGTAAAAAAGAATCTATTCTCTGTAATAAAAACTGGGTATTTCAAGTATTTTATACCTACTAATATTAGTCCAGACTAGGTATCTTATGGATGTCATAAATTCTCCTTAGATTTTCCTAGTAACCTATTGTATAATTGCTATAGATAGTATTGTAGATTATTTAGTAGAGAGGAGCTTTCATTATGTTCATTACGACTGTACTTGGCTTTTCAGCCGTTTTACTAATTTCTCTAGCATTCTTCATCCACTACCTACAAGTTGGTTTAGATTCTAAATCTTCAGTAACTGTAGATCCAATGCCAAAAGAAAAATATTAATTTCATTAAAAAACAGCTACTAGAATGTAGCTGTTTTTTTATTTCCAACTATTTCGCTTCGCTAAATAAATTACTAAACTTCTTTTTTTTTCATAAAAATTGCGTGAATATTGTCATTATTGTTTGCATATTGATCATTTTGCTCTAAAATATTTCTGTAGGGAAGGGAGCAATCTTTCATGACAATGTTACAAGATATTCTTAAGTTTAATGAAGATTTCGTTCAAGAAAAAAAATATGAGCCTTTTATTACAACAAAGTATCCTGATAAACGCATCGTTGTGTTATCTTGTATGGATACTCGTCTTGTTGAGCTGTTACCTAAAGCTATGAACTTACGTAATGGCGATGTAAAAATTGTTAAAAGTGCTGGGGCATTAGTTAGTCACCCTTTTGGTGCAATTATGCGTAGTTTACTTGTAGCTGTTTATGAACTGCAAGCGGATGAAGTGTATGTTGTTGGACATTACGACTGCGGTATGAGCGCAGTTGACCCAGAAGCAATGCTAAATAAAATGGTTGCTAGAGGGATTAATCCTGAAACTATCAAAACGGTAGAAAATTCAGGTCTTGATTTAAAAGAGTTTTTACGTGGCTTTGGCGACGTAGCAACAAGTGTTAAGAAAAGCGTAGATACAATTCGCAATCACCCGTTAATGGTGAAAGATGTGCCTGTTCATGGATTAGTAGTTGATCCAAATACAGGTCGCCTTGATTTAATCATAGACGGTAGTAAATAATAGTAAAAATAAGAAGCGTCTATCCTTCATTACTTGAAAGTAAGACGCTTCTTTTTATTCGTTCTCTAAACGTGTATACATATAATGATCCACCCATTGGCCATTAATGTACAGCAGCTTTCTCAAAAGACCTTCTCGCTGAAATCCAGACTTTTCTAAAACTCGGATAGAAGGATTATTTTGTGTTGAAACATAAGCCTCTACACGATGTAAGCCTACTTGCTCGAACGCAAATTGCACGACCATATTCACTGCTTCTGTCACGATCCCTTTTCCCACATAAATTTCATCCATCGCATAACCAACAAACGCACTGGAATACGGTAAACGTTTTACTGCATAAAGAGCAATATGTCCTATTAGATTATTTGTACCTGGCTCAAAAATACCGAAAGTAAATTCCCTCTTTGAGTCCATTAAGTATAAGCTTTCTTGAATTTTTTTATATTGAGCATTAATTGTATAATATTCAGGTCGTTGTAACGGTTCGTATGTAGACCAAAAATATTTATTGCGGCTTACGAGATCAGTTAAACTTTGTGCGTCTTTTTCATAAAATGTGCGAATGTAGCATTTCCCTCCCTGAATTGATACCACATTTTCACCCTTTTTCCTCAATAGTCTCCAAATTTTAAGCACCATTTTTCCACACTAACCTTCCGATAATTGTTTAAAGCCTGCGTTCATTTTCAATCCACATAGTCCACGATTAACTGACTAAATACTTACCTAACAATTTGTGGGTAAACACCCACCGAATTGAAGTTTTACTTTATTGTATGTAAAAAAAGATGCTGCTACAACTAAAACATCTCGTCTTGTTGTTACAGCATCAATAACATTATTTCACTTTTTGTTTTTTAGGCTTCTCTTCTAGCAATTCCAGGCTAGACGATTCAGCATCTTCTAAATGCGCTTTGTCTAAGACATTCGTTACATGAAGGCCACGTTTTTTTGCTTCACGTTCTATATGTGCTAGTGTTTCTTGCAGCACCTGTACACGTGCATATTTTTTATCGTCTCCTGGTATTAGAACCCATGGAGCACTTTTCTTATCGGTCTTCTCAAACATTTCATTTGCAGATTCCGTATACTGTAGTGTTTTTTCACGATTTCGCCAGTCTTCATCTGTTAGCTTCCAAGACTTATACGGATCTTGCTCACGTTCTTTAAAACGTTTAAGCTGCTCCTCATCTGATACTTGAAGCCAAAACTTAATAACAATATAATCTTCTGCCGTTAAAATCTTTTCAAAATTATTAATTTCTTCGTATGCACGAGACCACTCTTCATTTGATGCAAATCCTTCAATACGCTCAACTAATACACGGCCATACCATGAGCGATCAAAAATAGCGATTTGCCCATGCTGTGGTAGCTTTCTCCAAAAGCGTTGTAAATAGTTGTAGCGTAGTTCATGAGGCTGAGGTGCTGAAATCGGATGTACGACATAACCACGTGGATCAACACGTTCGATTAGACGCTTAATAGCACCACCCTTACCAGCAGCATCCATACCTTCAAATACTAAAATTAACCCTATTTTATTGTTTAATAAAAACTGTTGCGCATTTAACATTTCATACTGGAGTACTTTTAATTTCTTTTTATACATTTTCTTATCCAGATTAACTGATAGATCTAGATCATTTAAGTTTTGAGTCATTAAAACTTCACTCCTTACATTTGTATACTTCCATTGTACTAAAGAAATATATGAATGCACATTTAAATGGTAAATTGTAGATAATTTTAGCGAAACAACACGATACATTGTTGGAAATTTCCGTTATAATGAAAATATAACGTTACAGTCCTATACTTATTTGTCTTTTCCCTATACAATTTAACACGAAGGGAGAGGAAAACATGCCTCGATTTTTTTTGATGACAATCACTTACGTTGTCTCACTTATCCTAACCTTTTCATCCTATTTCATGAAAATAAACGGTCAATCTTCCTTAGAGATCTCAAATCGTTTTCCAGTAATATTTGCACCTTTTGATGTTAGTTATGTGATTTGGATTGTGGTTTACATGTTACTTGGTTATTGGTTAGTCATGAATCTAAAAAAGACATCTTTTAAACAGACTGTTCTCTTTAGTAGCATATGTATCATGCAGGCGTTAGCAATTGTTGTTTGGCAACACGAACTATTTATAGTGTCAATTGTCAGTACGTTTATTTTAGTCCTGTATTTATCTAAGTTGTACAAAACGTACCCACTCAGCAATAATTCACTTACAGGTCGTTTACCCTTCTCGATTTACTTCGCGTGGATTACATTCAGCCTGATGACAAATGTAAGCTTTACGCTAACATCTTATCAATGGAATGGTTTTGGGCTTAGTGATCCCCTTTGGGCAGTTATTTTACTGACACTTGGGGTAGCAATAGCACTACATATCCGTTTCCATTATTTTGATATTATCTATCCAAGTGTATTTATCTGGGCCTATATCGGGGTCGCATTACATAATGGTTTTGATGAGCTACTTGTGTCAACGGCAGCCTTATTTTTATGTGGAGTGCTACTTGTCGGTATATTATTTATTAAAAAAAATCCTGCCTACCAAAAATAAATTGGTAGCAGGATTTTTAGCTTTTTTATTGTTCATCAAGTGAAGTTAAAATAATTGGTTTGTCTTTTGTAACGATAATTGAATGCTCAATTTGAGCAACTAATGATTTGTCTGGCGTAACGAATGTCCAGCCATCACCAGATTCCACAATATGCTCCGCTTTCGCTGAGATAAATGGCTCGACTGCAAGTACCATGCCTTCTTTCATAATTGTAGAATCCCATGCATCGTAATAATTTAAAATATGATTTGGCTCATCATGTAAAGAACGACCTAAACCATGACCTGTTAGGTTCATAATCACTGTTAAATCATTGGCATATGCTTCACGCTCAACAGCTTTGCCGATTTGGTTTAATTTTGATCCAGCTTTTACTTTTGTCATTGCACGGTCGAAAGCACTTTTAGCTACGCGACATAGCTTTTCTTTATCCTCATAACCTTCACCAACTACAAATGAAATGCCCGTATCCGCAAAGTAACCATTTAATGAACCAGATACATCTATATTGACGATATCTCCCTCATTAATCACACGTTCACCTGGAATACCATGTGCGACTTCCTCATTAACACTAATACATGTGTATCCTGGGAAATCATACTCCCCTTTAGGTCCAGAAACTGCTCCTGCCTCAGCAAACATACGGCCTGCAATTTCATCTAGTTCAAGTGTTGTTACACCTGGTTTTGTAGCAGCCTTCATGGCTTCACGAATTTCAGCACAAATACGGCCGATTTTTTTAAAGGCTTCAATCTCTTCTTGCGTTTTTACAATCATTTTTAACGTCCCTTTCATCTAATATCTCTATTTAATATAACATAACTTTTTATACATAAAACGCTAAACGCTCTAAATATTATATGCCATCATAAAGTGTAAATTGCTAAAAAACAAGCTTATCTCCATAACGTAGAGTTGATTTCCGTTCCGGCTGGGCGCTTTCCTGGGGCGTCCGATGATCCTCTTCGCTCGCGGTGCTCGCTGCAGAGTCTCGGGCCAACACGATGTTGGTCACGAAGGCGTTATTAAAAATAAAACCCTTCACTCATGTGAAGGGAATCATAATTATGATTTTCGTTGCATTAATTGAGGTGCTGCCGTAAATAACAGAACACCGACAATCGCTGTTAAAATCGTTGCTGGTAACATATATGTTCCATTATAGATGATTGAATAAATCCATGCATTTTGATCGCCAGCATACTCTGCGAAAAATACAGCGCCCCCAATGGTATGTGCTGCATAACGTAAAAAGCCCGCTATTACCGTTCCTAAAATAATATAAAGCGCCATTTTCTTTTTGTTTAAATCTTTTGCAGCCTCAAGCACTGGCCCACGCACAACGGCCGCTAAGCCTACTACTGTAAAGGCAACACCATAATCAAGTGTTCCTTGAAGCCAATGTATAATATAGGCACCAAACATCGTTTGCATAACACCAATGAGTAAACCCGTTGTCATGCCTGGAATAAGGCCCCAGCGAAATGCTATTAACACTATTGGCACCATTACGAGACTAACAGAGCCCCCTTGTGCCCATACTTTAAAGGAAACCTGATCAAGCACAAGGCCAATCGCTGCGAATATCGCAATCTCCACAAGCATTAAAAGTCTTTTATTGTCCATAATTATTCTCTCCTTTGTTCCGATGTAGGATACAAGAGCAGGAATAGAAATCAGTTGGCAAATATGTTCCTATATGGCATCAATAAAGATTAAAAAACGATGCCAGGACAGAGCCTCACATCGTAAAAGTGTCGGTTTCTATCCACATCCCTACGCAAGCGTTAACTTACAGGTTCAAAGAGTCAAGGCATTACGTGCCCAGTCTCAGCTGACATCATCAGCTCCCCTTGTGGTCGTTACATCTTAATTTAGTTGAACAACCTCATTGTACGCAAACACTATAACGATTACAACCTCTTCCACATTAATTTTTTGAAACTTTACTGTTTTTCATGCGTAAATATTAAAAAAGGAGGTACAACTATGGAGAACCAAAAAATTTTATCTGCCTTTAGTTATCTCAGTATCTTTTTCGCACCTTTCATTGTGCCATTAGTAGTTTACTTTGTTTCAAAAGATCACGACGTCAAGAGTCATTCTCTTCGAGCACTAATATCACATTTAATCCCAGTCGCATTTGGAATAATATTTTTTGCAGTCTTTATTTTCTCAACTTTATCATTCAACACTTTTGAACCAGATTCAGGTAGCAGTACATTTCTTATCATTTGGTTAGTTTCGTTCGCAATTTACATTCTCGTCTCAATAGGAATCGTCATTTGGAATATTATTCAAGCTGTTCGCGTTATCCGATAAGTTTCATTTCAACCTTGAACAGATAGTACTAAAAGGAGCTGTTATTTTTGAAAGTATCTAAAGTTGTCAAAACCGCCGTAAAATTAGCACCTATCGTTATTCCAATTGTTAAAAAAGTAATCGCTGCAAAGAAGGGAACGGCTAATTCCTCAAAAAACATCTATAAGCAATAATACGTTTTTAAAGTTAAAATGAGGTTACTAACAAGAATCTGCTTACTTTTTTCAGCAGATTCTTTTTTTCGTTATTTAACAGTTCGCTATCTTCTATATGGCACTGTAAAATAAAGTTTAACAATACACATGAGGAGTTGTTTATGATAAATACCGAAAAACAATTAATGAGCTTGGTTAATGCTGCACAGGTCCTAACATCAACACTCGATATAGACCAAGTGTTAGAGAAACTTATTAGTGAAGTACTCCATGTGATTAAAGGTGCTGATGCAGGTGTGCTGTTTATGTTAAATACAGAGACAAATCGTTTAATTGCTAAGCATACTGTAGGTTATGATCTAGCTTACTTGAAGAAAATTCACCTTGCCTCAAATGAAGGGATGACCGGAAAAGTATTCTCTCAAAAAAAGGCATTTAGATTCCATACTAGCGATGATGTAACTGAAAATATGGCCGATTTATTTCCACAGTATGAAGAACACTATACAAAAGCAGTCGGTGATTTTACTTACCCAAAAAGTGCTGTTTGTGCTCCGCTTCTTGATAAAAGTAATTCATGTATAGGCGTGTTAACGATTGTCAATTTTTCAGGAGATACACAGTTTGAGAATAGTGATTTAACAATGCTTCAAGCATTTGCGAATCAATCCTCAATTGCCATCGAAAATGCAAAATTATTTACTCAAAATGAACGCTCTAAACGCATTTATAATGCTTTAACACGAGTCTCTTTAACACGAGGTCGACTAAACGATATGATCGATACACTCGCTTCCTTACTAGGACAGTCTGTAGCGATTACCACTGATTTTTACGATTTACTTGTCGCATCTTCTTCAACAGCAAAGCTTGCAACCGAAATTTTAAAAGAGCAGGAATCAGAGCATCTTCATACAGTTGTTCACCAATGCGTGCAACATCAAGTACATATACCAATCAACCATGAAATGTATGTAAGTTATTTGTTCCCTATCCATACAGAGCGGGGTGTAATAGGAATACTGTTGATTGTTATGGATCAACATTTACAGATGGATCCTCTAGATTTATTTGCAGTAGAACAGGCAAGTGCTCTTTTCGCCTTACAATTAGCCGAGGAGGAAAAGGAGCTTGAAATTTCCTTCAAATACGACGGTTATTTGTTACAACAGCTACTAAACTTGAATTTTAATGCCTTTTATAAACGTCAAGAAGCCCAACAAACGACCCATTATTTATGCGCTACTCTACAGCTTGAGGGAAGTAAGTATGGTGTTGCTCAAACAAAAAAAAAGCAGCAACAATTTAGCAAGCTACTTTATCGCTTAGCACGTTTATTTTCCTTACCAGTTTTTATCTCAGAACATGATTTACACTATCATTTTTTATTTATGAACAATCTAAGAGAACCAGTTGAACAATTTAAAGAAAGCATTCAACTTTTTTTCAAGCTCCTCAATAAGGATTCTAAAAAGTACAATTCACTGTCGTTTATCGTTGGCCTAGGGAGACATTTCGACACTATTGAAAATATTTCTAGTTCTTACCGGGACTCAAAAAAGTGCATTGACTATTTACAAACACTCGAACAGGCACCGTTCATTTTATCCTACGATAAGCTTGGACCATACTCACTTTTCTTACATAACGACCCACAGGAAATGACAGAATATGTAGAGATGAAGCTTGGACCAATTATCGAATATGACAAACAGCATAAAACTGATTTGTTATATACACTCAAACTATTTTTTGAACATAATCAAAATCGCAAACAAACTGCGGAGGCATGCTATGTACATCTAAACACTATTAAATATAGGCTTCAGACGATCTTTTCATTGATAGAAGTTGATGAGCAAAATGGGAAAACTATGTTTGAATTAAACCTTGCCATCTATATGTTTTCTTACTTACAAAATGCGAAGTTAGCCTAAACAGACAAAGTACAGATCTTATCTTTGTCTGTTTTTACATAGTATTTTCATAGCATTCATTGTTATACTAAACCCTACTTATTGAATTTTCAGAATATTTATATTAAACTAGGAGGGCTTAACAGGAATGGAAATGTGGAGTTTGTTTACGATTATTGCTTCCCTGGCTTTATTAATTTTTCTAGCACTACGCGGGTTCAGTATCATTATTATTGCGCCAATTGCCAGCTTAATCGTCATTATTTTAAATCAAATGCCTATTTTAGATTCACTACAGGGCGACTATATGACCGGGTTTATAAACTTTATGAAAAACTACTACCTCATCTTCTTATTTGCCGCAATTTTCGGTAAATTCATGGATGATAGTGGTGCTGCTCGTGCAATAGCAGAAAGACTTTTAAAGATTATGGGACGTCATAGCAAATTTAATGCATTGATGGCTGTCGTCATCATTTGTGCTTTTTTAACGTTAGGCGGTATTAATACATACGTTGTTATTTTTGCTATTTTACCAATTGCTAAGCCGCTATTTAAGGCTATGAATATCCCTTGGCATCTATTTACAGGAGCATTTTTCTTTGGCATGGCAACCTTTACAATGACTATGCTTCCTGGTTCACCATCTGTACAAAACATCATCCCAACGAAATATTTAGGTACAACAGCTACTGCAGCACCTGTTGTTGGGATTGTTGCTACGGTTACCATTATTGTTTTTAATTGCTTCTATTTAAAACGTCAATTGTCTAAATCAGATGCGCGTGGTGAAACATACGAAAATATGAAAAATCCAGACAAACAGGATTCAAAAGCTTTTGAGGCAAGCGAGAGAAAATTGCCGCCATTTATCTTAAGTATTTTGCCACCAATTTTCTTAATTGTTACATTAAACGTTTTTAAAGTAGATATCCTCTACACATTAATGCTTACAGTGCTTGTTTCCATCATTATCTTTTGGAAATACATAGACAACAAATTACAAGCAATTAATATAGGAGCAACAAATACAGTTTTACCAATTGTTAATACAAGTGCTGATGTTGGTTATGGCACCGTAATTGCAGCGACAGCAGGCTTCGGAGTAGTAACTGAAATGCTTACCAACATACCTGGTTCCCCTTTGATTTCTCTTTATGCCGCTATTGCGGCACTTGCAGGAATTACAGGTACTGCCTCTGGCGGTCTTGGAATTGCGATGGAAACACTGGCCCAAACTTATTTAGATTTAGGCGTTAATCCTGAGGCACTTCATCGTATTGCGACAATCGCTTCTGGTAGTTTAGATTCTTTACCGCATAATGGAGCAGTTATTACTGTACTGGCAGTTATAGGATTAACACATAAAGATGCCTACAAGCATATATTTTTTGTCTCAGTAATTGGACCTCTTGTAGCAGCAATTCCAGCATTAATTACTGCGATTTTAATTTATTCGTAAACACCAATAATAAACAGTAGGAGATGAACAAACATGAAAGTCTCACTTTTCGCAACATGTTTAGTAGATATGTTTCAAACAAATGTGGGCAAAGCAACTGTAGAACTACTAGAACATCTTGGCTGTGAAGTCATATTTCCAAAAGGACAAATTTGTTGCGGTCAACCTGCCTACAACTCTGGCTATGTTAAAGAAGCAAAGGAAGCAATGAAAAACATGATCACAGCATTTAATGATGCTGAGTATATCGTCTGCCCTTCTGGCTCTTGCGCTTATATGTTTCGAGAATATGAAAAAGTTTTTGCAGACGATGCTCAATGGTCGGCTCGTGCAAAAAAATTGGCTGACAAAACGTATGAATTAACACAATTTATCGTAGAGGTTCTTGGCATTACAGATGTGGGTGCTAGCTTCAACGGAAATGTGACCTATCATATGTCCTGCCATATGACTCGTCTACTCGGTGTGAAAAGCGCGCCTTTAACATTACTAGAAAACGTGAAAGGCTTGACGTATACAGAGCTGCCTAACAAAACAACTTGCTGTGGTTTCGGTGGTACATTCTCTGTAAAAATGACACCTATTTCCGAGCAAATGGTTGATGAAAAGGTGCAGCACATTATTGAAACAGGTGCCGCTTATTTAGTTGGCGCGGATGAAGGCTGCTTAATGAATATTCGCGGTCGTGCTGAACGATTAGGTGCACATGTACAAGTACTTCATATAGCTGAAATTTTAAATTCTCGAAAAGCGGAGGTGCGTGCATAATGCCAATGAAGGTCGGCAATGAATCTTTTAATAATCGTGTTGGAGAAGGCATTCAAAATACCTTTATGCGTAGTGCCGTTTCAGGAGCACAAGACCGATTAGAAACAAATCGTCAATTGGCTACCGAGGAGCTTGGCAATTGGGAGGAATGGCGGTCACTTGGTGAAGAGATTCGTCAGCATGTACTTGCAAACCTAGATTATTATTTAACACAGCTAAGTGAGCAGGTCGCTGCACGTGGTGGTCATGTTTTCTTTGCCGCTACTGCGGAAGAAGCACAAGTCTATATCGCTGATGTCGCCAATAAAAAGCAGGCCAAAAAAATCGTTAAATCAAAGTCAATGGTAACAGAAGAAATTGACTTAAATCATTATTTAGAGGAGCATGTTGGTTGCCGTGTTATCGAAACTGATTTAGGAGAATACATTTTACAGCTCGACAACGATTTACCTTCACATATCGTGGCACCCGCTTTACACCGTAAGAAAGAACAGGTACAGGAAAGTTTCCAACATCATCACCAATATGAAGGCTCTGAACGTCCTGAGGAACTAACAAAGCATGCAAGGAAAATGTTACGTGATGATTATTTAACTGCGGATATTGGAATTACGGGCTGTAACTTTGCAGTAGCCGAAACTGGCTCTGTTTGCATCGTAACAAATGAAGGAAATGCTGATCTATCGACAGCATTACCAAAAACACAAATTACTGTAATGGGTATGGAGAGACTTGTTCCAACGTTTGAAGAGCTAGAAGTACTAGTCAATATGCTAACAAGAAGTGCAGTAGGTCAAAAACTCCCTAGTTACGTAACTGTATTAAGCGGTCCTCGTCAAGAGGGTGATGTAGATGGCCCAGAAGAATTCCATTTAGTTATTGTTGATAATGGGCGGTCAGAAATTTTAGGTAGTGAATTCCAAGCCATTTTACAATGTATTCGTTGTGGTGCTTGCGCTAATATTTGTCCTGTTTATCGTCATGTAGGTGGTCATTCATACGGTTCAATTTACTCTGGACCAGTTGGGGCGGTCTTATCTCCATTACTTGGTGGATATGATGAATATAAGGAACTACCATTTGCTTCAACACTTTGTGGGGCTTGTACTGATGTTTGTCCAGTAAAAATTCCGTTGCACGAGTTACTTCATAAGCATCGACAAACAATTGTGGAAAAGGAAGGTCGTGCTCCCGTATCAGAACGCTTCCTTATGTCTATTTTCGGTATTGGTTCCTCATCAAGCGGTATGTATAAATTCGGTTCTAAAGTTGCATCGAGTGTTTTAAAGCCATTAACAAAAAATAATCAACTATCAAAAGGCATTGGCCCATTAAAAAGTTGGACAGATATTCGAGAATTCCCTGCACCTAAAAAAGAGCGCTTCCGTGACTGGTTCGAAAATCGACAAAAAGGAGATGATTAAGGGATGGTAGGCACAATTCAAAATCGAGAGACATTTATTCGTCAATTATCTTCTAGACTTCAACGTTCATCTATACCAACACATGTGGAGCGTCCTCAATGGCGATATACACCGCAGCATAAAACATTACAAAATTTATCGCAGGATGAGCTATTGGGCGTCTTACAAAAACAATGCACACGCATCAATACGAACTGCGTCGTGACATCTACTGCTAATTTAGCTACGACACTGGAAAAAGTCATTGTCGATTATGATGGTGGTCCAATCATGACTTGGCAGGATGAACGATTTGACGCTTATGGTTTGACAGCACTATTTTCAGACACATTACCTAAGAAACAAATCGAGCTGCACACGTGGGATCCGACAATTGGCAAGGACAATATAACACTAGTAGAGAAAGCAAATATCGGAATTACAATAAGTGATATCACACTGGCGGAATCCGGTACAGCTGTACTTTTTAGCAATCCAAATCACGGTCGGACTGTTAGTTTCTTACCTACCAAATCCATCATTTTAATGCCAAAAAGTTCAATAGTACCTCGAATGACGCAGGCAGCTGTACAAATTCGAGAGCGTCTACAAAAAGGAGAAACTCTCGCCTCTTGCGTTAACTTTATTTCCGGACCTAGTAACTCTGCTGATATTGAAATGATTTTAGTTGTCGGTGTTCACGGCCCTATGTACATGACCTACATTATTATTGATGATTTATAGAATAAAAAGAGGCGTATCGCTTTACGCCTCTTTTTCATGTTGTTGTAAAACACATTGGCCAAGGAAATCTTTGTGAATAATGAGGGATGTAAATGAGGGTGATCTCCGTTCCAGGCAACTCGCTTTCCTATGGCGAACATAGAGCAGCTTCCCACGCTTTCGCACAGATAAAACATTGTTGCTGTTATCACTATAAATTAGAGTGACATGATAGTAGTTACATGCTAAGTGAATTGATTGATTGGAGTGGAGACTGAGCGACTCCTTGGGGATCAGCGTCACAGATGAGACCCTGGAGCGAGCAACGCGAGTGAAGCGGCTCATCGGACGCCCCCAGGAAAGCGCTCAGTCGGAACGGAAATCAACCCCTCGTTTTGCCGAAAAGCTATACTTTATTTAATATGATGCCTTAATTTCATTGGCACAATTATGTTTTTCACTTCACTTCAAAATATGTTTGACTATGACCGTTCATTGTTTTTTCAACATGCAACACTGCTGGCATTGTAGCTTTTAATTCTGCAACGTGTGAAATGACGCCAATCATACGTCCAGAATCTTGTAAATCAATAAGCGTATCAATCGCCTTATTCAACGCTTCTTCATCAAGAGAACCAAAGCCCTCATCAATAAACATTGTTTCAATACGGATATTACCTTGAAAGTTTTGAATGACATCTGCCATACCAAGGGCAAGACTTAAAGAGGCATTAAACTTTTCTCCCCCTGATAATGTTTTCACATCACGTAATTGGTCTGTATAGGCATCATACACATCTAGTCCAAGCCCACTTTGCTTAGCATGCTTTTCTAAACGATCTGAACGTCGTAGCTCAAATTGACCGTTTGATAAATGATAAAGCCGGACATTTGCTGCCTCTGTAATTTTATCTAAATAGTTAATTTGAATATAACGCTCAAAGGACAGCTTTTTCGCATTTTGTCCATTTAACATTGCATAAAGTTCCTTCACTTGCCCCGCTTCTTTTTCAAGTAAGCGTATCTCCATCTCCGCTTCCTCTACTTTTTCTATAAAGTCTGCACAAGCTTTCGCAAATCCTTCTATCTGCTGCAATACTTTAAATGCTTCCTCATAGGTTACACGAAGCACTTCTAACTTTTCTTCCATTGCCGTTAAATCCTGTTTTTCTTGTCCTTTAAGATGCTTCGCTCCCTCAGTAATTTGCACCTGTAAAGTGTGAATTTGCATTGCATAATCACTGCAAGCCTTCCGTAAAGCTTCTATTTGCAACACACTACGCTTCCCAGTAGCAAATTCTTCATAGCTTTCAAAGCCGGCTTCCTTCATACTTACCGAAAATTGCTCGCGCTTTTCATCCATTTTCAGCTTTAACTCCTCAAAAGCCTGTTTCGCTATTTCGACGGTCATTCTAGCGTTATTTGCTGCTTCCTTGGCAGATTGCAGACCTTGTTGGCTGACAGTCCATGCAGTTTGTAAGGCAACCTTTTTGGAACCTATATCAGCAATCTCCTGCTTCAATGCATGTAGCGTCGTAAGATTTTCCGGAATATGTTTTTGCTGTTCTTCCACAACTGCTTGTTGTTTAGTCAATTCCTTCGTCTTTTCAGCTAAATATTGCTCTAGTTTTAATTGCTTTTCTTGTAGCTGCTCCATTCGTGCACGATGATCCTTTTGCTGCATGCGAACATCAGACAATTGATTGCTCACTACTTTTAAGATAATTATTTGTTGCTCTACATTTTGTAAGGAAGCTACAATTTGTGCTTGATTCGATGGATCTATCTTATTCGTTTCTACCTGTTCTAGTGCCTCTTGTAGAAGATGCTTTGTAGAATTCAATAAAGCTTCTTTCTCTAAAAACTTGCGCTCATCATTAGTAGCCTTTACTCGTAAAGCTTCCACCTGTACTAATTCGATCATCTCTAATTGCTCACGATGTGTTTCGAGATGTGATGTACTACCGCATACTGGGCAAGGTTCTCCATCCTTAAGCTGCTGTGCTAAAATACTTGCCTGACTCGCAATCCATTGCTGCTCCAGCTTTTGAAGAGCTTGCTTACTTTCTTGATAGTGGACATTAGTCGTCGCCACATCCTGCTCTGCCGTTTCAACTGCTCTAGTGTATTTTTCAACTTGTGCTAGGTATGATACTTGCTCTTTTAGCTTCGGTAACTGTTCTAAAAAACCCTCATATGGCTCAAGTTGTTTTTCATATTGTTCAATTGTATTTGCTAGATGCAGAACTTGCATTTGTCCTGTTTCTACGATTTTACTATTATCATCTACTGCTAGCTTAGCTGTTGCAACATATTGTTCAGCTATTTGCAGTTGCTGAAGATTATTCTCATACGCCTCGAATGTCGGTAATAATGCTTGTAGCTGTAACTCCCGTTGTAGAATGTGTTGACGTTCAGGTTCTTTTGCCTCTTCAACGTTATATTTTTCCTGCGCTATTTTTAACTGAGCTTCCGCGTTCTGCTGCTCTGTCACTGCTTGCTGACAGGATTGTTCTTTCCGATTTTGCTCAGTACGCAAATCGATGCATTGTTGCTCAAGTATAACAAGACGTTCTGCTTTCTCTGCTAATGCAATTTCACGTTCTTTTGCGCTATATATATCTTGCTCTTGAAGCAATGCATGCAGACGGTTCTGACGATTCGTTTGCTCATCAAATTGCTCATTCAATGTTTTCGCCATACTATAAAACTCTTGCTCTTTTTGATGATGCGCATAAGCTTCTTTATAGCGCTGCTGTTCCAATTGTATACATTCAGTATAGTAGGTCTGCTCTTCTTCCAAAGCCTTCTTTAGCTGATGCATATTTTCGGTATTGTTAGTAATGCAAGTAAATAAAGAAGACGAACGCTGTGGCAAAGCACCCGCAATTTGGCCAAGAAGATGCTCCTTTAATTGTTTCGCACGCAGCAGATCACTTTCCGCTTCTTTTCGTTTCGCATCAAGTCTTTTTGTCATAGCACCAAAACGGTCTGTTTTAAAAATCTTGCGCAAAATAACTTCTTTATTGGTAGAATCTGAGGTTAATAGCTTACGAAATTCACCTTGTGGCAGCATTACAATTTGACTAAACTGATCCTTTGTGAGACCTATTATTTCCTGTAGTTTTTTATCTACCTCAAGTGTTTGCTGCTTTTCTACAATACTATAATCAAGTGTGTCTCCTTTGATTTCAGCCAGTTCTATTTTCTTACCAGTAACACTTTTGTTCTTTTCTTTAATATGACCTGGCTGACGTACTATTTGATAGACCCTATCATGCATTTCAAAAACGAGTTCTACGGCAGTATACACATCGTCATCTGCAAATCCGCTTCGTAACATTGCCGTATCTTGACGATCTTCACCGCTACCTGATCCGTAAAGTGCATAGCATATAGCATCAAAAATCGTCGTTTTCCCTGCACCTGTTTTTCCGGAAATCGCAAATAGACGATGTTCACCTAACTGTTGAAAATCAATAACCTCTGTATTTTTATATGGACCGAATGCAGTAATCGTTAACTTTAAAGGCTTCATTTTACTGTTTCTCGCTCCTCATCTAATAATTCTTGTAGCATCTCTGTAAATAGACGCTCTGTATCTTGATCTGGCTGTACGCCAATAATATCTGTAAAAAATGATCGGAATAAATCGATGTCTTCTATCTTCTCCGCCTCAACCGCTTGAATTTCTTGTGATACTTCTTGGCGTATTACTTTACGCTCAACATGCATCGCATGAGGAAACACTGTACGAATACGTTCCATCGGCGACGTTACTGGCGTAGTATCTGTTAAGCGTACAAATACATAATCATCACTAGGTGGTAATTGCAATAAATCATCCATTAACCCCTCTACCACACGTAAATCTCGTCTCGGTATAAGTTTTCGCTTCGTCACAGCTATTTTTCCCTGTGCATCTAACTCAACAATTAAAAAGCCCTTCTCATGTAAGTGCTCAGATAATGAATACTTCAATGGAGAACCAGCATATCGAATCGTTTCATTCAACACAAAATGGGCTTTATGCAAATGTCCAAGTGCAGTGTAATGAAAAGGCTTAAACAACGCTGCATTTACGCAATCTGAGCCTCCTATTGATAAAGGTCGCTCTGATTCACTCGTATTTGCTTCCTCTTCTCCATACTTCGTCACAAAGGCATGTCCAACAAAAACATTACGTTTTGTAGAATCTAAACTTTGCCCAATATATTCAATAATTTTTTCCATTGCCTCTTGATGAGAACGAATGGAATCATCCTCTAAAATTGTCCGTACTGAAGCTGGCTCTGCATATGGTACGAGATGAAAATGTACTTCGCCATACTCATCATGTAAAACGATTGGTGCATGGTCTTTCGTAAACTGGCCTTTAATATGTAAGCCACTATCACTCATTAAACTACTGCCAAAGTTCAATCGACCTGCACTATCATGGTTCCCGGCAACTGCTAACACAGGGATTTTTTTATCAAGCACAATTTCCGCCAAAATATCATTTAGTAAATTCACTGCCTCAATCGGAGGCATCGAACGGTCATATAAATCACCTGCTATAACGATAACGTCCGGTTTCTCTTCATCTATAGCTAGCTTAAATTGCTGTAAAATATAATGTTGATCCTCGGTCATGTAGACGCCTTGTACAAGCTTCCCTAAATGCCAATCTGCTGTATGAAATATTTTCATTCTGTGCGCCTCCTGTCTATTTCATTTTATCATGGCTACTGGATTGTTTGTTTTTCCTTTTATTAGTTTGAAAAATATAATAAGGCTCCACGTCGTAACTTGTGGAGCTGAGGTGTCAGGGGGATCCGTCGTTTCGGCGATTGTTTCCGTCGCTTCGACGGTTCTTTCCGTCGCTCTGGCGATTCTTTCCGTCGCTACGGTTTTTTCCGTCGCTCTAATGATTCTTTCCGTCGCTCTGATGATTCTTTCCGTCGCTGGTACTTTCCGTCGCCTATTTTTTTGATATACGTTCAACAAAAAAAGAGCATCCTTGTCGAATGCCCTGTTACATTAAAACGATTCTTTCACTCTTACCTTCTCCATAAAAGCGGCGCCACACAGTCGTGTGTTATTGCTGTTGTTGTCGCTTCGCTTTCGCACAGTTAAAACCTTGTTGCTGTCGCTTCGCTTTCGTACAGTTAAAACCTTGTTGCTGTCGCTTCGCTTTCGCACAGTTAAAACCTTGTTGCTGTCGCTTCGCTTTCGCACAAATAAATTGCCACAGGACGTAGCGTTCTTGAGTCCCTTATTTCAGCGGGTGTTTGGAAACCCGCTGAAATAAGTTACATCAAGAGCCTAAAATGCCCAGCTACCTTTGCGGAAAATTGGCTCTACAGTTCCATCTGGTAAAATACCGTCGATGTCCATCTCACCGCTGCCAATCATAAAGTCCTCATGTGTTACTGAAATATTTGCACCTAACGCTTCAAGCTGACCTTTTTCTAAATCTCTTCCACCCTCTAAGCAAGTTGGATAAGCTTCACCAATCGCTAAATGGTTCGATGCATTTTCATCAAACAATGTATTAAAATATAAAATTCCCGATGCTGAAATTGGTGATTCATGTGGTACAAGCGCTACCTCACCTAAATAGCAAGAGCCTTCATCCACATTCATAAGCTCCTGTAATAAATCATGGCCTACCTGTGCTTCAGCCTGAACAATTTTTCCTTCTTCGAATGTCAGTTTAAAGCCATCGATAATATTCCCTTGATAAGCTAATGGTTTTGTATTGCTTACATAGCCATTAACACCTTGTTTCATCGGTAATGTATAAACCTCTTCTGTCGGCATATTAGCAATAAAGATCGTATCCTCTGGCGTTTTACTACCTCCAGTAAGCCATTTATGCTGTGGCGCTAATGCAATTGTTAAATCAGTACCTGGCGCTGTATAGTGAAGCTTCGCATATTTTTTATTGTTCAGTAGAGCCGCACGAGATTCTAAATTTGTTACGTGTTCACGCCATTTTTCAACAGCATTGCCGTCACCGATACGAACAGTTTTAAATATAGCCTCCCATAATGCTGGTACTTGTTCCTCAGCCGCTAAGTTCGGGAACACCTTCGAAGCCCACTTTGGCGAAGGAACGGCTACAATCGACCAAGCGATTAAGTCCTTCATGACAGCGTTACGATAGTTTCTTAGAGCAGCTCCTGATACCTTTTGATGGGTAGCTAGACGGTCTGCTGAAATACCTGTTAATTTATCAGGGTCTGCAGCATCAATCAATAATATTGCGCCTTTTCGTTCGATTACCTCATCACGCATTTTAACTACCCATTCTGGGAAACGATTAAATTCTTCATCTGAGGCATGCTCAAAGTAAGCACGATCCATTTCATCATCTGATAAGTTAACATGAACACGTCCTGCCCCAGCCTTATAGGCCTCTTTCACAACTAAACGGGCGAAATCCAATGCATCAACTGATGTATTGATTAATAAATATTGCCCTGGTTGAATATTGACACCGACTTTTACCGCAAGTTCTGCATATGCTTGTAATTTTTCTTCAAAAGTCATATTATTTACCTCGCTTTTGTCCAATTGTTTTTGAATTGCCCTCCACTAGCTTGCCTTCATGCCATACTTTTTGCACAGGTTTTCCAGAAATTTCTCTAGTCCATTTTTTATACGTTTTTTCATCACGATATGATAATAACGTTAATACTTCCCCATCTGCTCCAGCACGACCTGTACGACCTGAACGATGTAAATACTGCTCAATTGTTCTTGGAACATCGACATGAATAACATGTGTTAAACCTGCAATATCTAAACCACGTGCTGCAATATCTGTAGCAATTAAAATACGCGCTTCTCCTTTACGGAATGCATCTAACGTCTTTTTACGTTCTTCTTTTTTCATGTCAGAATGTAATGTCACAATCGGTGCCGCATGGTATTGTAATTTCGTTTCCTTCATCAGCAATTGATCTATATTGTTGACGAAAGCTAGTGCACGTAAACCTTCAGTATGTGATAGTCGGCGTAGGAAATCAGTTTTATCTCGCTCCTCGACTTTCACGAAAGAGTGCACAACTTTACCAACCTTTAACATATCCTCAGGTTTAATTTTGAAGCGTACTGGCTCGAACATCATGCGACTAGCTACTAATTCAATTTCCTCCGTAATAGTTGCTGAAACAACAACTATTTGTCGCCCAAATGCTGAACCTTCGATAAAGGATTTTACTACAACACGATATTCACGACTAAGTAACTGATCACATTCATCTAAAATAACTGTTTCAATCTCTTTTAGCTTTAATTTTCCAGAACGAGCTAATTCATTTAATCGGCCTGGTGTTCCTACAACTATCGTCGGTTTTTTCTTTAACTTTTCGATTTGACGTGCGGAGTTTGCACCACCAATTAGTTGTTGAACCGTAATATCAGAACCTGCTGTCCATTCACGGATAACCTCTACAATTTGCATTGCTAGCTCCTGTGATGGGGCTACGATAAGTCCTTGTGTTTGTTTTTTTGAACCGTTTACTTTATTTAGTAAAGGAAGTACATAAGCTAATGTCTTCCCCGATCCTGTCGGAGATTCGGCTACAATATCTTTGCCCTCAAGCATCGCTGGAATCATTTCTTCTTGTATTTTCATTGGCTCTTCAAATTTCCATTTTGCTTGCAAATCTTCATTTAATAAATTTATTACTGACATGTAATTTCCCACCTTCTATCTACTTGACACTAGTTTAACACACTAATCATTTTCCTACTTCATATGTACATTAACCATTTTATAATCGTTTCAATAATCACACCTAACGAATTTGGGGGTGGAAGTCTTCCTGCACAATAATGCGAAAAAAATCTGCACGATTCATACACGGGATTTGTAAGCCTTCAAGCCCTCATAGACACCGAAGCTTCTTTGAAGGTTTATAGCTTACCCGCGAAGAGCGAGCAGATTTTTATTTGGTTGATTCAATTGTTAATCTACTATTTCATAGCCACATGCTTCTATAGCACGTTCTGCTAAAACAATTAATGAGTCGATATATGTGTCACTTAATTTTAAATCTCGATTGACGATAGATAATTCTGTACATCCTAATACGATACGATCACAATTAAGTGCAAGCATTGCCTTTTCTATCGGTTGCCAATCTTCTCGAGAGACATCTTTCCCAGCCTTTACGTAATCATAAATAATTGACATGACTTTTTCTTTCATCACATCGTCTGGGACAACTGGTGTGATACCAAATTCCTCTAACGCATCTTGATACATGCGTGAAGTTAATGTACCCGTTGTCGCTAAAATACCTACACGCTCTGCCCCTAAATCAGAGGCACGCTTTGCTGTTTCCCTTATCATATGTAATACGGGAACTGGAGAACCTTCAGCAATCTCATCAAAAAAGGTATGTGCTGTATTACATGGAATAGCAATCATATCTGCTCCAACAGAAGCAAGCTTTTTAGCATCTTCGACTATTACTGGTACAGGATTTTCCTTTGTACTATCTAAAATAAAGGCAGTACGATCAGGGATATTCGTATCATTATCAATGATTGTATGTAGATGTTCCTGATCCTTCGTTGCCTTCGTACGTCTTACAATCATTTCACCGATAAACATCGTTGCAAGTGGACCTACGCCACCTATTATACCTAAAGTTTGTTTTTTCATTAGTTTGACAGACCTTTGTTGTTAAAATATTTCTTATATTTGCGATAAAAGCTTAAATTATCTAGCGTTATATTCAACCAACGCTTTGCATTCATATCTTTATAATTAAAGATGGAATCCGTAGCCATTCCTTGGCGAATAAGGCTCTTCGCTTCAATTACTAGCTGTTCATTTTGTACATATTTAAAAAGTACACCATTTGGCACAATCGTCCAAAGATGCTTATTCTGAACATAAGTTAGCTGTTGCTTGCTTCCTCGAATAAAATCATCCGCAACATATTGCATTAAATTATAGCCACTAGCTGTCACATAATAATTGGAAAGTTCATTATGTAATTCAATACTTAATAGCTTATATTGACCGTCACGTTCATCATACTTCATATCAAACTTGATAAATCCTTGGAATCGAATCTCCTCTAGAAACAATTTCACGCGATCCATTAAGTCTTGATCATATGCTGTCATTATGGCTACATAGCGACCAATTCCCTCTGGAGAATGCTCCTCTAAAATTGGGTTACCTACAGAAAGCAGTTTTACCTTATTGTCTTGCCCAACATAAGCATTGACGACGCACATATGAGCATCTTCGCCTGGAATATATTGCTGTACCATTATGTCATCTCGGTATATAGATTCCTTATAAATGGCGTGGAAAACAGCTTCCTTTTCGTCGTTATCTTTTGCAACATACACTTTTTTCTTGCCTTGAAAAGTACATGCAGCATACTTTGTCATATTCAGTGGTTTAATGACAACTGGATATTCGAAAGGTATGTCAAATTCCTCATAGTCATTGACGGTGCAAACATGCATTGTCGGATAGTGAAAGCCGAACTTCGCACAAAGTTCATACATGCTCTCGCGTGTTAATAACTCTTGAGCAAGGTTTGCATCCACATAAGGAACCTCAAAATACTCTGCTAGTTCCTCTTTATGTTGCACAATTCTTTTTACGTAAAATTCATCGCACGCTAATAAAAGCAATTTTTTACCTGTAAATTCCTCTGCAATTGCCTTTAACGCCACGACAAAACGATCTTCAATATGGAGTCTTGGAACTTCACGAAATGTTAATAAATCACTCTGCTGTATTTTCTCCATATTCGTATGATTTAATGCAAGTGATTTAACGCCATAGGACTCGTAAAATGCTCTTGCCATGCCGTAAGCATTCATTTCATCTCCTAATAAAATCGGTAAAAAAGCGTGTTCAATGGCCATTCTGCTCAACTCACTTTAGCTTTTTTTAGGCTTATCACCATAACGTGGGGTTGATTTCCGTTCCGACTGGGAGCTTTGTCGCTGACGCTTCGCTTTCGCGCAGAGCAAAGCTTCCTAGGGGCGTCCGATGCCACTTGGGCCAACACGGTTTTCGTCTGTGCGAAAGCGTAGCGTCAACAACACGGTTTTAACTGTGCGAAAGCGTAGCGTCAGCAACACGGTTTTAACTGTGCGAAAGCGTAGCGTCAGCAACAACAACAACAACAACAACAAAACGATGTTGGTCACGAAGACATCATCACAGGATGTGATGCTTTTAACCTTCGTTCCGCTACTTGCTAGGATCTCATCGGTGACGCTGATCCCCAAGGAGTCGCCCAGCCTTCACTTCGATCAACTTATATATAAACAAATGTCACTTTTAGTGTCGAGCCTTTTTTATAAGTGTAACATACTTTCCTACCTCTTCTTTGAATCATTTATGAATAGCTACAGCTTGTTTACCTAAATCTCTATAACTTTCAAAAAACTGATCCACATTATACGTGACAAAGCCTTTTAATGGGTCCATGACCACTACTTTATCACCTAAATGCCCGGTTAAAACAACAGCATGTAAGTTCATATACGCTTCATGTGGAACTGTTTCCCCTTCATAGATCCAGCCCTTAGCTAAATCTTTTTTTGGTTCTGATAAATCCAATGTAACCCATGTCACAACAGGGACTCCCTCCCGAACAAGCTGTAAAATTTCGTCCTGTGAAGCCTTACTCATATTTGTAACACGTAAATCTGCCTGTTTATCTGCTATTACTGCCTCTGCCGCCTTTACAATCGGGGCAGCAAAGACATACATACCATGTTCTTTATCACTGGGTTTACCTGCAAAAGCCTGTGCTGGATTTGGACCATAGCGTTGTCCATCTACCGTACGTATATCTTGCTTCGGTAAATAGTTATTAGCCATTTCAAGCTTTGTAACATTCATCCCATAATAATTTAAGACAGCTGTTAACGATGTAATTTCACAGCCATGTGGAAGTTCAGGCTTTTGCATAACAACTGGTACATCTAGCTCCTGCTCGTCCCTTGAAAAATGTGTTTGCAATCGATAATATGGCTTCGTCACATCATATGTAAAATGTTCGATTGTCGTATAGCCATCGTTTTTCGTACTATTTTCAAGTGTAGTTGCAGCAATAGCGTAATCCCGCCCCTCTTCAAGCTTCGAAAATGTTGCTTCGCCCTCTTCAGAGCCAACCGCATCCTCTACTACCTTACCTGTCACTACATCTGTAGCAGTTATATAAAGGTTAGGTATTGGTGCACCACTATTAAACTCTACCGTTAACACAGTTAACCCATTATTTTGCGTTTCCTGCTGAGAAAACGAATTGCAACTCGAAAGTAGCATGATGATCATAATACCTATTAGTAAAAGGCGTTTATACCTCATCCACAAGACAAATTCCGCTCCTATCTTGTTTGAAGACAATAACTTCAATTCTATTATTTCAATTTGTCATAGACTCTATTATACGCTAATTTCATAGACGTTCCTATTTTAACCTCTTTCAGCAAATGTTTTCTGTAGCGAAAGCGAAGCGTCAGCTACAAATGTTTTATGTAACGTAAGTGAAACGGCAGTTACAAATGTCTTTTGTACCGAAAGAGAAGCGACAGGTACAGGTGTCTAAGTATCCGCGCTAAAAACATCTACAGACCTAAAACCTCCGACGGACGTCACGGAATTAGACCGAGGATCATTGATTTTCATTCACCCTTTACATATGGCGTTATTGCCCAATCAAGGTATTATTGGTTTTGCTACTTTGCAGTTTCACTTTTACACACTTAGTTTATGGTACTGCTTACGCTTGGTCGTAATGTATGCTTCAAAACCTTACCAGAAGCATTACGTGGTAATTCAGTTAAAAATTCAATTTCATGTGGCACTTTATATTTTGCAAGCTGCGTCCGACAATAAGCCATTATCGCCTCTTCATCGGGAGACTTCCCTTCCTTCAATACGACGAATGCTTTCGGGACTTCGCCATATACTTCATGCGGTAAACCTACAACAGCTGCCTCTAAAACTTCTGGCAGTTGATATAAAACCTCTTCTACCTCGATAGGATAAATATTTTCGCCACCACGAATGATCATGTCCTTTTTACGATCTACAATATAGAGATAACCTTCTTCATCAAAACGTCCTAAATCTCCTGAATAGAGCCAGCCATCTTTAATTGTTCTAGCTGTTTCTTCAGGATTGCGTAAATAACCTTTCATGACTTGTGGTCCTTTGACACAAATTTCCCCTACCTCACCCGCTGGCACAGTTTCACCAAAACTATCAACAACACGGACGTCTGTTTGTGCTAATGGTATTCCTACTGATCCAATCTTCATCAATGCATCTGCATCTAAAAGAGAAGAGGTCGCAGGAGTATTTTCTGTTTGTCCATATAGGTTTTGTACTTTCACATTAGGAAATGTCTCTTTCACTTGCTTAACAAGCTCATAAGGCATCGGTGCCGCCCCGTAACATAATAAACGTAAATTTTTAAATGCATGTTCCTTAAAGTTAGGTGTGTTTAAAATTATTGTATACATTGCCGGAACACCAAAGAATATTGTCGCAGCTGTAGCGGCAAGCTGTTCTAATGTATTTGACGAAGAAAACGCCTCTTCTATGACCATCGTACCGCCTTTATAAAACATCGGCATCGCAAATACATGAAGACCAGCACAATGAAATAAAGGCGTACAAATAAACATGCGATCCTCATTGGTCATATCCATTGATGACGACCATATATCCGCAGTTGAAACAATATTTTGATGAGTTAGCATTACTCCTTTTGGTTTTCCCGTCGTACCGGAAGTATACATAACAACAGCAGTATCATGTGGCTCCAATTTGATAGCTTTTCTTTGACCTGGATATGTTTTAATAATGTCTTTCATTTCATTGAGCCCTACAATAAGTTGAAACGGATATGCAATAGTTGTGAGTACATCCTCTAACCTTTCATCATAAATAAGTCCTTTAGCTTCTGAATGATTAAAAATATATTCGACCTCTGGAGCTGCTAATTTTGTATTTATGGGCATGACAACGTAGCCCGCTAACTGAACACCGATATAAGCAATTAAAAATAAATCTGAATTGAGCGTATATAATGCAATTACATCATCTTTTTCAAAGCCTTGCTCTTGTAAGTACGCTGCGAATTTTTCTGCACTTTTATAAAATTCACTATAGGATAACTCTGTCCCATCGTATATCGTTGCAATCCCTTTTGGTTGCTGCATAGCATAGTTTTGTAGCATGTCTGTCATTAACATCGTCATCATAAGCCCCCCAAATCATTAATTCATTACCCTCACACTTTATAGAATCGCCATAAATCAAATAACACTAAGAAAATTCAGAAAATTACAATTACATTTTATCAATCTATGAAAAGGTTGGCAATTTTTCTTCACATAAAAATATGTAATCCGGAGCGAAAGCTTGGAAACCTCCCAGTCGGAACGGAAATTTGCTCCACATTATAGGCTGACCCAAATATAACCAATACGTAATTAAATATATTTATACATTTTACTTTTCTATCAATTTCTGTTAGGTGTATGATATTTGTATAATGATTAACTTCTTTCAGCAAATGTTTTTTGTACCGAAAGCGTAGCGACAGGTACAGGTGTTTGGACACCCGCTGAAGTAGAAGAACTCAGGCTAAGAACTTCACATCCTGTGAAAACGCCTGAGTGACCAACATCGTGTTTGCCCAAAGCCTCCGGCGGATGTCACGTAATTATACCGAGGCATAATTGATTTTAAGAAAGGCCTGATTAAAATGCTGTACGCACTTTTAGGAGATTTACATTCTAATATAGAAGATACAAAAGCAGTTCTAACCCATATTCAGCACACTGCGAAAGATGCAAAGGTATTGGGATTAGGTGATTTATACGAATGTACTGTAAGTAAGAAAAAGGCACAAACAATGTCGGGTTTACCGCTTCAAAAAGCTGCAATTGTGGAAAATGATTTTGAAAATTTGCTAACATTCCCTTCTATTCGTGGCAATCAAGAAGAGCGAATTACGCGTGTAACTGGCATCGAACGTTTTACAAACCTACCTGAAACAATGGAGATTGATGGTGCTACACTTATGCATGGCCATCAATTTCAATGGAGTGTGACGTGGCAACCAACATTTCCGCCATTCAAAAAATCGCTTCTTTTCTTCGGACATAGTCATGAATCAGGTCTTTATCATCGCAATAAAAAGCTACGTATTCGTATTCGCTTTGGTCAACCAATCGCATTACAAGAAAAGCAGTACTGCATCAATGTTGGATCAGTTGTCGATCACCGTGAATGGTGTCTCTACGATAGTCATAAACGAACAGTAACATTTATGTGCGCTCCTTCTATTGAGAATGTATAATTATTTTTCAACCTAGGTAAGCCTCACTCTGCAGTTTTGCTGATATACATAGCACTCACAAAAAAACGCTAAAGTCGACTTCGACCCTAGCGTTTTTTAGCTCCGTGTTCAAACTAGCAATTTTCGCAATCCTTTAAAGCATCCAGTAATTTTTCCATTTCACAAATACGATCGCACATAGTTTGAATCATATTTCGAAGGATTGGTATTAATTCCTGGCAAATACAGAACCTTAAAACATTTTGTGCTAGTCGAACGCCTCCCTGATGATGAACAATCATTTCTCGAAGAAAGTTTATATTTATATTGTTAGAAACTGGTGGTAAACTCATTGCTTGGAACATAGCCCCGGTAATTTCTTTGTATGCACACATATATTCGTACAATTCACATTCCGAATTTTGTACGATACAGCATCTATTTTGTATCGCTTCCAGGCATTCAACAGTTTCCGTACTTGTTGCTATTATTTCTAAGGCGAGATTTTGCACTAGTATATTAGTGGTATATCGCAAAACATTTTCCGACATTTTAATAGCAGCTACTTGATGCGGTAATATTTGCTTAATAAAATTATCTGAAATACTACAGGTAATTGTCACATAGGTCATACCCTGCATCATTTTATTGAGGATTCTTTCGTATTCCTCTAAATATGCCTTTGTTACATTACTAAGTAAAATTGTTTTAGTCATTAGACACACTCCTTTCAGAGTAATATATGTCCGATAGGTTGTTGTGCGGTAGACAATTGTACCAAATGATCTTTATTGTTTCGTAACAGCAGTTAGTTATTTTTAAGTTCTAAACGATTAATCCTTTTTATATGTATCCAAGCATTTTTGACAAATACATTGTTCTTTTGGTACCGCTCCAAGAATTTCTTTAGGGAAACTTTCTGTCATACACCAGCAATCCTTTTGCCCCTTTACTACCCCACAATGATTTTCTTGCCCACATAACGGACAACGTTTTTCTTTCATTCGTCCACCTCCTTACATGTGCTTTCATTTTATAATAAAGTGAGATTTTAATCAGTGATTTTTTTCTTCCCAATCGGGCTTTAGGCCAACAGATGTCTTTTGCGCGAAAGCGTAGTGCTAACGCAGCGGCAGCAACGTGTTTTGTCTGTGCGAAAGCGAAGCGTCAGCAACAGCATGATGTTGGTCACTCAGTCGTTGCCACAGGACGTGGCGTTCTTAGACTGAGTTCCTCTATTTCAGCGGGTATTTGGACATCCGCTGAAATGAGTTAAGAGGAGTACGTCATTTCATACTCCTCCCAAAATAACTTATTGATTTTTCCCATGAATCTCTTGCTTTACTTCTTCAACATCTGTATCACTATAGATTCCCGTACCAACCCCACCTCTTTGGGCTAGCAGTTTTTTCACTTCATTGTAAGATAAACCACTTTCCGCATTTTGTCTTTTCACTTCATTAATATTCGTTCCAGCAGAAGTAAACTGAGCTTCGTTATGATCCGTCATGAAAATCCCTACCTTCTATAGTTCATCAGGCTGCAATTCGATCAATTCATCGCCTTCTCGTTCTACTTTTTTATTGAGCTCACTAACCGGTATAGGATCAACCGTTTGCATATCTTCGTGTAAATCGAAAAGACTTATATTATCAGATTCCACCATGTCTGGTTTATCCTTACTTGCTAAGTTCATGAACATCTTTTTTTCATGTGGTATGTTTTCTTTGTCCATCATTGCTCACTCCTTTACCTATAACATGTGCAATGTTGGACAAATCATGTACCTTTCGTTTTCGAGCTTTTATCGATGCGATGATATTCAGATATTTGAATGACCCGAACATGTCTTGTATGCAGCTCATGATACATCCCTCTACTATCTGTAAAGGATATATATTGATCTCGTTCGCTTCGAACTAATGCCTCTGCTTTTTCCTGTGACTCTATATGGATAAATCTCCGTACATAATGTAGTTCATCAAAAAAATAAGTAATTTTAAATTCTTTCATCAATATCTCCTCGATTACTGGATATGGTTTGTTACTGCTTATCATATCCAACTAACTGCAATTGCTATTCTCATGAAAATTATAGGTATTTTCTATATCTACGGCATAACCTATATTAAAGGAATTATTTTGGACTCATCATCATAACGTGTAGTTGATTTCCGTTCCGACTGGGCGCTTTCCTGGGGGCGTTCGATGAGCCGCTTCGCTGCAGGGTCTCGGGCCAACAGATGTTTTCTACGCGAAAGCGTAGTACAAACGTAGCGGCAGCAGAGGGTTTTGTTTGTGCGAAAGCGCAGCGACAGCAACAGCACCGATGTTGGTCACGAAGGCGTTGTCACAGGATGTAATGCTTTTAGCCTTCGTTCCTCTATCGCTGATCCCCAAGGAGTCGCCCAGCCGTAACGAAGATCAACTTATATACATGGTAAACGTTTTAACATATGTCATCTCTACTTTTGGTGATGTGCCTTATTTTATTGGAGGTGAAGATTTTGGTCCATACAGTTAAAGCAGGCGAAACCTTGTCCCAAATAGCTAGAAATTATCGTACGCCGTTATCGTCCATAATTGCTGCTAATCCAGGGTTAGATCCGAATGTACTTTATATAGGACAACAAATTGTTATTCCTGGATTTCCTAATCCAAATACTATCCCTTATAGAATAGATATTTCTACTGAAAATCGATGGCTACGGTTATATAAGGATAATGTTCTTCAAAAGCAATACCCAATAGCAGTCGGTAGGATGTTACATGATACACCTACTGGCGATTTTATAATCATTAATAAGGCTCCAAATCCCGGTGGTCCTTTTGGAACAATGTGGATGAGTTTATCTAAAGAGCACTACGGTATTCATGGAACTAATGATCCTAGCTCTATTGGTCATGCTGTTTCACGTGGCTGTATTCGTATGCATAATAAGGATGTCGAAGAGCTTGCAAGCATTGTCCCAATCGGTACTGAAGTTTTTATTCATCCATAAAAATCAACAAGGCTATCTCATAAGATAGCCTCATGTTGTTGAAAAACTTTTTCTAAAGAGTGCTAGAATACAAATGCTATGTGTGAAGTGGTTGATTGGAGTGGAGGCTGGGCGACTCCTCGGGGATCAGCGATAGGGGAACGAAGGCTAAAAGCATCACATCCTGTGATAACGCCTTCGTGACCAACATCGTGTTGGCCCGAGACCCTGCAGCGAAGCGAAGCGGCTCATCGGACGCCCCCAGGAAAGCGCCCAGCCGGAACGGAAATCAACCACTCGTTTTGCCGAAGAATCATATGACACCTTTAATTTCATTGGTAGATAGCCTCTTTAGTGCAAATTAACCTTCACCTCTAGATTGTGCAAGCTTCGATAAATAGTATTGCTCCTCTCTTAGCATATGATCCGCCATTAGAGCTGTAAACGTCCCTAATACTTCTGCACTTAACTCCATTTCCTCTAACTCGCGTAAAAAAGTTTTGAACAATGTCATTTCTAGATCTACATCTTGATTAAAGCGAGTTAATGCAGGGAAAGAGTCTATATTTGAACGTAAATATCCTGTAAGCTCCACTGCTTTTAAATAAAATTGTTCAAAATGTTGGGCAAAGGTAGTACTTTTTTGTCTCAGCCTTTTTTCTACACTATCTAAATCGTCATGAATAATACCTGCATGCCCTGATGCATCTAAAAGCCATAGTAAGTGATGATGTAGCTCATGAAATATTGGTGGAACTTCCCCTTTCTTCAGATAGCTAAGTACATTTTGATATTCCTCTAGTTCATTCACCATGTGATTAATAAAGGTAGGTGATAGATGGATATTAATATTTCCCGTTAATTGCTTTCGAAGGATATAAAATTTAAATTGCTTTAGTTGTTCTACAGCTTCATCAACGGTAAGCGTAAAGGAAATTGCATTATTGGCATCGATCGAATTCACATAGGCAAGAAGCTGAGAAAATTGATGAATAAATGAATCTGCTCTTTTAATATCCTGTGTCTCCGATGGAAACAATGAATCATGAATAAATTGAGAATGATCTTTTAATATCCTTAGCCAAAACTTATGTTCAAACACCGCATGCTGTAAGTAATTCGACAACCAGTCACATCCCCTTTATTCTTTACGTTCCTCTATTCTATTCTTCTTGAAAACCTAATATTAGTACTTATTCTTAAATGATCTTTTCGTATAGGATGAAACGCTTAAAGCTATACTACAAATGCTGAAGTAACGAACATCCAAAATACCTGAAATCAGGAGGGAATATACTTGTCCACAAAAGACAATACATTATCAATTTTCGCCTTAGGTGGCATTAATGAGATTGGCAAAAATATGTATGTAGTACAATATGGGAATGATATTTTAATTATCGACTGTGGCGCTAAATTTCCAGACGAAAGCTTACTAGGTATCGATTTAATCATTCCTGATATTACGTACCTACTGGAAAATAAAGAGAAAATCAAAGCATTAATTGTGACACATGGTCATGAGGATCATATTGGCGGTATCCCTTATCTGCTAAAAAAAATAAATGTCCCTATTTATGCGACACGTTTTACGCTTGGGTTAATCCAGCTAAAGCTGAAAGAGCATAAGCTTTTAAGAGAGACAGAATTAATAGAAATTCATTCCGATTCATCTTTAAATTTCGGACAAGTTGATGTTAGTTTCTTTAGAACAAACCATAGTATACCTGATTGCTTAGGAATCGTTATGAATACACCTGAAGGAAATGTTGTGCACACTGGAGATTTTAAATTTGATTTAACGCCCGTCAATGATCAGTTTGCTGATATTCATAAGATGTCCGAGATTGGATCAGAAGGTGTACTAGTACTTATTTCTGAAAGTACAAATGCAGAACGACCTGGGCTAACACCTTCCGAGAAGCTTGTCGGTAATCATATTGAAGATGCATTTTTACATGCCGACCGTAAAATCGTTATCTCTACTTTCGCCTCAAATGTTAATCGCATACAGCAAATTGTAGATGCAACGATTACTACAAATAGAAAGCTTGCATTACTTGGCCGTAGTATGGTGAATGTTGTAGATGTTGCACTTGAGCGAGGCTATTTAGACGTGCCCGAGGATTTGTTAATTGATGCACGCGAGGTGAAATATCTCCCTCCAGAAGAAGTTGTTGTACTATGTACGGGTAGTCAGGGAGAGCCATTAGCTGCACTCTCTCGCTTAGCAAACGGCAATCATCGCGAAGTGAAAATTTTACCTGATGACACAGTTATTTTAGCTTCATCCCCTATTCCAGGGAATGAGAAGGGTGTTTCAAGGATCGTCGATAATTTATTCCAACTAGGTGCGAATGTTATTTATGGTTCCTCTAGTCATACAGGTATGCACGTTTCAGGTCATGGTCATCAGGAAGATTTAAAACTAATGCTGACACTAATGAAACCTAAATTTTTCATTCCGATTCATGGTGAATTCCGTATGTTACATCAGCATCGTCTACTAGCTGAGTCCGTTGGTGTCAAAAGAGGGCATACGTTTATTATGAAAAACGGAGATGTTATTGATATTGAAAACTCCATGGCTAGGCAAACACGTAAAATTCCTTCAGGTGATACGTATGTCGACGGTATCGGTATCGGTGAAGTCGAAGGAATAGTTTTACGAGATCGCAAACAGCTTTCTGAAGACGGCATGCTTGTCATCGTGATCACACTTAATAAAGTAGATAGTGCCTTTATTTCAGAACCGGATACAATTTCACGTGGCTTTGTTTATGCCAAAGACTTTGAGGAGCTTTTAACGAAAGTAAATATTCTCGTTAAAGAAACGGTAAATGAGCTTCAAGAAGAAAGTAAGCAGCAAATACATGTCTTAAAAAGAGAAATCAAAAGGGCTGTCGGTCAGTATCTATTTTCACAAACAAAAAGAAAACCAATGATTTTACCTATAATCATTGAAATTTAACTTCTTTCAGCAAGTGTTTTGGTAGCGAAAGCGAAGCGTCAGCTACAAATGTCTTTTGTACCGAAAGCGTAGCGACAGGTACAGGTGTCCAAACACCCGCTGAAATAGAAGAACTCAGTCTAAGAACGCCACGTCCTGTGGCATTACCGAAATGACCGACATCGTGTCGGCCCTCGTGCAGTCCTAAACGCAAAGCCGATTCTGGACGCAATTATGCCGAGGCATAATTGATAAAAGTCGGTGTGAGGCTTCAGCCTTTACACCGGCTTTTTGATGCTGTTATGGATTTATTTATGCTCACCCTTAAAAATTTTATTTAACATATAATTGTAAAGATACTGAGCATGATTAAACCCATGATGTAAATTTTTTGAGTGATTTTCTATTTGCACCGAAACATTGTCAAAATGCTGTGGTAGCCCCTCTACTGTTGTCAGCAACGGCTCTTTATTTTTTAATAAAAGCTGAATCGTATTTAAAATTTGTACCATTTTGTGTTGGATATCTATCATCGGAATATCAATGGGTATATGGTACAAATGCTGCCATTCTGCATTCACTTTATACCATCTAAAAAAATGTAATAAATAATCACTTAAAATAATTGTTTCATTTGGAATAATAGCAACGATATCGCTTGCAATACACAGTTCAGTTTCACTCTGATAAATATATTTATTGGTGTCCTTCAAATTAGCTTTAGTAAGAATGATGGTTTTAGCTGGTACTGGTGCACATTTAAAATGTTTTTCAAAGGTAATATTAACTTTTGGTAATTGCTCAATATCACCATCTAGCATTAACTTTTTTAAATTTTCTGCTGTAATGAGAGGTACTCCGATGTTTGTAAAATACTTTCTCCTCGGTATTATTTTCCCCTCTTCTATTTTAGCAACCTCACCTAATCGATAACGCTTTACCATGCCTGAATCCTCCAATCCTCACTTAATTAGGTATACTCTAAAACAAGCTACTGAAGAATCATCCACACTGTTTTACACAAGTCTTTTCTCTTAATAAAACTTCCCACTAATCATTGTACCATTTTACTATAACTTTTTCTCTATTATACCACTATAATAGTATAGGCATTTCTAATGTTTTTCACTAGCTTTTTACATAGAGGTGAATCATATGTCAGACTTTTTAAAGCTAGTAGGCGAACAACTCCGTATTATTAGGGTTTCCAAGGGGCTTAGTCAGGAAGAAGTAGCAGAAAAAACGGGGAAACTTGGTTTTAGTAAAGGACGAATCTCAAACATTGAACACGGGCAATCTAATATCACATTAAGCACTTTAGAAACGCTAATGAAAGCATTAGATATTGCACCTGAGGAGCTTTTTAATTTTCAAAAATTATCTGGTGTTACTGATATTGAAGAAAAGAACATTATGCTTGATATACATCGATCAGTATTAAGGGAGCGCAATTTAGACGAGGTGAAATACGTAGTACGCATTACGAAGGATTTTTTAAATACTATTGATTCACAATCAAAGAAAAATAGCTCCAATGGTCAATAACGTTGGAGCTATTTTTAACGAGCTATAAATTATATTTTTGCTTAATGTGTAGGGCGTCCTCACATTTAATAAATAGCATACGTTTGAACAAGTGCCCCGATTTTTGATGAGGAATCACTCGTCCTCTATTTGCTTTAATTTAACATCCTCCCATATAAAAAATCCATTTAGTCTAAACCAAATGGATTTGTTTATTACATTCCAAACTTTTGACGATAGCCGCATTTTCTACATAGCTCTTCGACTGCTTCCCTACGTGAAAATCCGTCGACAATATTATTTGCACGTTCACCTTGAACAATGTCTGTGAAGGATTTCTCGTTCACATTCCCCAAATTAATGACGCCCTCTCCATCAAGACAGCAAGGCACTACTGTACCATCCACTAAAATAGCGGCTTGGCTTCGAAGTGCATGGCAAAAACCTTTTCCTTCATCCTCAGCCTCCAGTAAGCTTGGCCATTTGAATTCATGATCCTGGTTTAAATAAATATTATTAGCAATCTTTACACCTTTACCAGGCTGCACCTTTTCTTCGATGCGATAATCAAGATTATATTCATTTTCTAGAATATCAAGCGTTTCACGATTTCTTCGTGCCGCAATATCCGATACTTGATCCCTTTGTAAATTCCATAAACGATATGAAATAATCGTATTATAATCTTTTGAATCACGCACAAAATCTAATATATCCCCTAAGTATTTCTCACGATTTTCCGATCCCTCGTGACCGTCGAAACTATGCAATGAAAAATTGATTTGGCGTAAGGCTGGTTTCCCTAATATCTTTTCACGATTCTTTTTAATCAGTGTACCGTTCGTTGTAATATTAACTTTAAAACCCTTTTCATGTGCTGCGTCAAGCAACTGATCAATACGCGGGTGTAAAAGCGGCTCTCCTTTTACATGCAAATAAATATATTTCGTATGAGGACGTATTTCATCCAATATTTTATTAAATTGTTCTACTTTAATAAGTCCCTTTGCACGAGCAGTTGGCGGACAAAAGCTACATGCTAAATTACAGACACTCGTTATTTCTATATAAACCTTTTTAAATGTTCTCAACGTTAATTCACCGTTCCAGTTCTTCATATATTCAAATCCTATTCATTTTAACAAATTTTACGATCAGGAACAGTTTTTCAGTCTCCATCCTTCACATTATTTATACCTTTTAGGGCTACATGAACAAGTAAACTTGAGAAAGTTTAATAACTTAATAGTACTGCTGAAAATAAGGAGGTGAAAACTATGTCTGACTATAAATCTGAAAATGAACGTTCAAAGGAGCCAACTAAAAATAATATTACCATCCATCTTACTATTAATATTGGCAATACAGATATCCATGTTGAACAAAGGGCTGAAGGTAGAGGACAAATAAATAATGATGTAGGTACTAATGCCAACCAAGGCGACCAAAACATAAACGGTAGTACTAGAAATGTAAACTCCAAATTTGCTGATGGAAACAGCAGAAGTGAAATTGCTGGTGACAATTTTGATGAAGCTGACGAATAACAAGGAATAAAAGTAAGGGACAGCGATATCCATACATCTTCGAATCATAGTGATAGTAGTGAAGTTGAAAATGAGTCCTCCCCATTGTTAGATGATGATGATAATAACGAATAAAGTTTATTTGTGCACAGCACCATAATTTTGGATGAAATATGTTAAAACGCCATGTTTTAAGTTGATCTTCGTTACGGCTGGGCGACTCCTTGGGTATCAGCGATAGAGGAACGAAGGCTAAAACCATCACATCCTGTGATAACGCCTTCGTGACCAACATCCTGCCGCTGACGCTTCGCTTTCGCGCAAAAAAACATCCTGCCGCTGACGCTTCGCTTTCGCGCAAAAAAAACATCCTGTTGCCCCGACGCCCCCAGGAAGCTTTGCTCTGTGCGAAAGCGAAGCGTCAGCAATTGTTTTATCTGTGCGAAAGCGTAGCGACAGCAACAACAAATGTTTTCTGTAGCGAAAGCAAAGCGGCAGCTACAAATCGCCCAGCCGGAACGGAAATCGACCCCACATTATGACGATGAACCTTTATGAATGACTGCCAAAAATTAAAACTTCTATCTGCCGGAATATTTCATACCAACAGATAGAAGTTTTTGTTTTGATTATCCACCAAGGAATCACGCCTCACACATTACGTTTATAATTTTTTGTACCATCATATGAATACAGCACTGGCTTTCCATCCACACTTGTTTCTAAATGAACAGGACGACCCCATAGCTGATAAATATATGGCAAAACGTTCTCTAAATAGTGCGGATCGAGCTCCATTCCCTCATAGCCGTGCACTAAATAGAGCTCTCCGTTGCGAAGGTAATCGCCATTTTTAACGACGATGTATGGGAATCCCCCGTTTACACGCATCGATATGAGCTGATCACGTACCATTTCATGATCCTTATCTGTAATACGGTATTCATTCCCCTTTTTCTGGAACAAATAAAGATCCTCTCGCTTTGCTAAATCCTTAGATAAATAGTTGCGGATAAAGGATATATCCGACTCTATCTCTCTTACTTCAAACATTTTTTCTCGACCTGTGTTAGGTTGAACACCTAGTTTTCTCATCTCTTCTGTCGGATGATTATAGCGGTCTTCAATATCCTCGAAAATTTTCACGCCAAGGTAATAAGGATTAATCGTTGTCTTTGAAGGCTGCACAACACCTGCATTTAATTTCGCATATTCAATCGTTTCGGCTGTTGTTAGCTTAAGCTCTCGCATAATACGTTGATGCCAAAAGGAAGCCCAACCCTCATTCATAATTTTTGTCTCTAATTGTGGCCAAAAATAAAGCATTTCCTCACGCATCATCGTTAATATATCTCGCTGCCAGTCCTCAAGCTCTCGACTATGCTCCTCTAAAAATAGCAATAAATCTTTTTCTGGCTTTGGCGGGAAGTGCTTTATTTTTCGCCTTACCGATTTATACTCTTTTTCCTTATCATCTAAACGCCATAGATCATCATAGGGTGATTTCGCTTGAGAAGTCTCCTCTTCAAGATCATCCTCCGTATTCCAAGCCAATTTTGGTCGTAAAAGGGATGGATCGATATGCTCCTGAATCGCTAAAATCGCATCTAAAAACTGCTCGACCTCATCCTTACCATATTCTCTTTCATAACCAGCGATCCTCTCAGCTGTTGCTGTCATGCTCTCCACCATATCTCTTCTAGTATTGGAGAAGCGTACATTATTTTTAAAGAAGTCGCAGTGCGCCAATACATGCGCAATAATTAATTTATTTTGTGTTAACGTATTTGTATCAAGTAAAAATGCATAGCATGGGTTTGAGTTAATCACTAGCTCATAGATTTGACTTAGCCCTAAATCATATTGAAGCTTCATTTTATGAAATTGTTTACCGAAGCTCCAATGTGAAAATCGAGTAGGCATACCATATGCGCCAAATGTATAAATAATATCTGCCGGACAAATTTCATAGCGCATTGGAAAGAAATCTAAGCCAAAGCTTGAGGCAATTTCTGTAATTTCATCAATCGCACGTTCAAGCTCTTTCATCTCCACTTTTTAGTCCCCTCCTTTGAACATAGTTTAAGTTTCACTTTTTTTGAAAAAGCTCTTTAAGGCATCGTACACATCGCCTTTTTTTCTCAAAATATGATATCTAAACTTAGGATCATCTACTTTTTTATATGTGTACATAAGTGTAGAAAAGCGGTTATGTTGATTAACCTCACCATATCCAAACATACTCGATACTTCCATTAACTCTCCCACTAGCTTCAAGCACTTTTCATTATCCATTGATATATTTTCACCATCTGAAAAATGTACTGGATAAATATTGTAGCGAGAAGGATTATACTTTTCCCGAATTAGTTCCAATGCCTTAATATAGGCAGATGAACAAATCGTTCCTCCACTTTCTCCCTTCGTGAAAAATTCTTCTTCTGTCACTACTTTTGCCTCTGTATGATGCGCAATAAACTCAATTTCCACGGTTTCATACTTGGAGCGCAAAAATTTTGTCATCCAAAAGAAGAAACTCCTAGCGCAATATTTTTCGAAGGAGCCCATCGAGCCACTTGTATCCATCATGGCAAGGACAACTGCCTTCGATTCAGGTTTTTCCACTTCATCCCACGTTTTAAAACGCAAGTCATCATTATGAATCGGCGTAATTTCTGGTTTTCCTTTCATCGCATTACGCTTTAACGCATTGAGGATTGTGCGCTTTTTATCGACATTTCCCATTAAACCTTTTTTCCGAATATCGTTAAACTCGATCTTTTCCGTTTTAATATCCGCTTTTTCTTTTTGCTGTAGGTTTGGTAGCTCAAGCTCGCTAAATAACACATTTTGAACCTCTTCAATGCTTACTTCAGCTTCATAATAATCATGGCCTGGCTTGTCACCAGCTTCTTTTCCTTTACCATTAGCCTGATTGCCTTTGCTAGCATCACGCGCAACCACATCACCTACATTACTGTCTCCTTGCCCCTGCCCAACATGCTTGGAATTATCATAGTTATATCGAATTTTATATTCATCAAGTGAACGTATAGGGATTTTTATTACCTCGCGACCATTGGACATGACAATACTTTCTTCACTAACTAAATCGGGTAAATTATTCTTAATAGCATCTTTTACTTTATCCATATGCCGTTGCTGGTCCTGGTGCCCTTTACGATGGAGGGACCAATTTTCCTGAGAAATGGCAAAACCTTTATTTTCGTTTTCAGTCATTTTTATCCTCACCCATCTATCAAATTCGCTTTTTCTATACTATGCTAGTGATTCGCTTTCTTGAACTTTTTTAGAGAAATCAATTACACTTCGTGGTTACTTCACCTATGCAAAAAATAAGTAAATGAAGATCAATTTCGCCTTGGCGTAATTGCGCTGTCGCACAGATAAATTGCCACAGGACGTGGCGAGTTCCTCTATTTTGAGTAAGTGTTTGGACACCCACTGAATGAAGATAAAAGGAGTGCCCTAAAATGGACACTCCTATTCACTCCTATCAATAGTCTTATAGTTTCCACTGAATAGGTCAAAGTCATTAACGATTTAACAGACTACCTACATACTGCAATAATTCATTTGCAGATGTTGTATTATAGCCATGTTCATCAACAAGTCTCGCTACAACCTCATTAATCTTCTTCAGCTGTGATTCATCCGGCATTTTTGAGGATGTTGTAATTTTCACGACATCCTTGAGATCCGCAAATAGTTTCTTCTGGATGGCTTCTCGTAATCTTTCATGAGAATTATAGTCAAAACGCTTCCCTTTTCGAGCATAAGCAGAAATACGAATGAGTATCTCCTCACGGAACGCTTTTTTCGCATTTTCCGAAATGCCAATTTGCTCCTCAATAGAACGCATTAATTTTTCATCTGGATTCATTTCCTCACCAGTCAATGGATCGAAAATTTTATTTTTATTACAAAACGCTTCAACATTATCAAGATAATTATTCATCAATGTTTTTGCAGACTCTTCATACGAATACACGAAAGCTTTTTGGACTTCGTTCTTGGCAATGTCATCATACTCTCTTCGAGCAACTGCAATATAGTTCATATATTTTTCTCGATCTTCCTGAGAAATGGAAGCGTGCTGGTCAAGCCCATCCTTTAGTGCACGCAGAACATCTAACGCATTAATGGATGGTACCTCTTTTCGGATAATAGCAGAAGAAATACGATTAATAATATACCGTGGATCAATACCGTTCATGCCTTCGTTCGGAAACTCTTTTTTAAGTTCCTCTAAGTCAACGGAATTAAATCCCTCCACATTTTCTCCGTCGTACAGTCGCATTTTTTTAATAAGATCCACACCTTGCTTTTTCGGTACTTCTAGTCTTGTTAGAACCGAAAAGATTGCTGCGGCCTTTAATGCATGTGGCGCAATATGAACATGGGCCATATCGCTTTCTTTAATCATTTTTTCGTAAATCAATTCTTCCTGACTAACTTTTAAGTTATACGGAATCGGCATCACAATAATACGTGAATGTAGCGCTTCATTCTTTTTATTTGAAATAAATGAGCGATACTCCGTTTCGTTTGTATGCGCAACAATTAACTCATCTGCACTAATTAACGCAAATCGACCTGCTTTAAAATTACCTTCCTGTGTTAAAGACAATAAATTCCACAAGAATTTTTCATCAAGCTTTAACATTTCTTGGAATTCCATCATACCCCTGTTTGCTTTATTTAGCTCACCGTCAAAACGATAAGCACGAGGGTCTGATTCTGAGCCAAATTCTCCAATTGTAGAAAAATCGATACTACCTGTTAAATCAGCAATATCTTGCGATTTTGGATCTGATGGTGTAAATGTTCCTATGCCTACACGTTTGTCTTCAGAAAAAGAAATACGTTCAATCATCACATTTTCAATGCGTCCATCGTATTCCTTTTCAAGACGCATCGTATTTAAAGGCGATAAACTTCCTTCAATTCGTATACCATACTCCTCGTAAAATTCATTACGCAAATGATGTGGAATTAAATGTAGAGGATCTTCATGCATTGGACATCCCTTAATTGCGAAAACCGCGCCTTCATCTGTTCGAGAAAATTGCTCAAGTCCGCGTTTCAACAAGGTCACTATTGTTGATTTACCACCACTAACTGGTCCCATTAATAACAAAATACGTTTTCTAACATCCAATCTTCGTGCTGCCGGATGGAAATATTCCTCCACCAGTCTTTCTATTGCTGTTTCAAGCCCAAAAATTTCTTGCCCAAAAAATTCATACATTTTTTGCCCATCGCGTTCCTCTACACCACTACTTTTTATCATATTGTAGACGCGTGAATGGGCTGTTTGAGCAACTTCAGGTCTTTCCTTGATGATGTTTAAATAATCTGCAAATGTACCTTCCCACTTTAGCCGATTTTCTTCTTCGCGATAGCTTTTCACTTTATCTAAAATGTTAATAGCCTTCCCTCCATTCAGGGCTTGATTTATAACATAGTATGAAGAAAAAGACATTATGATACCCAATACTTTTCCTTTGTCGAAATTTCTTCTTATTGCTTTTAATTTTTTTCTCTGAATAACAAGAATTTAAACGCTCAATAAAATACTTTAAGGCTCTTCCCCGTAACGTAGGGTTGATTTCCGTTCCGACAGGGCGCTTTCCTGGGGGCGTCCGATGAGCCGCTTCACTCGCGTTGCTCGCTCCAAGGTCTCATCTGTGGCGCTAATCCCCAAGGAGTCGCCCTGTCTCCACTCCAATCAACTTATTTTCAAAAAAATATCCATTCTAATTTTTGGTGGTGATTCGAAACATTAATCGTTATACCTGATGTTTTTTTCACAAACGTTGCTCATTTTTACCGCTTTGTTTTCCCACAAAAAGTACTGAATGAAGATAAAAAATTCGGTTATTCTAACGTTAGAAAGGAGGTCCTTTATTGAATCGCCATTTTATATTCCTTTTATCATGGATATTATTATGGAGTTTTACTCTCCCCACTGTTGCATTAGCAAAAGAAGAACCCACCCAAGAAGAAATTGTGCAGCAACGTATGGCCTATTACGTACAATTTGACGAATTACTCATTCCGTGGCATTTCTTAGCAGCCATTGACCAATATGAACACAATTTGCAATCAGTTCGTAAAGATATTCCGAAACGGGATGGTATTATAGCCATTCAATTTTCTGATGAATATTGGTCAGGTGCTTTAAATCCTGTAAGAGATGATACTCGCCCAGACACAATTAGTTACTTTGGCGGAATGGGGCTAGATGGCAATGGTGATGGAGTTGCCAGTCCTAAGGATGATGTCGATATTATATTTTCGATGGCCACTTTTTTAAGTAAATTTGGAACAACTGATGAGGACTTTAAATTAGCTTTATGGGAATATTACGGAAGTGAACAGGCTGTAAATCAAATCTTCACGATTTCCAAAATGTATAGTCATTTCAAAACAACTGAGCTCGACGATCACACATTCCCAGTCCCTACTAATTATGATTACAGCTATCGAAGTACATGGGGTGCCAATAGGGGCTGGGGTGGACGCCGTATTCATGAAGGAACAGATATTTTCGCTAGCTATGGTACTCCAGTGCTTTCTACCTCTTATGGTGTAGTGGAAATAAAGGGCTGGAACCAATTTGGTGGTTGGCGCATAGGCATTCGAGATAATCACAACTCCTATCATTATTATGCCCATCTCGGCAGTTATAATAAAAAAATTAAAGTTGGAGACCTTGTCGAACCTGGAACTGTTCTCGGTACGGTTGGTAGCTCTGGCTACGGTAAAGAAGGGACGTCCGGAAAATTCCCGCCTCATCTTCACTACGGCATCTACAAATTCAATGGGCGTACAGAATGGGCATTTGATCCATATCCATCTTTAATGCAATGGGAACGACAAGCAAAAAAAAGCAAAGCAAAACAGTAATTAAATGTTGCACACAAAAAGAAGGATAGATAAAATTGACTTTATCCATCCTTCTTTTTTGCTACATATATCCTGTAATTTCATAAAGCTTCTATGGTTTTTTAGCCGGGCTCAGTCGCTAATCTACCTCTGATCCGTCCGTTCCTCCCCTTCAATTTTTAGAACTAGATTGTTGTTATTTTCCGGATGGATTTTTCCCAGCTCCGTATCTTTGCCTTGAGCGTCTACAATACCATAAGTGAATAAGCCACCCTTAAACTCGTCCAAGAAATAAACATAGCTTTTAAAGGTTGGTTTCGCTCCCCATTCTCGTTCCGCCACATTATCCTGCTGCCATTTAATGACGGCCAGACCTTCTTTATTCACTTCATAATAAGCATCGCTATAGCCGGCGAGATTCAGCGTGAAACGCAATGCTTCTCCTTCTGGAAACGTGTAATACCAGTAATTATACCCTTCTCCAAATTGAAGAGGTGGCGCTTCATCTGTGAGTTTTTCTAGTCCAAGCGCAATATGACGCGCCTTCGTGAGATCCCCGTGCATCAGTGTCTCGTATTCTTCCTGACCCGCAGGTGTACGGACAATGACCTGTTTATCTTTGTTATTGTAATAGACATAACCGCCAAGTGTCTCGCTAATGAAACGAATCGGCACATAAGTGCTACCGTTTTTGTTTACTACTGCAGCGTCTAATCTTATCGCTTTCCCATTAACTGTTGCTGTTTTTTTCCCCGCCACAAGCTGTACTTTTTTACTCTTATCTTTATTTTGAATCGTAACGACACCGGCCTTAGAATCATAAGCGAGCACAGGCCATGACGAGTCGCTCAGAGACCTTAATTTAACCATTGTTCGTCCTTCAACCGTAATAAAGTCATACTCAGCTTGACCGTTGACAAAAAGAGAAGTAGAAGAAGCCGCATGTGCTGAAGTATTGCAAATAAAACTCACAAATATCACGAAGCCCATTATTTTGAGCCATTTGTTCATATCATCTTCCTCCTATAATTGTATTGTTTTAAAACAGTTGAACATTAAATATATTATACCATTCAAACTAAAATATGGATAATCAAGGGAGATACTTTATAGAAGCTGCCAACTCGGATTGGTGGCAATTTACGGAGTTCCGAATGTTCACCTCGATGTCTGTATATGAGAATAGCGTTAGGTATAAATACATAAAAGTATTAAAAAAAATTTGAAATTTCTATTTAGACATATACATTTAACTAGCTATCCATTCATAACCATGATTCGTTATTGTACTAAAAAACCATTTTTAAATTTTTCCATTAAAAGGGCTTATGTATATATAGAATTAGTTATAAAATATATTTGTACTATAACAATTATTATTTCGATTTTTTCACAGTTCTACATTGAAAATGAACAATAAAAGGATGGGAAAAGATGAAGGGAATATTTCAGTTTAAAACACTTAAAGCCCGAATTTTAAGTGCATTTCTTCTTTTGATAGTATTAGTTGTTTGTTTTACAACCTATTCGTACATTTCTAATAATAAGATGGAAAAACAAGCAGAAGGTTTAGTGAAAGAAGATTTACAAGTCTTAACTGCAAGTAAAAATTTAGCAATGTCTATGAGTGTTCGTCTCTCTGCAGCTTTAAGTTACGTTGTATCAGGTGATGAAAAATACATAGAAACTTTTAATGAATATCGTCAAATTGCTGAGGAAAGTAATAGTATTGTGGAAAAATACGAAAATACGTCTGAGCGTGCGGCATTAGTAGAAATGGCACGTACATGGAGCAATCGCGTAAATACCGAAGTATTCGATGTTTATAAAAAAGGTGACAAAGAATTAGCATTAAAAAATTTAACAGCTATCAATAATCTCGTAACCGAAGTTCGTGTTGGTTATGAAGAATTGGCCAATAAACGTTCAGACGCCATTACTACGGTAGGAGATGACGTAGTCTCAACAAGTTTAAGCAATAAAACAGTTGGACTAATTGTTAGCATTGTATTGACGATCGCAGGTATCCTAATCGCTATTGTCACTGCTAGCAATATTTCTAAACCTATTACAATTGTCTCAAAGCGCATGAGCGAATTAGCGGATGGTAATCTGCAACACGAACTACTTCCAATAACGCATCGAGATGAGATTGGTCAATTAATGCTTTCCGCAAATAATATGAATGAAAAATTGAAGCAAACAATAAGCTCCATTCATGCTGTTTCCGAAACAGTAGCAGCTAGTAGCGAAGAGCTGGCCCAATCTTCTAATGAAGTACAATCAGGTACAGAGCAAATTACTGTAACTATGCAGGAGCTAGCCTCTGGCACTGAAACACAAGCATCTACAGCAGGTGATTTAGCCGAAACAATGACTTCTTTCCAACATAGTATTCATGAAACAACACAGGAAGGCATTGAATTAAAAACGCATTCAAATCATGTACAAGAACTAACGACTACAGGTAAAGGCTTAATGGTACAATCAACACAACAAATGGCAACCATTAATGAAATTGTTTTAGATTCAGTGAAAAAAGTTGAAGGCTTAAATGTGCAATCTGCGGAAATTTCCAAGCTTGTTTCTGTCATTGATGATATTTCAAATCAAACAAATTTACTGGCCCTAAACGCTGCCATCGAAGCAGCTCGCGCAGGAGAGCATGGTAAAGGTTTTGCAGTTGTAGCGGATGAAGTTCGGAAGCTTGCAGAAGAAGTACAGTTCTCTGTCACTGATATTTCAACAATCGTCAATCGGATTCAAGGTGAAACTGGCAATGTAACAACCGCTCTACAATCCGGCTATGAGGAAGTAAAACGAGGAACCGTACAACTAAATCAAACAAATGAAACATTTGAACAAATTTCGGTAGCAGTTGAGGACATGATTCTTAACATAAATACCATTTCAAGCAATTTAAATAAAGTTGCTCAAAATTCCGAAGCCATCAATGTCTCCATCGATGAAATGGCTTCTATTTCTCAAGAGTCTGCAGCTGGAGTAGAACAAACAACAGCAACTGTAGAGGAAACTGCTGCTACTATGGAGGAAATTTCAAGGGGTGCAAATCATCTCGCTGGTATGGCTGAAGAGTTAAATAGTCAATTACAGCAATTTAAACTTTAAGGTTCGAAGCGATACCTGATCACCTCGGGGCTATACCCGATCACTTCGGAGCGATACCTGATCACTTTTGTGGCTCACCCGATCACTCCGAAGCGATTCTACCTAAAAAAGCTATCTCGACAATACGGTCGAGATAGCTTTTTTTCCTCTTATTACTAATGCCTAATTGGTACCCTTTCCAGCTCATAACGTTTGATAATCACACTGATCTTCTGAAACCATTCCTCACATAGCTCTAGCGCTTCTTGATACTCATCCTCTTCTCTTGATAGAGGCTCACTGTTATCCATAAAAACATATTCTAGAATAGGGTCAGATAAATTATCAGCTACAATTTTCAACGTCAACTGAGACATAGAATTATACTCAGGGTCCTCTTCATCTAATTCCTCTTCTTCTATATCCATGTCTTCACCAAGTAATGAACCACTTATGAAGTTATTGCTTGTCCTAGCAATGTATATGTCGTCCTCTACTATAGCTACTTCATATATTTTATTGAATGGAATTTCTTTTTTTATCAATGCGTCTTCTAATTCTTCTCTACTTACAAAAATAAGTGTATTTGTAGGTTCATTTAGTAATAAAGCACTTAAACAATCATTTGAGATGATGCAATGTGTATGAGGGATAGCCATAAGCTCCTCCTCACTCGCCTCTTTCATTTCATTCAATGTATGGATATAGATAAATCGTTCTTTCACATACCGAAAAACTCCTGCTATTACTAGCCCTAAACCAATTAAAAAATATACCTTTCTAAATATAGCCGTTTCGACTGAATTTGCGAGTAATACATAGATTGTCCCAAGAAATAAAAGAAAAAAGGTTTTCATCCATCTCCCACCCTCAAAAAGATAATCGATAGGATTATTTCATCCATGTTCATAGCAATTTTATTCTAACGATTATCTTTTCATTCTTAATTTCTATAGGAATTATTTGTGCTATTAGCATCTACCTCAAACTTTGAAACGGATTTTTCTAGGTCCTCCGCCATTTTGTTCAATTTTAAAATAGAATGGAGGATATCTTGATTGTAGCTTTCTTGTTCCATCGTACGCTCTACAACACTTTCCGTTGCCTTTGCAGCCTTATTCGCAAGCATCGTTGTTTCCACAACTCCTGCTGTAATCTCCTCAGAAAATGCAGACATTTCTTCTGAGGTTACAGAAACTTGTTTTGTATGTGATACTACGCCCTGAATAGATTGGAGAATACTTTCGAATGATTTTCCGGCTTCTTCTACAGCTTGTAAACCGTCTTCTACATTATCTGTTACAACATTCATAGTTTGCACCGTTAAGCTTGTATCCTCATTTATTTTAGAAATCAAGTTTGATATGCTATTCGCCGATTTTTCTGATTGCTCCGCAAGCTTCCTTACTTCTTCAGCTACTACGGCAAAGCCCTTTCCAGATTCACCAGCTCTAGCCGCTTCGATCGCTGCATTTAATGCAAGTAGATTTGTTTGTGAAGCAATATCACGAATCATATTTATTATCAGTGATACTTCATTTGATTGACTCTCTAGTTTTTTTATAGCATTTGCGGATAACTGAACGGATTCACTAATAATATTCATTTGATGAACTACTTTTTCAATGTTTCCATTTCCAAGCTCTACATTTTGTAAGCTAATAGATGATAATTGAGATACATTTGAAGAAGCCTCTGCAATTTGTTGAATGCCCTCCGACATTTGCTCTAATGTAGCTGAGCTTTCCTCTGAGTTTTTATACTGTGCATGTGCGCCAGCAGATACTTCCTGGATGGAGGCTGAAATATGACTAATTGCTTCATTTGCCTTTTCACTACTTTTTGCTACTCCGTTCGTCGTATCGATTAACTGCTTAGAGCTAGAATTGATTCCAATAATAATATTTTGCAAATCCAGCACCATTTGTTGGATTGCATTTGTTAAAACGCCAATTTCATCTTTTCGATTTGTTTCTATTTTTACCGTTAAATCACCATTACCAACTTGGTTTACTTGTGCTGTTAATTTTCTTATTGGCCTCGTTAAATAATCTGTAAAGAAATAAACAATGCAGATTCCTACTATTAATACAATTAGCGTAATCAATATAATTTTCATTTGATTCGCATTCATGTCCGCATAAACTTCTGTGGCATCTAAATCTGCCCCTACTAATCCTATAACTTCGCCAGCATCATTTTTTATTGGCGCGTAGATGGCAAGGACAGCTCCGTATTGTGAATCATTTGATAGCTGAAATTGTATTTGCCCAGTTTCAAATACTTGCTTCATTTTAGGATACGATTCTGGTGATTCCTCTTTAACGCCAAGCGTTGAATCCTCATTCGGAACACTATCTACCATATAATAATAGTCATATCCATCACCATTTTTTATCCGAGTCATCGAATATAAACTAGATACTTTATGAAGCTCTTTAACAGAGTTTAATTCTTTTTGTAATTCATAATAATAGTCATCTTTTTTTGCACCAATTTCTAATCTTTGATAGCCTTCTACATCTATTTTGGATATTGCCTGATCAATCATATTTATGTTTTGCCCGCCAACTGTCTCTTTCACCAGCTCCAATGACGAACGATAAATAAAAAAGCTAATCAGAAAACACGAAATAACAAGTAAAATTGAAAATACCATTAACATTTTAATTTTTAAGCTACTTCTCATCGTTGAACTCCTTTAAACTTTTTTCTATATGAATAATTACTAAAAAATTGAAATTTTAGTAACAATAAATTTTACAACATTTCCCCTAGTAAATGTTGGTATTTCTAAAATATTTATTTTTTTTACTAAAACTAGCTAAATTGGTCATTTTTTAGTGTTATTTTTTGCACAAAAAAACACGAGAGCATTGAGAATCAACACTCTCGTGTCAGCTTGTCGACAAAAGAATACATATAATAATGTAAATCAATAAGTAGAGGATGATTTACACTCCGAGTTTTCTACTATCTGAAACGAGGATTTGGTTATCAGTTTGACTGTTCCGTTAATTCCTCTTTACCGCCCACATCGTCTAAAGTCTTATCCTTTTCAATCTTATGCATCTCAAGAACATGCTGCGAAGGTGGAATAAGCAAACTTACAATAACAATTGTAATACCTGTGATCACAACTCCTGAAAAAACAGGTGCCTGCCACAGTTCATTTAATAAACCTAAAAATCCTTCTGATTGGATAGAAAGACTTGGTACATAGGTTAAAGATGTAATGATGTAATAGACTAGCCCGACAGATATACTTGTCCACACTGCAGGTGTACTTACACGCTTCCAAAACGGCCCTAATACGATTGGCCAGAAAATTGTTACGAAAACAATATCCCATGCCAAATAGGCTAAATCAATCACTTTCTGGAAGCTAACCGCTAAAACTAAGCCTAGCAAAGCGCTTAAAATAATAATAAGTCTTGAAAATCTTAATAATTTTTTAGGGTCTGGGTTTCGATTAATAAAGTCTAAATAAATGTTTTTTGTGATAATTCCTGAAGTCGCAACATAACATGCAGCTACAGTAGACATCCCCATCGCGGCCATTGCTGTTAAAAAGATGGCTGCTAATAACGGTGGGAAATATCCCTGAGCAAAGGCAAGCATTAACGTCTCTGGATTTGTGCTACCAGGATAAATCGTTTTGAATGCCTCTCCTAACATACCCGGAATCCAGCTGATCGCGATAATAATTGTCCCAGCTATAATCATGCTGCGCTGTGCTACTTTTGGACTTTTCGCAGCTGCTACCCTTTGTCCTAAATCCACCGCTGGAATATCACCAAGTGCTAACACAAGATAAAGTGTCCAAAACTCTGCTCCAGCCTTATTGAAGAGTTCACTAATATTCCACCACTCAGGGTTAAATGTTACATCAGGGTAATAGAATAAGATAAAAATTGTAATCCCTACTATACCCGCTACTGCAAGTGCCCCCTGAACAATTTCTGTATAGGCTACAGCCCATAAGCCACCAATAACAGAATATATAGCTGTTAATGATACGAAGAGTAATGCAGCTGGAACGAAATCAATTTGCAACAGTTGCTGAATGATATACGTGCCACCAACTGTTAACGCAGCTGCATTAAAGACACCGAAGGCAATCGCCATTACGACGCCTGTGTAGGCACCTAACTTTTTACTTCCATATCTTAATCCATAGTAGTCTGCTAATGTCCAGCCCTTCAATCTACGTAAAGGCTTCGTCCAAATGAGTGCTCCAAGAATCATACAAGTCCCTAAACCGCCCATTGTCGCTGAACCTTCAAAGCCGCCACTTGTGTAACCTGAGCCTACTGCTGCAAAGAAGAATGGGGCAGCTAATAAGGCCGCCACTAGACTTCCTGTTACAACAGATAAAGGCATACTCCAACCAGCAACAATTAAATCCTCCGCAGTATTTACGCGTTTGTATCCTTTATATCCAATGTAATAAATAAAAATTAAGTATAAGCTAAAGATGATTATATTTAACATAGTAGTGCTCCTTATTTTCCCACATTATCCGTTCATAACGACTCCACCATTAGGTGTTAATATTTGACCCGTATAGAAATCCGCATTTTCTGAAGCTAAAAATAACACGCTCTTTGCGATTTCTTCTGGTTGAGCTAATCGTTTTAACGGATATTTAGCAGACTCTTCCTCCACATAATTTTCGCCAAATTCCTTTAGGATGTCTGTAAATGTTCCACTAGGAGCTACTGCGTTGACTAATATCGAAGGCGCTAGCTCTCGTGCCAAAGCCTTCGTAAATGCATTGATGCCACCCTTTGCAGCAGAATAATGCGTAAATTCTTCACAACCTAAACTACCAATATCAGAAGAAATATTAATAATTTTTCCTTTGTTTCGTACTTTCATTCTTTTTACTGCTTCTCGACAATTGTAGAAGCAACCGTATAGATGAACTTTAATCATTTTATCCCACTGCTCATCTGTTAAATCCATCATACTTGAAGCCTGTGCGAAGCCAGCATTATTAACAAGAATATCAATATCGCCTAACTGTTTGTCCATAGCTTGATACATAGCTTGAACTTGCTGAGAATCCGATACATCTGCATTAAATTTCATAGCCTGTACACCAAACTTTTCCGCTTGTGCACGAACCTCTTCTGCCTCGTTGTCATCACCAATATAATTGATACATACATTGGCTCCTTGCTCGGCAAATCCTAAAGCAATGGCTTTGCCGATTCCTTTGCTGGAACCAGTAATTAGTACATTTTTTCCTTTAAAATTAATTTCCATTATTGATCATTCTCCAATTTGAATTTTGTTACAAGTACCTGTAATTCTTCTGCTGTTTTTCCTAATGAAGAAGATGCCTCTTTCACCTCTTGCATGGTCGTCAATTGCTCTTGAGTTGCGCTTGATACGTTCGACGAGAATTCAGATGACTGCTCCGTAGATTGCTTAATATTATTGACAGATGCTGCGACTTCCTCCGAAGAAGCGGAAATTTGTTGAGACGCAGCTGAAATTTCGCGAATCTGACTCGCCACTTCTTCTGATGAAGTGAGAATTTCTTTAAAGATTTCCCCTACCTCATTTGTAAACGCCATACCCGCCTTTACATCTTCTTTTCCTTTTTCCATAACAGTGATAGAAGCGTTTGAATCAGCTTGAATTGTACTAATCAAATTGTATATTTCCGTTGCAGATTGTGATGATTGCTCCGCTAATCGTCTAACCTCGTCAGCGACAACCGCGAAGCCTTTCCCATGCTCTCCTGCCCTAGCAGCTTCGATTGCCGCATTCAATGCTAGTAAGTTTGTTTGATCTGCTATTGCTGTAATAAGACTTACGATATCGCTAATTTTTTTCGTATTGATATGTAAACCGTTTATTGTTGTCCCTATTTGTTCAACAGAACCATTGATCAACTCCATTTGTGCAATGACTTGTTGAACAACATGATTTCCACGTTCTGAAGCTTGAGAAGCAGAAATAGATGATTCAGCAGCTGTATTAGCAGAGTCAGCAATTTGCTGGATGCCTGTTGCTGTTTCCTCCATAGCAGCTGCAGTTTCCTCAGTCATAACCATTGAGGCCTCAGCATTTTGCGTGATTTGCCCCATGTCTTGAGCAATATTTGTTGCGCTGTTATATGTCTCTGCTGCATTCACCGTTAGCTGATTAGCTGCAGAAGAAACGTTATTAGATGTATTTCGGATATTTAAAATGATATGTTGTAAATTTAAAACCATCGTATTAATAGATTTAGATAAATTTCCGATTTCATCCTTCGTTACTTCTAAATCTACATTTACTAATTCCCCATTCGCTACTTGATTTGCAGCATTTACTACTTTCTTAAGTGGCTTTAATAGACGATCAATAATTATGTAAAGTAAAACTAATAAAATTAAAATTCCAATAACAGCTATAACAATTTGTTTAATGATACTTGTTTTAATGATTGTATTTATATAGTCCGCAGAATAATCAAGTCCTAATAATGCAATGAGCTTGCCATTGTCATCTTTAATAGGGCTAAATACAGTTCGCCATGAACCATAAGGATCTTGGAAAATATCGGTTACCTCAGTGCTATTATTTTTAATAGCCAATTTAGCTGTTGTTACATGTTCATCTGCTAAATCAGTAAAGAGTTCACCCGCTTCATATACTTCGTTCAAATTAGAAGTATAGCCTATTGGGGTAACGCCATCTGCATCCTTTACATCCCAAATATAGCTCCAGCTCATAATTCCTTGTTCTTCTTGAATCCTATCGAGTTGCTTTTGAATTTTCTTAAATTCAGCATTCGTTTCTCCCTTTTCAGACAACAAATCTTTAATATCATCACTATTAAGATTCATAGCTGTCAATAAACCAACACTTTTCAACTCTTGCTCTAAATCAACAGACATTCGATTGTTTAATTCTCTAATACTTTGCGTAGTAATAATAGCAATTAAAAGTAAAACAATTATTGAAACCGTTAGTAAAAGTTTGTTTTTCAATGAAGCATTTTTTAACAACCTCATGATTACTTCCCCCTTTATTATGTTTTTGACAAAAAAATAACCTATTTCAAAAGAAATAGGCTTCAAAGAATATAACTAGCAACTATATGTACTTAACTAGTACTCCTTCGCAGCTCAGCCATCATAGTAATTAAAACCTTAGACCTGTAGCTTTGCGTCTCTACCTTTCGGTAAATTTGCCCATCTTTTTCTTTCCAAAATTAACACAATGGGTAAAAGTAGTCAATGTCACTAGATAAAAATACACATATTTTTTACTATTTTACTATAAGTATGAAATGAATAGTATTACGGCTCATCCACAATTTGCGTAAATAAAAACAGCTACAACGCAATATTGTAGCTGCTACTATAATTTAAAATAATCAATTACCCCTAAATGATTATTCATATTAAAAATACTTATCCGTTTAGTGTCATGACTAAAACTGCCGGTATAAATGATACTGTAAACATACTCACATACCACATCGATGTACGGCGTAATGAAAAACGAACTTGTTTCTTTTCTGCATAAAAAATGTCTATCATAATTGCAGCAACAACAAGTGGAATAGTAACACATGCGATAGCAACTAATAAAATTTTTAAACTAAACATAAAAGCACCCCTCTGTTCGTGAACATTTATTTTCCATCTTTGTGACAACTTTATGTCATTTTCAGTGTACACAATTTCGTCACAAAATGTCAACTACATTCGACTAAGAAAAATGTGCTTTTTGTAGATAATTTTTATCATAAACTAGATTTCTCCGTAAAACTCTTCACAAAAAAAGCAGCTGCAAAATTGCAACTGCTTTGTTGAACATTAATTTATTGGCTATTCACTAAAATTACCACTTGACTAATTATAGAAGAACGCAAGGACGCGCCTCAGACTTCACGCTTCTTTTTAATCAAAAATAGATCTTAGTATTGAGCCATTTTAATCTCTATATTTATATGTCAGCCCTCTTAAAAAATTTCTCACAAAGCGATCGCCACATTCTTTATAGTTACGATGACTCGGATTTCTTAAAATGGCACCTAATTCGCCTTTCGAAACGCTAACGCCCCCATCATATAAAATATCGAGCATCTCTTCACTCGTTAAGGCTAACGCTATCTTCACTTTCTTTAATAGCATATTATTAGGACTTTCTTTTCCTGAAACAGGTGGTGGTCCTTCTTGCTGACCAGACTTAGGCTTTTGCGGACCTCGTTTAAATGTAATAAATCCATTTAAAAAAGCCTCTACCATTTTATTATTACATTTGATGTATTCTTCTGGTGCTTCTTCCTCATCATTAACTTTAATAAGCATGTTCAATACTTCTTCCTTCTTAAAGTCCATGCCGCCTAGCTTGAAAATTTCAACCATATCTTTATTTTTGATATCTAATGCATATCTTAAACGAATTAAAATATCATTGTTCGTCATTTAAAAAACCTCCATTTTAACTGTAAAGCGCTTCTAACAATCGTATCTTCAAGATTGTAGCATTACTTTATTATAGCAGAGACATTCACAATTTTAGTTAGCTTTCCAAAAGTTACTTTACTATAGTATTTAGAATGTGCATTTTATTTTTTAACATGTATGATTAGCCAACTCTCGACCATTCTAATCACAAGGAGGTGAGATAAATGGCTAATCGTAGTTCAAATAAGCTTCTAGTTCCTGGTGTACATGAAGCTGTTACTCAATTGAAGTATGAAATCGCACAAGAATTTAATGTACAATTAGGTCCAGAAGCCTCTTCTCGTGCAAACGGATCAGTCGGAGGAGAAATTACAAAACGCCTCGTAGAAATGGCTGAAAAACGTTCAAAAGGTTTATTATAATAATAAATTTAAAAAAGAACGAATCCCTTTTATTAATTGGAATTCGTTCTTTCATGTTTTTGCAGTTACATCATTCTACCGTCGTCGTCAATCAACATTATTTGATTCAAAGTTATCAAGCAATGCACGCACTTCATCTGTTGATTTCGTGTTCATCAATTGATTTCTTAATTCACCAGCTCCACGGAATCCTTTGACATAAATTTTGAAAAAGCGATGAAGCCCTGTTATTGAACGTGGTAGTACTTCCGCATATTGATCTTGAAGATCAAGCTGCAGTCTTAAAAGATCAAGGTACTCTTTGCTGCTATGCTCTTTTGGCTCTTTTTCAAAAGCAAAAGGATTTTTAAAAATACCTCGCCCGATCATAACACCATCAATACCATATTGTTCAGCAAGCTGCAGTCCAGTTTGACGGTCAGGAATATCTCCATTGATTGTTATTAGCGTATCTGGTGCGATACGGTCACGTAATTTTTTGATTTCCGGAATGAGCTCCCAATGCGCATCTACTTGGCTCATTTCCTTTCTTGTACGTAAATGAATAGAAAGGTTCGCAATATCCTGTTTTAAAATATGCGTTAGCCACTCCTGCCACTCATTTACCTCTTTAAAGCCAAGTCGTGTTTTCACACTTACGGGCAATCCGCCCGCTTTTGCTGCTTGAATAAGCTCTGCCGCAACGTCCGGACGCAGAATAAGGCCACTACCTTTCCCTCTCGATGCTACATTCGGTACAGGACAGCCCATATTAATATCGATGCCTTTAAAACCTAGCTCTGCCATACCAATACTCATTTGACGGAAATATTCGGGATTATCACCCCAAATATGTGCCACCATTGGCTGTTCATCTTCTGTAAAAATCAAACGACCTCGCACACTTTTCATGCCCTCTGGATGACAATAGCTATCCGAGTTTGTAAACTCAGTGAAAAATACATCCGGTCGACCGGCTTCACTTACTACATGACGAAAAACAACATCCGTCACATCTTCCATTGGTGCAAGTACAAAAAATGGTCGCGGTAAATCACGCCAAAAATTATCTATCATTTCAAACTCAAATCCTCTCACTGTGGGTACAACTTCAAACTCTCGGTCAAAAATATGAAGCCAAATGTTCCACTTCTTTTACACTTATATCATGCTCAATAACTGATTATCAAACACAAATACATTTGGCATTTATAATTTGTGAAAATCGGCAATGTTTATTTTAACGAAAATCGGTCTTGAATGGTATGTTTATAAACAAAAAGCAGATGGCATAGATTTTTGAACTGAACCCCGAATAGTGGACATTTTATTCCAAAAACATAAAAAAGCAATTCAAGATAACGGTTAATTTATCATAAAGCAATCGAATTATAAACCTTTGATATCAAACCCACGTTCTTGAACTGCCTATTATAATGTTCTGTTACCAATTATGAGGTGTATAATTTTCATCACATATATCAAAAGTAACCTCTTCTATTCAAGCATAAGATTCAACCAAAACCCTTCCATGCTTACACAAAAAGGATGGAAATTCACTCCATCCTTTCAGAGTTCTATCATTTACTAATCAATCACCCGAGCAACATCTCTACCACAAGTCTTGCATTTCCCCTTCAATACAGGGGCATATTCTCCCTCTTGTATCGTGTACTTCACAATTGCCGTTACACCACAATTGCCACAAAATACGTTTTTCACGAGCATTTCTCTGATATCTTTCGGGATAGAGAGCCATTTTTTTGCTGCGTCCATTATGATCGCTCCTTTAGAGTTAGTTCCGTAACAACCTCCACATGCGTCGAATGCGGGAACATATCCACAGGTTGAATCTCCTGTGTTTGATAGCCCCCATCCTCCAAAATTCGAAGGTCACGTGCTAATGTAGCTGGGTTACAGGACACATACACAACACGCTTTGGACGTTGCTCTAAAATCGTCTGAAGAAGCGCCTCATCGCAGCCTTTGCGTGGTGGGTCAACTACTAAAACATCTGCTTCCTTACCTTCCTTATACCAACGTGGAATAACTTCCTCTGCTGGTCCAGCCTCGAAATACGTATTCGTAAAGCCATTTAGTGCTGCGTTACGTTTTGCATCTTCAATCGCTTGCGGGACAATTTCAACGCCCATAACAGCCTTTGCTTGTTGTGCAAGGAATAATGAAATTGTGCCTATACCACAGTAAGCATCAATTACTCGTTCATCACCCTGTAAGTCAGCGTAGTCTAATGCTTGTTTGTATAGAACTTCCGTTTGCTCAGGGTTTACTTGATAAAATGAACGGGCTGAAATTTCAAAGCGAACATCGCCAATTGTATCAATAATAACGTCCTTGCCCCACAGATTTACGGTTTCATCACCGAAAATAACGTTCGTTTTGTCGCTGTTAATGTTTTGCATAATGGATGTGACATTCGGGACAAGCTTCTGAATTGTCGCAACAGCGGCTTCTTTTTGCGGGAATTTTTTCTTTTTAGTTACGAGAACAACCATCACTTCACCAGTTGCTCGTGCCTTACGAACAACTACGTGGCGCAGCATTCCCTCATGTGATAGCTCGTTGTATGGTTGAACACCGATTGCCACTAGTTCCTTCTTCAAACCTGCAAGAATAGCGTCCGCTTCCCCAGTCTGGATTAAGCATCGCTCCATATCCACAATGCTATGAGACTTCGTTTTGTAGAAACCAGCAATTGCTTGTCCTGCTTCATTTGAGGAGAAAGGTATTTGCGCTTTATTACGGTAATTCCAAGGCTCTTCCATGCCTTTCACAGGTAGAACAGGCGCATCAATTTTACCAATGCGTTGCATGACATTACGCACCATGTTTTCTTTCCATTTTAGCTGTCCTTCATAAGACAGGTGCTGTAATTGGCAGCCGCCACATTGTTTAAAATATGCACAAGGCGCATCTACTCGATCTGGCGATGGCTTGAGAATTTCTACGACCTTCGCAAAGCCGTAGTTTTTTAGCGTTTTCACAACATGTACTTCCGCCGTTTCATTAGGAAGTGCACCTTGGATAAATAATGGATAGCCATCGACCTTTGCAACGCCATTGCCATCATGTGTTAAATCTTCTATATAAACTGTTAATCGGTCATTTTTTTTCACGGGTGCTGACATTCGTACATCCTCCATTTCAATCTCTCTATTGTAGCATGTTGTGGCGGATGAAAAAAGAACAAGGCTACTATTAACGGCTCAAATGTGGTCGGCTCTCTTTCTAAACTGATCGGGTAAACCAAGAATGTGATCCGCTCTCTCTTCAAACTGATCGGGTAAGACAAGAATGTGATCCGCTCTCCTCTCAAACTGATCGGGTATGCCGAGAATGTGATCAGTTCTCTCTTCAAACTGATCGGGTATGCCGAGAATGTGATCCGCTCTCTCTTCAAACTGATCAGGTAAGACAAGAATGTGATCCGCTCTCTCCCAAAACTGATCGGGTAAATCAAGAATGTGATCCGCTCTCCCCAAAACTGATCGGGTAAACCAAGAATGTGATCCGCTCTCCCCAAACTGATCACCTTTACACGAGTAGAAAAAAGAGCCGCTATTCGCGACTCTTCCCCTCTTTCCTTACTGTATGGTAATCTCTAGGTGCCCACCAGAAAGCAGCGACTACACCTAGGATGACGACTATAAATGGTGCATAAAAAATCAAAAAACTTGTCATAGTTGTATCCCTCCTATGCGTGATTGTCTTCTTTTCCTGTCACATAATCTTTGTTGAAAAGGAATAATTTCAACAACAAGAACAGTGACGGAATAAGCAGACACAATCCCAAAATAAACGCGATGACGAGTGCAATTGCCATTTGTGTACTTGTAAAGCTATCGTAAATTGTTAAATACGGATACAGTAAATATGGATATTGAGCAATTCCATATGCGAAGAATGCCACTGCAAATTGGGCAATCAATAAACTAACCGCAAGACCGTAATTTTTTCGCATCCATATTAATATTACAGTAACAATAAATAACACAGCTGAAATGGCAAACATCCACCATAGATTTACCATGTTATTGTAACTTTCAGGGTTGATGAATTTCATTTCGTACATAATGCCGAGCGCACTTACCATTAATGGTATCGCCCAAGCAAGTGCGTATTTTCGCATTAAATTTGTAGCTTCTCGATCCCTTGCTTTATGCGCATACCAAGTTAAAAACACGGCTGAAATATAAAGTACAGCTGCAATGCTCAACACGACAATACTCCAAGCAAACGGGCTCGTATACAACGTCCAATAATTCAACACCGGTTGCCCGTCAACAATATCAACATAGCCACCACCAGCAATCGCGAACACAACAGAGAGTGAGGCCGGAATAAGTAAGCCTGCTATACCATACGTCAACGTGTAACCAATATGCCCACGTGCGCCATATGATTCAAATGCATAGTAGGAGCCTCGTATTGCAAGAAGCACTAGCGAAATACTAACTGGGACAAGTAAAATTGTTCCATAATAGAAAGCTGTTTGTGGGAAAAATCCAACAATCCCTACAAAGAAAAATACTAAAAAGACATTAGTTACTTCCCAAACAGGTGATAGATAGCGCTTAATAATATTCGTTAAAATGTGATTTTTTCCGATAAGTAGACTGTAGGCATTAAAAAAGCCTGCACCAAAATCGATTGAAGCTACAATGACATAACCAAATAGGAAAATCCATAACACTGAAATACCTAAAATCTCTAATGTCATAAGATGTCACCGCCTTTTTCAGCATGGCGATCTTCTATTTCTCGCTCAATTGGATTCTTTTTGAACATACGAATTAACACTACGATACTTCCTACTGCTAATACAGCATATACGCCGGTAAACAACAGCATCATTAAATCTACATGGTCACTCGTTGTGGCCCCTTCTGGTGTTCGCATTAATCCGTATAAGATCCAAGGCTGTCGTCCCACTTCAGCAAGCCACCAACCTGCTTCAATTGCAATAATGGAAAGTGGTCCACCTGCAACAACGATCCATCTAAACCAACGTCTATGAATAAATCGCCAATCACGTGCTTTCCCGGATACGTAAACTAGTGAAACGAATGCCATGAACATGCCAATAAACACCATTAGATCAAAGAGGTAATGAATATACAGTGGTGGTCGATCTTCTTTAGCAAATTGATCTAAACCAATTACCTCTGCATTTGGATTATTATGTGCTAAAACACTTAAAGCATAAGGTACTTTAATAGCATATTTTACTTCTTCACCATTTAATACACCAAGTAGTATAAGAGAGGCTTTATCTCCTGTTTCAAAATGCCACTCAGCTGCAGCTAGTTTTTCTGGCTGATATTCTGCTAAATATTTTCCTGAAAAGTCTCCAATAATCGCTGATGCAATGGAGAAAATCAGACCAATCTTCATAAGTAGGTATAAAGATTTTTTATGGTATATATGCTTAGAACCTCTAAGTAGACGGTATCCTGCAATAGATGCTAATACAAATGCGGAAGTCATGTAGGCTGTAACGAGAACATGTGCTACTTTTGTCGGCATCGCTGGATTAAACATGGCTAAAAAAGGTTGAATATTCACAAGCTGTCCGTCCACAATGTCAAATCCTTGTGGCGCATTCATAAACGCATTGACAATTGTTATAAACACAGCTGACATTGATGCACCGATAGCAACCGGAATTAACAGTAGCATATGCTTTTTCGGACTATCGAAACGATCCCACGTATATAAGTAGATGCCTAGGAAGATGGCTTCAAAGAAAAATGCAAACGTTTCCATAAAAAGTGGTAATGCAATTGTTTGTCCGGCAAGCTGCATAAAATTCGGCCATAGTAAAGACAACTGTAAGCCAATTGCTGTCCCTGTAACAACTCCGACTGCAACTGTAATAACAAAACCTCGTGCCCAACGTCTTGCCATTAAAATATAGTGCTCATCATTCTTTTTATACCCAGTCCATTGTGCGATCATAATCATTAATGGGACACCAACACCAATCGTTGCATAAATAATATGGAACGATAAAGTTAGTTCCGTTAATGCTCTACTCCAAAAGACCGCTGATTCATTTACCATTTCATTGCCCCCCTAACTTCCAAATATTCTTCCAAGTATGGAAAGTAGCATGATAATTGCAACACCAAAGCTTAGCCAAATGAGCTTTCTTTCCTGTGACTTATACAAAGGCAACACTTCCTTTCCCTTATCCATACCCTCATTTTCCACTATTGCAACGAAAAAAACCTTTATAATGGACCGGAATTTCGGCCTATTATAAAGGTTTCAAATTTTGTTCAAGTAATATACGCACATTTGCCAAACATTTTTCTTAATTCATTCACAATACCAATTAAAGGATGTAAATATGCATGTATGTGGTATTTAATCCATTAATATCCATAACGAAAGGTTCTCTTAACTTGAATAGAACCCTTGTTATGTTTATTACATACGGTCTTCCTCACGAATATCTGCTAGTGGAACAAAAATTTCAATATGACGCTTCAAGTTTTCAAATGTTGCAGGCGCGTCCCCACCATATTCACCATCTAAGTTTAAATGAATTTCATCTTCAGTAGATACTTTGACGACACTTGCCTTTTTATAAATTACACGATCATCATTTAAATGCTCGCCTCTTAATGCCATCGCAGCAAGCTGAATAAATTCAGGTAGGTTTACTTTTTTCAATACGATTAAAGTAAAGTAGCCATCATTTATACTTGCGTCTGGTGCAAGCTTTTCAAAGCCTCCTACTGAATTTGTTAAGCCACATAAAAACATCATAGCATCCCCATCAAACACTTCACCATCATATTCAATACGCATGTGAGAAGCTTTAATCGATGGGATCATTTCCACTGCTTTTAAGTAATAAGCTAACTGTCCTAGCATTGTTTTCATTTTACTTGGCACTTCATAAGTTAATTCTGTAATCCGTCCGCCAGCAGCAATATTGATGAAATAGCGTTCCCCATTTAATAAACCAACATCTACCGGCAACGATTCACCTTTAATAATAATGTCAACGGCAGCTTCAATATTTCGAGGAATCTGCACGGCACGGGCAAAGTCATTCGTTGTGCCCATCGGAATTAGACCCACTTTCGGCCGGTTCTCAAATGGACTTACACCTGCAACAACTTCATTTAATGTGCCATCTCCACCAACTGCAATAATTATATCAAAGCCACGTTCTACTGCATTTTTTGCAGCAATGGTTGCATCGCCTTCACAGGTTGTTGCGTGACAAGATGTTTCATAGCCTGCTACCTCTAATTTTGCCAATACTTCTGGTAGATGCTTTTTAAACACTTCACGCCCAGATGTAGGATTATAAATGATTCTTGCTCGTTTCATAACATACCTTCTTTGCTTCATAAGATTCTATTTCTTTTCAACGAATTATACGTTTAAATGTTGCATTGAAGTAAACAAAAGCAAGGCATGTCCTCTTTTTTCTGACATGCAGCCTTGTGATTTACAATTATTGCAATGCAGCTGTTACTTGCTTTTTAAAATCCTCGTAAACATATGTCCAATATGATTTATTCGTTATATTCTCTTCACGAATTTCTGCATATAGCGCTTTTTGTGCATCATCAAATGTCGGATCTTCTTTATCAGGTAAATTAGCTCGTTTACTTACTACTAGATCCTGTAATTCTGGTGCTCGTGGTCCCCATTTTCCAACAACCTGACCAGCATCATCTAATAAAACATAAACCGGAATTGCACGGCCACCGTTTGTTAAATAACGATCAATCAAATCTGTATCGGCATCACGTAGTACTGCGCGCATATCTAATCCTGCTGCCTCTGCAACTCGGCGAATGATTGGATTGTTTAACATTGCGTCCCCGCACCAGTCCTCAGTAATTGTTAAAATTTTTGGTTGCTTGCTCTTCAGCATTTCGATAAAGCCATCGTTTACTGGCACTTCGAAACCATCATAAATACGGAAGCTTTCCTCTTTTAACGTCTTCATATTATCCATATATTGTTGAATTGAAATCGCATCATTGAAATATTGTTGTTCAGTTTTCATTGATAGACCTCCTAAAGTTTTATCATGTTCTATTCTATATTTTGCTATGAATACTCCATTTAGACAACTATAAAGTGCTAATTTGGTATTTTTTAGTTCTTATCTCCATAAAATCGAGTTTATTTCCGTTCCTGCCGAACCTTTCCTGGAATCGCCCAGCCTCTACTTCAATCCATTTATTCAAATGACATACATTTTATCAAAAATCATCTCCGATTTTTGGTGACTAGCCATTTTTTATAAATTGGCATCAAATAAAGGAACCATATGTAACTTCCTAAACGCACCTGATATTGACTGCCTGTTGATACTTTACTGGTAATAGGCATTTATCTTGTTATAGATGCCCCTAAAGAATCTTTAGTATGTATTAATTTTCAAAATAAAAAGCCAAGAAAACAAATTTGCTCTCTTGGCCCTCTATATTGCAATTGCAATTAACGTTTTGCAATTTCTTGTTGTAATAATTTATTGACCATTGGTGGGTTCGCTTGACCTTTAGTGGCTTTCATAATTTGACCAACTAAGAAGCCGATAGCGCGATCCTTACCGTTTTTGAAGTCTTCGATTGATTGTGCATTGTTGTCTAGAACTTCTGTAACGATAGCAAGTAATGCACCTTCATCAGAAATTTGAACTAAACCTTTTGCTTTAACGATTTCTCCTGCAGAACCGCCTTTTTCTACTAATTCAGCAAATACTTTTTTACCGATTTTAGAAGAAATTGTACCGTCAGTGATTAATTTCACCATTTCCGCAAGGTTTTCTGGTGTTAATGCAGTATCTTTAAGGTCTTTTTGTTCTGCATTTAGGTATGCAGAAACATCACCCATAAGCCAGTTTGCTGAAAGCTTTGCATCCGCACCATTTACGATCATTGCCTCGAAGAAGTCTGAGATTTCTTTTGAAATAACAAGAACTCCTGCATCATATGGTGTTAACCCTAATTCTTCAACATAGCGTTTTTTACGAGCATCTGGAAGCTCTGGGATTTCTGATTTTACTCGTTCTAACCACTCATCATCGATTGATAGACGAACTAAGTCTGGCTCTGGGAAGTAACGATAATCGTCTGTTCCTTCTTTCACACGCATAAGAATTGTTTTACCTGTTTTTTCATCGAAACGACGAGTTTCTTGCTCAATTTCCCCACCTGAAAGAAGAACATCAGCTTGACGTAATTCCTCATGCTCTAAACCACGGCGAACATAGTTGAAAGAGTTAAGGTTTTTAAGCTCTGTCTTTGTACCAAATTCTTCTTGACCATATGGACGAAGTGAAATGTTGGCGTCACAACGAAGTGAACCTTCTTCCATTTTACAGTCTGAAACATCTGAGTATTGGATGATTGATTTTATTTTTTCAAGATACGCATACGCTTCGTTTGGCGTGCGAATATCCGGCTCAGAAACGATTTCTACAAGTGGTGTACCTTGACGGTTAAAGTCAACTAAAGAGTGGTCGCCACTGTGAGACAGTTTACCAGCATCTTCTTCCATATGAAGACGTGTAATACCAATACGTTTTGTGTAACCATCTACTTCGATATCAACCCAGCCATTTTTACCGATTGGTTTATCGAATTGAGAAATTTGATAAGCTTTCGGATTATCTGGATAGAAGTAGTTTTTACGGTCAAATTTTGTTTCTTGTTCGATTTCCATGTTAAGTGCAAGTGCTGCACGCATTGCGAAATCTACAACATTTTTATTAAGTACAGGAAGGACACCAGGATAGCCTAGGTCGATAACTGTAGTATTTGTATTTGGTTCAGCACCGAAATGAGCTGGTGCTGGTGAGAAGATTTTTGAGTTCGTTTTTAACTCAACGTGTACTTCTAAACCAATGACTGTTTCAAAGTTCATGTTATTTTCCCTCCCAAATTTGAGGAACTTGTTTATGGAACTCCGTTGCTTGTTCAAAAGCATGAGCTACACGGTAAATTGTTGCTTCATCGAAATATTTACCGATAATTTGTAAACCTAGAGGTAGACCATTTTCAATACCGCATGGGATCGAGATGGCTGGCACACCAGCTAAGTTCATAGGAATCGTTAAAATATCGTTCGCATACATCGTCATTGGATCATCGACGTTTTCACCAATTTTAAATGCTGGTGTAGGAGAAGTTGGTCCAATGATTACGTCAAAGTCTTCAAATACTTTGTCATAGTCTGCTTTGATAAGTGTACGTGCTTGTTGAGCTTTTTTGTAGTAAGCATCATACGTACCTGCACTTAGCGAGTAAGTACCAAGCATGATACGACGTTTTACTTCATCACCAAAGCCTTGTGCACGTGTTTCTTTATAAAGGTCCATCAAATTATTAACATTTTCTGCACGGAAACCATAACGGATACCATCAAAACGAGAAAGGTTAGAAGACGCTTCAGAAGAAGAAAGAATATAGTACGCTGCTAGTGCATATTTCGAGTGAGGAAGTGATACTTCTTCTACTGTAGCACCTAAGCCTTTTAATACTTCTAATGCATCAAGCACTGATTGACGTGCTGCCTCGCCAACACCTTCACCAAGAAATTCTTTTGGCACAGCGATACGTAAGCCTTTTACGTCACCTGTAAGTGCTGCCGCGTAGTTTGGTACTTCTACGTCTGCAGAAGTTGAATCGTTTGCATCTAATCCTGCGATTGCTTCAAGTAAAAGAGCGTTATCTTCAACATTACGTGTAATTGGTCCGATTTGATCTAAAGAAGATGCAAATGCAACTAGACCAAAACGTGATACACGACCATATGTAGGCTTCATCCCTACAACACCGCAATAAGCAGCTGGTTGACGGATTGAACCACCTGTATCAGAACCAAGTGAGAATGGTACTTCACCTGCTGCTACTGCTGCTGCAGACGCACCTGAAGATCCACCTGGTACGTGGTTTAAGTTCCATGGATTTTTTGTTGTTTTATAGTATGAGTTTTCATTTGAAGAACCCATTGCAAACTCGTCCATGTTTAATTTACCGATAGTGACCATACCTGCATCACGTAGCTTTTTAACTACTGTTGCATCGTAAATTGGCATAAAGCCTTCTAAAATTTTAGAAGCACAAGTTGTTTCTAAGCCTTCTGTCACGATGTTGTCTTTAACACCGATAGGAAGACCGAAAAGTGGTCCGCGCTCTTCAAATGGCACTTTATCCATTTCAGCTGCTTGTGCAGTTGCTTTTTCTTCGTTTGAAGCAAGGAAAGCTTGTACATCGCCGTCAAGCTTCGCCACACGTTCGTATGCTTCTTTTGTTAAATCAGCGATTGTTAGGTTACCCGCTTTAATATCAGCTTGTAGCTCCTTTGCTGAACGTTCAAATAACGTCATGAGGAATCCTCCTATGTTTTAGTATTACATGATAGCTGGTACTTTTACTTGACCATCTTCTTGTTCTTTTACGTTTAACATCATTACTTCACGGTCTAAGCCTTTTGTTGCCACATCTTCACGCATTACGTTTACTAGTGGTAAAACGTGAGTTGTTGGTTCAACATTTGTTGTGTCTAACTCGTTTAGTTGCTCTGCGAAGTCTGTAATTTTACCAAGTTGTTCAGCAAATTTCTCTGCTTCCTCTTCCGTAATTGCAAGACGTGCCAAATTTGCCACGTGCTTAACTTCTTCTTTTGTTAATTTCGCCATTTTTCACACCTCCGAATACTCATTCAATTCATCGCTTTTGTCGATAACAATAGGGTTGAATAAAGTTAACCATGCAAATAATCATAACATTTTTCATATTAAAAATCACAACTTTCACCAAAAATAAAGAAACTTTCACTACTATGACGAAGTGTCGTCTTTAGGGACTGTTTTTAGAAGTCCTTCATAAGACTTTCCTTTTGTGAGCGAGGCATCGATTGCGTTGCTGTGCGCTCTTATCTATCCGTCATTTTGAGGAGGCTTTCCGTTTGACTTCGTGAAGGCTTTCCGTCGTTTCGATCATTTTTTCCGTCGATACAAGGATTCTTTCCTTCGCTTTTGCTTTTCTATCCGTCACTTCGCCCGGGCTTTCTGTCGCTCTTTTTCTTTCCGTCGTTTCGATCGCTCTTTCCGTCGATACAAGGAGGCTTTCCGTCGCTTTTGCTTTTCTATCCGTCACTTCACCCGGGCTTTCCGTCGCTCTTTTTCTTTCCGTCGTTTCGACCGCTCTTTCCGTCGATACAAGGAGGCTTCCCGTCGCTTTTGCTTTTCTATTCGTCACTTCGCCCGGGCTTTCCGTCGCTCTTTTTCTTTCCGTCGTTTCGATCGCTCTTTCCGTCGATACAAGGATTCTTTTCGTCGCTTTCACTTTTCTATCCGTCACTTCGACCAGGCTTTCCGTCGCTCTTAATCTCATTTTCCTCCCATAAAAAAAATATAGTCAGCACAAGGCTGACTATATTTTAATAGACATGGACGTATGGTTCTTTTTCGTTGGCATTCTTGACGATTAATGCCTCTGGACCGTTAATGGAGGTGATACTTACTTCAACATTGATGTTATCAAATTGATTAATCAGAACACCTGTTAAATATTGAGTAAAGCCTGTAATTTCAAGCTTGCTAAAGAATTGGATGGGTACTTCAATCGATAGCTTTTGAATTTTTTTGTCTTTGTAAAAGCCTGTTCCTATCACACTAGTATAGTTTGAAAAATATTTATCTACATCTTGTTTAAAATTCTTAAAGTTATTGCTAACATCTCGGTATACATCCTGTGATTCACTCGTTGGGAACAGTACATATTCTTCATCCATAGCTTTCCAATCAGCTATGTCGTTTTGCCCAGCTTTGGCTACACCATAGTTAAAATACGTTCCTGGAATAATGTCATTGCGTGCTTTTTGCTTAAATAAGCCTACTACAATCGGTACATCTTTCAATTCATCTTGGGCTCTTAGGCGGGACACAATTTCTGCGGCCATCTTCTTCCCTTGCTCAATCAGTGTTGCCTCCGAAATTGGTTCCTCATAGTATTCCCCATACTTTTCTTTTTGATAGTAATAAATAGTGTTTAAAGCAAGTCCTATCGAAATACCGCCTAATTTCACTTTGTTATCACTAGTTTTTGTTAAATAATTTTGCTCAACAATATGCGCTAAATAGATTGGGGCCTTTATTGCACGTTCTTCTGGCGTCATTGATTCCGTCGTTGGAGGATTTAAACCATCCTTCTTTTGTGAACTACGTGAAAGCCAATCTGTTACTGTGCTTTCCGCTAAATATTGACCCTCTTGGAAGAAGTAGTTTTCTGTGTCAAACTCATTTTGAGACAGACGCATTAAACCTGTTTCAACTTCCTTTACATCATATTTTGTATACATATTTGAAACTACTAATCCCCTGCTAGCACTTTCTTTATAAGGTATTAGCGTTCTATAATATGAGTCATCAATCTGTAAGCTTGGAATAATTGTTGTTTCCGCTTTTTCCTGTTGCGTCTCCTGTGTTAGCTCTGTCTCCTTCTTATTAGAAGGTACACAGCCGACTAGCATTGCAGCGGCGACAATTGCTGGAATGAGTCGAAATGACTTCATTATTTTAGTACTCCTTTACTGATGTTCAAATTTTGCTTGACGAATTGTTCATACCTACCTGTGGAAAGGACGGACAATTCATCTTACTTTACTATAATATTTAGATCATCACCATAACGTATGATTGATTTCCGTTCCGACTGGGCGCTTTCCTGGGGGCGTCCAATGAGCCCCAAGGAGTCGCCCAGTCGTAACGAAGATCTATTTATATAAGGTATGCATTTTAATAAATGTCATCCTCAACTTTTGGTGATGAACCTGATAGTATCCATTATTGGACAAGGTTAAATTGTTCGATCAGGCTTTCTTCATTCCAAACTTCAATACCTAACTGTTCAGCTTTTGTTAGTTTAGAACCCGCATCAGCTCCTGCTATGACAAGGTCTGTTTTTTTGCTGACACTGCCTGTAACAATACCACCTAACTCTTCTATTTTCGCCTTTGCTTCGTTACGTGTCAATTGCTCAAGTTTACCAGTTAATACGATAGTTTTACCTGCAAAAGGATTATCCCCTACAGCTACCTCTACCTTTTTACCTTTATACGTCATATTGACGCCTACTTCAGCAAGGCGCCCGATGACTGCACATGCATCTTCATTTGAAAAATACTCGACAAGTGATGAAGCCATTTTATCGCCAATTTCATGTATCGCCACGAGTTGCTCCTCTGTTGCTGCCATCACCGCTTCCATTGTTCCAAACTCCTCTGAAACAATTTTCGCTGCCTTTTCACCAACATGTCGTATCCCTAATCCAATTAGTAAACGTTCCATCGAATTTTCTTTGGAAGCCTGGATAGCATTGACTAAATTCGCCGCTGATTTTTCTCCCATACGCTCAAGCTCGACAAGCTTTGCTTCAGTTAAATGATATAAATCAGAGACATCATGAATTAAATCTGCACGTAATAATTGCTCAACGACCTTATCACCAAGACCGTCGATATTCATCGCATTACGCGAGACAAAATATTTAATGCTCTCCGCAATTTGTGCAAAACATGCAGGATTTACACAACGTAAGGCCACTTCTCCTTCAATACGAATAAGTTCGCTATCACAAACAGGACAGTTTTCAGGCATTACATACGGAACTGAGTCCTCAGGGCGATGCTCCAGTATTACACCTACAACTTGTGGGATAATGTCTCCGGCTTTTCGGATAATGACTGTATCTCCTAGACGAATATCTTTATCTCTAATTAAATCCTCATTGTGTAATGATGCACGTTGAACCGTTGTACCTGCCACTTGAACAGGCGATAAAATAGCAGTTGGTGTAACAACCCCTGTACGCCCAACCGTTAAATCAATATCAAGTAATGTTGTAACTACTTCCTCAGCAGGGAATTTATATGCAATTGCCCAACGTGGACTCTTTGCTGTATAACCTAGCTCATCCTGCTGAGCATAGCGATCCACCTTAATAACAATGCCGTCAATTTCATAGGCTAAATTCGGGCGGTTTTCAGTCCATTTTTCTATAAAGGCTAGTACCTCTTCAATTGTTGAGCAGCGTTGACGCTCTTTGTTTGATGGGCAACCTAGTCCCTCTAAATAATCAAGCATCTCTGCATGACCGTCAATACCATATGCCTCGCCATCTCCCCCAATTGCATAAATAAAGGTCGATAGTTGACGACTCGCTGCTATTTTAGGATCTAATTGGCGTAAAGAGCCTGCAGCCGCATTTCTCGGGTTAGCAAATAATTCTTCTCCATTATCAGCACGTAGGGAATTCAAATTTTCAAATGATTTTTTAGGCATATACGCCTCACCACGTACTTCAATTGTAATTGGTTCCTTCAATCGAAGTGGTATTGCTCGAATCGTTTTTAAATTTGCTGTAATATCTTCCCCTACAACACCGTCTCCTCGTGTTGCTCCTTGTACAAAAACGCCGTTTTCGTATTTTAAAGAAATGGCAAGACCATCAATTTTCAGCTCGCAAACATAGGAAAATTTATCACCGATTGCTTGACGCACTTTACGGTCAAATTCACGTAAGTCTTCTTCATTAAAAGCGTTTGATAGACTTAGCATAGGGTAATCGTGAGTCACTTTTTTAAAGCCTTCTACCACTGCTCCACCAACACGCTGTGTCGGTGAATCTGGATAAATGAGTGACGGATTCGCTTCCTCTAATGCAATAAGTTCATGTAATAATTGATCATAAACACTATCTGCTACGACAGGTTTATCCAACACATAATAGGCATGACCGTATTCATGTAACAATTTATTTAATTCAACAACGCGCTGTTCAATTTCGTTCATTTAAGTTCCCCCGGTTACCCTTTTTCAATAGGTGCAAATTGTGCTAGTAATCGCTTAATACCAATAGGCTGCGGAAATGCAATATCTAGCTCTGTACTATCACCCTCACCTTTTACACTAACAACCATACCTGTTCCCCATTTTTTATGGATTGCTTTGTCTCCAGCCTTCCAGCCAAATTGGTCTCCACCAGTTGTTTGTAAACGAGTTGTTGCAGGCTGCGTTTTCTGAATTGCTCCAAGTGTACGTTTTTGATAGCCACCTGTTGAACGATTGCTAGAGGCAAACGGAACTTCAGGCTTCGCACCACCTTTGGAAACCGATTGTGTAATATCCTCCGAAATTTCTCCTAAGAAACGTGAGACATTGTTATAGCTAGAACGACCAAAAATCGTACGACTTTGTGCACTCGTTAAATATAAACGTTCCTCTGCACGAGTTATACCTACGTAGGCTAAACGACGTTCTTCCTCCATTTCATCCATATCATCAAGTGAACGAGAATGCGGGAAGATATTTTCCTCCATTCCGATGATAAAAACGATCGGGAATTCTAAGCCCTTTGCGGCATGCATCGTCATTAAAATAATGTTGCCCTTCGATGCATCATCTTTATCAAGTGCATCAATATCTGCAATTAGCGCTAAATCTGTTAAAAAGGCAACTAAGCTCTTGTCCTCACTACGCTCTTCAAAAGCCTTTGTTACTGATAAAAACTCTTCAATATTTTCTAAGCGGCTTTCTGCTTCAATCGTCTTTTCGTTTTGTAGCATTGCACGATAACCAGATTTGTCAATGACCTGCTCTACAATTTCTGTCACCGATAAATACTCTTGCATCTCTGTAAAGCCTTTAATCATCGCATAAAATTGCTCAGCTGAATTAGCAGCCTTCCCTGTAAGCCCCATGAACACAAGATCATTCATGGCATCAAAAATAGAGCGCTCTTGATCAATCGCATAGCGCGCCATTTTTTCAAAGGAAGTTGCACCTATACTACGCTTTGGCTCATTGATAATACGTGCTAGTGATAAATCATCATCATTGTTGGCAATAAGACGCAAGTAGGCAAGTAAATCCTTAATCTCTTTACGATCATAGAACTTAGTACCACCAACTATTTGATAGGACATATTAGACTTAACAAGCACTTCCTCCATTACACGAGACTGAGCATTTGTACGATAGAGTATCGCAAAGTCATCAAATGAACGATTTTCTTTTTGAATATGCTGTTGGATTGTTTGTACAACGAATTGTGCTTCCTCTTGTTCGTTATACGCTTTGTACAATACGATTTTTTCACCCTCTGCATTTTCTGTACGCAGTTCCTTTGGATAACGTGTTGTATTATTTTGAATGACGTCATTTGCTGCTTGTAGGATGCGTTTTGTTGAACGATAATTTTGCTCAAGCATAATGACCTTTGCACTTGGATAATCCTTTTCGAATGAAAGAATATTGCCAATGTCCGCACCACGCCAACGATAAATCGATTGGTCTGAATCACCTACAACACAAATATTTTTAAATTTCTTGGCAAGCATCTGAACAAGTAAATATTGAGATTTATTCGTATCTTGATATTCATCTACATGGATATATTGGAATTTATTTTGATAGTATTCAAGCACTTCTGGCACACGCTTGAATAATGTAATAGTTGTCATAATTAAATCATCAAAATCGAGTGATTGATTGCGGCGTAGTCTTTTTTCATAACCTTTATAAACCCGGGCAATCGTTTTTTCGTAAGGATTATTTTCATTGATTTGACCTGCATAATCGTCTGCAGCTATACATTCGTTTTTTGCAGAACTAATCGCATTTAAAATCGCACGCGGTTCAAAACGCTTCGTGTCAATATTTTCATCCTTCATAACATTTTTAACAACTGATAGCTGATCAGTCGAATCTAAAATTGAAAAGTTACGTGATATCCCTAGCTGATCAATATTGCGTCGTAAAATTCGCACACACATAGAGTGGAAAGTCGATACCCACATACTATCGCCAGTTCCGTTACCGAGAATGCCATCTATACGCTCTCGCATTTCACGTGCAGCTTTATTTGTAAATGTGATTGCTAAAATCTTTGACGGATATACCTCTTTTTCAATGATTAGGTATGCAATACGATGTGTCAATACACGTGTTTTCCCTGATCCAGCACCCGCCATAATTAGAAGCGGTCCTTCAGTTGTTTTGACCGCATTTTCCTGCTCAAGGTTCATACCTGCTAATAAGTTTTTCGTTAACTGCTCCATTTCGCACCGCCTTACAAACATTTGTTCTTAGATTATATATTATTTTTTACAGCCTTAACAGTCGCAAGTGCAGCTTTTAAATCTTGGTAAATAATATTACCAACTACTACTGTATCTGCATATTTTGCCATTTCTGCTGCTTGGTTAGCAGATGTAATGCCGCCACCGTAAAACAGTCGAGTATTTTTCAGTTCATTTTTAACAGCACTTACAACCTCAATATCTCCATAAGTACCGCTATACTCTACATAAAATACAGGTAGTCTAAAGAAATTTTCAGCCATACGTGCGTAAGCAACAACATCATCTATGGATAAATCGGTTTTCGCATTCGTTACTTCCGCTACTTTACAACTCGGGTTTAAAATACAATAACCTTCAGCGACTAATTCATCCCACACCATAATATCTCCATATTCCTTAATAGCTTCATGGTGTAGATTTTTAATCCACTTTGGATCATCACTATTTAACACGGTTGGAATGAAATAATAGTCATAACCTGGTGTTACCGAGTCAATATTAGAGATCTCAAGCGCTATTGGTACTTCAAAGCGTCTTACACGAACAAGCAAATCTAATACACCATCTAAAGTTATACCGTCTGTTCCGCCAACTATAATAACATCTGTACCTGATTCACAAATTCTTTCTAGTGCCTCATCTGAAATATCTTTAGCTGGGTCCAGCTTGAACACATGTCTCCATTCTAAATAATCCATCTATTTTACCACCTATCATTTTCTATCTATTTGTTTACAAGTATAGCTTATGACTGTCTACAAAAAAATGAAAAAGACTGAGCAGAACCTCTACCCAGCCTCTTTACCTACTATTCTTTTGGTGCTTGAAATGACTTTTCATCTGGATACAGACGACCTAACATTTCATCATACGTATCATTCCCATAGTCAAAGCAACGGCGTACACGCGAAATAGTTGCTGTACTTGCTCCTGTTTCCTTTTTAATGGATTCATAGGTTTTCTTTAAACGTAGTAAATGCGCAACCTCAAAGCGTTGTGCCAGCGATTGAATTTCACTAATCGTACATAAATCATCAAAAAACTTATAGCATTCTTCGATGTCTTTCAGCTCTAACACTGCTTTAAATAATTGATCTGTTTGATGCCCTCGAATTTTTTCGATTTGCATGCAATCTTCCTCCCTTTAAGGCTGCGTTTTCACCATTGCTTTTAATCCTGGTGAGGTTGGTACAAAATGAACCCAAGACTTCCCTGGCACTAGCTTCACAAGCTCCCCAGACTCTTCTACAGCCATTGGTATTCCATCAATATTAGCCCATTTGACTTCTCTCATATAGCCATTTTGAAATACATACGCATTTCCACCAGAAGTTAAATCAATTTCTTGTCGCCCCTCATTATCAATCGTTCGATGTTTCATTTCAAAAAATAGAACATTTGCAATTGATAACGTGTCGCCAGTTAACATATCCTTTGTGTCAACGCCAGCCGATTGTCGTCCATAACGATTACTTTGATGATCATACAAATACGAATTATGGAAATACTCACTATTTCCGTAGTTAATGTCAACTCGACTTGTTTCAATGCCTATTTTACCACGTTCATCGGGTTCATAAAAAGCCTGATTTACTTTTTCACGGTAACTCATTGAAGCGCCCACTTTTTTCGCTCCATTTACTATATTTTCAGACGTAATATACGAGTTATGTGGAGCAACACGATCTTTTGAGCGTTTAAAAAGTGTACCATCATACTCCATGCCATTTATATTGTCGACTACATTATTAGAAAGCATCGATTTTGCCTCAGGGCTATAGCCATGCGCTACATAAAATGCATCAAAGCCTTTTGCAAGATCAATAAAATAAGATCGAGCACTACGAACTGGCCCTACAGTTTCTGGCAGTTCACTTTGATACACTGCCAATAAACGCGTAACATCGCCTTCAGCGAGCATTTCATAAATAATATCCGCCGCTTCAATTCCTGATTGCGGACGTGCTTTCTGATGATTATTAATTGTAACTATAATTGGGCGTTGCGTAATTTCTTCCTTCACAGCTTCACCTGTTAACGGAGCAACCTCAGTCCCCTCTTGAGTAGGCTCTTCAATAGCTGTTTCTTCATCAACCTTGTTCGTATCGTCTTCCTTTACTTCCGACGAGTTTTTAGAACATCCTCCTATCAACAAAGTACTAAAAGCCATTGCGATAATTAGTTTCTTTGATTTGAACACAAGCATTACTCTCCTTTAATCAATTCCATCTAACTGTAATTGTTGTGGCTATACCATAAGGAAGCTTCAACTAACGCATCACTGCTGGTAATAATAACTTATTCTTCATAACATCAAAAATCCCTTTTGGTGTTATCCTGATATATGGTAAATGTGTAGATTGTAAAAATAATAAAGAATAAATTGCGTCTCCTAAGTGGTAACCACGTTCTGCTAATGCTTGTTTTAAGACCTTCTCTTTTTCTGATAGCGCCTTAACATCCCCATCATGCAAAAGACCACCAATAGTTAATGGAATAGATGCAATTACTTCACCCTTTTCAGCAAGTACAATCCCACCACGCATTGCCTTCATTTCTTCAAAAGCTGTAATCATATCATCTTTATTCTTTCCGATTAGCAAAATATCGCCTGTATTCGAATAAGATGAAGCAAAGCCTTGAACACTAGTAGCAAAACCTTTAATCATCGTGTTAACATGCCAATCGCCATCTCTATTAATAAGCATTAAATAACATTCATCGTGATCTGCAAGCTGCCCTTCTCTAGTAATTAATGAGTTATATGGTTTGGTAATAACATCATTTACTAACTCAATTCCAAACGGCATCGAGAATTGAAAATCATGAGACGTTAAAGAAAAATCTAAGTCAAATGCAGGAAGCGCTGAATAATCAATTGCAGCAAGTTTTTGCACTTGCTCTCCATCACGTTTTAACCAAACACCCTTCGATAGTACACTCTCAGGAACCGGGTGCCATTCATCTTGTAAAATATTAAGGGAAGCAAATCGACCAGTTGCGATAAAGCCATGTAAGCTGGACATATTATAATAACGCGCCACATTATAAGAAGCCATTTGATAAGCATCGATTGGTGCTACACCTGCATCTAAGGCTACTTGAATACATTTATCCATCACACCATCGTCATGAAAAGAGGGTGTCGACCCATCTGTTGTCATCATTAAATGATCAAAAATAGGTAGTTCTTTTTCGACGATTCCTTTTAATAGATGTGGTAAGTCTGGACGTATCGAAGAATGACGCAGCGTTACAGCATACCCTTGCATAATACGTCGCTCCACCTCTTCCACTGTCATAGCTTCATGATCACCATCTGCACCAAGTAGCTTCATACGTGCTAAAGTGCGTTCTGATGCACCAGGGAAGTGCCCTTCAATTTTTTTTCCGTAGCCCTTAGCCATTTGCATGCGATAAAGCATTTGGTCATCTCCATGTAACAACCTTGGCCAGCCCGTTAATTCTCCTCCAAGTAAAACGTCATCTCGTTCTAGCCATTCTAAAATGGACGTATTAGAAAAAATCTCTTCCTCCTGCTCCATTTCAGTTTGCGAATCAAAACGAGTCCACCAATAAAATGAAAACGGTAGTTTTTTCAAATCATCCAAAATTGAAAACGCTTTCTTATTTTCTAAAGATAAAACGAAGCTTAAATTATCTGAAATAAAAGTTGTAGTGCCTAGCTGTCCACAAAAATCAGCAAAAGATTGTGGATGGTATAACTGGAACGGATGAACATGTGGCTCAATATATCCTGGTACAATTGTTTTATTCGTACAATCGACCACCTCTGTCCCTTCTAATAACGGAGGCATTCTATCACCAACATAAACAATACGATCTCCTAAAATCCAAATGTTCCCTACTACCCATTGTTTGAGCATGCTATGTAAATAACGCGCATTTTTTAATACAATATCAGGTGCTTTTTTACCATCAATTACAGCTAATTGTTGGCGTAATTCTGTAATTTTCCATACTGGATCCATTCTATTCGCTCCTTCCTAAATTACGTAAAATTTCATTGTGTAAATCCTACTTGAAATCACATACTACTACTGCATAAACGCTTTCTTTCATAATTTTAGTGCTTTATGCAATCATCTTGTTTCAATCGTAACACAGCACTTTCATAAAGCAAAGTGCCCCCGCTTTATTTTTTCCACAATGACTAAAGGAGGAAATATGATGATGCAGGAAACGAATTTAAGCGAAAAAAATGCCTTTTGTCGCTTTGCCATGGGTGCAAGTTTAACGGCATTCGGTATCGCTAAGGTCTCAAGAAATCCTAACTGTACGGGTGGTCGATTGATGATTGCTTTTGGTGCCATGAAAATGGCTGAGGGTATCTTTAAGTATTGCCCAACTAAAGCTTTACTGAGCTCAAGTATGGAGAGTGCTATGAACACCAGCAACAATAACAGCAACTCTTCTATGCAAAGTATGTTCAGTGGCCAAAATTCTATGTCATCTGAACAAATCGATAAACTTATGAAGGATTTCTCCTCCGTTATAACTGGAAATTTGTCAGGATCAAACGCAACTGCGTCAAAGCAATCTGACTCCAGCACTTCCAATCAAAACTCCTCAGAAAGTAAAAGTTCCACAAATAATGCACAAAATCCTTCTTAGTCAAAGGAGCCGTCTCAACTGTATTGTTGAGACGGCTCTCACCCTTGTAAATCATACGTTTGAAAACAATAAGAAGTTTCACAGTATGATTAAAATATTTAATTATAGTGACCATCACCATAGTAAGGGGTTGATTTCCGTTCCGGCTGGGCGCTTTCCTGGGGGCGTTCGATGAGCCGCTTCGCTACGCTGCAGGGTCTCATCTGAAACGCTAATCCCCGAGGAGTCGCCCAGCCTCCACTCCAATCAACTATTTGCAAAGCATACATTTTAACAAAATGTCATCTCTAAATTACGATGATGGACCAAAATTTATTAAAAACACTTGTATGGCAGATTACTACAACGAGGGTTGATTTATGTTCGGCTCATTTAATCAGTCACTACTTAAACGTACGCCAGCCGATATCTTTACGGTAGAAGAAATTGTCCCATTTTTCAGTAGCAATGCCTGCGTATACTTTTTCTTGTGCTTCTTTTAAAGTAGATGCCTTTGCTCCAACTAATAAAACTCGGCCACCATTCCCTACAAACTTCTCATCTACAAGCTTTGTACCTGCGTGGAATACCGCGTGTGAAGCTGATAGAGCCTCTAGGTTAGGTAATGCATGTCCTTTTTCAACGTCCCCTGGATATCCTTCAGCGGCAATAACTACACCTAGCACCGCTTCTTCAGACCATTGCAAATCAAATGGCGTTTCATCCATTAATGCTGTCATAAATGCACCAAAGTCAGATGCCATACGTGGTAAAACTACTTGTGTTTCTGGATCACCAAAGCGTGCATTAAACTCAATCACTTTTGGACCATTTTTCGTTAAAATCAATCCTGCATATAAAATTCCTGTAAATGATACACCGTCCGCCCCCATACCTTTCACGGTAGGTTCAACAATTGTCTTATAAGCTTCATCCACTACGTCTTGTGAAATTTGAGGTACTGGGGAATAGGCTCCCATACCACCTGTGTTCGGTCCTTTATCGCAATCATAAGCACGTTTATGATCTTGAGCAATGACCATTGGATAGATCTGACCTTTATGGACAAATGACATAAAGGAGAATTCTTCTCCGTCTAGGAATTCTTCAATGACAACACGGGAAGATGATTCACCAAAACGTTGGTTCCCAATCATATCCTCTACAGCTTCAACTGCTTCATCTTCAGTCATTGCTACAACTACACCTTTACCAGCTGCCAATCCATCTGCTTTGATAACGATTGGTGCACCTTGCTCTTTAATATAGGCGATAGCCTTTGTAGCCTCAGTAAACGTTTCATGTGCCGCTGTTGGGATATTATATTTATTCATAATATCTTTCGCGTATGATTTACTGCTTTCGATTTGTGCTGCTACCTTTGTTGGACCAAATACTCGTAAACCACGAGCAGTAAAGAAGTCAACTACGCCTTCAGCAAGTGGTTGCTCAGGTCCTACAAAAGTTAAATCTATTGCGTTCTCTTTTGCAAATTGTGCAAGACCTGCAAAATCCATCGTATCAATCGCAACGATTTCCGCATCATCTCTCATGCCATCATTACCAGGTGCTACAAATACTTTATTAACAGATGGTGAAATACTAAATTGTTTGGCGATAGCATGCTCACGACCGCCGCTTCCAATAACTAATACTTTCATTCTAGGGAATCCTCCTATTTGTAAGTAAGACCGAGATGAACCAACATCTCGGTCTAGTTTTTAACGTGTTTTAATTAGTGTTTGAAATGACGTACGCCAGTAAATACCATTGCAATGCCGTATTCATTTGCTTTATCGATTGAATCCTGATCTTTTATAGAGCCGCCTGGTTGAATAATGGCTGTAATGCCAGCCGCTGCAGCTGCTTCTACAGTATCGCTCATTGGGAAGAATGCATCTGATGCTAGTGCTGCACCTTTTGCTTTTTCACCAGCTTGCTCAAATGCGATTTTAGCTGCTCCAACACGGTTCATTTGGCCAGCGCCAACACCAAGTGTCATTTGAGAATCTGTAACGACGATAGCATTAGATTTAACATGCTTCACAACTGCCCAGCCAAGTTGTAATGCTTCCCATTCTTGTGCTGTCGGTTCACGGTCTGTGACAACTTTAATATCTGCATTAGAAAAACCGTAGCGATCTGGTTCTTGTACAAGAAGACCACCTTCAACCGATACAACATTGAATTTGTCTTGTTTTGCTTGCCCGAAAGGAATTGTTAAGAGACGAATATTTTTCTTCTTCGTTAAAATATCAAGTGCTTCTTGGGAGAAAGCTGGTGCAATAATAATTTCTAAAAATATATGGCTTAATTTTTCAGCAGTTGCTGCATCCACTTCCATATTTAAAGCAATAATGCCACCAAAAATAGACGTTGAATCTGCTTCATATGCTTTATCAAACGCTTCTTCTAATGTTACGCCAGTTCCAACACCACAAGGATTCATGTGCTTTACAGCTACTGCTGCAGGCATTTTAAACTCTTTAACAATTTGCAATGCTGCATTCCCGTCCTGAATATTGTTGTATGATAATTCTTTACCATGCAATTGCGTAGCATAAGCTAATGAAAAATCAGAGCCTAGACGTTTTTGATAGAATGCCGCTTTTTGATGAGGATTTTCACCATAGCGTAAGTTTTGTTTTAATTCATATGTCATTGTTAAGCTCTCTGGGAACTCTTCTTCTGTTAAGTGGTTTGATATATATGAATCATAAGCGGCTGTGTGACGGAAAACTTTTGCAGCTAACTTACGACGTGTTTCAATAGTCGTTGCTCCATTAGCTTTTAGTTCCTCTAATACGTTCGCATAGTCATTGCTATCCACAATTACTGTTACATATTGATGGTTTTTTGCTGCAGAACGTAACATTGTTGGGCCACCGATGTCGATATTTTCGATCGCATCATCCCATGTTACATTAGGCTTTGAAATTGTTTCAACAAACGGGTAAAGATTGACACAAACGATCTCGATTGGCTCAATTCCATGCTCATTCATTTGTGCTTGATGAGAAGCATCGTCAAATTTTCCTAATAGTCCACCGTGAATCATTGGATTTAAAGTTTTTACACGGCCATCTAAAATTTCAGGGAATTTAGTTACTTCATCTACTGCTGTTACGGCAACATTATTGTCTTGTAACATTTTTTTCGTACCACCAGTTGATAAAATTTCATAACCTAATGCTACTAGTTCTTTTGCAAATTCTAAAATACCATCTTTATTGGAAACACTGATTAATGCGCGTTTTGTCACAACGAAATCCTCCTAATTTTTAGGATCATCACCAAAACGTGTGGTTGATTTCCGTTCCGGCTAGGCGCTTTGCCGCTGACGCTTCGCTTTCGCGCAGAGCAGAGCTTCCTGGGGGCGTCCGATGAGCCGCTTCACTCGCGATGCTCGCTCCAGGGTCTCGGGCCAACACGATGTTGGTCACGAAGGCGTTATCACAGGATGTGATGGTTTTAGCCTTCGTTCCCCTAATCGCTAATCCCCAAGGAGTCGCCCAGCCGTAACGAAGATCAACTTATTTACATAGTAGACGTTTTAACAAAAGTCATCCACAATTTTTGGTGATGAACCAATTTTTATCGTGTTTGCCACGAATATGTCTTGCTATTATTGATAGAGTAGAGTTAGGCTGTATTGTTCCTGAAGACCTAACTCCTCACCACTGATTACTTTAATAATTGCTCTAAAGCTTTTGTATAGAGTACATGCTCTTCCTGGTGAATTGCCGCTTCTGTTGCCACACGGTCGCCTTCAACTACTTGAACTGCCGCTTGTGCAATAATAGGCCCTGTATCCATACCCTCATCCACAAAATGGACTGTTACCCCTGTTATCTTGACACCCTGCTCCATCGCTTGACCAATGGCATCCTTACCAGGGAAGGCCGGTAATAGTGAAGGATGAATATTCACAATGCGCTGTGGGTAGGCAGTTAGCAATACTTCACTAATTAAGCGCATATAACCTGCAAGCACAATCCATTCTACATGACGTTCTTGAAGAGCCTCGATAATAGCAGTCTCGTAATCTGCCTTTGATGAAAACTCTTTTGGACTTAAAGCTAGCACTGGAATACTATAGTTTTCAGCACGTGTCACTACAAATGCGCTAGGCTTGTCTGTCACAACAAGTTCAATCTTTGCATGTAGTTCACCACGTTCAATGGCCTCTTGAATAGCTTGAAAGTTACTGCCGCTACCTGAAGCAAAAACGGCAATTTTAGTTGGTGCAGTCATTACACTAAACTCCCATCATGTGAGCCATTGAATACAACACCTTCGCCTTTCACAACGCGACCAATTTTGTATGCTTTTTCACCATTTGCTTCTACTGTAGCAAGCACTTTCTCTACTTCAGCTGCAGGTACAGCTAAAACGAAGCCAATGCCCATGTTAAAGACATTATATAAATCCTTGTCCTCTAACTGTCCTTTTTCTTTTAAGAACTCAAAAATACGTAAGACTGGCCAAGAACCTAAGTCAATTTCAGTTGCTAATCCTTCTGGCATCATACGTGGTAGGTTCTCATAAAAGCCACCGCCCGTTACATGTGCACAGCCATGAACGTCTGCTGCTTTTAAAGCTGCAAGTACAGGTTTCGCATATAATTTTGTTGGCACTAACAAGGCTTCCCCGATAGGACCAAGATCCTCGTAGCCTTCCACAATCGAATCAACTGCGTACTGATTATCTGCAAAGACAATTTTTCGCACTAATGAGTAACCGTTTGAATGCACCCCACTTGAAGCAATACCAACAAGCACGTCACCCTCTACGATGTTCTCACCTGTTACGATGGCTGATTTTTCACAGGCTCCTACTGCAAAACCAGCTAAATCATACTCATCTTCTTCGTAAAGACCTGGCATCTCTGCAGTTTCACCACCGATTAATGCCGCACCAGATTGCACACAGCCATCTGCAACGCCCTTTACAATTTGCTCAATTTTTGCAGGCTCTGCCTTTCCAAGGGCTACATAATCTAAAAAGTACAATGGTTCAGCACCTTGCGCTACGATATCATTGACGCACATCGCTACACAGTCAACGCCAATAGTGTCATGCTTGTCCACCATAAACGCTAGCTTTAGCTTTGTCCCAACACCATCAGTACCTGAAATAAGAACAGGTTCCTTAAGATTTAGTTCTGACAAGTCAAACATACCACCAAAACCACCGAACGTGCCCATCACACCTAGACGGTTTGTACGTTCAACGTGAGACTTCATTCGTTTTACAGCTTCGTAGCCTGCTTCAATATTTACACCTGCTTGTTCATATGCTTTTGACACGCAGAGTTCCTCCTTATCATCCAAATCGCCTTGGCACATCTGAATCTTGATTTGTCATCATTGCTAGACGTATTTAGATGTTTTTCTTAACGTAATAGTTCTTTTTCATGCGGTAAGATTGTATCTGGGAAAATTTCTGTTGGATATTTACCTGTAAAGCATGCTAGGCATAATCCACGGTTTTCATCTTCATATGGTCTTGCAATCGTCTCTACCATACCTTCAACGGAAAGGAATGTTAGTGAATCGGCTCCTATCGTTTCACGGATTTCATCTACAGTTTGGCTAGATGCAATCAATTCTTCATGTGTTGAAGTATCGATGCCATAATAGCAAGGATCCGTCATCGGTGGCGAAGAAATCACAACATGTACTTCTGCTGCCCCTGCATCTTTTAACATTTTTACAATACGTCGTGAAGTTGTACCACGAACGATTGAATCGTCCACCATCACTACTCGTTTACCTTTTACGACTTGAACAACCGGAGAAAGCTTCATCTTCACACCGCGCTCACGTAATTCCTGTGTCGGCTGGATAAATGTACGACCTACATAACGATTTTTAATAAGACCTAGTTCATACGGAATACCGCTTTCCTCGGCAAAACCAATTGCTGCTGAAATACTTGAGTCAGGGACACCTGTAACAACATCAGCTTCAATATGTGCACATTCACGAGCAAGCTGTTTTCCCATACGTTTACGCGCCATGTGGACGTTAATACCATCAATATCAGAATCAGGACGTGCTAAATAAACGTACTCCATCGCGCACATTGCACGTTTATCCATCTCTGCAAAACGATCAGATTTTACACCTTCATCGTTAATAATTAATAACTCACCAGGTTCAACAGAGCGAACAAATTCTGCACCTATTAAATCAAATGCACAAGTTTCAGAGGCAACAACCCAACCATCTCCTAGCTTTCCAAGAGATAATGGACGTAAACCATGTGGATCACGTGCGACAAGCATTTCATCTTTAGTCATAATTAAGAATGAGTAAGCACCCTTTAATAATGAGAGGGCATTTTTCACCTTTGCACGGAATGGTGAAAGCGAGCTTTTCTTAATAAGATGCCCAAGCACTTCAGTATCGGAGCTAGAATGGAAAATACTCCCTTGTCGCTCTAAGTACTGTTTTAAGTGCGTTGCATTGACTAAATTACCGTTATGAGCAATTGAAAGGCTACCAGTTGACGAGTGGAATAATAACGGCTGTACATTTTCAATACCGCCTCCTCCAGCAGTCGTATAACGGACATGGGCAATTGCTGCTTTTCCGTCCACTGCCTTTAACTTCTCTTCGTTGAAAACATCATTAACTAGTCCTTCGCCTTTCACCGCGCGAAGATGCTGACCGTCAGAAACGACGATTCCAGCTCCTTCTTGGCCACGGTGTTGAAGAGCATGAAGCCCGTAATAACTAAGGTGTGCTGGATTCGGGTTGCCCCAAATACCAAACACCCCACATTCTTCGTTTAAGCCTCTGAGTTCAGCAAGCATGGGATTGCTCCTTTCCAATTAGAACGGAATTCCTCCACTGTACCTTCTACAAGCACACCGTTGTCACCGTTGATTTTAACAAGCGCATCGTTTGTTACGACACCGATTTTCTTTGCGTCTTTTACAATTTCTACAAATGCAGCTGCATTTTCTTCTTTCACTGTTACAACGAAACGAGATTGTGTTTCACTGAATAATGCTGTTGTAGCAGAGCCTGTTAATGTCACATCAAGACCTAAGCCATTAGCGCCAAATGTTGTTTCAGCAAGAGCCACTGCAAGACCACCTTCTGCTACATCATGTGCAGATTGTACGATTCCTGCTTTAATTGCCGTAAGCAATGCTTGTTGACGTGCAACTTCAATTTGTAGGTCAATCGCTGGTGCTTTCCCTGAAATAACCCCATTATTTAATAATTTTTGAAGCTCCGAACCACCGAATTCAGTTTTTGTATCGCCGATCACAAATACTACATCACCAGTTGCTTTTACTTCTTGAGTTGTTACATGTGCTAAATCTTCAATTAGTCCAACCATACCGATTGTTGGTGTTGGGTAAACCGCTTCACCAGAACGTTCGTTATAAAGAGACACGTTACCACCGATTACTGGTGAATTCAGTGCTGTACAAGCCGCTGAAATACCATCAGCTGATTTTTCAATTTGCCAGAAGATTTCTGGCTTCTCAGGATTACCGAAGTTTAGGCAGTCAGTAATCGCTAATGGCGTACCACCAGTTGCTACGATATTACGAGCCGCCTCAGCTACAGCAATGGCACCGCCTACTTCTGGATCTAGGAAAATATAACGAGAGTTACAGTCTGTAGTCATCGCTAATCCTTTGTTCGTACCGCGAACGCGGATAACGGCTGCATCAGAACCTGGTGCAACGACTGTTGATGTACGAACTTGATAATCATATTGATCGTAAACCCACTCTTTTGAAGCAACTGTTGGTGCTTGTAAAAGTGCATTTAATGTTTCTTTGTAATCTTTTACCGCTGGCTCTGTGTTTTCCATCGCTTGGAACTCTGCATAGTAAGCAGGCTCTGCAGATGGCTTATGATAAACTGGTGCATCTTCTGCAAGTGCATCAGCAGGTACTTCCGCTACAACTTCACCATTATGTAAAAGGCGAAGCATTTTATCATCAGTCACTCGACCAATTGCCACAGCATCTAAATCATATTTATCGAAAATCGCTTTAATTTCATCTTCGCGACCTTTTGTCACAACAAGTAGCATACGCTCCTGAGATTCAGATAGCATCATTTCATATGCTGTCATGCCTGTTTCACGTTGAGGTACTAAGTTTAAGTTCATTTCTACACCAGAGCCAGCCTTAGAAGCCATTTCTGCTGATGAAGAAGTAAGACCAGCAGCACCCATATCTTGAATACCTACAAGAGCGTCAGATTTTACAACTTCTAAACATGCTTCAAGTAAAAGTTTCTCCATAAACGGATCTCCTACTTGTACTGCCGGACGTTGGTTCTCAGATTCTTCTGTTAACTCCTCAGAGGCAAATGTTGCACCATGGATACCGTCACGACCTGTTTTAGCGCCAACATACATAACTGTATTCCCTACACCAGCTGCGATTCCACGTTGAATATCTTTGTGGTCAATTAAACCTACACACATGGCATTAACTAATGGATTGCCTTCATAGCAAGGATCGAATTGGATCTCGCCACCTACTGTAGGAATCCCGATACAGTTACCGTAACCTGCGATCCCAGCAACGACTTCTTCAAATAAATATTTTCCACGCGCTGATTTTAATTCGCCAAAGCGTAGTGAGTTCAGCATCGCAATTGGACGTGCACCCATTGAGAAAACGTCACGGATAATACCACCAACACCTGTGGCAGCACCTTGGTAAGGTTCAATTGCTGAAGGATGGTTATGTGATTCCATTTTAAATACAACTGCTTGCTCATCACCAATGTCTACGATACCAGCACCTTCACCTGGACCTTGTAAAACTTGTGGACCCTTCGTAGGGAATTTACTTAACACTGGTTTTGAATTTTTGTATGAGCAGTGCTCAGACCACATTACTGAGAAAAGACCTGTCTCTGTCCAGTTTGGTAGACGCCCTATAATACCTTCTACCATTGCAAATTCTTCGTCTGACATCCCCATACAAGCGTATAGCTTTTGATCTTTAATTTGCTGTGCTGTTGGCTCAAACTTAGTTGTTGACATGATTTTCCCTCCACTGCTTCACAATTGATTTAAATACTGCTAGACCGTCTGCTCCGCCCACCAGTGCATCAACAGCTCGCTCTGGGTGAGGCATCATACCTAGTACATTGCCGCGCTCGTTTATAATCCCTGCGATATCTTCTAAAGAACCGTTTGGATTTTCGCCTGAGTATGTAAACACGATTTGATTGTTATCTTTTAATGCTTGTAAAGTTTCCTCGTCACAGTAGTAGTTACCTTCACCATGTGCGATTGGAATATTAATCATTTGACCTTGCTCATATTGGTTTGTGAATAATGTATTATTGTTTTCAACTTTAAGCTGGATTGTACGGCACACGAATTTCAAATTTTTGTTTCGAAGTAATGCACCTGGTAATAAACCTGCTTCAGTTAGGATTTGGAATCCATTACATACTCCTAATACTGGCTTACCGGCATCTGCTGCCTTCTTGACCTCTGCCATAATATTAGATTGATTTGCCATCGCACCACAGCGAAGGTAATCCCCGTATGAAAAGCCTCCCGGTACTAAAATACCATCAAAACCACTTAAATCTGTTGCTGTATGCCATACATATTCTACTTCTTCACCTAGCTCGTCTTTAATCGCATGATACATATCGATATCACAGTTTGACCCAGGGAACACGAGTACTGCGAATTTCATGATTAGTTAGCCTCCTCGACTTCGTAACGGTAGTCTTCGATTACAACGTTAGTTAAAACCTTTTCACACATTTCTTTTACTAGAGTATCAATATCACGTTCTGTATCTTTAATTGCTAGTTCAAGATATTTACCGATACGTAAATCTTCTACTTCAGCGTAACCCATTTTCACTAAAGAACCTTGTACAGCTGAACCTTGTGGATCAAGAATGCTTTCACGTAATGTTACGTAAATTTTAACTTTTTTCATTGTTATTTGCCTCCGAGTCTAGAAAGTATAATAGTATAAACTTCAGTTAAATTACCAAGGTCTCTACGAAAGACATCTTTGTCTAACTTTTGCTTTGTAGTTGCATCCCAAAGTCTGCATGTATCTGGTGATATTTCATCTGCCAGCAGTACATTTCCATCATTGTCACGTCCGAACTCTAATTTAAAGTCAATTAGTGTAACGTTGACATCTGCAAATATAGGCTGCAAAACTTCGTTAACTGCAAGTGCACCATTATAAATGGCTGTCACTTCCTCAGGTGTTGCAAGATCAAGTACGTCAATATGCTCCGTTGTAATGAGCGGATCGCCTAGTTCATCGTCTTTATAGTAAAACTCAACGATTGAGCGTTTTAATGGTGTACCTTCCTCCAAGCCGAGACTTTTCGCTAAGCTACCTGCTGCTATATTACGAACTACGACCTCTATTGGAATAATATCTACCTTTTTTACAAGCTGCTGCGTATTAGATAATTGTTTCACGAAATGTGACGCAATTCCGTTAGCTTGCAATTTTTCGAAAATTAGAGAGGTAATGCGATTATTTAATACGCCTTTACCTTCAATTTCTTCTTTTTTCTCACCATTAAATGCTGTTGCACTATCCTTGTATTCAACGAGTAACACATTTGGCTCCTCTGTTGTATACAATTTTTTTGCTTTACCTTCATACAAAAGTTGACCTGTAGTCATTTCGTTACTCCCCCTGATATTATGAAATACACGCGTATTGTTCAGAATTGAATCGTACGTATACGATTCAATCCTGTAACATCCGCTAGTGGCTACTCAATCAATTTCGCCTTGGCGTAATTGAGTCCGGATTTTGAATTGTGCTAGCACAATTCATTCCTTTCAAAATCCGTGACATCCGCCGGAGGCCTTATCTTCATTCAGTTGCTGAATGAAGATAAATGTTAGTTAAGTCCAAGACGCTCAAAAATCATATCTACATGCTGTAAATGGTAGTTGTAGTCGAAGCACTCATCTAGCTCTTCTTTCGTTAAATACGATGTAATTTTTTCACTTGCATCGACTAACGTACGGAACTGAACTTGCTCGTCCCACGACTGCATCGCTAAAGGTTGTACTGTATCATACGCTTCCTCACGCACTAACCCTTTATCGATAAGTGCTAATAGGATGCGTTGAGAGTAAATTAGACCAAAAGTGCGACCCATATTACGTTTCATGTTTTCAGGGAATACTGTTAAGTTTTTCACAATGTTACCGAAGCGATTTAACATATAGTTAAGTGTAATCGTTGCATCCGGTAAAATAACGCGCTCTGCAGATGAATGTGAAATATCACGCTCATGCCATAATGCTACGTTTTCATAAGCTGTTACCATATAGCCACGCATTAATCGTGACATACCAACCATGTTTTCAGACCCGATTGGATTACGTTTATGAGGCATCGCTGACGAGCCTTTTTGCCCTTTTGCAAATCCTTCCTCAACTTCACGTGTTTCAGATTTTTGCAAACCGCGAATCTCTGTTGCAAATTTCTCTATTGATGTTGCGATTAATGCCAACGCCCCAAAATACTGTGCATGGCGATCACGTTGTAATGTTTGTGTTGAAATAGGTGATGCTGATAGACCTAATTTATCGCATACATATTGCTCAACTCGAGGGTCGATATTGGCATATGTTCCAACTGCACCAGACATTTTTCCTGTTTCAATTACTTTTGCTGCTGCTTCAAAGCGTTCTAAGTTACGCTTCATTTCTTCATACCATAAACCTAATTTCAAACCGAAAGTTGTTGGCTCAGCATGAACACCGTGTGTACGTCCCATCATGACCGTATGCTTATACTCTTTTGCTTTTGCAGCAATAATATCAATGAAATTCATGATGTCTTTACGTAAAATATCATTCGCTTGTTTAATTAAAAAAGAAAGGGCTGTATCAACTACGTCCGTTGAAGTTAAACCATAGTGCACCCATTTTCGCTCTTCGCCAAGTGTTTCAGATACGGCACGAGTGAATGCTACAACATCATGACGTGTTTCTTGCTCAATCTCTAAAATACGATTCACATCAAATGAAGCATTTTCACGGATTTTAACTACATCTTCTTTTGGAATGTCGCCTAATTCTGCCCAAGCCTCACATGCTAAGATTTCAACCTCTAGCCAAGCTTGATATTTATTTTGTTCTGTCCAAATTGCGCCCATTTCGGGTCTTGTGTAACGTTCGATCATTGCGTTTCTCCTTCTATTCTGACCAAATGCCAGAACTCTCGATTTGTTGTAGTGTTTCTTCTAAGTTTTTTGTCATAATCGTTACGTGGCCCATCTTACGGTTCACCTTAGCTTCAGCTTTCCCATAAAGATGTATAGACCATTCAGGATATTTAGCAATTGAGTTACTAAGTGGCATGACATGCTGCCCTAAAACATTAATCATAATAGATGGTGCCCAAAGTTGTGGTTTACGTAATGGCCAACCACAAACAGCGCGTATATGCTGATGGAACTGTGAAACATTACATGCTTCTATTGAATAGTGACCTGAATTATGAGGTCTTGGTGCTAATTCATTAATAACAATGCCACCATCTTCTAATACAAACATTTCTACAGCTAATGTGCCTACTAAATTTAAGTAATCAGCAATTTTCAAGGCTTCGCGCTCTGCAGCCTGTGCTGTTTCCTCTTTTATACGAGCTGGCACAATCGTTTCATGTAAAATATGATGAACATGAATATTTTCTCCAACTGGCTGACAATATGATTCACCATCACCGTTTCTTTGTACAATGACAGACACTTCTTTAACGAAAGGCACAAATCCCTCAACAATACATTGTGAATGAGAAAAAAGCCCCTTTGCTAACGATAGGTCTTCTGCAGATTTTAAAAGCTGCTGCCCCTTGCCATCGTAGCCACCTCTTGCTGTTTTGACTATACAAGGATAACTAATCCTATCGATATTGGCTAGTAATTCTTCATATGTATTTACAACCAAATAAGGGGCTACCGGACAACCTGCGTTCACAATCGCTTCTTTCTCAGTCACACGGTTTTGTGTAATGCGTACTAGCTCTGCTCCTTGTGGAACGTAAGCCATTTGTGTTAAGCGTTTTAAGCCATCATAATCGATGTTTTCAAACTCATACGTTATAACGTCACTTACCTCGGCAAGTTCTTCTAAAGCCGCCTCATCATCATATGGTGCTACAATACGTACATCCGCAACCTGTCCACATGGTGAATCCATTAATGGTTCGAGAACAGCAACTTTAAAGCCTGCTTCTTTTGCAGCAAGTGCCATCATACGACCAAGTTGCCCTCCTCCGATAATGCCTATCGTTTGCCCTGGATAAATTATCTTTGTCACACTAAGTCACCTGTGCTTTCCAGTACTTGTTGCTTCGTGGCTTCACGTCTAGCATCTAGTTTATTAGCAAGCTGTGCATCTGTTGTCGATAAAATTTGTGTTGCAAGCAAGCCTGCATTCGTCGCTCCTGCTTTGCCAATTGCTACTGTTGCTACAGGTACACCTCCAGGCATTTGAACGATTGATAATAGTGAATCAAGACCGTTAAGAGCACGGGATTGCACAGGAACACCGATTACCGGTAACGTTGTTTTAGCTGCTACCATTCCTGGTAAATGTGCAGCTCCACCTGCACCAGCGATAATTACTTGAATACCTCGCTCACGTGCTGATTCTGCATACTCAAACATTAAGTCAGGAGTACGGTGTGCAGACACTACCTTTTTCTCGTATGGTACTTGTAATTCATCTAAAATATCACATGCATGTTTCATTGTTTCCCAGTCACTTGAACTCCCCATAATGACACCGATTTTCGGATTCATGATTGTCGCTCCTTTTTAACGATAGAAAAATGATCAAATATATTATAGCTACTACAATTCTTTACTTTTTCTTTTATAACAAAGAAAATCCTCAAATAAACTACTCTCTACCATACACGTGAAAGCAGTTTACTTGAGGACTTATTATGAAAAGAATATGTAAATGTACATTTCTGTACACACACCCTTCCGTAACATGCCAAAAGTGCTTTCCCGCATAGTCCGGCATTTACGGTGCCGGGTAGAGACACTAGAGCCAATCCTCTAGCATATATGTGGGATTTATTTGTTTTTCCTTCTCATATTTTAACAAGTCATTCCACTATCGTCAATGCAAAAATGCGAACATTTTATTTTTGTTATTTATGAACGTTCGGATTTTAGTCAAATTTACTCGGATTCTTGCCAGTCCATCGCTTTAAATTGTATTTTTTGACGTAAATATGTTGGTTCTCCATTGACTAAATGAAAAATTGGTTCTTCTTTTCTTCCCACTGCCATATAACCATCTCGACGCATTCTTGCCAAACAATCTTCAATTGTTTCGTTTTCTTCTACTTCATACCAAATTTGTTTTTTTCCCAAATCTTTCTTCCTTTCGATCTTGTATCCAATAATTTTTCCTCGTATGAGTTTCATTATACCTTTAGTTTGTCCCTTTAGTATGTTTGATTTATTAATAAAATGCTCTTCACCATAACGCTTCCGTAACCGCTGTCTTTCTTCTATACCTCGTTTTTTTATAAGTAAGTGGCAAGTAGTTTTTAATTATTATTTATTTCTTCTAAATTAAGATCCGCTACTAATCTAATCTCTGATAACTCACCATCATTATGTTCTGCTGAGATAATAGAATTATCCTCTTTCATTCTGAATTTCCTGAAAAAATGGTATTATTTCCGAAAGGAGGTATGACTTTGAAGTATTCTTTTTATTTTTGTTGTTTTTTGTTAATTTTCTTGTTAATAGGATGCAATTCTTCATCTTCTTGGGCATTTCACTTCGTAAAGTACAATAATACACATTACATTGTGACTGAAGAAGTTTTAGAGAATAACCAACTTGGTGAAAAGTTAGGCGAAGTAAATTACCACCTCAACAAAGAACAAGTAGCGAAAGCAAAGCGACAGCTACAAATGTTTTCTGTGCGAAAGCGAAGCGACAGCAACAATTACGTCAAGGGAAAATGGATTAAAACAAAAAAAGCCGAGGAATAAATCCTCGACTTTTCTAGGTGCCTAGCGACGTCCTACTCTCACAGGGGGAAGCCCCCAACTACCATCGGCGCTAAAGAGCTTAACTTCCGTGTTCGGTATGGGAACGGGTG